>NZ_JAMXLY010000005.1 GCF_024054555.1 Segatella cerevisiae | reverse complement strand
GCCTAAGCCAATAGCCGCAGACAGCATACCGCAGCCTGCTTATTCTTTTATTGTGTCAAAACAAATAAGTTAAACCTGAATAGCCGATTTACTGGCTGTTCGCAATAAAAACATTTTCGAATGAAAAGATAATTTTAAATCACAATAAGTATGAATATGAGGAAAATTGTTCCGATGATGATGATGGTTGTGTCGCCTTTGATGGGTATGGCTCAAAATCAGTCGGAAATCAATGAAAAGAATTTGGACAAGTCTGTCCGACCGCAAGACGACTTCTATGAGTTTGCCAACGGCGGATGGAAAAAGTTGAATCCTTTACCAGCTTCCCGCAGTCGCTTTGGCACGTTTGATCAGTTGCAGGAAAACAACAACAAGCGTATCAACGAGATCCTGGCAGGACTGAAGAAGAAAAGTCACCCTAAGGGGAGTATGGAGCAGAAACTGGCAGATTTCTACAAATTGGCTTTGGATCTTGATCGCCGCAATAAGGAGGGACTGGCACCTGTGAAATCTATTCTTGGCGAGATAGAAGCTGCCAAGACAGTTGAGGACCTTCGTCAACTCCAATTGAAGTACGCTGTTCAGGGCTTGGGTATGCAGTTCGATGATTATTTCGATGCTGACCAGAAGAATGCAGCCATGAATATCCTGAATATCTCGCAGGGCGGATTGACATTGGGCCAAAAGGACTATTATGTCAATAATGATTCTGCAACAGTTGCCATCCGCAACGCTTATCATGATTTCATCGACAAGATGTTCCAACTTTACGGTTTCAACTCTGACGAATCTGCCAAGCGCCGTGATGCTGTCTATCGTCAGGAAATATTGGTTGCATTGATCTCTAAGAGTATGACGGATCTGAGGGATCCTGAAGCCAACTATCATAAGATGACTTTGGATGAGTTTAATGCGGCCTATCCCGATATTCCTCTGAAGAAATTTACCGATGCTGAAGGGATCAAACCAGAATATGTTCAGACCGTGGTTGTCGGACAACCTGAGTTTATGGCAGGTCTGGACAAGTTGATCACTTTGCAGACTCCTGAAGACATCAAGGCATTGATGGAGTGGAGCGTCATTGAGAACTCTGCAGAATATCTCACTGATGCTATCAGGGAGGCCCAGTTTGACTTCTTCGGCAAGACGATGAGCGGCCGTAAGGAAGACTATCCTCTCTGGAAGCGTGCATCCGATCAGGTACAGGACCAAATGGGCGATGTGCTGGGCAAGATCTATGTCGAGCATTATTTCCCTGAATCTTCCAAGAAATATATGGAGGGCCTGGTGCATAATCTTCAGGTCAGCCTCGGAGAACGGATAGACGCACAAACTTGGATGAGTGACACGACAAAAACTGCCGCACATCAGAAACTTAACAAGTTCCTGATTAAAATAGGTTATCCTAACAAGTGGAAGGATTATTCCAAACTGACTATCGATCCTTCACGTTCTCTTTATGATAATGCCATGGCTTGTGCGGTCTTCCACCATAATCAGCGCATTGAAGAGCGGGCAGGTAAACCTGTTGACCGCGATGAATGGCTGATGACGCCTCAGACGGTGAATGCTTATTATAATCCGACGACCAATGAGATCTGTTTCCCTGCCGGAATTTTACAGTTTCCTTATTTCGACCCGAAGGCAGACGCAGCATTCAACTATGGTGGCATCGGTGTTGTCATCGGTCATGAGATGACCCACGGATTCGATGACCAGGGCCGCCAGTATGATTCTGATGGCAATATGAAAAACTGGTGGACAGCCAGTGACGCAAAGAACTTCCAGAAACGTGCCCAACTCTATGCCAAGTTTTTTGACAATATCGAGGTATTGCCCGGACTCCACGCAAATGGAGAATTGACACTTGGAGAGAATCTTGCAGACCACGGAGGCCTTCAGGTTTCCTTCAATGCCTATAAGAAGGTGACCGCTCAGCATCCTCTGAAGACGGTAGACGGTTTTACACCTGATCAGCGCTTCTTCCTGGCTTTTGCAGGAATATGGGCTGATAATATTACAGACCAGGAGATCCGCAACCGTGTTAAGCGGGATCCTCATGCTTTGGGTAGATGGCGTGTCAACGGTGCTCTTCCTCATATAGACGCTTTCTATAAAGCCTGGAATGTGAAGAAGGGAGACAAGATGTATATCCCAGAGAATGAACGCCTGCAATTGTGGTGATCATTCCGGATCATAATAAAATGCGCAGATATCATTTCATATCTGCGCTTTTTTTGTGCTTTTTTCTATTGTTTGATCGTTGGAATATTTCCCCGTTCTTTCTCGTATGGAGTGTGATTTGTATTACTTTTTTAACCTTTCCCTATTCAAAATGATGGATTCTCTAACTTTTTTTAAGATAAAGTGTTCGTTTTGTCCACAAAATTAAAACATCATGATGATTTATAGATAAAAATAATTATCTTTGTGGCACAAACAAACTCAAAAAGCAAGGTAATATGGGATTATTCACAAAGAAGAGCATCAGCAGTCTCATGGCGGAGGCTTCTGACAAACAGGGAATGAAGAAAACTTTGACAACTGGTGCTTTGATCGCACTGGGGGTTGGAGTTGTTATTGGAGCCGGGTTATTTTCTGTCACGGGTATTGCGGCGGGAGAGCACGCGGGGCCGTCTATTGTCATCTCTTTTGTGATAGCTGCCATCGGTTGTGCCTTTGCAGGATTATGCTATGCTGAGTTTGCTTCGTCCATCCCAGTCTCAGGTAGTGCCTATACCTATTCGTACGCGACAATGGGGGAATTCGTCGCTTGGACCATCGGATGGGACTTGATCCTGGAATATGCCGTAGGGTCCTCTACCATTGCCTCGAGTTGGTCGGGGTATTTTAATGAACTGCTGCACTCCTTGGGTTTTACGTTAGACCAGCAGTTGATGATGACTCCTTTTGAGTCTGTCGTACTTCCAGGGGGAGAAGTTTTACATGGGATTATCAACCTTCCTTCTGTTTTCATCGTGATCATTATGTCCATGATCCTGATCCATGGGACAAAAGGGTCAGCACGATTGAACAACGTCATCGTTGTTCTGAAAATAGCGATTGTGCTGATCTTTATATTTATCGGATTCCACTATATCAACAAGAGTAATCTGACGCCTTTTATTCCCAAGAATGAAGGGAGCTTCGGAAAGTTCGGCTGGACAGGTATTCTCAGGGCGGCGGGAATGATCTTCTTTGCGTATATGGGTTTTGATGCGGTGTCTACTGCTGCCCAGGAGACCAAGAATCCGCAGAAATCTATGCCCTATGGCATCTTGGGGTCGCTATTGATCTGTACGATACTCTACGTCTTGTTTGCCTATGTGCTGACGGGCGTTGCCAATTATAAGACGTTAAGTGGGTCAGGAAGTGACCTCGCTCCTGTAGCAACGGCTATCAATCAGATGGGGAAGCCGGGACCCAATGGCACGATCATTCCTTCCTTCCCATGGCTGAACCGATTTATTGTGGTGGCGATCCTTTTGGGATATTCTTCTGTCATCCTGGTCTTGCTGCTTGGTCAGAGCAGGGTGTTCTATTCCATGAGTCGTGACGGGTTGGTCCCTTCGATTTTCTCGCACCTGCATTCCAAATATAAGACACCGGCCAAATCAAATCTGCTGTTCATGGTTTTCGTCTCTTTGATTGCGGCATTTGTCCCCGGAAAAGTCATCGGGGAGATGAGTAGTATCGGGACTCTGTTTGCATTTATACTGGTATGTCTCGGTATTATTATCATCCGCAAGAATAATCCCAATGCCAAACCTGCTTTCAGGACGCCATGGGTGCCTGTCATTCCTATTCTCGGTGCGCTGGTCTGTCTGGTGATGATGGTTTCCTTGAGTATCGACACGTGGCTTCGTCTCGTCGTATGGATGATGATCGGTTTTGATATCTATATCGTACGTGGATCGAGACACAGCAAACTCTCGGAGAATGATTCCATCCGGGAAAAGCAGAGGACGAGGAATGTCACGACAATGTGCGGACTATGCCTGTGCGTGCTGCTCGCGGTGCTGACGTATGTACATCATCTCTCGGAAGGTGCAAATGACTTGGACTTGATCATCTTCAATCTGATCATCCTTTTCCATTTGGTCTATTATCTGATGTTCCGGTTTGTGTTGAAAATAAAGTCTTGAGGAATACGAATCTGTATTCCTCTATACTGGAAACCGGATTTTTGATGATTGGGGAGACCAAGAGAAGATAGGTCTCCCTTTAGAAATAGAAACTTGGAGATCAGAACACCTGCAGATAACAGGAGTTGTGATCTTAACCCGTCTGTTACGGTTGACTTCACTATTGGAACCACTTGGTGTAACAGTTGTATCGGGTCGAGGCGAGTATACTTGATGTGGAAAGAATCTTATTTGATCTTTGCGCCTAATCTTTTCCCCTTATTCAAGATCCTTTGAGGGATGGACTTCTTCCCTTTGGTACCGGGATAAACTAATTTGCCGATAACCTTGAATCCTGAATAATGCAGTATTTCCTTCATGGCATGATTGGTGTTCGTCGTTTCCCG
The DNA here is from genome assembly GCF_024054555.1 of Segatella cerevisiae. Classification (GTDB taxonomy): domain Bacteria; phylum Bacteroidota; class Bacteroidia; order Bacteroidales; family Bacteroidaceae; genus Prevotella; species Prevotella cerevisiae. The sequence goes on along the minus strand of NZ_JAMXLY010000005.1, from coordinate 101,545 downwards.
AAATAGGAAACTGAAGGGCCATATCGTGGTAGAGGCTGTGACGATAATGGCTTTCTTGCCTTTGTGCAGAGCGATAGGGATACCTGACTTGGATTCTCCCATCATCGAAGGAACGATGCGGTCAAACATCAGTTTCATCTGTCCGCTCATGTTTCCCCAATACACGGGAGTGCCTAAGATAAGTGCATCGCACCATTTGATTTCCTCTGCCATGTGATGGCCGTCATCTTCGGGTAAGACGCATGTGCCGGATGCTCTGCATTTCATACAACCGGTACAGGCATGGATCTTCAGATCATTGACGTTGATCCAATGGACGTCTGCTGAATCGACGTGGTCCGCAATAGAGTGGAGCATTTTTGCAATGTTTCCGTTTTTGCGCGGACTACCGTTGATAACAAGTACTCTCATTTTTAATGTTTTGTATAATTGATCGCTACATTTATAAATGTGGCAAACTTACAAAAATAAAATGACTTGAACCTTTTCTGTCTGTTAAATTCGCCCATTTCGGGAATTTCTGATAGGGAATCTCCAGACTGATGGGCATTTTCTGTAGATCATGAATACGACCTCCATATTGTCTTGAATGAACGGGCAAAATCCTCAGATATAGAGTTATTTTACTTTTTGTCAAGTCAAGGCTTTATCATCTCAGAATTTTTATCTAAATTTGTACCTGAGTTTATTAGGGAAAGGATATAAATATGCCATTAAGATTACCGGACAAATTGCCGGCTATTGAAATTCTGAAAAAAGAGAACATCTTTGTCATGGATGAGACAAGAGCTCATAGCCAGGAGATTCGTCCCTTGAAAATTGTTATTCTTAATTTGATGCCTTTGAAGATTACGACTGAGACGGATCTGATCCGGCTCCTTTCCAATACCCCTTTGCAGTTGGAAATCAATTTCATGAGGCTGAAGACCCATATCCCCAAAAATACGCCGGTAGAGCACATGGTCATGTTCTATAAGGATTTCGACGAACTTCGGAATCATAAATTTGATGGCATGATCGTCACGGGCGCTCCTGTGGAGACGCTGGAATTCGAGGACGTAGAATATTGGGAAGAGGTAAAGGGCATCTTCGATTGGGCGCGTACTCACGTGACCTCTACGTTGTATATCTGCTGGGCGGCACAGGCTGCCTTGTACCATTTCTACGGCATTCCCAAATATCCTTTGAAGAAAAAGATGTTCGGGATTTTCCGCTCTCGTATCCTCGATCCGTTACTGCCCATTTTCAGAGGATTCGATGATGTGTTCTATATGCCTCAAAGCAGACACACGGAAGTTCATCGGGAGGATATCGATAAGGTTCCTGACCTGCAGATCATAGCGGAGTCGAAGGAGAGTGGGGTTACAGTGGTGATGTCCCGTAACGGTAGGGATTTCTATCTGACCGGGCATTTGGAATATGCGCCTTATACGTTGGATAAAGAATACAAGCGTGATTTCGGCAAGCGGAATGACGTGGACATCCCGAAAAACTATTATATAGACAATGACCCGCATAACAAACCGCTCGTGACATGGCGGTCTTCTGCCAATTTGTTTTATAGCAATTGGATCAATTATTACGTTTATCAGGAGACACCATACAATATTGAAGATATTAAATAACCTGAAATACAGAACTGAATCGGCGATATCGGGAGTTAATCATGATGAGGAAGTTAGAACTTTTGGCTCCTGCAAAGAATTTGCAGATCGGCATTGCTGCCATTGAACATGGTGCTGATGCTGTCTATATCGGTGCTGATGGATTCGGTGCCCGTCAGGCTGCGGGCAATTCAGTAGAAGATATCAGGCAGTTGTGTGAGTATGCTCACCGGTTTGATGCGAAGGTCTATGTCACGGTCAATACGATCGTATATGATCAGGAGTGGGCTGCTGTCAAGGAGTTGATGGCGAGACTGGCTTCAATCCATGTTGATGGAATACTCATACAGGATATGGGACTCCTGGAGTTGAAAAATCAGACGGGCCTGCCTTTCCATGCCAGTACACAATGTGATGTCCGTTCTGTAGAAAAGGTCCGCTGGTTGAAATCTCTGGGATTCCAGCGTGCTGTCCTGGCCCGTGAACTTTCCTTAACTGAAATCCGTAAGATTCATGAGGCTGTTCCGGATATTCAACTTGAGGTCTTTGTGCACGGCGCGCTTTGCGTGAGTTATTCCGGTGTGTGCTATGCTTCTCAGAAAGCTTTCGGACGTTCTGCCAATCGAGGGAACTGTGCACAGTTTTGTCGCTTGAAATTTGATTTGGTGGACAGCGAAGGAACGGTCATCGAAAAGCAACGTTATATGTTGTCCCTGAAAGATCTTTGTCTGGCAAGTCATCTGGAAGAGTTGGCTGATGCAGGAGCAAGTTCTTTCAAGATTGAGGGTAGACTGAAAGATGCTGATTACGTAAAAAACGTGGTATCTGCCTATTCCCGTGAGTTGGACCAACTTGTCAAGAGACGCCCGGAGGATTACTGCCGTTCGTCACGTGGACGAGTGGCATGGTCCTTTCAACCTGACTTGCAAAAAACTTTTAACCGGGGCTTTACCACTTATTTCCTCAATGGCAGACAGGAAGGAATAAGTGCTATGGATACGCCAAAAGTGACGGGTGAATACGTTGGTGTTGTAAAGGAGGTTCATCGTGGAAGTTTCTCTGTTGCCGGGACAACTTCTTTTGTCAATGGGGATGGACTCTGTTTCTTCAATGAAGGTCACGAGTTGGAGGGTTTCCGGGTAAACAGGGTGGAGAACAACTGGCTCTTTCCGCAGCGCATGCCGGCAGGTCTGAGGAAGGGCATCCGGCTTTATCGAAACCATGATGAGGCTTTCCGGAAAATCCTTGAAGGGCAGACTGCTGAACGGAAGATTCCTCTTCAGTTGAAGTTGTCTGTCACGGATAGAGGTGCCCGACTCGAGGCTACGGACGACAGGTGCTCTGTAGAGACTACACTCGAAATGACTTTCGAAAAAGCGAGAAACAACCAGCGTGAGAATATGAACCGCCAGTTGACGAAATTGGGAAATACCTCCTACACTTGTCAACAGGTGGCGTTTGCTGAGGGAACTACTGACTATTTCGTACCCAACAGTTTGCTGTCAACCCTCAAACGGAAAGTGATTGACGAACTTGAGACAGCAAGCAAGGCGGGGAGGACTCAGTCCAGGGCTGTACAAACTGCAGTTCCTGTGCCTGATAAAAGCAGTACGGAGTCTCCGGCCTTTAATTGGCAACCGGAATACGGGCATTTTCCTTATCTTTATAACATCAGTAACCGGCATGCAAGGGATTTCTATTCCCGTCAAGGCCTGAAGGCAGATGGGACGGCCTTTGAACTTCGAAACCTTTCAACTCAATCGGTTTCACAACCGCTCATCATGCAGTGCCGCTATTGCATCCGGTATGCACTGGGATTCTGTGTGAAGCGGGGCGGAAAGCGACCGACCTGGAAGGAACCTCTGTCACTCGTCTTGCCAGACGGGAGGAAATTTAAACTTGAATTCAACTGTAGAGTTTGCCAAATGAATATATATGCAGAAAACTAGAACCATAGTTCCGATACTCCTGCTCTTGTTATTGCTGACCGGTTGCTATCACCGGCAAGCAAAGCAACAGGGTGCGCCCTTTGTCCAGTACAGTGCAAAGCAACTTGATTCTATTTCCTTTTCTACAACACACCATTACACTTACAGATATAATTTCCTGGTCAAGACAGATTCCCTGGTCCTCTATGCCCAGCAACCGGTGGAAATTGTCAATAATATGAATACGGATTCTTTCGCCGTCAAGCATAATACCTTGTTGGTCGTTTCTGATATTCATATCGTCCCTCAGGATTCCGTAGATTCTGTATGGATACAACTGGGTACTGAAAATGCGCAGTTTGGCTGGATCCATGAGTCCAAACTTCTTCCGAATGTTGTTCCTGACGACCCGATTTCAGAATGTATTTCCTTGTTTTCTGATACGCATCTGATGATCTTCCTGATTATCATCATTGTCATCGGGTTTGCCTATCTTCTCAGGACCATCCTGAAAAAGAATGCCAAAATCGTGCATTTCAATGATATCGACTCTTTTTACCCCACGCTGCTTTGTCTGATCGTTGCTTCGGCGGCAACGCTCTATGCCAGCATTCAGATCTTTGCTCCGGATGACTGGCAGGACTTCTATTTCCATCCCACATTGGATCCTTTTCGGGTTCCGACAATGCTTTCAGTCTTCCTGATTTTGGTGTGGTCGATATTGATAGTCGGTCTGGCAGCCCTCGATGATGTCCGGAAACAGTTACAGTTTGGCGATGCCGTGCTCTATTCTTTTGGTCTGGCTGGTGTCTGTGCCATCGATTATATCCTGTTTAGTTTCAGCACTTTGTATTTCGTGGGATACGTGTTGCTGGCGTTCTATTTCTATTTTTCCATCGTCCAATATCTGAAGCATGATCGGGTGAAATATGTTTGCGGCAATTGCGGCGCAGAACTCAAGCATAAAGGACGCTGCCCTTATTGCGGGGCGATGAATGACTGAGTCGTCAGTCTGATAGGGGCGAGTCACCTCGATTTCCGTGTCTGTCCAATAGCTTTATGTCTTGTCCTCTATTCTAAAGTGATAACCTGAATACTTATTTTAGAGGCTATGTCTGAATGCTGTAGCGACAGCGCATTAGACTTTTGTCAAGAGATATCTGTAGAATGTCCGACAACCCTTTTCCTTCCTTCTTATCTTCTTCAAACACCATTATACTGTTCTTTCTCAAAGGGTTAGAAATTTCCTTATAAATGAGGATTACACACGTTTGAAGAAGTTCGTACCTTTGCAAGCGAATAACAATACCAATTATGAACTATCAATCGATTATGGCCGCTGCCTTATTTGCAGCAACGGCATTGCCCTTGCAAGTAATGGGAAAAGGAGGACCGTCGACAGACCTTTCTGATTCTTCTCGTGTACATGATCTGGATGAGGTCGTCGTGATCCGCCAACCTAAGGAATTTCTCCGACTCCGCCAGCAATCTTTAAGCAGTACAGTGATGACGTACAAGGAGATGTATGCCTTGGGCGTCCGGGATCTCAGGGACTTGTCATCTTACATACCTTCCTTTGTGATGCCTGACTATGGGTCACGCTACACATCCTCTATTTATGTCAGAGGCATCGGAAGCCGTATCAACAGCCCTGCTGTGGCTCTTTATATGGATGGCATGCCGATTATCAGCAAGGCTGCTTTCAACTTCCATACTTATCAGTTGGACCGTGTCGATATCCTGCGTGGTCCTCAAGGTACGCTCTATGGGCAGAACTCTGAAGGCGGACTGGTCCGCATGTACTCCAAAAATCCTTTGTATTACCAAGGTACTGACATCGATCTCGGAATTGGTTCCAGACTGTATAGGAATACTGAATTTGCGCATTATCAAAAATTGAATGATCGATTGGGAATGTCCATAGCCGGTTTCTATGATGGCCAGAATGGGTTCTTCAAAAATCAGACCACTGGCAAACGGGCAGACTTGTTCAACGAAGCTGGTGGCCGGTTGAGACTGGTCTACCAACCCTCCAACCGCCTGAATCTGGACTACACGGCAGATTACCAGTATGTGAATCAGAACGGGTTCCCTTACGGTGTCATGGACCTGGAAAGCGGAAAGACTGCTGCGCCTGCCGCTAACCGCCAGTCTACTTATCGCAGAAACATGCTGAACACAGGTCTGACCGTGACTTACAAGGCTAATCGTTTTGATTTCAATAGTACTTCCAGTTATCAGTACTTGCGGGACAATATGTTCATGGATCAGGATTACCTGCCGCAGGATTTCATGCATCTCCAACAAAAACAGTTGCAGAACGCCCTTACACAGGAGTTTAATTTCAAGAGCAATCGCCCCGTGGGAGGTTTCTGGAATTGGACCGTCGGGACATTCTTTTCCTCTGAATGGCTGCGTACAGACGGACCGGTGTACTTTGATAAAGATATGACGACACCTATAGCAACGGCTATCCAGCAGCAGATGTATTCGGCTATCGTGGGTGCGATGGCTGCCCAGATGATCCAAAAGGGTATGCCTCAGGCTGCCGCCCAAGCTGCAGCCCAGAAAGTTGTCGATGGTGCGGGAGGCGTAAGTTTGGGCGTTGAGATGGGTGCGCCTGGTGTCTATCATACGCCTCAGTATAACCTGGGCCTTTTCCACGAGAGCAGTTTTGATATCACGGACCGCTTGACCGGTACAATCGGCTTGCGCTATGACTTCACACATACCAAGATACACTATCAAACTTCTGCCTATATGTCTATGTCTGCTGACGTGATGGGGACGAAAGCCACCAATCTCCTCTCCACTATTCTTGATGGCAAGACAGACGATGACTATAACCAACTCCTGCCTAAATTCGGACTGAACTACCGGATTGACGAGCAAGGGAGCAATGTTTATGCGACAGTGAGCAAGGGCTATCGTGCGGGAGGTTATAATTTCCAGATGTTCTCTGACATCCTGTCTGCTGAACTCAATGCCAATGCGGCTAATGCCAGGAGTGGGGATTATGTCATTCCTCACACTGACGCAGACTATCAGCGGATTGCAAAGACCATTTCCTTCCGCCCGGAAACGAGTTGGAACTATGAGGCCGGTACTCATCTGAATCTCTTTGACCATTCAGTACAATTTGATTTTTCCGCTTTCTTCATGCAAATCCGGAATCAGCAACTCTCGGTCATGGCCAACAAATATGGTTACGGACGCATGATGGTCAATGCCGGAAAGAGTTACAGTTGTGGTATAGAGGCTTCCCTTCGGGGCGTATCATTCAATAATCATCTGGACTGGGCAGTCACATACGGGTTGACACATGCAGCTTTCAAGAACTATCAGGATAGTATAGAAGAAGACGGGGTAGAAAAACTCGTGGATTACAAGGACAAGAAAGTGCCTTATGTTCCTATGAATACTTTTTCTGCCAGAGCAGACTACCGTTTCGATGTGTCTGCCGGTTGTCTGAAAGCTATTATTTTAGGCGCCAATGTTTATGGTCAAGGCAAGACCTATTGGGATGAACTGAATACTTATTACCAAAAGATCTATGCCGTATTAGGTGCTCATATTGATGCTGACTGGGGATTCATGAAGTTGAGTTTCTGGGGACGTAACCTGACGGATACCAAGTACAATACTTTTTCGTTCCAGAGTTCTGCGTCGGGACAGAACCTGACTTTCGCGCAACGCGGGAATGGTATCCAGTATGGTGTCGACCTGAAGTTTCATTTTTGACCTACGGAAAATGCTGTAGCGACGTTGTGATAAACGTCTGCAATTTGATATATATTTACTGTTTGATGAGGAGCCGTATGCGATAGTCGTGTACGGCTTTTTCATTTCTGTTTTGCGAGGGTTTCATGGAACCTGTCATTCTGTATTCGGGACCGGATACCAGTATTTCTTCAGATATCAGAAATGAAATAAATATGCACAAATATATTAATTTTCATATAGAAACAGTATTAAATTGCAAAATAATGAAACTAAAACGTGCCTTTTGAGAAATATTTGTGTATCTTTGTCAAAAAGAACACAACTAAAAAGATGTAGTATGGTATTGGACATCGAGATGATTAGAAGTTTTTATGCATCTTATGCTGACAGAGTGAATAAAATCAGGCAGTCCCTTCAGCGGCCTTTGACGTATGCCGAAAAAGTGCTGTATTCCCATCTCTATGACTTCGGGCAACTGAGGCCTTACAAGAGGGGTGAAGAATATGTGGATTTCCATCCTGATCGTGTCGCTATGCAGGATGCGACTGCACAGATGGCACTTCTCCAGTTTATGAATGCCGGCAAGTCTGCCGTCGCTGTTCCTGCATCTGTCCACTGTGACCATCTGATTCGTGCTGACATCGGCGCCAATCAGGACTTGTCCACGGCAAGAATGACGAATAAAGAGGTCTACGACTTCCTGAATTCTGCTGCCCGTAAATATCATATCGGTTTTTGGGCTCCCGGAGCCGGCATCATTCATCAAGTGGTACTTGAAAATTATGCTTTCCCCGGTGGCATGATGCTGGGAACGGACTCCCATACACCTAATGCCGGAGGATTGGGCATGGTTGCCATAGGCGTTGGCGGTGCTGATGCTGTAGATGTCCTGACCGGTCAACCTTGGGAACTGAGAATGCCAAAACTGATCGGCGTGCATTTGACGGGACATCTGTCCGGATGGGCTGCTCCTAAAGACATTATCTTGAAGATCCTTGGTATCCTGACTGTCAAGGGCGGAACCAACGCGATCTTGGAATATTTCGGAGATGGCGTCAAGACGCTGTCTACTACGGGAAAGGCGACGATCTGTAATATGGGAGCAGAATTGGGGGCCACCTGTAGCCTGTTTCCTTTTGATGAGAATGCTGACGAATATCTTTGCGGTACGGGTAGACAGGAGGTCGCTGTGCTGGCGCGGCAGAATGCGGCACACTTGCGTGCTGACAAGGAGGTGGAAGATGATCCTGAAATGTGGTATGACCGGATTTTGGAAATCGACCTAAGTCAGATCGAACCTTATTTGAATGGTCCTTTTACACCTGATGCCGCGACTCCCATCAGTCATATGAAAGCCAAAGGACCGGCTAACGGCTATCCGATGAAAGTGGAGGTCGGTTTGGTCGGGAGTTGTACGAACTCGAGTTATCAGGATTTGGCACGTGCTGCCAGCATAGCCCGTCAGGCCGTGGAAAAGCATGTACCGATAAAGGCACAGTTGATCATCAACCCCGGTTCAGAACAGATACGTTGCACGGCAGAGCGTGACGGTCTTCTGGAAGATTTCAGGAAGATCGGGGCAGTGATCATGGCAAATGCCTGCGGCCCTTGCATCGGACAATGGAAGCGTCACACTGACGACCCTAACCGGAAGAACACGATAGTGACGTCTTTCAACAGGAATTTCCGCAGGAGGGCAGATCAGAATCCGAATACTTATGCATTTATAGGCAGCCCGGAGATGGCAACTGCATTGGCGATAGCAGGCAGACTGGATTTTAACCCGATGACTGATACCTTGCTTGACAGTGACGGCAACAGTGTCAAATTGGATGAACCGAAAGGGTATGATTTTCCTCCTAAAGGTTTTGTGTCTCATCTGGAACCTGAGAAGAAAGGGCTTCAGGCACTGGAAGATGAAGGTCTGTTCATTCCTCCTGTCAGCGGTGAGTTGAAAGTGGAAGTCGTCATCTCTCCAACTTCCCAACGGCTGCAAAAACTTGAGCCTTTTGCGCCTTGGGACGGCAAGGACTATGAGGATATGCCGGTATTGATCAAGACGAAGGGGAAATGTACGACTGACCATATCTCTATGGCAGGGCCTTGGCTGAAATACCGGGGACATCTGGAGAATATATCGAAGAACCTGCTGATGGGTGCCGTGAATGCATTCAACGGGGAGAGCAACCGTGTGAAGGATCAGTTGGACGGGCAATACAAGGAAGTATCGGCTGCGGCACTCGACTATAAACAACATGGATTGAATTCGATCGTAGTGGCTGAAGACAATTATGGTGAAGGATCCAGTCGGGAACATGCAGCTATGGAACCCCGATACCTGAATGTGAAAGTTGTCCTTGCCAAGAGTTTTGCCCGCATACATGAGACGAATCTGAAAAAACAGGGGATGCTGGCTCTGACTTTTGCAGACAAGAATGACTACGATAAGGTTTTGGAAGATGATCGCGTCTCTGTGGAGGGACTGAAAGACCTTGCTCCCGGACACCAACTGACAGTGGTCTTGAAGCACGCTGATGGGAGCGAGGATCGCTTTAAAGCCAATCATACTTATAATGAAACACAGATAGAATGGTTCAGGGCGGGTAGTGCACTGAATGAGTTGAAATTGAAAGAACGGAAGAAATCATGAAGAACTTTTTATAGGGACAGAGGGCAGATATGAAAAGACAAACTTCCAAAGCTAATATGGGTGTTGCCCCGATAGAAAAACATTATTGAAATATTGAAGGATTTAAAAGGAAGGAAGACTAAGCGATATGAAAAAAGAATATTTAATCTACAAGTTGTCTGATGAGGTGAAAAGCTCTTGCAAGATTCCTCAGGAAGCTTTTCAGAAATACGGTGTGAAGAGGGGCCTTCGTAATGAAGACGGTACCGGTGTACTGGTCGGACTGACGAATATAGGCAATGTCGTGGGGTATAACCGTGATGCAGAAGGGAAACTCAGTCCCTGTGACGGAAAGTTGTTCTATCGGGGATATGAGTTGGATGACTTGGTCAGCCCGCTGTTGAAAGAAAAGCGTTTCGGTTTTGAGGAGATTGCTTATCTGGTCCTTTCCGGTGAACTTCCTGACAAGGAAGAACTCGAGGCTTTCAAGGAACTTTTGAACGACAATATGCCGCTGGACCATCGTACCATCGTGCATATCATCGATCTGGAAGGTTCCAACATCATGAATATCTTGGCACGCTGCGTTCTGGAAATGTATACTTTCGACCCTAACCCTGATGATATCTCCAGGGATAACCTGATGAGGCAGAGTATCGAACTCATTGCAAAGTTTCCGACGATCGTGGCTTATGCTTATAATATATACCGGCATTCGGTGCAGGGTCAGAGCCTGAACATCCGACACCCTAAAGAGAATCTGAGCATCGCAGAGAATTTCCTCTATATGCTTCGTGGAGGCGGCTATACTAATCTGGATGCAAGAATCCTGGATCTGCTCCTGATATTACAGGCGGAGCACGGCGGAGGTAACAACTCTACCTTTACTGTCCGTGTCACTTCCTCTACCCGAACGGATACCTATTCTTCCATTGCAGCCGGCATCGGGAGTCTGAAGGGTCCTCTGCATGGTGGCGCCAATATCAAGGTCGTCAGTATGCTGCATCATCTGAAGGAACAAATCAAGGACTGGACGAATATCGATGAGATTGATACCTATCTTACCCGGATGCTGAATAAGGAAGCTTATGACAAGACCGGACTGATCTATGGCATTGGACATGCGGTGTACACGAAGAGTGACCCGCGTGCCGTGGAGTTGAAGAAACTCGGTGGCGAACTGGCTAAGGAGAAAGGCCGAGAGGAAGAGTACCAGTTCCTCACGTTGCTCGAGCAGGAGGGCATCAAATGTCTGATGAAGCACCGTGGAGGTACCAAACCTGCTTGTGCCAATCTCGACTTTTACAGTGGTTTTATTTATGAAATGTTGGGGTTACCTGAAGAAATCTACACGCCGATCTTTGCGATGGCACGTATTGTCGGTTGGACAGCTCACCGTATAGAAGAATTGAATTTTGAAGGCCGCCGCATCATCCGGCCTGCCTATAATAATATTCTGAAACAGAAGAAGTATGTGCCTATCAGTGATAGGTAATTGACTTGATGGGTATCCATAGATGGAATCGATTGGGAGCGGACTAAACCCTCCCAATTGATCGTTTATCCGTATTATTGATATACTGTAGAACTGTAAATGCACTGGCCTTTGCAATGATCCTAAAAAACAGTCCTAGAGTTTTTTGCATCATTACTGAAAAACATGAATAGATCGCGGAGTTGGGAAAGTCGGCCTCTATTCTTTTTTCCGCCCTTGCGTATGGCTTGAAAGCGGGTATCGAGGAACAGGTTTTCAACTAATATAAGATTTAAAACTGTCATCCGGTTTTAAGGTTAATTGCCGTATGCTCTGTACCCAATCCTGTCCATATGTCCTGCCCATTTTTACCTTATTATATATGGGAATAGAATTATTGAAAATGATTTGACTTTCGTCTGACATGGCCTGATACTTTTCTTTTCTGTCAGTGCACTTCTTCACATCTGAAGATGCATGTCCATTCACTTTATAAATACTTATCCATTCATTTCGTTGTTGCACAACTATAGGCTCTATCCACAGCTTTATGAGGTATCATTAATAAGTTTTCTGAGGTCCTGTTCAAGTGTTTTTAGGGGTTCTGTTCAAGTGCTTTTAGGGGTTCTGTTCAAGTGCTTTTAGGGGTTCTGTTCACGTACGTCCTTACATTGTCAATACGTACGACATGAGACCCTAATGACGTACGTCCTTACACCCTAATAACGCACGTCAACAGATTAACATAACCGTTTTGTCCACCAAAAGCCCCAAAAGGGAACGAGGAGGGAACGTACAGGGAACGAGGAGGGAACGAGAGGGAACGGATTTGTTTTCGGCTTGTCTTTGATCTCTCTGCAAAAGAACTACAGAGGGACGGTGATTACCGGATACTTTGCCGGTAAGTGGAAACGGGTTGAAGGGTTAAAAAACATCCTGTATCCGGGGGGTGATGTTCCGGATATAGGATGCGTAAGTCTTCGCAGATGTAATAGTCTATCTGATGCCAGCAGATTCGAGAGTTTTAACGACTTTATCATCTACCCATGTGCCGTTCTTCTTCTCGAGGCAGATCTGACGGTATTTATCCAATTTCTCTGCAGCTTTTTCTGCCGCAGCCTGAGCATAAGGATTAGAGGGAGCCTCCTCAGGGGTAATGCGCATAGTGTGGGCAGCCCTGACCAGATCTTTCACCACCTCTCCGCCTACGATAAGTCCTGCAGCGGCAGGGACAAAGGCATCGCTTGCAGGAATATCCCTGCGTTCGGTACATTTCCTCATATCCTTATTCGGACAGATGCAATGGAAGCGGCAACTGATGGTCGGGTCGTCGATCTGTTTCAGAGGTTCTTCTTCACTGTATACTACTTTTAGGTGGGGGATATGCAACTTCCGGAGTTTCTTCCGGACAACTTTTGCCAGGGGATCCATCTTCGTCTTGTTGATGTCTGCAACTCTGAAAGCCGTCGGATCAAGTTTGTCAGCTGCTCCCATGCATGAGAGGATAGGAATATGAAGAGCGTAGCAGCGCTTGATGAGTTCGAGTTTTGCGGTGACGGTATCTACGCAGTCTACCACGTAATCAAAACGCGTCAGGTCGATATCATCGGCGTTGGAAGGCATATAGAACATCTGGTATTTATGCACGATGCATCTCCTGTTGATATCGTGAATCCGCTCCTCGGCAACATCTACTTTATGTTTCCCTACTGTAGAAAGCAGGGCGTAAATCTGGCGGTTGACATTCGTCAGGCAAATGCGGTCATCATCGAAGAGATCCAGTTCTCCTACACCACTGCGGGCGAGGACTTCCGTGACATAACCGCCTACACCGCCGATCCCGAATACGGCTACACGTGAACCGTTGAGGGTGTCGATAGCCGGTTTCCCCAATAACAATTGTGTTCTTGAAAATTGATTTTGCATACCTTTTATAATCTGGCTGCAAAGTTAATGAAAAAAAGTTTTTTGGAAAAATAATCAATGCTGAATCCTTCAAAATAGACCTGAGAAAGGGAAGAAAAAGAAAGACCTTCCAATAGTTGGTGTCCTATTGAAAGGTCTTGTAAGAAGAACCTTGTCTTCGTTAAGGTTCATTCAGAGATCATTTGACATATTTTCCGTTGAGGCTCTCTTTGAGGATCTCGACCAATTCATCCTTGGTGAGTTCGTGATAACCGACATCTGCGATGATCGTGCCTTTGACGATCCCCGGAATCGTATCCTCCGTTGCTCCAAAGTCTTTGATGGACAAAGGCAGTCCGATTTCCTGCATCCAAGTTTTCAACGCATCCAGTCCTTCTTCGGCTACCTGTTGATCTGACTTGCCGGCGGGAGAAACATTCCAGACGTTTTCTGCAAAGCGTTTGAATTTAGGCAGTCCATATTTCATGACCAGGTGATAGTAGGGCAGAGACACTGCAGCCAAGGTAAAACCGTGAGGGGCATGTGTCTGGGCGCCAACAGAATGGCCGATCATATGGACCTCCCAGTCTTGTTTCTTCGCACAACCGATCAAGGAGTTCAAAGCCCATGTTGCCGTCCACATGATGTTCGAGCGTGCCTCATAGTCTTTGGGATTCTTGACAGCTATACGGGAAGCGTGTATCAACCCACGCATCAGACCCTCTGAGATATAATCGGAGGTATTGTCGTCATCTCCCGAGAAATATTGCTCCATGATATGGGACATAATGTCGAAGATACCGGCTTTCATCTGGTTCTCCGGAACGGTGAAGGTGAAGGTCGGGTCGAGGATGGAGAACTGGGGCATCAGTCGGTCGTCAAAAACATGACCGACCTTGAACTTGTTTTTCGCATCAGTGATTACGCTGCCGGCATTCATCTCAGATCCTGTCCCTGCCATAGTCAGCACGACGCCTACAGGGATGATTTTCTGACCTTCGTCCGGGTCCTTTTGATCAATGAAGAATTTCTTCCAGGGATCTTCGGTACAATGGACAGATGCAGCGACTGCCTTGGAATAGTCGCAGACAGAGCCACCGCCTACAGAGAGGATGAAATCGACATTGTTGTCTTGGGCTATCTTGATGCCTCCGAGCAGTTTATCGAGAGTAGGGTTGGACATGACGCCCGGATCTTCTACAACCTTCTTGCCTGCTTGGTGCAGAATTTCCATGATCTGGTCATAGATGCCGTTGCGCTTAATGCTTCCGCCACCATAAATGAACATAACGGTATGTCCGAAACGTTTCAGTTCTTGGTTGAGATTCTTCAGGGAATCTTTTCCAAAATAAAGTTTAGTTGGATTTTGATAGTAAAAATTTCCTAACATGATTTTGTCTTTTAATGAAAAATTATCTTTTATACATGCATCAGGTCACTCATGATCTCATTGGATATATACAGCCCTCCACGAGTGAGAGAGAGCTGTTGATCGGTTATTTTCAAATCGTGTAATTTGAGATAGGGTTCGGCACATTTCAGGAGGAAGTCATGCAACGCTTTGCCGTATTCCACTTCCATCCTTTTCAGGTCGATGCCCTCGCGTGTTCGCAATGCCGTCGTGATGAGGTCATCATAGCGGGTGTTGAGGTCGAGAGTCTCTTTCTCACAGGGAATCTTGCCCGATTGGATGCTTTGAATATACTGTCGCAAGTCGGCGATGTTCCATTGTCTGGATTTCAAATCGTACGAATGGGCAGAGGCCCCGATCCCGATATAGGGTATTTCGTGCCAATAGGAGGAATTATGGCGACTTCTGAAGGGTGAGGCAACCACTGGGCGATTGTCCCAAACTCCCTCTGAAGATGAAGACATTTTCTTGGTTTTAGAATCGGTCTTTCTCCCTTCTCCTTTTTGGGGATTCTCGACCAGTTTTGCGAAATTGCTGATCTCGTATTGCTCGTACCCGCTCTCATTGAGCAACTCGATCAGCGTCTTGTACATCTCCAGACTCAATTCATCATTGATTTCGTGGATCTTTCCTTCTTTCAGGAGGCGAGTGAGGGGAGTATTGTCTTCGTACATCAGAGAATAGGCAGAAATGTGTTCTACCTGCAAGGTCAAAGCTTCCCGGATATCTTCTATCCACTCCTGCAGTGTCTCTCCGGGGAAACCGAACATCAAGTCGATGCTGATATTCTTGAAACCGGCCATGCGCAAGTTGCGGACCGCCTGTTTGATCTGTTCCGCCGTATGACGTCTGTGAATGAATTTCAGTCGTCTGGGAGAAAAGGTCTGGGCACCGATGCTCACGCGGTTGATGCCAAGCGCAATCAGTTCTTGTGCCAACTCTTCTGTGACATCATCAGGATTACATTCGATCGTTATTTCTTTGAAAGTGTTATTCGGTTGGAAGTTTCCGAGAACAGTACCGTGACCGTAGACCATAGCGATGCAGGCAAAAAGTTTCTCCAGGTTTTTCTTTGACAGAAGACTCGGGGTACCGCCTCCCAGATAAACGGTCTGTACAGGTTCCGTAGGTTGGCGCATTGTCATTTCTTTGCAGAGTGCATCCACATAGTCATCCTGGAGTCTAAGAAGGGTCGTACTGTAAAAGCCACAATAGATACACCGGCTGGCACAAAATGGAATGTGTATATAAAGTCCTGACATCTGCTATTGATAGAATTATTATGTTGTAAAGATACATATTTTTTGTTGTTCCCTCATCTATTCTCGGAAGGTTTTTCGTAAATCGATTTGTTTTTTTAGTTATTTTATAGAACTGATCCATTATTCCTCCTGCTTTCAAATACACGGTGAACTTTTCGTTCCTGATGACAAGCTCTGGTGGGAAGGGAATTGTGTCCGATGTTTTGCTCGAATCTTCCGGCAGTAAGGTTGTCAGATGGTCAGGTTAATATGTTTTAAAATCAGATAGTTTTGAAGGGATTCTTTTGAGGTGTGCAATAAAATTATTAAATTAGAGCCCAGAAAGCGGAAGTTTCCCTTTGTACCATGGTCGAATCTATCATTTAAATCTATAACGCTATGAGAGTATATCAAACTAACGAAATCAAAAACATCTCGCTGATCGGCGCGTCAGGTAGCGGCAAGACGACGCTTGCCGAAAGTATGTTGTATGAGGCTGGTGTCATCAAGCGCCGCGGTTCTGTGGAAAACAAGAATACGACGAGTGATTATTTTCCTGTCGAATTAGAATATGGCTATTCCGTGTTTCCTACTGTTTTCCATGTGGAATGGAATAACAAAAAACTCAATATCATTGATTGTCCGGGAAGTGATGATTTCGTCGGTGGAACGATTACTGCTCTGAACGTGACCGATGAGGCGCTGATCCTCATCAATGGTCAGTCATGGCCTGATGTAGGGACTCAGAATAATTTCCAGTATGCCCAGAAATTGAAGAAGCCGGTGATCTTCCTCATCAATCAATTGGACTCTGAGAAATGTGATTTTGAGGATATCGTATCGAATATGAAGGAGTTCTACGGTCCTAAATGTGTCCTCATCCAATACCCTCTTCATACCGGACCTGATTTTAATTCACTGATAGATGTCCTTCTGATGAAGAAATATTCGTGGGGACCTGAAGGCGGAAAACCGGTGATCGAGGAGATCCCTTCGGAAGAGATGGACAAGGCGATGGAATATCATAAAGCTCTCGTAGAAGCTGCTGCCGAGAATGATGATACTTTGATGGAGAAATTCTTTGAGAGTGAGACGCTCACAGAGGATGAGATGCGTGAAGGTATTCGAAAAGGACTGGTGGCTAATTCGATGTATCCCATCTTTTGCGTGAGCGCCAAGAAAGATATGGGTGTGCGCCGTCTGATGGAATTTCTGGGCCATGTCGTGCCTTTCGTGAGTGAAATGCCTTTGCTGCACAATACCAGGGGCGAGGAAGTCAAACCTGTCAGTACCGGTCCGGAGAGTTTGTATTTCTTCAAGACCGGAATGGAACCTCATATCGGTGAGGTGAGTTATTTTAAGGTGATGAGCGGAACCGTCAAACCCGGTGATGACTTGACTAATGCTGATCGTGGCAGCAAGGAGCGTTTGGGACAGATCTATGCTTGCGCAGGGGCTCATCGAATCCCCGTGGAGGGCTTGGAAGCCGGTGATATCGGATGTACTGTGAAACTGAAGGATGTGAAGACCGGCAATACACTTGACGGGAAGGACTGTGACTGGCGCTTTAATTTCATCAAGTACCCTAACCCCAAGTATTCCCGGGCCATCCATGCCGTCAATCAGGCTGAAACTGAAAAGATGATGACGGCCTTGATGAAAATGTCTCAGGAGGATCCGACGTGGATCGTTGAAAACAATAAGGAACTGCGTCAGACGATCGTCCATGGCCAGGGTGAATTTCATCTGCGGACATTGAAATGGCGATTGGAGAATAATGAAAAAATACAAGTTAAATTCGAAGAACCGAAAATCCCGTATCGTGAGACGATCACCAAACCGGCGAAGGCTACTTATAGGCATAAGAAACAGAGTGGCGGGGCTGGCCAGTTCGGAGAGGTACACCTGATCGTGGAACCTTATGCAGAGGGGATGCCTGATCCCGTCGTCTATCATTTCGGGGGGCAGGATTATAAGGTGACCATGAAAGGGAAGCAGGTGATCCACTTGGACTGGGGAGGACAACTCGTCTTCATCAATTCTGTCGTGGGCGGTGCCATTGACGCGCGTTTCATGCCTGCCATACTCAAGGGTATTATGGACTGTATGGAGCATGGTCCCTTGACCGGCAGTTATGCAAGAGATGTCAGGGTCGTGGTCTACGATGGCAAAATGCACCCCGTAGATTCCAATGAACTGTCTTTCATGTTGGCAGCCAGACATGCTTTTTCTGAAGCTTTCAAGAATGCAGGACCGAAGATTCTGGAACCTATCAATGATCTGGAAGTTGATGTCCCGTCTGCTTTTATGGGCGATGTGATGAGTGATCTGCAGGGACGCCGTGCCATGATTATGGGGATGGACAGTGAGGCCGTCTATCAGAAAATCCAGGCAAAGATCCCTGCAAAGGAATTGTCTGACTACAGTATTGCTTTAAGTAGCATGACCGGTGGCCGGGCCAGTTTTACGACCAAGTTTGCCAGTTATGAACTTGTACCCAGTGATGTTCAGAAAGCCCTTATTGAGAAGCATGAAGCTGAACAGTCCGGTGAAGAGAGCGATTGAATGAAGACCGCCCTCTGCCTTATCCGTGGAAGGTATCCGGAGCATGTCCTATATTCCATGCAGAGTATCTTCCCGGAGTTGAGGCTTGAATCACGAAGAATCACTTATAGAGATTATTCCCAAGAATTGGCATCCAGTCGACAGTAGGTATGTTTTCAAGTTTCAAATGTACGTAATTTGAGACTGTAAAAGAGAGGAGAAGGGCGTCAACTCTATAGGTGAGGATTGGTCCTTCTTTCTTTGTGTCTGCCGGTAAAAGTCCACCAGTTTTTTCTGTTTCGGTAAAACAGGTGGATTTATCTTTGTGAGACAGGCAAGTTGAGTTTTGGGAAACGGAGCACCAACAGAGAGCGAGGTATAATTCGAATCTCTGAAAAGTTCTGGATGATGCTCAGCGCATCTGATCCGGTCTTCATAAAGGCCTGTTTCTTAGATAGGTTACGGGTGTGGGAGGTCCTGATTTTTCCCGAATAGGACATTTTTGGCATTATTAAGAATGACTTAATTATATATATATAAATAAAATATGGAAATATGGTTAACTTCTCTTAATTTCATAGAAATCGTTAACAGACGTGTGTTAACAATTTAAGAAAAATACATATCTTTGCGACTATGAAGAAGAGGACAATTTGGACGATAGCAGTTATCATGGGGATTTCATTTCTCGCCTTATTATTCCTGCAATTGAATTATATTGAGGAAATGGCAGAGATGAAGAAGGAGCAGTTTGATGAATCTGTCAACCGTGCCCTCTATCATGCTTCGCGTAATCTGGAGTTGAATGAGACCCTGCAATATCTGGAGAAGGATGTCAATGCGACGGAACTCGCTGCCCACAAGCGCGATTCCGTGACCAATAATGGGAAGTCGAATGGCTCCTCCCAGCAACAGTACAAGCAGATCCCTGTCAATGGACAAGGTTCGATGTATCCTACTTTTGAATTGAAGACCCTTTCACGTAAACCGTCGCAGATTCCGAAGGCAATGATTTTGAGAAATGACCAGAATACGATCACGGAAGCTCAGAAATCGTTGCAGGAAATCGTCAAGAACAGGTATGTCTATCAGAAGTCATTACTGGATGAAGTCGTCTATTCCTTACTCTATTCCGCTTCCGACAAACCGTTGAAGGAACGCATTAATTTCAAACTTCTGGATCAGGATCTGAAGGCGGAATTGATGAACAACGGTATCAATATACCTTATCATTTTGTCATCACGACTGCTGACGGTCGGGAAGTTTACCGTTGTCCGGATTATACCTCGAAAGGGGAGGAGTATACTTATTCCCAACCGCTTTTCAGGAATGACCCCCAGTCGAGTATGGGAATAGGAGTCATCAAAGTTCATTTCCCGACGATGAACAGTTATATCTTCTCGAGTGTCAGATTTATGATCCCGAGTATCATCTTCACCCTGATCCTGCTGGTGACGTTTATCTTGACTATCGGCATTATCTTCCGGTCCAAGCGCTATTCCGAAATCAAAAATGATTTTGTCAATAATATGACGCATGAGTTGAAAACGCCTATTGCCAGCATTTCCCTCGCAGCTCAGATGATGAATGACAAGAGTGTGATCAAGAGTCCTCAGATGATGACCCATCTGGCGGGGATTGTAGATGACGAGTCCAAGCGCCTCCGGTTCCTGGTGGAGAAGGTCCTGCAGATGTCCATGTATGACCGGAAGAAAGCGGTCTTGAAAAAGCGCAAACTCGACCTGAACGAAATGGTCGAACAGATCGGCAATTCCTTTACGTTGAGAGTCGAGCATACGGGAGGAAAAGTCTATACTGAAATAGAGGCGGTGGATTCCACCATCTATGTGGACGAAATGCATTTCCAGAATGTGATATTCAATTTACTTGATAATGCAGTGAAATACCGCAAACCCGATGAGTCGCTCAATGTCTATCTGAGAACGTGGAATGAAGGGAACAAGGTATGCCTTTCTGTCCGGGATACAGGATTGGGAATCAAGAAGGATAATCTGAAAAAGATATTTGAAAAATTCTATAGGGTCCATACCGGCAATATCCATGATGTGAAAGGCTTTGGGCTGGGCTTGGCCTACGTGAAGAAGATGGTAGATCTTCACGAGGGTGAGATCCATGTAGAAAGCCAATACGGCAAGGGGACGACCTTTACGATTAAACTCCCGTTTATTGCTGACGACTAAAGGTTATGAATAGGATTTTGTATTGCTTAAATAAGAGAGATTCGGCTTTGACGACCATGAAAGATTGAATAAGGCTGATCTATATAATGAAGATATTAATATACTTATAAATAAATTAGACTATGGACGAAAAAATCAAGATTTTACTTTGCGAGGATGATGAGAACCTCGGCATGTTGCTTCGTGAATATCTACAAGCAAAAGGTTATCAGGCTACACTTTGCCCTGACGGTGAAGTTGGCTATAAGGAATTTTTGAAGGATAAGTATGACATCTGTGTCTTGGATGTGATGATGCCTAAGAAAGACGGATTCACCCTTGCTCAGGAAATACGTCAGGCTAATTCTGAAATTCCGATCATCTTCTTGACTGCGAAGACACTCAAGGACGATATTCTGGAAGGCTTTAAGATCGGTGCCGATGACTATATCACAAAACCGTTCTCAATGGAAGAACTCGTCCTGCGTATCGAGGCTATCCTCCGCCGTGTACGTGGAAAGAAAAACAAGGAGTCTACGCTGTATCATATCGGTAAGTTTACTTTCGACACTCAAAAGCAGTTGTTGACGATCGGTGAAAAACAGACCAAACTCACGACGAAGGAAAATGAGTTGCTGGCTCTTCTCTGCTCTCATGAGAATGAAATCCTGCAGCGCGATTTTGCCCTGAAGACCATCTGGATCGATGACAATTATTTCAATGCCCGGTCAATGGACGTGTACATTACCAAACTCCGGAAGCATCTGAAGGATGACGATCAGATCGAGATCATCAATATCCATGGCAAAGGGTATAAATTGATCGTTCCTGAGGCAGAGTAAACTGAAACGGCATGGGTCTTTACCGGGTTTGCAGGTTGAATAGGCCTGATATGAAGGATTCTATAGTAAAGATCGGGCTCTTCTAAGAATAAAAGAAGAGAAAAATTTGGACATTAATAAAAAAAGACGTACTTTTGCACTGCATTTGACTTTTCGGGATAACCGGAAGCCAGATGCAGTGTAGTGTTTATATCATTAATTAATTATTTAAGTAGTATGAATCAATACGAAACCGTTTTCATTTTAACTCCCGTTTTGTCTGATGTTCAGATGAAGGAAGCGGTCGCTAAATTCAAGAAACTGCTCACCGATAATGGTGCTGAGATTCTGAACGAAGAGACCTGGGGATTGAAAAAAATGGCTTATGCTATTCAGAAGAAATCTACAGGTTTCTATTGCCTGTTGGAATTCAAAGCAGAGCCATCAGTTGTTGAAACTCTCGAGACAGGCTTCCGCCGTGATGAGAAGGTGATCCGTTTTCTCACAGTGAAACTTGACAAGTATGCAATCCTGTATGCTGAAAAGAGAAGAAACAAATTAGGTAAAGTTAATAAGGAGGCTTAATCATGGCAGAAAATAAATCTGAAATCCGTTATTTGACAGCTCCTTCCATTGATACAAGGAAGAAAAAGTATTGCCGCTTCAAAAAGAGTGGTATCAAGTATATTGACTATAAGGATCCTAAATTCTTGAAGAAATTCCTGAATGAGCAAGGCAAGATCCTGCCACGTCGTATTACAGGAACATCGTTGAAATATCAGCGTCGTCTGGCTAAAGCCATTAAGCGTGCACGCCAGATCGCATTGCTTCCTTATGTAACCGATTTGTTGAAATAATAAGAGGAGGAAACAGAATGGAAGTTATACTGAAAGAAGATATTATCGGACTTGGATATAAGAACGATATTGTTAAAGTAAAGGATGGTTACGGACGTAACTATTTGATTCCGAAAAGAAAAGCTGTTATTGCCTCAGTATCTGCCAGAAAACAACTGGCTGAGGACTTGAAGCAACAGGCTGATAAGATCGCAACCTTGAAGGCTGAAGCTGAAAAGAAGGCTGAAGCTCTGAAAGACGTTTCTCTTAAGATCATCGTTAAGGTTGGTCCTACAGGAGTTACTTATGGTAGTGTGAATGTTGCCACTGTAGCTGATGAACTTTCCAAGAAGGGCTTCGATATTGACCGCAAGATCATTACGATGCATGACATCAAGAAGGTGGGCAGTTATGAAGCAACAATCCATTTCTTCAAGGATGTAGAGTTCAAACTCCCTGTTGAAGTAGCAGCTGAGGAGAACGAAGCACCCAAGGCAGCACCGAAAAAGAAGAGTGCTGAAGCTCCTAAGGCAGAGAAGGCCGAAAAGGCAGAACCTGCTGCAAAAGAAGAAAAACCTGAAGCAGCAGACTCTCAAGAAGCTGAGAAGGAAGAAGCTCCTGCAGCTGAGTAAGACTGCTTTCTATGAGTGTGATTTTATCGCAATCAATTGATATGAAATCCCAGTTACCTGTGATGGTAATTGGGATTTTTTTGTATCTTTGCAGCGAATAAGAAAAAGTACAATTCAATAATATTGTTTTAAAAGATGAAAGCTTTTGTTTTCCCTGGACAGGGCTCACAATTTGTGGGTATGGGTAAAGACCTGTATGATAAGTATCCTTTGGCAAAGAAATTGTTTGACCAAGCAGACGAGATCCTTGGATTCAAGATAACAGATATCATGTTTGCCGGTACAGATGAGCAGTTGAAGGCTACAAAAGTCACTCAACCTGCTGTGTTCCTGCATAGTGTCATTTCAGCATTGTGCTTGGGAGAGGGTGAGAAACCTGCTATGACCGCCGGACATTCTCTGGGTGAGTTTTCTGCTTTGGTCTATTCCAAAGCTCTGTCGTTCGAGGACGGTCTCAGACTTGTTGCTGCCCGTGCCAATGCGATGCAGAAGGCTTGTGATGCTAATCCCGGGACAATGGCAGCCATCATCGCCCTTCCTGATGAGAAGGTCGAGGAAATCTGTCAGAAAGTGTCCGTGAAAGGCAATCAGGTCGTACCTGCAAATTACAACTGCCCCGGACAACTGGTCATCTCCGGAAATCTCGATGCTGTGAAGACGGCATGTGATGAACTGAAAGCTGCAGGCGCCAAGCGTGCACTCGTTCTGAAAGTAGGAGGGGCTTTCCATTCCCCACTGATGCAACCTGCCAAAGACGAACTTCAGGCAGCTATCGAAAAGACTCATTTCGCTGCTCCTGATTGTCCTGTTTATCAGAATGTAGACGGCCAGCCTCATACTGATCCTGAAGAAATCCAGAAGAATCTTATTGCGCAGTTGACTAGTCCTGTTCGTTGGACAAAGAGTGTTCAGAACATGATCGCTGCCGGTGCCGATGAATTTGTGGAATGTGGCCCTGGAAAGACCCTTCGTGGAATGATCGGCCGTATCGACAGAAATGTGAATGCTCATGCGCTAGAGGCTTAATGGGTAAAATTATCCTTTATCAGGTACTTCCCCGTCTCTTCGACAATCACAATACGACGAGGGCAGTATCGGGTACATTAGCAGAGAATGGCTGTGGTAAATTCAGTTCATTCTCTGCAGATGTTTTAGACCGTATCCATCGAATGGGGTTCACCCATATCTGGTACACAGGTGTGATACGGCATGCTACTGTCACAGACTATTCTCCTTTCGGGATTCCGCGTCAGCACCCTGAGATCGTAAAAGGCAAGGCTGGTTCTCCTTATGCCATCACTGACTATTATGATGTCGATCCTGATCTCGCTGATGATCCTGACAAACGGATGGAGGAGTGGAAAGCTCTGATTGAGCGGACTCATCAGGCCGGAATGCGTGTGATTATGGATTTTGTACCTAATCATGTCGCCCGCGAATACCATTCTGTCTGCAAACCAACTGGTGTAAAGGACTTAGGAGAGGATGACGACCCCACCAAATGTTTTTCTGCCGGTAATAATTTCTATTATTGCGGGGCTCAACCTCTGGACCTGAGTCAGGTTCTCAGGGCTCACCCTGTAGAGTCTTCGTTGAAACCTTATTCCGAATTTCCTGCAAAGGCTACGGGAAATGATTGTTTTCAAGTATGCCCTTCGGGGAATGACTGGTATGAGACGGTAAAACTCAATTATGGTGTCGACTACTGTGATCCGAATGGGCGGAGCAATCATTTCCAACCTATTCCCGATACATGGGATAAGATGACACAGATCCTGCTCTTCTGGGCAGGCACCGGCATTGACGGTTTTCGTTGTGATATGGCGGAGATGGTACCTGAGGCTTTTTGGGCCTATGCCATAAAGTCAGTCAAGGAACGTTTTCCCCAACTCATTTTCATTGGAGAAGTTTACAATCCTGATCTGTATCTCTATTTTATTAGTGCCGGTTTCGATTACCTCTATGACAAGGTGGGCATGTATGATGCCATGCGTGCAGTGATCAGGAACGAGAGACCTGCATCTGATATAACTGTCCAATGGCAGAATAAAAATAACATCTTGGGGCATATGCTCTATTTCCTTGAGAACCATGATGAGCAGCGTATCGGTTCTGACTTTTTCTGTGGCAACCCACAGCAGGCTGTTCCGGCAGTCATCGTCAGTGCTTTGCTCCAGCAGAATCCCTTTATGGTCTATAGCGGACAGGAGTTTGGTGAACGGGGAATGGATGAGGAAGGTTATAGCGGCCGTGACGGCAGAACATCGATCTTCGATTACTGGTCACCCGCCACATTGACCCATGCTTATGAGGATGACAATGGTCTGACAGCACAGCAAAGGGAGTTGTCCGTGACCTATGCCATGATCTTGTATACTGCTGCTCACGAGAAAGCAGTGGCTGAAGGAGAGATGTTCGATCTGATGTATGTCAATCCTGCCTCTGATCATTTCGACAACCGGAAACAATTTGCCTTTCTTCGTAAATACGGGGATGAGGTGCTGTTCGTTGTGGTGAATTTTTCTTCGGCCGAAGTCAATGTCAGGGTGAAGATACCCGGACATGCTTTTGATTATTTACATCTTCCCGAGAAGCGGGTTACGGCAACCGATCTTTTCTCAGGGGATATATACACGATGGACTTGTTGAAGGATGGCGAGTACCCGATGACGATAGAACCCTATAATGGCCGTGTCTATAAATTCAATTTAAATATGGATGACAGAGGATTTGCTCTCAATGAGCATCACAAGGAAGAATTTCCGCCAGCTCACACAGCAGAGCATTTGCTCAATCAGTTGATGATACGTAAGTTTGGCTGCGGGCGAAGTCATGATGCCCACATCGAGAGGAAGAAAAGCAAGATCAGTTATATTCTGGACCACCAGCCTTCACGACAGGATATCAAATGGATAGAAGATGAGATGAACCGCCTGATCCAGGCTGACTTGGTCGTCAGGTATGAGTTGGTGGACCGTGAACATATTCCTGAAGGTGTGAAACTCGACTCGCTGCCGGAAGACGCACACGAGATGATACGCCTGGTCCGTATAGGGGATTATGATGTCTGTCCTTGCCTCGGCAAGCATGTCCGCTCCACTTCCCAGATAGGACGCTTTGTCTTGCTGGGAACAAATTGGGACGGCATGAAGCGTTCTTTCAGAATCCGCTATAAGGTGATCCCTTGACAGGCAGTGCTCTGCAGGTTTCAGTAAACTTGGAGTATTGTGTATCAAAAAGGCCCCTGATGATTTCTCATCAGGGACCTTTTGAGTTTTAGAAATAATTTACTTTGTTTCTTGTTCCTCCTTCATGTCTACAAACTGGCCATTCTTGTCGAAAAATTCATATTGCAAGAAAGCTAATTTCTGAGAAGGAATAACGTGTACGCCGAATCCGTATTTGAGTTGCCACTTTAATCTCAAAGAGAAAATTCCCTTATTGATATAGGCGGCGACATAGGGATGTACGTTCAGATAAAATTTCTTGATACCGATCTTGTTGACTAGTCGGTCAATCTTGCGCTCGAGTTGGTCAGTAAACAGGAAACTGGCTTTGATCTTTCCAGTGCCGTTACATGTAGGGCAGGTTTCTTCCACGTTTACTTCCATGACCGGACGTACTCTTTGACGGGTAATTTGCATCAGACCGAATTTGCTCAGAGGAAGGATGTTGTGTCTGGCACGATCCTTCTGCATGTCTTTGCACATGCGCTCGTAAAGCATTTGGCGGTCTTCCGCCATACTCATATCAATGAAGTCGACAACGATGATGCCTCCCATATCACGGAGACGCAACTGTCGTGCCAACTCGTCCGCAGCACCTAAATTAACATCTAAAGCATTCGCTTCCTGATTCTTCTCGTGGGTACGTGTTCCACTGTTGACATCCACCACATGCAGTGCTTCTGCATGATCGATGATCAAATAAGCGCCGTGCTTATAGTTCACGACACGACCAAAACTGGCTTTGATCTGTTTGGTGATATTAAAATTGTCAAAGATTGGAACCTTACCTTTGTAAAGTTTGACTATATCCGTCTTTTCCGGGGCAATGATCGAGATATAGTTTTTTACCTCTTGCTCAACATCTTTGTCATTGACATAAATGCTTTTGTAAGTGGGGTTGAAGAGGTCGCGCAGCAAGGCGACGGCTCTATCAGTTTCTTCATAAATCAGTTGGGGACGCTTTTGGGTCTTCTGGACCTTGACGATAGCATCAGCCCAGCGCTTGGTGAGAACCTTCAGTTCTGCATCCAGTTCAGCAACCCGTTTGCCTTCAGCCACAGTCCTTACGATAATACCGCAATTCCCAGGTTTGATACTGCTTACGAGTTGTTTGAGTCTGGCCCTTTCAGCGCCGCTTTTGATTTTTGAAGATACAGAGACTTTATTTCCAAAGGGGATGAGTACCAAGAAGCGCCCTGCAAAGGATAATTCTGCCGTAAGACGGGGGCCCTTAGTAGAAATGGGTTCTTTAACAATCTGAACCATGACCTCTTGGCCGACTGAGAGCACTTGTGCAATGCTGCCAGCTTTGTCCAGATCTGGTTGGTGGGATGCTTTTGCAAATGGATAAAGTCTCTTGCGATCACTTTGTACCTGTTTCAGATACTTTTGGTAAGAGTTGAATTGACTTCCTAAATCAAGATAATGAAGAAAGGCATCGCGTTCATAACCAACATCTACGAAACAGGCGTTCAGCCCGGGCATCAGTTTTTTGATCTTTGCCACGTAGATGTTCCCAACAGAAAAAGAAGCTTCCCTTGTCTGTTCCTGGTATTCTACCAATTGCTGGTCTTCCAGTAAGGCAATAGCAATTTTTTTCTGTTGTACATCAATTACAACTTCGCTGGTCATTTCTTTCCGTTGAACTAATTTGACCATTTGACTTATTGTCTATTCATGGGGCAAATGCATTACTGTTGTACCTGATAATAGATTAGATTGATATGGCGTGCAAAATCTTTTGCCTGTCATTCTGCATCAAATGGCTCTTAATTTAGAATAAGTAATTAAAAAGGGTGGGCCAAAAAGAGTTGATCCGCTCTACGGCACACCCTCAGTCTGAACAGACTGGAGCTATTTGCTCTTATGTCTATTCTTGCGTAATCTCTTCTTACGCTTGTGTGTAGCCATCTTGTGGCCCTTCTTTTTCTTTCCGTTTGGCATAATACTAAAAATTAAATATTGATATTTTAATTCTGATCTTCAGATAGGTGACGAAGGAATTTATTCATTCTTCATTTCCTGAATAAAACTTTTTGCAGGTTTGAAACTCGGGAGGTCATGGGCAGCAATCGTCATCGTCGTATTCTTGGAGATATTGCGAGCGGTCTTGGCTGCTCTGTGCTTGATGATAAAACTTCCGAATCCGCGCAGATAGATATTCTCCCTGCTCAACAGATTCTTTTTAATGCTGCTCATAAATGCCTCGATGACAGCCGTTACTTCTTTTTTTGACATGCCTGTGGCCATTGCAACTTCTGCTATGATCTTTGCTTTAGTCATTGTATTACAATATCTTTTATTATTTATTTCAATGAATTGCAAAGATAGTGCTTTTTATCGGAATATGAAAATCTATTTTACTTTTTTGCTAAATAATATTTCTAACTGCCTGAAAATCTTACTTTTAAAATCATATTGCTGACTCTGCCGTTTATTTTTTCCTATACGTTCTTTCGATTGTGATAAATTTGTTAACTTTGCAAGATAAACAATTAGCTTTTAAAATATGAAACAAACCAAGATAGTAGCTACTATAAGTGACCTAAGATGCGATAAGGATTTTATACGTAAACTTTTCCATGCCGGCATGAACATTGTGCGCATGAATACGGCACATGCAACTGAAGATGGGATTCGTAAGATTGTGGCAAATGTCAGGGCCGTTTCGCCCCATATCGGCATTATGATTGATACGAAAGGTCCGGAAGTCCGGTCCACTGATGTCAAGGAACCTATACCTTATAAAACAGGGGACATTGTGAAAGTCTTCGGACGTCCTGAAATGGATACTTCCCATGATATCATCAATGTCACCTATACGAATATTACGGATGACGTGAAGATCGGCGACGACCTGTTGTTTGACGATGGTGCCATCGATATGAAGGTGATTGACAATACGGGACCTATGCTGGTTGCCCAAGTCCTCAATGACGGTGTTTTGGGGGCTCATAAGAGTCTGAATGTCCCCGGCGAACATATTGACCTGCCAGCCCTGACCGAGAAGGACAAGCGGAATATACAGTTGGCTATCGATCTGGACATTGACTTCATTGCCCATTCCTTCGTCCGCTCTGCTGATGACGTCAATGCCGTTCAGAAGATACTGGATGCCCATCATAGTGATATCAAGATTATATCCAAGATTGAGAACCAGGAAGGCGTGGACAATATTGATGAGATCATCGATGCCAGTTATGGGATCATGGTTGCCCGTGGTGACCTGGGTATAGAAGTGCCTATTGAGCGTATCCCCGGTATCGAGCGCCGCATCATTCGGAAGTGTGTCATGAAATGTAAACCTGTCATTGTCGCTACGCAGATGCTCCATACGATGATCGGTAACCCGCGTCCGACACGAGCTGAGGTGACGGATATTGCCAATGCTATCTTTTACCGTACTGACGCTTTGATGCTGAGTGGTGAAACGGCTATGGGCAAGTATCCGCTCGAAGCAGTTCAAACGATGGCTCGTGTTGCTGAACAGGCTGAGAAGGACCGGGATCCTTTGAATGACATCGATCCGACGACAGGAAAGCAACCGATAAGCCAACGCCTGTTCCTGGCTCACGCTACAATTGAGGCTACTCGGAAACTGGGTGTCAAGGGGATCATAACGGATAGTGAGACGGGGCAGACAGCCCGTTATCTGGCTTCCTTCCGCGGACCTACTCCTATCTTTGCCATTTGCTATAAGGAGAAGACACAGCGTTGGCTGAATCTGAGTTATGGCGTGGCTGCCGTCTATCAGAAAGGTGAGATCTCCAACCAGGAGATGTTTACTGCGGCTGTCAGAATGCTCCGATTGAAGCATTACTTGGGAATGAAAGACAAAATCGCTTATCTGAGTGGCAGTTTTGGCGAAGGTGGCGGAACGACTTTCGTGGAAATCAATGATGTCCGGAAGGTCTTCGACAAGAGTTATCAGTTCAAGTTGCCTATCGGCTCTGAGAAGAAGGGTGAGAAAACTGCTCCCAAGGCGAAAAAGCAACGGTAAGGATTTCATCCTTGGCACCTGACTGTTGGTGTGAGGAGGTCCGTTGTTTCGGAGCACATTCCAAAAGTCGAATTTAAAACTTTTGAAGTGTGATTCCTGAAGAAGTTCAGGATGTTCCTTTTTCTAATCGAAGTCTCAAGAAAAAAACAACCCCGAAAGTTGAATGAAACTTTCGGGGTTGTTTTTGTGTTATCGGAATAGTACTGTATCTTTAGAGATACGACTGAATGACCGTACCTGACTGAATGTCAGGGTTCATTCTGCACATTCATCGAGGTGGGATATCTTCTTTATTCTCCTTTCATGACGACCACCGTCAAAAGATGAGGCGAAGAAAGCATCGAGGATCTTTGCTGCTGTCATCAGGGAAATGAACCTGCCTGGCAGTACCAGTACATTTGCGTCATTGTGATGGCGTATCAAACTTGCAATGTCTTCATTCCAAGCCAATCCTGCCCTGATATCCGGATACTTGTTCAAAGTTATTGTCATGCCTTCGCCCGTCCCGCAAATGGCTATTCCGGGATAAACCGTATGGTTTTCGATGGCCTGACCCAATTTGTGTGCATAGTCAGGATAGTCTACGCTTTCCAAACTGTCAGTGCCGAAATCCTTGACTTCATATCCCTTTTTAATTAAATATTGAAGGACAAACTGTTTCATAGGAAATCCGGCATGGTCACAAGCTATTCCTACTGTCTTTGTTTCCATAAAAAATCATTGGTTATCATACAGGGCAGGGAAGGTTGCCCTTCTCTGCCCGTACGGATCATTCTGCTAAGAATTCCTTTACTTGTTTGTATACATTCTCTCCAGTGAACCCTAGTTTCTCATCCAGTACCTGATAGGGTGCCGAGAATCCGAAAGTGTTCATACCGAAGATCTTTCCTTCAGTGCCGACAAGTCCTAGAAGTGTACTTGGAAGTCCGGCTGTCATTCCGAAGATCTTAGAGCCTTTGGGCAGTACACTTTCCTGATAGGCCTTGGACTGCTCGCGGAACAGACCTTCTGAAGGTGCGCTGACGACGCGTACCTTGATGCCGTCCTT
This sequence comes from Segatella cerevisiae, assembly GCF_024054555.1. Classification (GTDB taxonomy): domain Bacteria; phylum Bacteroidota; class Bacteroidia; order Bacteroidales; family Bacteroidaceae; genus Prevotella; species Prevotella cerevisiae. The sequence continues at coordinate 70,341 of NZ_JAMXLY010000005.1, read as the reverse complement.
GCGAAGGAGGACAGTGCCAGCCTCAAGCGTGGAAACTTCAGAACCGGAAGCGACGAGTATGACATCGGGGTTTTCATCAGAGCCGGCAACAATGTAAGCGCCTTTTCTGGCCATCTGATAGTCATTGCCCTCCGGAAGTTTTGCAATCCCTTGTCTCGAGAATATAAAGGTCGTCGGGGAATCAATGTTCTCCATTGCCATCTGCCAGCAAACTGTCGTTTCGTCTGCGTCAGCAGGCCGGAAGACACGTAGACCGTCTTTGCCGTTATGTCTCTTGAGTTGTTCCATTAGCCGCAGTGTCGCTTCTTGCTCGACCGGTTGATGTGTAGGTCCGTCTTCACCTACTCTGAAAGCATCGTGGGTAAAGATGAATTTGACAGGTACACCCATCAGTGCTGCCAGACGTATGGCACCTTTCATATAGTCGGAGAAGACAAAGAAAGTCCCCATAGCGGCAATGACACCACCGTGGAGCATCATGCCCATACACATGTCGGCCATAGCAAACTCGCTGACGCCTGCCTGGAAGAAGGCTCCGCTGAAATCACCTTTTTGCAAACTGTGGGTTTCGTTGAGGAACCCGTTGGTCTTGTCCGAATTGGATAAGTCGGCAGATGAACAGATCATGTTAGGAACTTCATGAGCGAGAACTTTCAGACATGCTGCAGAGGCGGCACGAGTGGCGGATCCGTTCTTCTGTACTACTTTGCTCCAGTCTATCTTTGGAGGACGGCCGCTGAACCATGTATCCATTAAAGTTTTCTTCTCCGGATTCTCTTTAGCCCAGAGGGCTTCTTCCTGATGGCGCTTGGCAACGATCTTCCTCAATTCTGCCTGGCGGTCGGCATACAGTTTCTTGACATCATCGAAGATGACGAAAGGATTCTCGGGATCTCCGCCAAGATGCTTGATCGTATTGATGAAAGCACCGTCTCCTAAGGGGGAGCCGTGAGTCTTTACATTGTGTTCATAACTTGTTCCGTCTGCCTTGAGAGATCCTTTGCCCATCACCGTATCACCGATAATGAGAGTAGGGCGGTTCTTTTCTGCAAGACCTGCGTTCAGAGCTTTGCGGATTTGGTCCACGTCATTTCCGTCGATTTCGATGACGTTCCAGTTCCATGATCTGTACTTCATGGCCGTATCTTCAGCCATGACGATGCTCGTCTCTGTCGAAAGTTGGATACCGTTGCAGTCATAGAACATGATCAGATTGTTCAGTCCTAAGGCGCCTGCCAGTCGTCCTACTTCCTGTGAGATACCTTCCTCTATGCCGCCATCAGAGATGTACGTATAGATCGTATGTTGCATCATAGTCCTGCCCAAGCGTGCTTCCAGAAATTTTTCTGCGACAGCAGCCCCTGCACCAAGTGCATGGCCCTGTCCCAGAGGACCGGAAGTGTTCTCGATGCCTCTTTCCACGTTTCTCTCCGGATGACCGTGACAAGGTGACCCCCATTGACGGAAAGTCTTGATTTCGTCCATCGTGAATTTACCGGAAAGGAGGAGTACTGAATAGAGCATAGGACTCATGTGACCCGGATCCAGAAAGAAGCGGTCACGTCCCGGCCATTCAGGCTGATCAGGATCATAGATCAGATATTCTGAAAAAAGAACATTGATAAAATCAGCGCCACCCATAGCACCGCCCGGATGACCCGAATTAGCTTTTTCTACCATTGATGCAGCCAAGATACGGATGTTGTCAGCTGCATGGTTCATTATTTTTTTATCGTTCATTACTGTTTTATTTTATCGCTCCTACAAAAGTACTATTTTATATTCAATACTACAATGGATTTTGCAGGGATTTTCAATTCCAGAACGTTATTTTTTAATTTTGCATTCTTGAAATTAGCGGGTTTTACAATATCCGGATGCTGAAAATCATTGAAGTCATTGATATTTTTAGAAGTCAGAATTTGTCCGCTTACGCTCTTTGGAGAAGCGCCGTTCAGGCGGATAGACATATTTTGAGAATGTTCCAGGTCAATATTGCAGAGTGACAGGATGATGGATCCGTCTTTCTTCTTGGCTGCTGATGTACTGATGAGAGGGACGGATTCCTGATCCTCGGTATGATTTCCACATACCAGTGAGGTTGGGAGATAGGTGGCGTCCTGAAAACCTTTGTACAAAGAGAAGACATAATATGAAGGTGTCAGAACCATATGACCTTTGCCTATGGTATCAGTGAGGATCATGGACTGCAGGACATTGACGACCTGCGCGATATTGGTCATCTTCACACGATCAGTATGTTTTTGGAAGATATTCAGGGTCAGTGCGGCCACCATGGCATCGCGAAGGCAGTTCTGCTGATAGAGATGCCCCTTGATCGTACCGGGCTCTTCATCCCACCATGTGCCCCATTCGTCCACCATGAGTCCTATCTTCTTCTGCGGGTCGTATTTGTCCATGACGGCAGATTGCTGTTTGATGATGGTGTCCATCTGTTCACAGGTATAGAGGGTTTGGTAATATTCCTTGTTGGAGAAGCGGGTAGCAGAGCCTTTATGTTTCCAGTCTCTTATGGTATAGTAGTGAAGGGAGATACCCTGCATCCGGTTACCGATGTTTTTCATGAGTACATCAGTCCAGTGCGTGTCAGGGCCACTTGCCCCACTGGCAATGCGGAAGAGTTTGGTACTGTCGCTGTAATCTCTCAGATAGGTGTTGTAGCGGCGGAAGAGATCACTGTAGTATTCCGGGCGCATATTGCCACCGCATCCCCAGGCTTCATTGCCTATGCCGAAGTACTTGACTTTCCAGGGGTGGTTTCTCCCGTTTTGCCGGCGAAGTCTGGCCATTGGCGTATCCCCGTCAGAGGTCATATATTCCACCCACTGGGCCATCTCCTTGACCGTTCCACTGCCGACGTTGCCACTGATGTAAGGTTCACATCCGAGCATCTCACAGAGGTTGAGAAATTCATTGGTACCAAAGGAATTGTTTTCTATCGTGCCCCCCCAGTTATTGTTGCGCAGTGTAGGGCGCTGGCTTTGAGGGCCGATTCCATCCATCCAATGATAGTCATCGGCGAAGCAGCCTCCCGGCCATCTCAATACAGGAACTTTCAGATTTTTGAGCGCCTGGAGGACGTCACTGCGATACCCTTTGACATTCGGGATATTGGAGTAGGGACCTACCCATAGTCCCCCATAGATGCAAGAGCCCAGGTGCTCTGCGAATTGACCGTAAATCTCTCTGTTGATTTTCTGTTTGCCTTGATTGGTCTGAATCGTCAAGGTCGCATTCTGACCGCATGCAGCAATGATGACTGCCATTGCAAAGAATGTTGTCGTGAACAATCGTTTCATGTTTATGTTTTGATTAAAGATAATATTTGAGATGATTTTCAGTATATAAGTTAGTTGTATCAGTCGTGATAGAATTCTTTTTCTGTAAACTGCGCAAGTTTGAGGTACTTCTGATAGAGCGGTGCGTACAAACGCGTATTCTCCGGATTCGGTTCATATTCTTTAGAGAACCCGCTGTTCATGGCAGCGCTGGCATCTTCCACTTTGCGGTAGACGCCGGCAGCGGTAGCGGCAAACATGGCAGCACCTAAGGCACAGGCTTGATCGGTGTTGCAGACTTTGATCGGTTTGTTGATCACGTCACACATCGTCTGCATGACAAAAGGCGATTTCAGGGCGATGCCGCCGATCCCTATCACGTTATTGATGGGGACACCTTCCTCTTCAAAGCGGTCCACGATGGCTTTCGTGCCATAGGCTGTCGCCTCCACGAGAGACCTGAAGATCTGCGGAGCCGTCGTGCCCAGTGTAAACCCTGAGATGGTCGCTTTCAGGAATTGGTTGGCGTCAGGTGTTCTCCTGCCGTTCACCCAATCTGTGGCGAGCATTACAGATTCTTGTATGGGGATCTTTTCTGCATCCTTTGTCAGTTGGGGAATGATTTTATCACAGATCTTGTCGAGTTCTTCTTCTGAGAATTTGTCTGCAAAGAAGTTGCGGATGGGGTATTCGAGAATATGCCGGAACATGGCATAGACATCTCCGAAAGAGGACTGTCCTGCTTCGAGCCCGACCATGCCGGGGATCACGCTGCCGTCAACTTGACCACAGATTCCCTTGATGCAATTTTTGCCTATTTCCTGATAGGATGAGACCATGACGTCACAGGTCGAAGTTCCGATGACACGAACTAAGGTATGGGGTGTCACACCGGCGCCGACAGCTCCCATATGACAGTCGTAGGCGCCTCCGGCAACAACGACATTTTCACTGAGACCGAGTTTGTCAGCCCATTCCTTGCAGAGATGTCCTACCGGTTCGGCAGCTGTCTTATTCTTGTTGGAGATATGCTCACGGATGGTCTTCAGTTTAGGCTCCAGGAATTCGAAGTAGTCTACAGGTGGTAATCCTCCCCATTCTGCATTCCACATCGCCTTGTGTCCCTCTGCGCAGCGTGAACGGGTCAGTTGGTCCAGTGCAGTCGTGCCTGTCAGTACGGCAGGCAACCATTCGCAGTATTCGACGATAGAACAGGCTTTTTCTGCCACTGCCTTATCCTCTCGAAGGATGTGCATGGCTTTGGCCCAGAACCATTCTGCCGAATAGATTCCGCCCACATATTTGAGATAATTGACAGGATAGCGGGCCGTTTTCTCATTGATTTCCTTAGCCTCTTTTACAGCCGTATGATCCTTCCACAGGATGAACATGGCATTGGGATCCTCTGAAAATTCAGGCAGCAAAGCCAGTGGCGTCCCGTTCTTATCAGTTAAAGCAGGAGTTGAACCGGTAGTATCGAAAGCGATGCCTACCACCTCTTTAGCTACTTGAGAAGGACATTTACTCAAAGCTTCCTTGACGGAAGACTCGAGGACCTCCAGATAGTCTTTAGGATGCTGACGCCATTGATTGGTTTTAGGATTGCAATATAATCCTTTTTGCCAGCGGGGATAATATTTTACACTGGTGGCCAGGATTTCTCCTGATTCGGCATTTACGATAAGTGCACGCGCTGAATCACTTCCATAGTCGAGGCCGATAACATATTTTGCCATAATAAATTCTTTAGTTAGTTCAGTTATAAGGTATGATCCATCTTTTTGAATTGCATCTTTTCACGAGATGGATGAAAGCATATTGAGTCTTCCATCCAACTATCTTAAAAGAAGTCAGAAGGTCTTACCTTTTGATGCGAGATCTTTTTCATAGAAAGATTCCTTTTCTTCTAGAGATGAATCTTCCAAGTTGTCAGAATATAAATGACCGGACAGATGTATTCCGTCCGGTCATTGTTCATCAGCGGAGAGCTTTATGCAGCAAATAGTAAACTTCGTTCCAGCGCAATTCCTTCTTGAACTGTTCCGGATCGGTGTCCTTGTTGATGATGCAAGCTTCGATGTCTGCTATGACAGCATAATCGCGCCAGAATTCGTCCGTCAGACCGAAAGAGAAACAGGAATGATGTGCCCCACCGGCTTCCATCCAGCATCCCACGCCTTTCTCGAATGTTGGCTCAGGGATCCAAAGTGCTGAAGCGACAGGCAGTTTGGGCAGTGGCTTGCTCTTGATGAGGTTGACATCATCGGCAATGAGGCGGAAGCGGTTGCCGAGGTCTACGATGGTAGCTGTGATACCGTGGCCTTGCTTGGTGGTAAATACCAGGCGTGCCGTCTGACTCTTTCTGATTCCGATGCCGAGGAAGTGAACTTCCAGACGAGGTTTTGCTTCTTCAGAGATGTCCGGATTGACCTCCAGCATGTGGGATTCCAAGATAGCTGTCTTGTCACCGTCGAAATCAAGGGTATAATCCTCCAGAAAAGAGGTGCCAGCTCCTAGTCCCTGACTCATGAACCATGTCGTACGATAGAGTGCGGCGCTCTTCCAGTCACCTTCCGCTCCGAAACCGAAACCGTCATGCATCAGGCGCTGAGAAGCGAGTCCAGGAATCTGATCAAAGCCGCGGCCAGTCTTCTCGACATTGTAATCGCCCAGGTCATCGAAGTTGGTCGTAAATCCTTTGGCACCGAAGTCTTTGAGAACGGCACGGAGGGTCAGTTCTGCCTTTGCAGAATTCCAGATCTTCTTATAACCTTCAGATTTCTTGTCTTTCAAATTGTCTGCTACGGTATATTCCTTGAAATAGACATTGTGTACCAGATCGTCCACTTCAGCGTCTTTGACCTTGTCAAAGTATTGCATGACGGTAGAGAAAGGACAATAGTCTACGTGATAGCCGAGGACCTGTTCGGCAGAAACCTTGTCGCCATCAGTCACGGCGACGTTGTTCATCTGATCACCGAAACGGAGGATCAGGCAATCGTGAGCGTCAGCCCAACCAGCACAGACACGCTCCCATACAGCAATGTGGTCTTGTGTCTTGCCGTCTTTCCAATAGCCGATGACCGTCTTGCAAGGTTTCCGGAGACGGGCGATGATATGCGCATATTCGCGGTCACCATGGGCACTTTGATTCAGGTTCATGAAGTCCATGTCCATCGTGTCATAAGGAATATGCTGGTTGTACTGGGTATGGAGATGGAGGAGGGGCTTCTGCAGAATCTGCAAACCGTGGATCCACATTTTTGCAGGAGAGAAGGTATGCATCCATGTGATGACGCCGACACATTTCTTGTCACAATTTGCTTCAGACATCACAGCAGCAACTTCATTGGTATTATTGGCGGTGCCTTTATAGACCACCTTAATAGGCAGACGACCGGATTTGTTCAATCCGTCTACCATCTCTTTAGAATGTCCATCCACTTGTTTGACGGCGTCTCCACCATAGAGGAGTTGAGCGCCGGTAACAAACCATACTTCAAAATTTTCAAATGTCTTGACCATAGTAATATTTTGTTTTTAGTTATTGAATATTGTATCAGTCTGACCTCTTTCGAGTGTGACAGACTCTATACGATTTATTTCTTCTTTTGTCCATAATAGGCATGAGGACCGTGTTTGCGACTGAAATGCTTCTCGATGAGAAGGGGATTCATCGTCGTATTCGGGTTGACGGAGAACGAGATGAATGCCATCTTCGCTACTTGTTCCCCTACGACGGCATGATAGACTGCCTCGTCAGGGTCTTTTCCCCAAGTGAAGGGTCCATGATTCTTGACCAATACGCCCGGTGTATGGACATAGTTGATATGATCCTTTTTGAACCGGTTGAGAATGACGATCCCCGTATTGTATTCATATTCATCCATTTGATCTTTGGTCATATCAGCCGTGCAGGGGATGGCATCATGGAAATAGTCAGCGTGTGTGGTCCCGATATTCGGAATGTCCTTGCCTGCCTGTGCCCATGCCGTAGCATAGGTGGAATGGGTATGGACGATTCCCCCAATTTCCGGGAAATGACGATAGAGCACCAAATGGGTGGGCGTGTCAGAGGAAGGGTTCAGATCACCTTCTACAACTTTTCCGGTTGCGAGATCGACGACAACCATATCAGAAGCTTTCATCGTGTCATAGTTGACTCCTGACGGTTTGATGACAACCAATCCTTTTTCGCGGTCGATACCGGAAACATTACCCCATGTAAACAGCACGAGATGATGCTTTACTAAATCCAAGTTGGCCTTAAAGACCTTTTCTTTCAGTTCTTCCAGCATATCTTTTATTTTAAATCTATTATAGTTTGAATACAGGATCTTCCAAATAGATCCGTTTATTGAAACGATAAAGTGCAGCCCCTCTTTTAGATGATAGTTTATCTATGAGGTCTGTCTTTTCGATAAAATCCAATTGTTTGAGTCGATTACGGAAATTCCTCTTGTCGATCTTCTCGTCAAGAACCGTTTCATAGACGTTCTGAAGTTGGGTGAGCGTGAAGAGTTCGGGGAGGAGGTGGAAGATCAGCGGTTCTGTATTGATATGCCGCCTTAGCATGGCGATGGTGTCTTTGACCATTTTGTTATGGTCAGAGTACAGTCGAGGCATGTTTTCCAGGTCGACCCATTCCAAGCCATATTGCTTCCGCAGTTGGTCATCATAGTCCTTGACATTGATCAGAGCGCAATAGGCTATGGAGATGACCCGCTCACCGGGGTCACGATTGATGGCACCGTATGCTCCCACTTGTTTCATATAGAGTTGATCCAACCCCGTCAATTCGAGAAGATCCTTGTGGGCTGCCTCTTCCAAACTTTCATTGCTGCCGACGAATCTCCCGTACAGTGACCATTCCCCTCGTCCCGGATCCATCTGACGTTTTCCGATGAGGAGTTTGAGTTGTTTCTTTTCGAATCCCAAGACAATACAGTCCACAGAGACTAAGAGTTTGGAATGTTCTCCATAAAAATTATCCATAACACTGTTGTACTAATTGATGAAGGCAATCCATCCGGACTTTGTGGTCCGGACAAACTGCCGTATTGTTACCAGAAGAGGACGTAGAAAACGACGATCAGTGCCACAACGCCCAAAGAGGCGATGACATCCCACTTGTTCCAACTGCGTCGTGTCTCCTGGCGCTCTTCCTTGCTTTGGGTCAGATAAGTGATACCCTTGAGTTGTTCTTCACTCGCTTGTTTGGTAAAGAAACTGACAGCGATCATGACGATGATGGTCAGGATCAATAGGCAAATCTCGAAGATCAGCCAGTTGGAATCCCAGAACCAACCCAAACCGTTGTGCAGGGAGGTTGCATCCAGTGCATCTTTTACCGGAGCAATCTGAGTGATAAAGCGGACCATACCAATGAGGAATCCAGTAATGATACCGACTTCACCGGCTTTAGGTGTAATCTTCTTCGTGAAGACACCCATTGCAAATACGGCGACGATCGCAGGGGCGAGAATGGACTGGACGTCCTGCAGATATTCATAGAGTCCCTTTCCGGCCATTAGCGGAATCATGCACATTCCGATGATGACGACAGTGACTGTCGCAATACGGCCCACCCATACCAGTCTTTTCTCACTGGCTTCTTTGTGATGTGGCTTGTAGAAGTCGACGGTGTAGAGCGTGGCACAGGAATTGAAGAAAGCACTCAGAGAAGTGACCAAGGCACAAATAAAACCTGTCGTCACGAGTCCCTTGATACCTGCAGGCAGGACGAATTTGACGAGAAGGCCGAACGCTTCGTCAGGGTTGCTCATCGTGAATCCGTCAACATGGTTCTTGGCGAGTGCCATGGCGACCATACCCGGAATCAGGAACATGAATACAGGGAGACATTTCAGATAACCTGCGGCAATGGTGCCCCGACGTGCGCGGCGCATGACGGCCTCATCACTCTCGTGGTCACCCTGACCCAAAACCCTCTGGACGATGTGCTGGTCAGTACAGAAATACCAAAAACCGATGATGGCTGAACCGATAATGACGCCTATGCCCGGAAACTGACTGAAAAGCGGATCATTGGAATCCATGTGTACGAGGTGATTTGTCCCGTAGCCATTGTCCAACGTACTTGCTGCAGCTATCATATTTTGCCAGCCGTGTGCGATATTGCCTCCGCCAAGGACGGCCAGAGACAGGAACAGGACCAGAAACGCACCTATGATCAGGATAGGGGTTTGGATTTTGCTCATGGTCATGACCCCTTTCATCCCACCTATCACGGTGACGATACCTGTGATGATGATCAGTCCGATGGCTCCGACCCAGAAATTGAGTCCCATCAAACTCTCCAGGAAGATACCACCCGTAAAGGCAGTGACACTGACTTTGGTAAGAATATAGGAGACCAGGGTGATGATACTGAGCCAACTGCTCGTGTTCCTTGTGTAGCGGCGACTCAGGAACTCGGGCATGGTGAACACTTTAGCGTGTTGGTAGATAGGTACAAAAAGCCATCCCAACAAGAGGATGCACCAACCTTGCATTTCCCAGTGGGCCATTCCGAAACCGGTTTTGGCTCCTGCTCCGGCCAGGCCGACAAGATGCTCAGACCCGATGTTGGCGGCGAATATGGCCGCACCGATCACCCACCAGGGTTCACCTTTTCCCAGAAAATAACCTCCAGAGGTCTCGTTCCCCTCTCTTCTCTTTTCTTTTGCTATGGCACGCATGACAGCCCATCCGATCAGGATAACTCCCAGGAACAGGACGACCCAGTCCAACCATATGAATTCATGTATTGACCAATTCATTGTTCTTGATTTGTGTTAAGATTGTTGTTGTTTAGATTACTTTTTTACACTGAATTTAAAGGCAAGGTGAGAATAGTATTTTTGTCCAGGTTTCAAATAGGGGTTAGAGAACTCCCATCCTTTGGTCTTCTCCATAATTTTGGTAGGAGAATCCGGATATTTTTGACTTTCCAGGCAGACACTCACATGTTTCGGGTATTTGATGCCGTGTTTGCAAGCAATCCCGGTGCCCTGGAAGTTCCCTGTGTAAACTTGAAGGCCCGGTTCATTGGTAAAGACCTGGAGCAAAATTCCTGTTTGGGGTGAATAGAGACTGGCTGCAACTTTTGTGTCATTGCCCTTGCCATTCTTAAAGGTGTTCAGACACCAGTTATGGTCATAGCCGGTCGCATTTCTGATTTGATCGTATGTCGTGTCTACAATTGTCTTCTGGATGGCATGAGGTGTCCGGAAATCCATAGGCGTCCCAGCTACGCTTTTGATTTCTCCCGTTGGAATATAGTACTTATCCGATGGAGTAAATTTGTCAGCATTGATATATAAAACCTGGTTCGTACCAACTTTTGAAGGATCACCGTTCAGGTTAAAATAGGAATGATTGGTCATGTTGACCACCGTTTCTTTATCTGTCGTAGCCTGGAAAACAATATCCAAGGTGTTGTTGTTCTTTACAGTATAGGTAGCAGTAGCTTTGACGGTTCCCGGGAAACCGTTGGCTCCGTCCGGTGAAGTGAGGGCAAAGACGACGGATGAATCTGTTTGGGCTTTTACGTCATAGATCTTGTTAGCCCATCCTGTGTTTCCACCACCATGGAGACAGTTGCCATGGTCGTTGGCACGTAACTTATAGGTCTTCCCACCTATTGTCAATTTTGCATTCTTGATACGGTTTGCATAGCGGCCTACAGAAGCCCCGAAGTCAGATGGACTGTTTAAGGTATCTGCATATTGGCGGATGTTGTCATAGCCCAGTACTACATCTGTAGGTTTGTTGTTCTTGTCAGGCACTGAGATGGATACCACACGCCCTCCATAATTGGTCAGGCATACTTCCATTCCCTTATTGTTCTTAAGTGTTATCAACTCGGTCTTTTTCCCATTGATTGTTGAATCAAAATCTGCTGGGTGAAGGCCAGATACTGTGGTTTGTGCATTTTGGTTAGCACCACATGAGGCAAGCAACATTGTTGTTATTCCTGCTCCCAAAAATAGATTTTTTAAGTTTCTCATTCCTGAGTGATTATTAAGAGATTTGACTTATTGAGTGTAAAATTAGCAATTTTCTTTTATTCTTTTCCCTTTCATTCTCTTTTTCTTTAAATAATAGTGTAAATATAACACTTTTTAAGAATATGAAGGGAATTTCAGTGGCGTAAATCTGTCTATATCAGCTCCGAAAGAGTCTCTGTATCTGCATCTGTGGAAGTGAGGTTTTATGGGTTCAAATAATATTGTTGTTTTTTTAACGGTAAGTCAGAATCATAATCACTGATTCTTTCACATAATGGTTAATTGTGACCAGATTCTTTAGAACACAAGGACCAAAATGGTGCATTTTGGTCACCGTACAGACTGCCACATATTGCTCCTCCATGTACCCCCCGGAATCAGGTGTCAAGGGACTTTAAGGCCCTAAAATCAGAGGTATACTGTAAACAACAACCATATTATCAGAGTCACTTTATTCCTGAAACATAATAAGATGGTTAAAAGCCCAACTTTATAAAATGATCCGTTTTATGCATTAGTATCACTTTTTCCTTCTTGTTGATGCCTTTTCATATATTCCCTGGGAGACATGCCATAGAAATTTTTAAAGGCGGTAGAAAAAGAGGTTAAATTACTGAATCCGCAGGCATACATGACTTCCGATATGTTTTGATGACCTTTTGTAAACAGACAGGCGGTTTGCTTTAATCGGACATTTCTAATGAAATCATGCGGTGTCTGGTTGGTGAGTTCTTTCATCTTTCTGTAAAGGTGCACACGGCTGATTCCCACTTCATTGGCAATCATCTCGACATTTAGTTCTGTGTTGTTGAGATTCTTGTTTATGACAGACATGATCCTATCCAGGAGTTTGTCATCAGGTGTTTCGATATTTACAGGATTCAAATCGTTATCACGGTCTTCATTTCCGACAAATTTGTTACGGAGAATTTCTCTTTCTTTTAGCAGATTGGTGATTGTCCTTTTTAGGATGTCCATATTGAAGGGCTTTACTATATATGCGTCAGCTCCTGTTTCCAGACCTTCCAGGCGGTCTTCATCACGGCTTTTTGCCGTGAGGAGGATGACCGGGATATGATTGGTGTTGATGTTGGATTTGATTTTTGCACACAAGGTGTTTCCATCCATTACAGGCATCATGATATCACTGATCACCAAAGCCGGGATTTCTTGGCAGATAACCTTTAGTGCTTCTTTTCCATTTCCACAAACCAGAATGTTAAAGTCCTTTCTCAGTTGTAATCTTAAATAGTTGCGAATATCTTCGTCATCCTCAACAATGACTATAGTCTGGCGTTTGCGGGTGGAAAGTTTGTTGAACAGTTCTTCCTTATTAAGTCCTGGTCTTTCCGGAATCGTGTTGTCAGACTGGACTTTCAATGGATGACAGTCATCATTATTTTCGTCCGTTAATTCTTCCGGTGAAAGATGAGCACAGCCTAAAGGCAGAGTGACAATAAATTTGCAGCCTTTCTCACCGTTCTGGTTGTTCCGTGCGATGATCGTACCATGGTGAAGTTCGACGAGAGACCGGGTAAGGTCCAGTCCTATTCCTGTTCCAGGCAGGGTATCATTAGAATTCGATGGGTTCTGGTAAAAACGACGGAAGATGGTTTCCAACTTATTTTCCGGAATATTTTCCCCATCGTCTTTGATAGTGATACGAGCATTTTTCTCGTCGTGAGTCAGGATGATCTCCACATTTCCTCCTGCAGAAGTAAATTTAAAGGCATTGGATAATAAATTCATCAAGATCTTGTCGAAGTTATCACGATCAATGTATACATTCATCGGTTTTTCATCAGAAGTAAATGTGAATTTGATATTTCTGGTTTCGGCCTCCTGTGAAAACAGTCGATAGATATCATCTGTGAAAGCGACAAGATCGGTTCTTTTCATCTGCATATTCATGAGTCCCTTATCTATTTTCCGTAAATCCATCATTTGATTGATAAGGTGCAAGATACGGGTAGCATTCCGTCTTATGATTTCATACATGCTTCTTCTATAAGTATTCTTATCTTCCTTCATCAACGACTGCAGAGGAGTTAGAATAAGTGTCATCGGGGTACGGATCTCATGGCTGATATTCATGAAGGCCTTGATTTTTGCTTCTCCCAACTGTTCCGCGTGGATATGTTCCTGCATACGCAGTCTGGCTTGTTCCTTATGCTTGCGGCTGCTTATCAGCCAATAGATAAGTCCTGTGGCAAGAAGAAGATAAATGAAACGTGCCCAAAGAGAGGCATACCATGCGGAGTGGACAACTACGGAAAATGATTTGAGAGAGGATTCAAGATTATTGTTTATAGCCTTAACCAGAAAATGGTAAGTACCCGCTGACAGGTGGCTGAAAGTAATCTCATTCACTCCAGGCTGCAGACGTTTCCATTTCTCTCCATTTATCTTATATAAATAGGTGATATGGTCAGGGTTATCAAAAGTCAGGGTGGAAAGTTGTATGGAGAAGGAGTTATCAGCCCAGGCGAGATTAAATTTATCGGTGTTGATGACAGGTCGGTCAGTAATCTGATAGAACCCGGATTTCATTCCTGCGATGACATGTTCGCTGCCTACAATGAATCCCGTGATCTTCACAGAGGCATGCCATTGGGGCTGTCGGATCTTTTCTGGATTGAACCATGTGATACCACCTGTTCCACCGAAGATCATTAATTTTCCCTCAGCTGTTTTGCAAGAGGCTCCATCAGAGAATTCATTGCTCTGCAAGCCGTTGTCGACATAGAAGTTCATCGTCCTTCCCTTGTCAGGGTCAAATTTAGAAAGTCCGTGGTTAGTCCCGATCCACAGATTACCCGATTGGTCGGGCTCTATGGAGGCAATGCCATTATCGGGAAGACCATCGTTGATAGTGTATACGTGCAGAGAATGTCGTTTCAGGTTATAGCAACAGAGGCCCTCATTTGTGCCTACCCATATTCTGCCATGAATATCTTCACGGATGATTCTGGAAAAAGTACCATAGTCTGGGCAGTTGCAACCGAAGGTGCTCGTCCAACTGTTATGGATGAGATCCAGGCAGCATATACCTACGGATGAAGCGATGAACAGACGGCGTCCATCACGGGAAAGTTGTAATTTAGAAAGATAATTGTTAGGAATACTGTTTTTGTGCCGGTTCAGATCAGCTCCATTCATCATACGGTAATTCAGGATGCTCTGACTTTTCCTGTCCAGCCGGATCAGTCCCTTTCCCATTGTGGCGAACCACAGGTTTCCCTGTTGGTCAGGGACAATGTCGAAGACACTAAGTTCACCATTTTGTTTCAGGTTTTGGGGATGCCATGCTCCTGATGACGGATCAATATAGCCGCAACCTTCACGCCAGGATCCTGCCCAGATATGTCCTCGAGAGTCTTCAGCCAGCGTAAGGACAGAAAGAGGCAGGTTCGTGTAATGACGGATCAGTTGGAAATGGCTGTTCAGTTCATAGAGTCCATCCTTGTCCGTTCCAATCCAGATATGTTTTTTATGGTCAATAAGAGTACTGATTACACAGTTGCCGCCAATGACATTGTCATGCCCCAGGCGGTAGCCCATATAACCAAATTGAATCCGCTCTGCAGGTTGCATGAAGACACCTTTTTGGAGCATTCCTAACCATAGATTATCATATCTGTCTTCCAGAATAGAACAGATTTTGGTTCTGGACAGATCAATTTCCCTGCTGTAATAAGGATTTTTCTGAAGTGTATTTTTCTGTGGATTGTAAATATATATCCCTTGTCCGTCTGTTCCCAATAAAAGATTTCCTTTATGGGAGAGTGTAAGGCAAATAAGGGGAAGGTGTCCTGTCTGTCGGACTTTCGTAAAGGTGTTGCTATTAGCCGGTTTACGGTAAAGTCCGTAATTGAGCAGGGCGGCATAGATATTTCCGTGTTGGTCTTCACAAATATCCCGAACAGATTCTCTCCGCTGACGATCATTGAAAAAACAGAATATTCGTTTACCTTTGAAGGTGATAAGCCCGTTATTTTCTGTTATGATCCATAATTTTCCACTATGATCTTCCATGGACTTTTCTATATATCTGAATTTCTTGAAAGGGTAGCCCAGGCTCTTGGCTATGCCTCCCCGTATCCGTATCAGGCCATAACCGGATGAACTGGCAATAAGGTCGCCATTATGGCGTTGAATGATGTTTGTAATATAAGTTTTTATTTTTTTCCCATCAGGTCCAACCATCTTTATGCTATGGAACAGACTGCCATTGTAAGTTTCTATGCCACTATTGGTTCCTAAGAAGATCATTCCATTGCGGTCTTGCGTGATGCAATTTACATAATTATTTTTCAGACCGTAGTTTTCTGGTGCTTCTTTTGAGATTGTCCGGAATTGATAGCCATCATAGATGTCTAGTCCGTTGCGTGTGGTAATCCATATAAAACCATCGTGATCCTGGAATACTTGTGTAACGAAATTGCTGACAAGCTGATTGTCTGTGCTGTAGAGTTTTCCGATTTGAGCCATTAAACGCTGCTGGCATAAAAAGAGAATACTGATGAGTATGAAAAGATATTTGTTCTTCATGATTTCGTTTTTGATGAGGCAAATATAATTGTTTTTTTTGAAGAAATGCGTTCAGATTTTTCTTTTGTGTAAAAAGTAGCTCGGAATGTAACATGGTGGAAAGTTTATGATACTTGGTAATAACGGTAAAGTATATGTGTGATTTTAGTGCAGTTTTTAGAGATTATTTATTATCTTTGTCGGAAAGAACTACGAAGGTAAAGTGCCATGATGAAAAGGAAGTTAGTGTTAACCTTTATTTCAATCTTCTTGACTTTAGAATGATCAGGTCAGGAAAAACCATAGGCTGACAGGATATTGAAAAGTGGGCCCGATACTTTAATATTCATAAGGATACTGTGAATGCTATTCTTAGCGATGAAAACTAAGGATTCTCAATGTGTTCAGGCACTTATCTTAAAGGTTCCTCTATGTGAAAAACTATCGTGAGAAACTTAAGTTTAAACATAATGATGCATAAAAAACGATATTTTTGTTTTCTAACGGTCTTGATGCTGTTCTTCACCAATGTTGTCTGGTCACAAGAGAACATACTTTGGTATACCCGTCCTGCTGCTGAATGGCTTGAGGCCCTGCCGATCGGAAATTCCAGAATGGGCGGAATGTATTTCGGCGGAATCGTAAAAGATGAACTTCAGTTGAATAATGAGACTTTCTGGTCGGGGTCTCCATACCAGAACAATGGAAAGGAAGCACTTGTGCACCTTAGAGCAGTACGAGATTCAATCTTCTCGAATGATGAAATGGCCGCCTATCGATTGATTAACCGATATTTTGTGGTTGGTCCTCATGGGATGAGATACCTTACCTTAGGGAGCATGTTCTTGAGTATGAAAGGGCAAGATGCTGCTCTCGTGCGTCATTACTATCGTGATCTGGACCTGAAGAAAGCTGTCGCCCATATTTCCTATTCTATTGGAAATGTGGATTACAAGAGAGAAATTTTTGCCTCTTTGGCTGATAAAGTTATTGTTATGAGATTGGAAGCCAACCGGAAAGGAGCACTCTCTTTCTCGCTGAGACATCATTGCGTGTTAGGAGGATCCCACCGTGTGGAGGGACATACACTGATAGCTACAATTAAAGGAGTCGCACAAGAGGGTGTACCTGCCGGACTTACAGCTGAGTGTCGCTTCCATGTAGTCAGTGATGGCCATATTCATGATTATGGAGACAGTATTGTGATTGATGGAGCCCAAAAGGCAACAATCTATATTACTTCTTCAACCAATTTTGTTAATTATCATGATATCAGCGGAAATCCGTCTAAGCAGAATGTTCAGATACTTCAGCAAGCCTTAAGATACAATTATCCGATGCTCTTGAAGCGACATCAGATGACCTATGGCCGGCAATATGATCGTGTGAGTCTGATTCTTGATCGTTCGGAGAAATCTAGTGAAGAAACTGATCGCCGACTGGCTGATTTTGCAGGAGGGAGGGATATGGCTCTTGTGGCCTTGATGTTCCAGTATGGCCGCTATCTATTGATCTCTTCTTCTCAACCTGGAGGACAACCGGCCAATCTGCAAGGTGTATGGAATGATAAACTTTATGCTCCGTGGGACAGTAAATATACGATTAACATCAATACGGAGATGAATTATTGGATAGCCGGTCCTGGGAATCTGCCTGAGGCGGAGATGCCCCTTTTCTGTATGTTGCAGGACCTCAGCCATACTGGAGCTGTCACGGCACGGGTAATGTATGGTTGTAGGGGGTGGATGGCTCATCACAATACGGATCTTTGGCGTATTGCAGGGCCGGTGGATGGCGCTACATGGGGAATGTTTCCTACAGGCGGGGCCTGGTTGTCTACTCATATCTGGCAGCGTTATCTCTTTTCAGGTGACCAGAGATTTCTCCGTAAGATGTATCCTGTGATGAAGGGTGCGGCAGATTTTCTTCTGGATTATATGCAGATTGATCCTCGTACTGGTTGGTTAGAGACGGTGCCTACTGTTTCACCGGAGCATGGACCAAGGGGGAAAGGAACAACTGTTACGGCCGGGTCAACTATGGATAACCAGATCGCCTTTGACGTGTTTTCTAATGTGCGAAGAGCCACACTACTCCTTTATCCAAAGGATACAATATATGTAGATTCTCTCGATCATGCTTTGTCCATGTTGCCTCCTATGCAGATCGGACGGTATGGGCAATTGCAGGAATGGCTTCAGGATGCGGATGATCCGGATGACCATCACCGGCATATCTCCCAACTCTACGGGCTTTATCCGAGTAATCAGATTTCCCCATATTTGCATCCGGAACTCTTCGAGGCAGCGCGAATAACCCTTCTCGAACGCGGAGATATGGCAACAGGATGGAGTCTGGCATGGAAGATCAATTTCTGGGCGCGTATGCTCGATGGTAATCATGCCTTTAAAATTATCAGCGATATGCTGCATTTACTTCCTGATGAAGAGAAGGCTAAAGATTATCCTAAGGGGAGGACCTTCCCCAATCTTTTTGACGCGCATCCACCTTTTCAGATTGATGGTAATTTTGGCGTAGCTGCTGGAATAGCGGAAATGCTTCTTCAGAGTCAGGATGGGGCTGTACATATCCTGCCGGCATTGCCTGACGCCTGGCATAGCGGACAGGTAAAAGGATTAAGAGCGCGTGGTGGTTTCCTGGTTAGTATAGTATGGCAGAAAAATAAGCTCCGCACCTTGAAAATCAGGTCTACTATTGGTGGCGTGCTGCGCTTGCGCTCTTATGTTCCTTTAAAGGGGGAAGGACTGCGTAAGGCAACCGGGCCATGTCCGAATCCTTTTCTTACCCCTGCCAGAGTGAAATCCCCATTGGTTTCAAAAGACTTTCATGGATCTTTGTTACCAGTCGTCAGGAAAGTTTATGAGTATGATGTAAATACCCGGAAAGGAAATAACTATATTTTCTATCCGGAATAGACTGTGAGACTTTCCCTCAGGTTACTAAAAGGAGTTACAAATCACGGTAATTCCTTTTTTTGTTACTTACACGCAAGTCCCTGTTACCATATAGGAAAGTCTGCCTCATTAGGAATATCTATCTTTGCAACAACAAAAACAGATATTAAAATCATGAGGAAAACTTTATTTGGTATTTTTTCCCTATTATGTTTAGGGATCTCTATTAACGCCATGAATGCTATGAACCCATTAGATTCAGATAGAGATACTCTTTATGCCAGTTTTGATGCGGTGACGGAGATGCGTAATCCTGTATTGTGGGCTGATGTTCCGGATCCGGATGTTATCAGGGTTGGGGATGAATTTTATCTGGTGAGTACAACGATGCACTTGATGCCTGGTGGACCAATCATGCGTTCAAAAGATTTGGCAAGTTGGGAAACCGTAAGTTATCTCTTTGACAGTCTTACAGATTCCCCTAAATATAATATGATAGGTGGAACCGTATACGGTCGCGGGCAGTGGGCTACTTCGCTGCGTTATCACAATGGGAAGTTCTATGCCATGTTTGCTCCTAATGACAATGTGGGTGGGAATACTTATATTTATACTACCGAAGATCCTGCTAAAGGATGGAAACTTCTTTCGCGTATGCGTCATTTTCATGATTCCTCATTCCTTTTCGATGATGACGGCAGAGTTTACGTTTTTCATGACACAGGATGTATTACAGAGTTACGTTCTGATTTGAAGGGAGTACTAAAGGGAGGATTGGATACCTGTGTCATCTGTCGTGATGCTGAAGAAAATGGGCTTCTCGAAGGTAGTCGTGTCATCAAGCATAATGGAAAATATTATTGGCTGATGGTGTCGTGGCCTAAGAATAAGCCTCGCCGGCAAGTATGTTTCCGTGCAGATCATATTTGTGGTCCATGGGAAAAGAAGGTTATCCTTCAGGATAACTTCGCAGGTTTCCTCTACGCTGGACAGGGAACTATCGTAGATGACCAGAAGGGCAATTGGTATGGCGTAGTCTTCCAGGACCGAGGAGCAGTGGGAAGGGTACTTACCGTGGAACCCTGCCATTGGATTGGCGGCTGGCCAATGCTTGGTGATACTAACGGGAAGATCCCTTTCATAATGAAAAAGGCAGTGCCCGGACAGCCCTATCATCCTTTTGTCGTAAGCGATGAATTCGACGAAGGAAAAACGTGTCATCCTGTGTTGGATATTCATTGGCAGTGGAATCATAATCTTGTGAATTCTGCATGGTCATTGACGGACCGACCGGGATACCTTCGGTTGAAGACGTGCCGTATCGTAAGTAATCTCTTTGCTGCACCAAATACTATTTCCCAGCGGATGGAAGGACCAGGATGCTCGGCAGTGGTAAAAATGGATGTCAGTCATCTCAATGATGGTGATCATGCTGGTTTCTGTGCTTTCAACGGGGATGCTTCTTTACTCACTGTAAGCAGAGAAGGAAGGCGGTTGATCCTTAGGCGTACAAATGAAAGTGTGGTGCTTTCAGACCAAGATAAGAAAATAGAAGGTGTGAATTACAGGGATATGGATTCTGTCAGTCTGCATGCTCCGATTATCTATCTTCGGATTGATGCGGATTTCAGATTGCATATCGACAAAGCCCGGCTTTTTTATAGTTTGGATAACCAGAATTGGATACCACTCGGAGATCCCTTTCAGATGAAATATGATTACAGGCGACTGTTCATGGGAACACGCTATGCCATTTTCTGTTATGCGACGAAGAGTCTTGGGGGTTACATCGATGTAGACTGGTTTCACTATTTCAAACAAAGACCTTAATGAAGGAAATCATGGATGTAGTTGAATACTCAAATATTGTACAAAAATTATTTTTTGTTTCATTAATCAGGTTTGTAATACCAAAGAAAGTCTATGTTACAAAATTTTGAGAAGAATTAGAGGATATTAAATAGTTTTGTATTCCGAAAATAGTCAATCATACTTTGAGACAATAAAATCTTAATAATGTTACATATTAATCTAATTCATATTAGTAATGAGAAAAACAAATAGTCTTTTTCAAATCACTTTTCTTGCTCTTATTATATTTCTAATGTCGACAATGTCGGCAATGGGTCAAGGAACTACTATTAAAGGAAACGTCATTGATTCCAATGGTGAACCGCTGATAGGAGCCACTGTTACGATGAAAGGGGACACAAAAGTGTTGACAGTTACCGATTTTGACGGAAACTTTGTTCTGCATGTTCCTCGTAAAAATGTAGTTTTGGTCATTTCTTATGTAGGCATGTTGACCAAAGAAATTCAGGCCTCTGGAGGTTCTCCTTTAAAAATCATGATGAAGGATGATACTCACACCTTAAACGAAACGGTAGTTGTGGGTTATGGTCATCAAAAAAAGGTGAGTGTTGTTGGAGCTATAACACAGACAGATGGCAAGGTCCTTGAGCGTACGGGAGGAGTATCCTCTCTAGGTGCCGCCTTGACAGGTAATCTTCCGGGTGTCATAACAATGTCTTCTTCTGGTATGCCGGGTGATGAGGATCCACAGATTGTTATCCGTGGGGTGAGTAGTTGGAACAATTCACAACCTTTAATACTTGTTGACGGTATAGAAAGACCTATGGGATCGATCGATATTAGTTCTGTCAAAAGTATCACTGTTCTTAAGGATGCATCTGCTACTGCTGTATATGGTGTGAAAGGTGCCAATGGTGTGATCCTGATCACTACTAAACGCGGACAGGAAGGAAAAGCAAGGATAGAAGTATCTATGGACATGACGACTAAGGTTGTATCCAAACTTCCTAAAAAATATGATTCTGCAAGTGCATTATATGTACGTAATGAAGCTATTGAACATGAATTGGGACTTTCTCCAGATTCCTGGAATGATATCACTCCTGCTACAACTATAGAAAAATATGCTCATCCTGCTAATTTAGCAGAATCAGAGCGTTATCCTAATGTTGACTGGCAGAAAGAACTTTTTAAGAATGATGCGTTATCTTATAATCCAAACATCAATATATCTGGAGGTACAAAATTTGTGAAGTATTTTTCCAGTATTGATTTCCTTCACGAAGGTGACCTTTATAAAAAATGGAACAATAATCGTGGTTATCAGTCTGGTTATGGATTTAATCGTATTAATGTACGTTCTAACCTTGATTTTCAGGTAACGAAAACGACCAAATTAAAGGTAAATCTTTTTGGAAGCAATGGAATCAAACAGGGGCCTTATGGTATAGCAAGTAATTCCTTTGCAGAAAGTCAACTTTGGCAGGCTGCTTATTCCGCGCCGCCTGATGCTTTTATTCCTCGATATTCTGATGGTACGTGGGGTTATTATCCAGCAGATACGCAGAGTGCTCCGAATTCAATAACCAATTTGGCTCTTTCGGGTGTAGATAAATATACGACAACCCGAATTAATACCGATTTTACTTTGGATCAGGATCTGAGTTTTATAACAAAAGGCTTGAATGCAAGTGGATTGGTTTCATGGGATAATGCCTTCGTAGAAGATAGGAGAGGTATCAATGACCTCTATCATGATGCTCAGTATAAATGGATTGATCCGAAGACTGGAGAAACTTCATGGGCAAAATCTGTTGATGGCAATACCAATTTTGATTTTCAGGAGGGAATCAAATGGACAATTGATAAGGGTACGGTTTTAGATTATGCTACACAGCGCAATCTTTACTATCAGTTTCAACTAAATTGGGCTCGTCAATTTGGAAAACATAATGTGACAGCCATGGGAGTCTTTAGCCGTCAGGAAAGAACAATGGGTAATGAATTTACTCATTATCGTGAAGATTGGGCTTTTCGTTCTACTTATAATTATGCTGACCGTTATTTCTTTGAATACAATGGTTGTTATAATGGTTCAGAACAGTTTGCTAAGAAAAACCGTTTCGCTTTTTTCAATTCGGGTGCAGCGGGATGGCTAATCAGTGAAGAGAAATTTTTCCAACCTTTAAGAAAATGGGTGGATATGCTGAAGGTACGCTATTCTTATGGTGAAGTTGGTGATGACAATGTTACGAACCAGCGTTGGCTTTATGCTACGCAATGGAGTTATGGCCATACCATAAACCAGGGGTTGTATGAGGATTCCAGTCCTTATACCTGGTATAGGGAGTCTTCTGTGGGGAATCCTGACGTTCATTGGGAGAAATCTGTTAAGCATAATCTGGGCATTGACTATAGTTTCCTTGGAGGTTTATTGGCCGGTAGCATGGAATTTTTCCGTGATACACGTTCTGATATCCTTGTTGCGGGAAGCAATCGCTCTGTACCTTCCTATTTCGGAGCTACTCCTGCTACGGCCAACCTTGGTAAAGTACGTACGAAGGGGTATGAATTAGAATTGAGGATCAATAAGACCTTGATCAATCAGATGCATTTATGGGGTAATTTTAATATGACCCATGCCGAAAACAAAATTTTAGTTTATGATGATCCTGAACTTGAACCAGCTTATCAGAAGACAGCGGGATATGCTATTGGACAAAGTCGTACTTATTTGACGACAGGTTTTGCCAATACCTGGGATGAAATTTATGGTATGACAACGGAAAATACCAATGATAATCAGAAACTGCCGGGAACGTATACAGTCATAGACTATAATGGAGATGGTGTCATAGATTCCAAAGATGCTGCTCCTTATGGTTATACAGGTACTCCTCAAAATACTTATTCTGCTTCTTTAGGATTTGACTGGAAAGGCTGGAGTGTTTATCTGCAGTTCTACGGAGTGAGCAATGTTACTCGTTATGTAGGTTTCAATTCCCTGAATAATAATCTCGATTGCGTTTATGACGAAGGCTCTTTCTGGACGGAAGATAATACCAATGCTGATGCTCCAATGCCTCGCTGGAATTCTAAGCCGAGTTATTATGATGGGACAAGATTCTATTATGACGGGTCATATATCCGTCTGAAAAATGCTGAAATTTCTTATACTTTTACCTCGCCTTGGGTCAAGAAGATCGGACTGTCTAGCCTGAAGGTCTATCTGAATGGTAATAATCTCTGGGTCTGGAGTCGTATGCCTGATGACCGTGAAAGCAATTTCTCCGGTACAGGGTTGGCTTCACAGGGAGCATATCCTACCGTCAGACGTTTTAATCTTGGTCTGAAAATCAATCTCTAATTTTTGACAACAATGAAACATTTGAAATCATATATTATATTAGGTGTGCTGTTCCTTTCTATTGGACTTTCCTCTTGTACAGATTATTTGGATAAGTCTCCTGAATCGGATATATCGGAAACGGATGCCTATAAGAACTTTACAAACTTTCAAGGCTTTGCGGAGGAACTATACAATTGTGTACCGGATTTCGCAAAAGGTTATTGGACTAACTCTTTCAATTGGGGAGAAGATGAGATAATGAACGTAGGCATTGACTATCACATGTGTTATAAGATTGATCAAGGGGATTTTTGGGGCTGGCAGTCTAAATATGATGGCTGGCAGTGTGGTTGGATGGACCGTTCCAATAATTCTACTTCCGGTGATCGATTCAGTCATTCCCTTTGGCCTTTAGCCTGGTATGGTATTCGCAAATGCAATCTTGGCATTGAAAATCTGGATAAGATGAGTGGGACAGATGAGGAAAAAAATCTCATTGCTGGTCAGTTGTATTTCTTTCGCGGATGGTTTCACTTTGAACTTATGCAGTATGTCGGTGGACTACCCTATATAAATAAGGTGTTATCCTCAAGTGAAAAACTTACTCTGCCTCGTTTGAGTTATCAGGCTTGTGCCGATAGTGCTGCCAAAGATTTTCAGAAAGCGGCAGATCTATTGCCTGTAAACTGGGATAATACGACAATAGGAAAACAAACATTAGGTAAGAATCAGTTGCGTATCACTAAGGTTACAGCATTGGCTTATTTAGGGAAGGATTTACTCTGGGCTGGCTCTCCACTGATGAATAAAGTGAGCAAAGGGATAGCCGATTATGATAAGGAATATTGTAGACGAGCTGCAGATGCTTTCGGAAAATTGCTTAATATTGTTGATGGGGGAAATACGCAGTATGGTTTGCTTCCATGGAGTCAGTATTCTGATAATTTTTATACGATTGACCAGAATCATAAGATGCCGGGAGAGTCTGTTGATAATACCATCACAGAAGCAATATTCCGGGGTCCTTCTTATGGATGGAATGATTCTAACTGGCGACAAAGCAAGTGCTATGGCGGAAAAATTCTGACACAAGATGGTGTTACCTTTTTGCCGACAGCCAATTATGTGAATTATTTCGGTATGGCAAATGGTTTGCCACTTTCTGATTCGGAATCAGGTTTTGATAAAACACATCCTTTTAAGAATCGTGATCCGCGTTTCTATAATGATTTTATCTATGATGGATGTAAAGTTATTAAAGGCACTCTGTCTGCAAGTAATGAGAAATATCGTTATGCTGATTTGCAGACTGGGGGTAATCTTCGGGATGTAAAATATGACAGTCGAACGGGTTATCTGATGTATAAGTTTATTGATAGGACGTGTAACCAGTTTGATGATGGTTATGGCTGGAGCCATGGTTTTCATCTCCATATTCCATGGATGCGTCTGGCAGATGTTTATCTGATGTATGCTGAAGCAGCAGCTGAGGCAACGGGTTCAGCTACAGGGAAAGTAACAAGCAGTCTTACGGCCGTTGATGCAGTAAATAAGATCAGAAAGCGTGCAGGAGTTGCTGACGTGGCAACTAAATACACGACTACATTAGATGGATTTATGGGTGAATTGCGTCGCGAACGTGCTGTTGAACTGGCCTATGAAGGACATCGGTTCAACGATCTCCGTCGTTGGCTCCTTTTGGATAAATATCCTTATAATATCAAAACGTCTCAGGAATTCCTTCGGGTTGGGGACATCAATAAGAGCGATCCCTCGCAAGATCAGGTAAGTGGATGGAGTGAATCTTTGATCTTGAAACGCAACTTTACAGAAAAGCATTACTGGTTCCCGATGAAAGAAAGTGATGTCCAGCAATATAAAGGCTTTTCACAGAATCCTGGTTGGTAACCTATAATCAATCTAAAAAAGAACAAATGATGAATCAAATCTATAAAACGATTGCAATTGGCGTTCTTGCATTTCCAATAACGTTGTGTGCCGGTGCTCAGGATAAGGCCGACTATCCAGATTCAATTGCTAATATAGTGAATGTCGCTTTCCATAAGGTGAATAAAAATGACTTAATGGGCGGTGTTTCATCCCTCAATATGATCGACTTGACAGATAAAGATTATAGCACTTATTCGCTTGATAATTTACAAGCCAATGTTGGAGGCTATAATGGTCAACTCTGGAATCAGGGTGATGTCCTGGTTCTTGTTGATGGTGTGCCGAGGGATGCCAATAATGTACTTCCTACTGAAATAGAACAGATTACGTTTCTAAAGTCTGCTTCTGCAATAGCTCTTTATGGGAGTAAGGGTGCTAATGGTGTTGTCTTGATTACTACTAAACGGGGAAGAAACGATGGATTAAAGGTCAGTGCGCGTGCGAATGCTACGCTTTTTGTCCCCAAGCGTTATCCGAAATATCTGGGATCAGCTGAATATATGACTCTTTACGATGAGGCACTTGAAAATGATGGAAAATCAGCGGTATATTCAGATAAGGATATTTACAATTATGCTTCTGGTAAAGATCCATACCGTTATCCGAATATCAACTTTTTTTCAAATGATTATTTGAAGAAGACTTATCAACGTTATGATGGTAATGTGGAAATTTCGGGTGGCGGCACTTTTGCTCATTTTTATACTAATATCGATCTGTATCATCTCAATGACTTGATGGACTTCGGTGAGGGTAAGGACAATGGGACGACACGGCTGAACGTCAGGGGAAATATTGACTTGAAGTTGAATAATTGGATTTCCGGCTGGATTGATGCTGATGCCACATTCTATTCTGTACGTAATGACAATGCCGATTATTGGAAAAGTTCTGCAACCTTGCGTCCGACGAGCCAGTATCCCCTTACGCCATTGATTCCGATATCTATGGTTGAACCCAATGACGAATCATCTCAGATACTGATCAATAATAGTAATAATATAATTGACGGGAAATATCTTCTTGGAGGTACACAGTCTATTCAGACAAACCCTTTTGCTTCAATGTATGCAGGAGGGCACAACACCTATAATTCCCGTCAGTTTCAGTTTGACGGTGGTATTAATATAAATCTGGAGAAAGTGCTGAAGGGACTTAGTTTTAAAACCATGTTCGCTATAGATTATGCTACGGGGTATACAACGACTATTGAGAACTCTTATGCTGTTTATGAGCCGTCCTGGAATGATTATTCTGGAAAGGATTTGATCTCATCACTTACAAAATATGGTAATGATAAGAAAACAGGAACACAGACTACCAGTGGTTCTTCTTCTAAGCAGATGATTCTCTTTAATGCGCAATTTGATTATAATCGGCAATGGGGCCCTCATGGACTTTCTGCTATGTTGCTTTGTAACGGTTATCAGCAGACCATTTCCGGTACTTATCATCGTGTGTCTAATGCAAATTTAGGACTGGATATTAATTATAATTATTTAGGTAAGTATTATGCTGATTTTTCCGGGGCAGCTATTCATTCAGCAAAATTGGCAGAAGGACATCGCGAAGCTTTCTCTCCGGTAGGAACGTTGGCATGGAAAATAAACAAAGAAAATTTTATGAAACGTATTCCATGGATCAACAACTTGGCTTTAAATCTATCCTATGGCTTGATCAATGAAGATATTGATATATCGGATTACTATATGTATGATGACGTTTTTACAGCTACAGGTACCTGGTGGGGATGGAGTGAGAGTGCCAACTCTATGCAAACTTCAGACTCTCAAAGAGGTGGAAATAAAGATTTAACTTTTATAAAGCGAAAAGAATTTCGTATAGGTCTGGATGCTCAATTGTTTGATGGACTACTGACATTGAATACGAATTTCTTTAATATCTGCAGGGATGGCTTGCTTACAACTCCGAACAGTATATATCCAAGTTATTTCTTCACTTACTGGCCTAAATCGTCTTTTCTGCCAAATGTCAATTATAACAATAACCGAAAAACAGGTATTGATTTTACTGTAGATCTGCATAAGAAACTGGGAGAGGTTGATTTGAATCTTGGAATGACGGGTATGACCTTTACATCTCGTTGGACAAAATATTCTGAAAACGTACAGTATGACTGGCTGAAGAATAAAGGAGCTTATACTGATGCTATACGTGGTTATGAATGTCTGGGCTTTTTCCAGGATGAAAAGGATGTGGCTAATAATGCTGTCATCAATAATAACACCAAACCCGGAGATTTGAAATATAAGGATCAGAATGGTGATGGAATTATCGATTCCAAGGATGCCGTTGTACTGGGACATTGGAGTTCTGATTTCTATTATGGGGTGAACCTTACTGCCAAGTGGCGGAATTTTACTCTTTATCTGAATGGAACTGGACAGTGTGGAGGTAAGGCAATTAAAAACAATTCTTATGAATGGGTATATGGTGATGGCAAGTATTCCGATGTTGTCTTAGGACGTTGGACAAAGGAAACAGCAGCAACAGCCGTTTATCCTCGTTTGACTACAGAAGGCGGTGAACTTAATTTCGTTACTTCCAGCTTCTGGATTTACAGTACTACCGCATTTCATATTAATAAAGTACAACTTACATACGATCTTCCCAAACATATATTTGGTAATTCTTTCATCAAAGGACTTTCTGTTTATGTGAGTGGTGCCGATCTGCTTACCATTGCTCATGAAAGGAAATATATGGAAATGAATGTTGGTTCTGCTCCGCAGACACGGTCCTATAATCTAGGTGTAAAGGTAAACTTATAATAATGCAATTAAAGAATAAAATCATGAAAAAGATAAATATTATTGGAGTAATGTTCCTTTCTTTGGTATGCACATCTTGCGGTGATCTCTTTGTGCCTGAGAAGGAGAATAATCTAGGTGTTGATTATATGGATAAAAATGCTTCTTATGCAGAAGGTGTATTGGGTAATGCTTATACAAGGATTCCATGTGGTTCCTTCTCTTTCGATGATGTGGCAACGGATGATGCAATAAGCAATGACCCTACGGATAACTATAGAAAAATGGCAGCCGGAACTTGGACTTCTGATAATAATCCGGAAGAAAAATGGCAAAACTGCCGGGCTGCAATCAAGTATATTAATTTATTCCTTTCACGTGCTGAAAATGTACAGTGGGCTACAGATACCATAGCTTCACACATGTATAAAGATCGTGAAATGGGAGAGGCTTATGGACTCCGGGCCATGTATATGTTCTATCTCCTTCAGGCTCATGCGGGCTATGCGGCTGATGGTACTTTGTTGGGAATACCGATTGTGACTGATCCTGAAACTACAAATGGCAACTTCAATATTCCACGCAATACTTTCAAAGAGTGTATTCAGGCCATTAATAATGATTGTAGTAAGGCTTTGTCCCTTCTCCCTACAAAATACATTGATGGTGGGGAAATTCCTGCGAAATATCAGAAAATTGGTGCTACACAAAATGAATATGATCGTGTCTTTGGCGCTAAATTCAATGGACGTATGGATGGTGCTATCGTAGAAGCTTTTCGTTCTAAAGCTGATTTGCTGGGCGCTAGTCCTGCATTTAATGCCAATTCAGGTGTTACATGGGCTGAAGCAGCGAATAGTGCAGCTATAGTTCTTGACCGGATCGGTGGTGTTGGCGGTATGGATCCTAAAGGATGGACTTGGTATGCAAATACAACTGAAATTGATGGTTTGAAAAATGGTTCTTGTCCTGCTGAAGTGATGTGGCGTGGGGAGAAGTCCCAAGATACGACTTGGGAAGCAAGAAACTTTCCTCCTTCTCTTTATGGGCGTGGGAGAATCAATCCGACGCAGAATTTTGTCGATGCTTTTCCTATGGCTAATGGATATCCTATCACTGATTCTGAGAGTGGATACAATGCAAGTGATCCCTATAGTAACCGTGATCCCCGTTTGGCAGCATACGTTGTTCTTAACGGATCTACTGAGGGTGTGGACAACACGGTCATTACGACAGCATCTGATGGTTCGACTAAGGATGCTCTGAATAAGGTGAATGGGAGTTCTACCCGAACAGGATATTATCTTCGGAAACTTCTTCGGCAGGATGTTAACTTGAATCCAACGTCAGTGACCAAGCAATATCATTATACGCCTCGTATCCGTTATACGGAAATTTTCCTTGATTACGCTGAGGCAGCAAATGAAGCCTGGGGACCTACAGGAACAGGTGGACACGCTTATTCTGCATACGATGTGATTAAGGCTATTCGTTCACGTGCCGGAGTGGGTAAGGATAATGGAGATGCTTATCTGGAATCTATTAAGAATGATAAGGATAAAATGCGTCAATTGATTCGTAACGAGCGCCGTATAGAACTTTCATTTGAAGGATTCCGTTTCTGGGATCTTCGTCGCTGGAAATCTAACCTTAATGAAACGACTACGGGAATGGATATCAACTCTGCTAATAATACATATAAGAAGATTGATGTTGATACTCGAAACTATAAAGATTATCAGTATTATGGCCCGATTCCGTATTCGGAAGTATTGAAATTTAATCAATTAATTCAGAATAAGGGTTGGTAAAATATGTTTTATTCCATAAAAGTCATGTTTTAATGGATAAATAGTATTTCTTTGTAGACTATAATTAAACAATAATAATAATGAAAAAGATAATCACAATAGCATCGCTTGTTTCTGTTCTTGCAGTGCTCTCAATTTTTTCTTCTTGCAAGAATGATGATATCAGCTTTGGCAACTATGACTACCAGACCGTATATTTTGCTAACCAGAATCCGGTGCGCACCATTACTCTCGGCGATGATGTCTATAGTACCGAATTGGACAATGAACATAAATTCCAAATTTATGCAACACTAGGTGGTGTGGAATCAAATTCCAAGAATCGTACCATAAAAGTTGTTGTTGACAATGACTTGGTAAAGAATCTTTATTTTAGTGATGGTTCTGCTGTTCAAGCTATGCCTGCAGCGTATTATTCGCTGGATGGAAATACGATAACGATTCCTTCTGGGAAGATCATGGGTGCTGTGAATATACAACTTAATGATGCTTTCTTTAATGACCCAAAATCTATTGGAGTTAATTATGTAGTACCATTAAGGATGGTATTAGCTTCTGATTCTATTCTTAGCGGAAAAGTCAATCAAGGTGTATCTAATCCTGTGCTCACTAAATCAGATGATTGGTCCATTGTTCCGAAAAATTATACTCTTTATGCCGTAAAATTTAAAAATAAATGGCATGGTGCATGGCTGTCTCATGGCATTGATAATATTAATGATAACGGGACCATTAAAAAGGTAGTTAGGGATGCTGGTAATATAGAGCATGATGAGGTACGTTATATTTCTACTACAGGATATAAAACTTGTAGTTATCCGATTTCTACTCTTGTTACTGTTATGGGGAACGATAATAAAGAAACGACAAAGACATTATCTTGTAATCTTATCCTTACTTTCGATGATAATGATAAATGTACCGTAACTACGAATACTGATAACTGTACGGCCTCAGGTTCAGGAACGTGGACCCATCAGGGTGCTAAGAAAGCTTGGGGGGATAAGGACCGAGACCTGTTGGTCCTTAATTATGAAGTAAAATATAATTATGATTATAGTCCTTCTGTGATGCACTATAAGACTTATGAGTGTGTCGATTCTCTTGTCATGCGAGACAGGGAAAGTAAGTTTGAGACCTTTGATTATAAGTATAAAGAATAATCTTAATATTTTAAATGTCATGAATATTAAAGTTGTAAGATCTTTTTTCTGTGTTGTCACAGGGGGACTGTTTGCAGTTTCATGTGCTAATACAAATATGGACAATATTTCTGTTGATGAGCCGGCAAGTATGTCGGAATATGATTATCTTAATGATTATTCGGCTCTGAAAACTTATATTGATCATGCAAAATATCCTAATTTTAAATTGGGTGCCGGTGCTTCTGCTTCTGATTTGTCTGCTTCTAATATTATGGCTCGTCTTACCTATGCTAATTTTGATGAAGTAACGGCAGGAAATGCTTTCAAATATGCATCTTGTGTAGCGGCAGATGGTACTATGGATTTTTCCAATGTTCAGAAGTTTATTGAGCAAGCGAGTAAAAATAATGTATCTGTATATGGACATACCCTTGTATGGCATGCACAACAGCAGGTTTCTTATCTCAAAGGGTTGATTACAGATCCCAATGCAGCTAATTATATTTTACATGTCACAACTCCGGAAGCTAAGAAGGATGTCTGGAATTGGCAACTATTTGCCCATACGACCAAACCTTTGAAAGTGGGGAAGAACTATACCTTAAAGATGCGTGTCAAGACCTCAAAAGATTATACAGTTACTTGCTGGCCTTCAATAGATGGTGGTGATGCACAGTATTATCCCACGCCGACGATAAACTCGACGACGGAATGGACAACCATCAGCTCTAGTTTTAAGGCTAATATCGCTATTGATCAGTTGGGATTCCAGTTTGGGACTTTTCAAGGAGATCTCTATCTTGATGATGTGAGTCTTACAGAAGAGGGGAGTACGGAAAATCTTTTGTCTAATGGTGATTTTTCGGATGATGACTTGACTTATTGGACACATCCAAGTTGGCTTGATGAAACTGTCAAACGGGAAAAAGAGGAATCAGGTGGCAGTTCTTCTTATTCAGATGAAAAGGTCAGGGATACTTTAACTTGGGCTATGAATAATTGGATTAAAGGCATGATGGGAGCATGTGCTGGTAAGGTCAAAGCATGGGATGTTGTCAATGAACCGATGTCTGATATTCACCCTGATAGTTTAAAGAGTGGAGCTGTTGAAGGTGATACAAAGAAGAATTTCTATTGGCAGGATTATTTGGGAAAGGACTATGCTCGTATTGCTGTGAAACTTGCTCGTAAATATGGTCCAAGTTCTTTAAAATTGTTTATCAATGATTATAACCTTGAAGCGGCTTACAATGACAATGCAAAATGCAAGGGACTAATTAATATGATTAAATATTGGGAGAGTGACGGTGTAACTAAAATAGATGGCATCGGCTCGCAAATGCATGTTTCCTATTCTATGAATTCTGCAACGCAGAAAAAAAATGAAGATGCATATATCAATATGTTGAAACTTCTGGCTGCTTCAGGGAAACTTGTCCGTATTTCTGAATTGGATATGGGATGTCTGGATACAGATGGCAATAAGA
Organism: Segatella cerevisiae; assembly: GCF_024054555.1. GTDB lineage: Bacteria > Bacteroidota > Bacteroidia > Bacteroidales > Bacteroidaceae > Prevotella > Prevotella cerevisiae. Next base: position 37,260 of record NZ_JAMXLY010000005.1, on the reverse strand, counting down.
TCCTGACAGAGAATATCACTGATGCAGAGAAGAAAGGTATGGCCGCTTATTATAAATTTATCGTAGAGAAATATCTGGAAATCATTCCTCCTGCCCAACAGTATGGAATCTGTCAATGGAGTGTCGTTGATTCTCCTTCATCCTCTGGTTGGCGTGCGGGTGAACCAACGGGACTATGGGATGCAGCATATAGCCGTAAACCTACTTATGGAGGATTTGCAGATGGATTAATGGAAAAATAATTTTTCATTGTTAGTATGTCTTGGCATATTGAAGAATAAATCATAACTTTGTGTATGAAAAGATATAAAATGTCTTATTTTGAGATGTGTAGTGTACAATAGGGAGACCTAAACTAACTAAAAATATGAATAAAAAGATAATCCTATTTTTCTTTGCTTGTCTGTTGACAATGTCGGCTTCAGCAAAAGTAGATCCAAACTTTTATATTTTTCTCTGTTTCGGACAGTCAAATATGGAAGGTAATGCAAAAATTGAAGAGCAGGACCAACAGAACGTTGATCCTCGTTTTCTGATGATGGCGGCAGTTGATGATAAAAATCTCGGTCGTAAGATGGGGAATTGGTATACAGCCTTTCCTCCTCTTTGCCGTCCGAATACAGGTTTGACGCCTGTTGACTATTTTGGACGGACAATGGTAAAATACCTTTCAAAAAATGTCCGTGTGGGAGTTATTACGGTAGCAGTCGGAGGCTGTCACATTGAGACTTTCATGGAAGACTCTATCAGAAACTATGTGAATCACCGTGCTCCGCAGTGGATGAAAGGTATGCTGAAAGCTTATGATAATGATCCGTATAAGCGTCTTGTCATGCTGGCCAAGAAAGCTCAGAAGGAAGGCGTCATCAAGGGTGTTTTGCTTCATCAGGGAGAATCGAATACAGGAGATGAGACTTGGCCTTCAAAAGTGGCATGCGTTTATAATCAACTCATCACTGACCTCCATCTGAAAACTGAGGATGTTCCTTTGCTTGCAGGTGAAGTTGTTCGTGCTGACGGCAAAGGCCGTTGTGCTTCTATGAACAAGATCATAGACATACTGCCTCAGACCATTCACACAGCTCAGGTCATTTCTTCCGAAGGTTGTACGAATGGTCCTGATTTTTTGCATTTTGATGCAGCTGGTTATCGAGAGATGGGCCGTCGTTATGCTTATAAGATGTTGGCATTACTTGGATATCCAGTTTATCAAGAAGTAAAAGTACCGGAAGATGCGAAAACTTCTATTTATGCCGAACCGGGTAATGAGTTTCCGAAGGTGGATAGTAAGAACTGTGCATGGTTTCGTATATTTGCTCCGCAGGCTCAGGTTGTAAAGGCAGATATATGTGGAAAGAGATACGATTTGCAACGTGATGCCAAAGGTTTCTGGACCGGCGGTACTGCTCCGTTGCCTGTAGGCTTTCATTATTATTTCTTGAATATTGATGGAGTGAACGTCAATGATCCGGCTTCAGACACCTTCTTCGGTTGTTGCCGCCAAAGTAGTGGAATAGAAATTCCTGAAGGTGATGCTGGTAATTATTATCGTCCCCAGCAAGGTGTTGCAAAAGGTCAGGTCCGTTCCTTCCAGTACTATTCTGAATCCAAGAAGGAATGGCGTCGTGCTATGGTCTATACGCCGGCAGAGTATGAAACATCGGGTAAGAAACGTTATCCTGTGCTTTATTTACAGCATGGTATGGGAGAGGATGAAACGGGATGGAGTCATCAGGGTTTTATGCAGAATATCATGGATAATCTCATTGCCGAAAAGAAAGCTGTTCCGATGATTGTTGTTATGGAGAGTGGGGATGTAAAAATGCCTTATGATACCAAGCGTTTTACCATGGCTGATTATGGTGCCAGTTTTTATGAGGTAATGATCAATGATCTTATTCCTGCTATTGATTCTAATTTCCGTACTTTCACTGACCGTGATCATCGGGCTATGGCTGGTCTTTCCTGGGGCGGACACCAGACTTTTGACATCGTGTTGAACCATCTTGACAAATTCTCTTATATGGGTGGATTTAGCGGTGCTATCTTTGGACTTAATGATCAGACGATCAAGACCGTATATGATGGGATTCTTTCCCGTCCTGATGAGTTTAATAAGAAGATTCATTATCTCTTCCTTGGTTGTGGATCTGAAGAAAACATGGGTACTCTCCAATTGATCACGACATTGCAGAATGCCGGTCTCAAGGTTGATTCTATGGTTTCACCGGGTACTGCACATGAGTGGCTCACATGGCGGCGCTGTCTGGAGCATTTCGCCCAGCATCTGTTTAAGTAAAGCCGATTTTACATAAGGTTAAAATGGATGTTCTCTTGGTATAGAATTATAATTTTGTTGATTTAATAAGAAAACGCTGTGCTGTCATGGCACGGCGTTTTACATGGAACGATATGACCGTTTTTTAGTCCTTAGATCAAAATGAATAGAATAAATATTTTATCAGTTTTATTGCTTCTCTTGCCTGGAAGCATGAAAGCTCAGATGGCAACTTTCCACTATTTTTGTTATCAGGGTGAGGATGTGCGATTCCAGCAACCAATTAATAAGAATAGGGAATACTTTAATCCGATTATTGCAGGGTTTCATCCTGATCCTTCTTTTTGCAAGGCAGGTGATACCTATTATCTTGTAAATTCATCCTTTTCTTACTTTCCTGGAGTTCCGATTTATGAGAGTAAGGATCTTATACATTGGTGGCAAATCGGGCATGTGCTGGATCGTATTTCGCAGGATCCTCTGGATCATCAGAATGTTTCGGGTGGTATTTTTGCTCCGGCTATTTCGTATAATAGTAGTAATAAGACTTTCTATATGATTACTACTAATGTAGGGAAAGGCAATTTCTTCGTAAAGACAAAAAATCCGGAAAAGGGCTGGAGTGATCCGATATACCTTCCTCAGATAGATGGTATAGATCCTTCTTTCTTTTTTGACAGAGACGGGCAGGGCTATATCGTGCATAATGCTCCTGTCTGTGGAACGGCTGCCTATGAAGGGCAGAGAGCCATACGTATTTTCCGTTTCGATGTAGAGGGGGACAGTATTATTGGAAAGCCGAAGGAAATTATCCGTGGAGGAACGCATGTAGATAAGCATCCTGTCTGGATTGAGGGACCCCATCTTTATCGTATTGGCAAATACTACTATTTGATGTGCGCTGAAGGTGGTACTGGAACAAATCATAGTGAGGTGATTTTCCGTGCCAGACACCCGATGGGGCCATGGGAGGAGGATCCTGAAAATCCTATATTGACACAGCGTGAGAGTGTGGATCCTGATCGAGCAGACAGGGTGACCAGTACGGGACATGCTGATCTCTTGGAAAGTAAATCTGGAGACTGGTGGTCAGTTTTCCTGGGTTGTCGGCCTTATAGAGGTGATTTGTATAATACTGGGAGGGAGACATTCTTGTTGCCTGTGACATGGAAGAACGGATGGCCGGTAATCCTGAAGAGGGGGAAGGCTATACCTACAGTAAACGAAATGCATCCCTGGCAATGGAAAATAACAGCTGCGAAGACGATTCCGGTTACTGGCAATTTTACTTTCCGTGATGATTTCCATGGACAGAAACTTAACCCTTGTTGGACTTTCCTCCGTAATCCATCTTCTTTTTATACATTAGGACAGGATGGACTGAAGATTTCCGCTTTACCAGTAGCAATTTGGCAGGATGATTCACCTTCTGCCTTGTTTTATCGTCAGCAACATACAACGTTCAATGCTGAGACAGAGGTCGTTTTTTCTCCGGAAAATGACAAACAATTTGCAGGTTTCTGCCTTTTCCAGAATGAACAGTATAATTTTACTTTTGGTAAAACTGAAATAAATAATCGTTTGGCTATTTTGTTGACTCGAACAGAAATGAAGCCGGTAACGATTGCGACAGTCTTTATAGATACGAAGGATGCTGATATGCCGGTCAAATTGAAAATTCATGGTGAAGGCCAATACTATGATTTCTATTATTCATTGGGCAATGGAAAATGGAAAGTCTTGGCTCGTGGGGTGGATGCTTCTAATTTGTCTACTCATGAAAGTGGTGGTTTCGTCGGCACAATGATTGGTTTATATGCTTCGAAGAAATAGCGATGGTTGATATTTTGAATCTCGGAATAGCCTACCTTGAGTAGTGTATGGTATTCTTGTGTTTGTCAGACTGAGAGGGCAATGGAGATTATTTGAAATAATATTGTCCTTTATGCTTTGTACGCCGGCCATATTCTATAGCGTGGTGGGGACAATGATGATAGCAGTTGAAGCAACTCAGGCAGGAGCCGTCGTGCTTCCAATGTGGTTCTTCACCCTTTCCTCCCATCAAGTCTCCGGTGGGACAGACCTGAGCACAGATGCCACACCTCACGCAGCGGTCACTCACCACATGGAAGGGTTTGTCTGTAATAAGAACTTTCTCAAAGAATGCTCCGAGGAGCTGTGAGTTGATCCAGGACCAGCGGCCTTTATGTAAACGGAAAACACCCTCTTTCTTATCAAAGACCTCCTCGCAGATGACTTTCAGCATTTCATTGGCTTCGGTTTTCTTCTTGATCTCTTTTTCTTTCGTGTCAATATCCATGAACGGTAATCCTACATACGTCTCTGGCATGAGGATGGAATAAGCAGAGTCAACTTGATGAACATGGATACTTTTCAGTGACCGGTTAGCAGACAGAGCCTTGTTCAAATATCTGTCGACGGTTAATCCGATATTATCACCTGCCGTGACCACTGCGTAGGTAAAGGGTTTCTCTGCGCTTTCGACCGTGAGGCGGGATAGAAATGTTCTTACGATCGTTGGAACACGCCAGCCATGTACCGGGAAGACAAAGCCCATGCGTTCTCCCTTCTTGAGGATGAAGGGCTTTCTGCTTCCCATGACTTCCGGTATGGAAATCAGCACATCCTGGGTTGCTGCAGCTAATTTCCGGGCCACCCACTGAGAATCACCTTCTGCTGAAAAATAGAATATCATAGGTCTCTCCGTTAATATGAAAAATGGATAGCACGCCTCCATGCTATCCATTATAAATGATATAATTTTCTTAAATTATTTAGCTTCTTTCATGTTTCCCTCAATATAGAGACGGGTCATTTCAACAACACCATTGGTGCGGACCGTAATGGTCTTTTTAAAATGACCGGGAAACTTACCTTTACCATTATAGGTTACTGATAATTCTCCCTTTTGACCTGGCATAATGGGTTTCTTCGTGTAACTGGGAATGGTACAGCCACAACTTGCAACTGCCTGGTTGATAACTAATGGTTTATCTCCCTTATTTATAAAGGTGAATGTTGTTTTCTGAATGGGTTGGGACTCAGAAAAAGTGCCGAAATCATGAGATAGCCTGTCAAATTTGATCTCTGCTTGTGCACTGACACTTAAAGTGCAAACAAGCATTAATAGCATACTTAAAACTAACTTTTTCATATTGTTATCACTTGATTTATAATTCGTTCGATGCAAAGGTAAATAGAAAGTTTAGCATAAGTTCTGTTTTTTACAAAAATTAATGCTTTTATTTGGCATTTATCTTGATTTATTGTATTTTTGCAAATCAGAATTGAAAATACTTAATATGTATAGAACGAATACGTGTGGGGAGTTGCGCCTTTCGGACTCTGGAAAAGAGGTAACACTGGCCGGCTGGGTTCAGCGTTTAAGAAAATTAGGGGGGATGACTTTTGTTGATCTCCGTGATCGTTATGGTATTACCCAATTAGTTTTTAACGAAGCTAAAGACAGCGTGTTGTGTGATCAGGCTAATCAGTTAGGTCGTGAATATTGTGTTCAGATCAAGGGAATAGTCCGTGAACGTGCCAGCAAAAATCCTAAAATGGATACGGGCGATATTGAAATCATTGCTGAGGACCTCAACGTCCTTTCTCCAAGTTTGACACCACCGTTTACGATTGAGGATCATACGGATGGGGGAGATGATCTTCGGATGAAATACCGTTATCTTGACCTCCGGCGGCCTTGCGTAAGAAAAAATCTGGAGTTGCGCCACAGGATGACTATTTTAATTCGTAATTTTCTGGATGCTAAGAAGTTTATTGAGGTAGAAACGCCTGATCTGATCGGAAGTACTCCCGAAGGAGCTCGTGATTTTGTCGTTCCTTCCCGTATGAATCCGGGACAGTTCTATGCGCTGCCACAGAGCCCTCAACTTTTGAAACAACTACTGATGGTGGCTGGTTTTGACAGATATTTCCAGATTGCCAAGTGCTTCCGTGATGAGGACTTGCGGGCTGACCGTCAACCAGAGTTTACACAAGTAGATTGTGAGATGAGTTTTGTGGATCAGGATGATGTGATCAATCTGTTTGAAGAGATGTGCAGGATGCTTTTTAAGGAGATCCGTGGCGTCGAACTGCCTAAACTGCAGCAGATGACATGGCAGGAGGCGATGAGGCGTTTTGGCAGTGACAAGCCTGATCTGCGCTTTGGTATGGAGTTTGTTGAGCTTCAGGATTTCTTTAAAGGAAAAGGCTCTTTCAGTGTCTTTGATGAGGCAAAATATATCGGTGGTATCTGTGCTTCAGGTTGTGCCGGATACAGTCGTAAACAACTGAATGAACTGACAGATTATGTCAAGTCTCCGCAGGTAGGAGCCAAAGGACTTGTCTACATCAAGTATAATGCAGACGGGACCATCAAGAGTTCTATAGATAAGTTTTATACTGAAGATGTCCTATTGGATATCAAGGCCAAGATGGGTGCCAAGGACGGTGATCTGGTGCTGATACTGAGTGGTTCGAATGCAAATAAGACACGTATTCAACTCTGCAGTTTGCGCTTGTTGATGGGAAGTCGTTTGGGTTTGCGAGACAAGAACATATTCAAATGCTTGTGGATCATTGATTTCCCGCTTTTTGAGTGGAGTGAGGAAGAACAGCGATTGGTTTCCACTCATCATCCTTTTACGATGCCGAATCCCGATGATATTCCATTATTGGATGAGCACCCTGAAAGAGTACGTGCAAAGGCTTACGACTTTGTCTGCAACGGCACGGAAGTTGGAGGCGGAAGTATTCGTATCCATGATACCAAACTTCAGGAAAAGATGTTCAAGGTACTTGGTTTCACCAAAGAACGCGCTGAGGCTCAGTTTGGCTTCCTGATGAACGCTTTCAAATACGGAGCACCTCCTCATGCAGGACTGGCTTTCGGTTTGGACCGCTTCACCAGTATCCTCGCAGGTTTGGATAGCATCAGAGATACCATTGCCTTCCCCAAGAACAATAAGGGACGCGATGTGATGCTGGATGCCCCATCAGAATTGGATTCCAAACAATTGGAGGAACTGTCAATTAAGGTCGCTAAGACTGAAAAGTAATAAGGATTCCTTTTTTCTCCCGATTTCTTAATAAGTAAGGGAGGAAAAAGGAATTTTTTTTGATATAAGTCAAGAATTTTGTTCTTTTTTTCTCCTAATGGCTTTAATACGAAACATTTAGGTTAATAATAATGTAAATCTTAAAAAAAAGAACTATCTTTGTGACGAACTCATAAATAGAATAGGTGGACAGTTTTACTTTGGTAAAGGCCCTGACTAATTTTAAAGATTAACAAATATGAGAGAAAAGAAAACAAGAACAAGTGCTGCTAAGAAAACAGTATCCAAGGCAGCAGAAACGAAGACAGTTCTGGCATTGAACCCCGAGAATGCAGGATTCAAGGCAGGTGATGTTTATCAGGCACTTGCAGCCGCAGGAAAGGCCCTGACGGTAGCTGAGATTGCTAAGCAAGCAAAGATCAGTGAAGAAGAGGCCCTTCTGGGTATTGGTTGGCTCTTTAAAGAGGGCAAGATCAAAGACGAGGACAACAAATTGATCCTTGCTTAATACCACACTCTAAAAGGCCACAAATGTCATGGACATCTGCGGCTTTTTTTATACCCTTTTTTGAATGAGGTCTCACCTGTCTCAGATGAAGTGTCGAATGAGCGGTGTTTTAGATGAAAAGCAATGGGGTATATACCCTTGAAGTATTCGCTTCTACGGTAGCGAAGAGAGGAAGAATAGACCAAATATTCTCTTGTTTCCGAAGTTACCGATGCCTCCGGGACTGATACAGATGAAAGTTGTATAGTCCTATGTCTCACTTTGATCCGGTGAGAATCAGCGAAGGGATCTGTTTTTGTCTCATTTTATGTCCCATTTGTTTCTTTCATCCTATTTAGAGGACCCTTGACGTTGATTTGCAACATAAATGAAAGTTTATGAGACGTGATATCGCGTTTAATTCAAAAGATTTTGATACCTTTGCTTTATCTGATAGCAGACGGCTCCTCGTTAAAAGAATTGGTACGATGGTCTGATCTCGAATGACCTACCTGATCTAGATGACTGTCAAGGAATCAGTCAATATAACATGAAAATCAAAATAATCATTTAGGAGTTGAAAATCCAGACACGGGAGTTTAACCTTATAAAGAAACGAACACATATTTATGAATAGAAAATGTTTATTAGGCTTTGATGTCGGTTCATCATCTGTAAAAGTTTCATTGACAGATACAGAAACCGGTGAGACCCTTTCTTCAGCTTTTGCGCCGGAAAAAGAAGCACCGATGATTGCAGAAAAACCGGGATGGGCTGAGCAAGAACCGGAGTCCTGGTGGAGCTATGCCAAGACGGCACTGTTTGCCGCTATGAAGAAAGCCGGAATAGCAGGAGAAGACATAGAGGCGATAGGGATTTCCTATCAGATGCATGGTTTGGTCTGTGTAGATAAATTTCAGAAGGTCCTGCGGCCTGCCATCATCTGGTGTGATTCCCGTGCAGTTCCCTTTGGAGATAAGGCCTTCGAAGAATTGGGGAAGGAGAGATGCCTCGGACACCTGTTGAATTCCCCGGGGAATTTTACAGCCTCAAAACTGGCATGGGTGAAAGAAAATGAACCCGATATATTCGATCAAATAGATAAAATCATGCTTCCAGGGGATTATCTTGCCATGAAACTCTCCGGTCGCATCCAGACGACAATAGAAGGGCTCTCGGAAGCTGTTTTATGGGATTTCAAAGAGAAGGCACCGGCGAAATTCCTAATGGACTATTTTGGTTTTCCTGAATCCATACTGCCGGAAATCGTACCTGTATTTTCCCGTCAATGCACAGTCAGCCGTCATGCTGCAGAAGAGACAGGGTTAAAAGCCGGTACACCTATTTCTTATCGCGCAGGTGATCAACCAAACAACGCCGTCAGCCTGAATGTGTTCGATCCCGGAGAAATCGCTTCCACGGCAGGCACTTCAGGAGTTGTATACGGTGTCTTGGGAGAGGTCAACTATGATCCCGAAAGTCGGGTAAACACTTTTGCACATGCCAACTATACCCCTGACAAGAACCGTCTTGGTGTCTTGTTGTGCATTAACGGTACAGGTATCCTGAATGCTTGGGTACATCGGAATATCACATTGGACTTGAGTTATGCGGAAATGAACAGATTGGCGGCTGAAGTACCGGTAGGATCAGACGGTGTCATCATCATACCCTTTGGAAACGGAGCAGAGCGTGTCTTGCAGAACAGGGAGATCGGTTGCAGCATCCATGGGCTGAATTTCAACGCGCATAACAGGGCACATATTATCAGGGCAGAACAGGAAGGAATCGTCTTCAGTTTTTGCTATGGGATGGAGATCATGGCAAAGATGGGAATGAATATCAGTAAGATTCATGCCGGACATGCCAATATGTTCCTGAGTCCTGTTTTCTGTGATACACTGGCAAGTGTCAGTGGGGACTGCATCGAACTGTATCAGACTGACGGCAGCGTAGGAGCGGCCAAGGGGGCAGGTATCGGTGCAGGAATCTATAAAGATCACGATGAAGCTTTTGCCTCCTTGAAACGGTTGGCCGTTGTCGAACCTGACGAACATCATCGGGATGCCTATCTCAATGCCTATGCGAACTGGAAAGAACAATTGAATGAAATCATACAGAGTTAAACCTAGAACTATTAAATCAAAACAACTATGACAAAAGAGTATTTTCCGCAAATTGGAAAAATCCCATTTGAAGGGACGAAAACAAAGAATCCTATGGCTTTTCATTACTATGACCCTGAGAAAGTGATCATGGGCAAGAAAATGAAAGATTGGCTGAGGTTTGCTATGGCTTGGTGGCACACCTTAGGCCAGGCTTCATCGGATCAGTTTGGCGGGCAGACACGCACTTATCCGTGGGACAAAGCAGACACTGCCATCCAAAGGGCCAAAGACAAAATGGATGCCGGTTTTGAGATTATGGAGAAACTGGGTATTCATTACTTCTGTTTCCATGACGTTGATCTTTGTGATCCTTCTGATGACATCCAGGAGTACGAAGACAATATGAAGGCGATTACGGATTATGCCCTCCAGAAAATGAAAGTATTTCCGGATATTCATCTCCTTTGGGGGACGGCAAATGTTTTTGGAGACAAGTGCTATATGAATGGTGCTTCAACAAATCCTGATTTTGATGTCGTGGCCCGTGCTTGCGTACAGATCAAAAATGCCATTGATGCGACGATTAAACTTGGAGGGTCTGATTATGTGTTCTGGGGTGGCCGCGAGGGCTATCAGAGTTTGCTGAATACGGATATGAAGCGTGAGAAGGATCATTATGCTACGATGCTGGCTGCTGCCAGGGACTATGGCCGTTCTCATGGTTTTAAGGGGACCTTCCTGATAGAACCGAAGCCGATGGAGCCTACAAAGCATCAGTATGATACAGATGTAGAAACGGTTGTCGGGTTCCTCAGGGCTCATCATCTGGACAAGGATTTCAAGATTAACATAGAAGTGAACCATGCAACGCTTGCCGGACATACTTTCTCTCATGAGCTGGCCTGTGCTATAGATGCAGGCATGCTTGGATCCGTTGATGCTAACCGTGGTGACTATCAGAACGGCTGGGATACGGATCAGTTTCCTATAGACAATTGGGAGTTGACTCAGGCCTGGATGCAAATCCTGCGCAATGGCGGTCTGCATAATGGCGGATCAAATTTTGATGCTAAATTGCGTAGGAATTCTACGGATCCTGATGACATCTTTATTGCTCATATCAGTGGTATGGATGCCTTCGCTCGTGGATTGGAGAATGCTGCTGCCATTTTGACGGAGAGTCCTCTGCCTCAAATGCTAAAGGAGCGATATGCTAGTTTTGACCATGGGGAAGGTAAAAAGTTTGAAGATGGTGAGTTGTCTCTTGAACAGATCGTCGACTATGCCAAAGGTCATGGTAAACCAAAATTGATTTCAGGTAAACAGGAACTGTACGAGATGATCGTGAATTTGTACTGTAAATAATTTTATTTACAAATTGATCTGGTAAACGATTGTAAATAAAGGGAGTAGGACCATTTGGCCTTACTCCTGTTTCGTTCTATCCATAAAATGATTTTGTTTGGGAGGCAAGGTAATCGTATTTGTAACTAAACGGAAGTAATGACATTTTGTTTTCTGTTTGTGTCTGCCTAAAAATGATAAGATTATTTTGTAAGTTAGAAAAAATCAATTATCTTTGCATATCATAAAAATATACATTTATGACTCAAAATCATAATCACCTGGTAATTATGGCCGGAGGTGTGGGGAGCAGATTCTGGCCGATGAGTACTGTAGAACGACCTAAACAATTTATAGATGTCCTGGGGGTGGGACGCTCCTTACTCCAACTGACCTATGATCGTTTTGAGGGCATCTGTGATCCCCGGAATATATGGGTTGTCACGAATAAGAAATATGCAACCCTGGTAGAGCAACAGCTTCCTGAAATTCCAACCGGGAATATTTTGTTGGAACCATGCCGTCGCAATACGGCACCTTGCATAGCTTATGTGAGCTGGCGTATCAAATCCATGGACCCTAAAGCTAATATCGTGGTGACTCCTTCTGATCATATTGTCACAAACGGCTCTGAATTTCGGCGGAGTATACTTTCTTGTATGAAATTTACAAGTGAGACAGATGCGATTGTCACTTTGGGCATAAAACCTTCCCGGCCGGAAACGGGTTATGGCTATATCAAGGCTGATCTGGAATCCAGTAGCGCGCGGAATAGTGAAATATTCCGTGTGGATAATTTCCGGGAGAAGCCTGATTTGCAGACAGCCAGAAAATATCTTCAGGAAGGTGATTATTTCTGGAATGCAGGAATCTTTATCTGGCGGGTAGAGACTATTGTCAATGCCTTCCGGGTTTACCAACCTACTTTGTCGGCTGTCTTCGAGAGTCTGATGGATGTTTACGGTACTGAACATGAACAGGAACAGATAGATCTCCGCTATCCGGAATGTGAGAGCATCAGCGTAGACTATGCCATTATGGAAAAGGCAGAGGAAATTTTTGTGTTTCCAGCTGATATAGGGTGGAGTGATCTGGGCACCTGGGGCAATCTGCTGGCCCATACTCACCATGATCTTTATGGCAACAGTCTGATCGGTAAGAATATACAGGTGTTTGACACAAAAAACTGCATTATCCATACCACTCAGGAAAGAAAAGTGATTGTCCAGGGATTGGATGGCTATATCGTTGCAGAGAAAGACAAACAGTTGTTGATTTGCAAACTCTCGGATGAGCAGAGCATCAAGCAATACAATGGGCAATCATAAAGGAAAGAGCCTGGCCGATTGCTGTCAGGTGCAAGATTAATATAACACTTTGGACATGGAAAGAAGAGTAGCCCTTATCACTGGTATTACAGGTCAGGACGGGTCTTATCTGGCTGAGTTCCTGATCATGAAAGGCTATGAAGTGCACGGTATTCTCCGTCGCTCTTCATCGTTCAATACCGGCCGTATCGAGCACCTATATCTGGATGAGTGGGTGAGGGATATGAAGAAAAAGCGCCTGGTCAACCTCCATTGGGGGGACATGACCGATTCATCCTCCCTGATCAGGATTATCTCCGAGGTACATCCGACGGAGATCTACAACCTTGCTGCCCAGAGTCATGTCAAGGTGAGTTTTGACGTGCCGGAGTATACGGCTGACGTCGTTGGCGTGGGTGTGCTCCGCTTGCTGGAGGCTGTCCGCATCTGCGGTCTGACACATTCCTGCCGGATCTATCAGGCGAGCACTTCCGAACTCTTCGGGAAGGTCGTGGAGGTCCCCCAGAAGGAGACGACGCCTTTCCATCCCCGTTCCCCTTATTCGGTAGCTAAACTCTATGGCTATTGGATCATGCAGAACTACCGTGAGAGTTATGGGATGTACTGTTGCAACGGTATCCTGTTCAATCACGAGAGTGAGCGGAGGGGCGAGAACTTCGTCACCCGCAAGATCACACTGGCTGCCTGCCGTATAGCTGAAGGCTATCAGGACAAACTCTATCTGGGTGACTTGAGTGCGCGCCGTGACTGGGGCTATGCCAAGGACTACGTCCAGTGCATGTGGCTGATGCTGCAACAACCTGAACCTGACGATTTCGTCATCGCTACGGGTGAGATGCATACCGTCCGTGAGTTCTGTACGCTGGCTTTCCACGATGCGGGCATAGAACTCGACTGGAAGGGCGAGGGCATTGCCGAACAGGGTGTCGAGCGCTCTACTGGCCGGGTGCTGGTAGAAGTGGACCCGAAATATTTCCGCCCTGCAGAGGTGGAACAATTGCAGGGTGATCCTTCCAAGGCCAAGCGTGTCCTGGGATGGGATCCCCGGCAGACAACATTTGAGCAACTTGTCAAACTCATGGTCGACCATGACCGCAGTTATGTGAAGAAACTCTATCTGCGCGCTCAAATGCCGGAATGACATAACCGGAAAATAAACTTTATCAATCATGTCAGTATTGGATAAGAACAGTAAGATATATGTTGCAGGCCATCATGGCCTGGTGGGATCGGCCATCTGGAAAAACCTGGAGTCACGTGGCTACCACAACCTCGTGGGCCGTACTCACCGTGAACTGGACCTGACGGACCAGGATGCCGTGAAGGACTTCTTCGACCGTGAGCGTCCTGACGCCGTTGTCCTGGCGGCTGCCTTCGTGGGCGGCATCATGGCAAATTCGCTCTATCGGGCGGACTTCATCATGCAGAACATGAAGATGCAGTGTAACGTGATCTCCAATGCCTACAGCCATGGGGTGAGGAAACTTCTGTTCCTCGGTTCTACGTGCATTTATCCCAAGGATGCTCCCCAACCGATGAAGGAGGACGAACTCCTGACTTCTCCTTTGGAGTACACCAATGAGGAATATGCCATTTCCAAGATTGCCGGACTGAAAATGTGCGAGAGTTATAACCTGCAGTACGGCACGAACTATATTGCGGTGATGCCGACGAACCTCTACGGACCGAACGACAACTTCCATCTGGAGAACTCCCACGTGATGCCTGCGATGATGCGCAAGATCTACCTGTCAAGGTTGATCCATGAAGGCAACTGGGATGCGATCCGTGTGGACATGGACAAGCGTCCGGTGAACCCGAACGTGAAGTTGAGTGCTGTGATCGGTGAGGGCAACGTGGACGGGAAGAGTCCGAAGGACCGTATCCTGAAGGCGCTGTCATTCTATGGCATTGAAGACAACAAGGTCACCCTCTGGGGGACGGGAAAACCCCTGCGGGAGTTTCTGTGGAGTGAGGACATGGCGGATGCTAGTGTCTATCTGTTGCTGAACGTCGATTTCAGCGACATCATCGGCATCAAGAAATACTCGAGTGTTTTCTATGGTGTCAAGACCGACGGTCCCGTCAACCGGAACAACAGCGAAGGGCGCGGTGGAGCCATCCCTTCATTGGGAGAGATCCGCAACTGCCACATCAATGTGGGGACAGGCAAGGAACTGACGATTCGCGAACTGAGTGAGTTGGTGGCGAAGACGGTCGGTTTTCAGGGACAGATCATTTTTGATTCTTCCAAACCTGATGGTGTCATGCGCAAACTCATTGACGTGAGCAAACTCCATCGTCTGGGTTGGCATCATCGGGTAGAGATCGAAGACGGAGTGAAACGACTCTATGACTGGTATCAAGAGAGTTTGACCGGTAAATGATTCTGAGGAAGTCGAACACCGGACTTTAAATCTTTGGATAGACATTTACAACATAAAAAAGCGATTGTCCCTGTAGGATGATCGCTTTTCTTTTTCACTCTCTTTCAGATTCCCTGAGGCAAAAATGAATGAAGTAAGATGAGACAGAGGGGGAATAGAAGTTACACAAATCCGACACAAAGTGTGTCATTTTGATGAATGGGTAAAATCTCCTATACGTTAAAGTTGTACCACTTCATAAAGTAGAGTTGAAGTACACCTCCTTATTTTTCTCCGGTGATACGTTTGCGTCTTTTGATCAACCACCTGATAATCAGAAAAAGGCAGCCAGCTCCGACCAGAACGAAGATGACAGATTTGATACTCTCCATATAGAGTGCTATTTTGTCATCCAATTGCTCTTCAGGAACGATGGAATGGAGATACCATCCCAAAGCTGCCAGGATGCAATTCCATATACCAGCCCCAATCATGGTATAGAGGATAAACTTCCAATATTTCATCTTGCTCATACCGGCAGGTATGGAGATCAGATGCCGGATGCCGGGAATTAGTCTGCCGGTGATAGTGGCAACCATACCGTGTTTGTTGAAGTACCTCTCACTTCTCTCTATTTTCCCTTGGTTCAGAAGGCAGAGATGTCCGATTCTGCTATTGGCAAATTTGTAAATGACAGGTCTGCCAAGATAATAACCGGCAATATAATTGATCGTGGCACCGCAGGCGGCCCCGAGGACACCAAAGACAATAACCAGAAAGATGTCGAGATTTCCGGCAGCGGCATGATAGGCTGCGGGGGGAATGACGAATTCAGAGGGGACCGGAAGAACCGTACTTTCCAATAACATCAACAAGAAAACAGTCCCGTAATTCAAATCATTCAGCAATGAAGACAAAATACCCATACAAACAATATAATTAGAATAAGATCTTAGAAAAATAAATGGATTCGTATCGCGGCTTACCTGTTAGTGCAATGTTTCCAAGTAGGTCATGTATTGTGACGGTTCCATGCCATCAGGGAAAAATTTGCCTAATATTTTCTTGGCTTCTTTCGGATTTTTCTCAACCGCGATTTTCAGATACTTACGATATTCCTCGTCTTTCTGCAGTTCTCTGGCGCAGGCAGCAAGATAAGAGAACCCCTTGTTCCAGTTTTCATGGGGCGCAAGAAGAATGGTCTGGAACATTTCGTAGGCTGTCAGGAAAAGTCCGTTTTCGTAAAAGGACACTGCAGAACGGAAGAAAACTTGGGGAGATGTCGTATGGTCTATTGCTTCCTCATAGCATCGCTGACCTTCCTTATACATTTTGTTCTCGAGATAGATATGACCTTTGAGAACTTTCAATTCATCTTTGTCACAGTTAGGCATGGTCATCGCTTCATCAATATAGCGAATAGCCTCTTCCAGATGCCCGAGTTTACTCTCCGTGAAAGCCAACTGCTCGTAAATTTCTTTGATGTCAGGATTATCCTTATCAGAAAGCAGTTCCGCTTTTTTAATATGGATAAGAGCAGCACCGGGTCTGTTGAGATGAGACAAGGTAATTCCCAAAAAAAGTTCGCCCGTTTCACTGTCAGGGACCAACTGGGTATATTTCTTGAAAAATTTTTCAGCCTCGGCATAGTTGCCGAGAGAATACAGACCGTTTGCCTTATTCAGGATAGCCTCTTCATTCTCTGTATTGATGGCAATGGCAAATTCGCTACTTTGGATAGCATCCTTGTAGTCCCCCTGCAGAAATTGAGAAGAAGCCAACTTGTTCCACAGATCTTCAGAAAAAGGATTCTTCCCCAGCATTTCCTCGTAGATCTGATTGGCTTTGTCATAATCCCCTAATCCTACGGCTATGCTTGCATACAATTCTTCATAGTCGGACTGGGAAGTCTCTTTACATTTGTCCAGCCATTTCTTGGCCAAAGTGAAGAAACTGTAGTCTGAGAATAACGTCGCCACATCGAAATAGTAATCTTGAATGGAAATATCCTCTTCGTCTTCTTCAGCCTCGACAATAGAAATTTGGTCCAGAAGATAGCGGTCGGCTTTTTCCGGCTCTTGCTGGACGATCATGATCTCCGCATTGAGATAGAAATAGTCAGCGTCAGACTTGTCTTGAATCTTATCGGCATATTTCTTGGCTTTCTCAGCGTCATTCTTGACCAATAGAAAATACCTGGACAGAAAAGCCAAAGGTTCAATGGCACCTGGAAAGAGTTGTAGAGCATAGCGGGCACCTTCTAAGGCTTTCGCCTCATATCCGCTCGCCTGATAATATTCACAGATTCGGATCAGATCATCTGAATCCATGAAAATCTGCTCACCTTTGCCTCTCGCCTGTTCGTATTCCCTAAGTAACCGGCGGAAGTCAGGGGTATCGTAATAACTGTTTCTCATTCAGTCTTTTTTCTTCATTTTTGCCCAAGTATCTTTCAGGTTGACTGTTTTATTGTAAACCAGATGCTCGGGTGTGGAGTCCAGATCAGCCATGAAATAGCCGATTCTCTGGAACTGGAGGTATTCTCCGGGTTTCTTTTCTGCAGCGTAATCCTCCACGAAGCAATCATTCAGGACATGCAGGCTGTCGGGATTCAGTAGTTCTCTGAAATCGCGTTCATCGGACGACGGATCTTCTATCGTAAAGAGTCTGTCGTATTCCCGAATCTCAGCCTTATGACAGTGGTCTTGGCTGACCCAATGGAGTGTTCCTTTGACCTTCCTGTTGGCACCCGGCATTCCGCTTCGGCTCTCAGGATCATAGGTTGCTTCTATCTCGATGACCCGTCCTTCAGCATCTTTCTTGCAACCTGTACATTTGATGATGTAGGCATTCTTCAGACGCACTTCTTTTCCCGGAGTCATGCGGAAGAATTTTCTAGGAGCATCCTCCATGAAGTCGGCACGTTCTATCCACAGTTTCTTAGTAAACTGGATGGTATGGCTGCCGGCTGCTTCGTCTTCGGGATTATTGATGGCGACCATGTCTTCTGTCTTATCTTCAGGATAGTTGGTGATCACCAGACTTACCGGATCCAGTACGGCACTGACACGGATGGCACGCTCATTGAGGTCTTCGCGTACGCTAGCCTCCAAGAGCGCAATATCATTGAGGGCATCGAATTTTGTATACCCAATAGAATCTATGAATTTACGGATACTTTCAGGTGAAAAACCTCTTCTCCGCATCCCGCACAATGTCGGCATCCGGGGATCATCCCACCCATTGACAAGTTTTTCATCCACTAAGGTGTGGAGTTTGCGCTTTGACATGACCGAGTAAGTCAGGTTCAATCTGTTGAACTCGATCTGTCGTGGGCGGTTATCATCCATTTTATCATCAGTGCCGTCCATTTCCTTGAGAAAGTCGACGAAGAGATTATACAAGGGACGGTGAGGGACGAATTCAAGTGTGCAGATGGAGTGGGTGACACCCTCGAAATAATCGCTTTGGCCATGGGCGAAGTCATACATCGGATAACAGTGCCATTTGGTACCGGTACGGTGGTGAGGAGTTTGGATGATTCTATAAATGATAGGGTCACGCAGCAGCATGTCCGCATTCGCCATATCCAGTTTGGCGCGGAGCACCATAGAACCTTCTACAGCTTCAGCCGTGTTCATGTGTTGAAAGAGGCGCAGGTTTTCTTCTATCGGGCGGTCTCTGTAAGGACTTGCTGTCCCAGGAGTCGTCGGAGTGCCCTTCTGCTCGGCAATCTGTTCACTGGTCTGTTCATCGACATAGGCTTTGCCCTGCCGGATCATCCAAATGGCGAAATTCCATAATTTCTCGAAATAGTCAGAAGCATAATAAATATGTCCCCATTTAAAACCGAGCCATTTGATGTCATTGAGGATATTTTCTACGTATTCATTATTCTCCTTGCTGGGATTCGTATCATCGAAACGAAGATTACAGACACCATGATATTTTTCGGCAATCCCGAAATCCATACAGATGGCTTTAGCATGGCCGATGTGCAGATACCCATTAGGCTCAGGCGGGAAACGAGTCTGTATACGTCCCCCGTTTTTACCTTTTGCAAGGTCTTCCTGAACGAGTTTTTCTACAAAGCTGATGCTTTTCTTTTCTTCGCTATTTTCTTCTTTTTTTATAGCCATGACGATAAAACTATAGATAATTACAATTCATTGCAAAGGTACTAAAAGATTGTATATACCCAAAGGTTCAGTAATAGTTTTTTTTCTTTATGTGAATGAAGGTTTATATTTCGAAGAAAACCCTAAGAATATGTTTTTAAACATATAAAAGAATTTGCAGAAGAAAAAGAAATATTTTACCTTTGTAACATTATCCTGAATACAATCTTTTTACCTTAAAAAAGCTAATACCTATTGAGATAAGCGTTCTCCTTTGTGAAAAGGGGAACGCTTCTGTTTTTTCAGCATTTGGAACTCGCCCTTAATTTATTAAAATAATTAAAAAATCAATGAAAGTTGAGGATGTTATTTTTGTATGTTCCTAACTTTACTTGAGATGATTTTTTTAGGATTTCGTATCGCCCACATCCTATAACAATAAAAAAGACGTGTTCGGCACGTCTTTTTTATTGAAATTATCTTTGTAAACAGAATGTTTTCTTTCGGCAAATACAAAAACTGTCCGCTTTATTTGATACCCCTTTCATTCAAAGCTTTGGTATATTTTGCAGCGTTCTTCATATGCTCGGCATAGGTGCGGGCAAAATTATGGGTACCGCTGAAGTCTTCCTTCGCGCACATATAGAGATAATCGTGATGGACATAGTTGAGGACGGCATCGATTCCCGCAACGGAAGGTATGCAGATCGGTCCTGGTGGCAGTCCCGGATTCTTATAGGTGTTGTACGGACTGTGGATATAGAGAAGATTGTTATAGATACGCTTCAAGTCGAATCTTTTCCAAGCAAACTTGATGGTAGGGTCTGACTGTAACGGCATTCCATCAGGATATTTCGCATTCCGGACTTTCAGACGGTTATAGTATAGACCGGCAATCATCGGTTTTTCCGCGTCGTTGTTGGTCTCGGAGTCTACTATACTGGCGAGGGTAATTACCTGGATGGGAGTGAAGCCCATTGCTTCAGCCTTTTTCCGACGTTCGAAATTCCAGAATTTCTTGCTTTCTTTCTGCATTCTGTCCAGGAATTTCGGAATACTGATGTCCCAATAGATATCATAGGTGTTGGGGATGAACATACAGGCAATGGTAGTCGTATCATAACCGTACTGCCGACACAACTGTTCATTGGTAAGTGAATCATAGAGTTGCTCTTCATCCAGCATCAATTTCTTGCTGATGTCATAAGACAAGTCGCCTAAAGTTCTCACAGCAGACGGGATGGTCAAGTCGACAGGAGTCTGTTGGCCATTTCTCAAATGTCTGAAGAGGGTGAGGGCACCTTCCCCTTTGGTGATGGCATAGCGACCGGTCCGGATATGCTTGGCATAATCAAAGTGCCGTACGAGTGTACGGAAGGCAAAAAAACTATGACCGTTGGCAATAGGTTTGAGTTTATTGTATACAGAGTCGATACTATCGTCTTGGTCAATGTAAATATACGATGTTTCTGATTTTACAGAAAAAGAAGAAAAGAAATAGTAATACACTATTCCCATTATCACTACTAAACATGTCGCAATGGCAATAACATACTTTTTACAAGTCTGATGTTTCATTTTTCTCATCTTTTAAAATCGCTGCAAAGGTAGTAATAAATTGAGAAATAGGGAGAAGAATTATTATTTATTATATACCTTTGCATAAAAAATTAAGAGTATGAAATTAGAGTTTAATATTATTTATCATACGGCATGGGGACAGTCTGTACATTTGGTGCTGAACTACATCAGTGACAAAGGACGCCAAAGTAAGGAGAATTTGCCTCTGCAGACAAATGATGGGTATTTATGGACTTTGGAGACTCACGTTGTAGATTTTCTTCAACCTGCTGCTGCATACATGTATTATTGGTATCAGATAGAGGATGAGAAGGGAAATGTATTGCGGAAAGAGTGGACCCAATGCCCAAGACTCTATGTTTATCATCCTATGAAAGATTATGCTTTTCTGGATTCCTGGCAGGATGAGCCTTATCCTTGTCTTGGTGATGCCGGAACTTCAGATACAGGAAACTTGGGATCACTGGATTTGAGCCAGCTGCTCCCTCATCTCAATATGGCCGTATATGCCCGTACGGTCATCTTCCGCGTCATTGCACCGAATCTGGAAAAGGGTGAATCTGTTGCAATCTGCGGGAATCATCCGGTCTTGGGCAATTGGAACAAACAGAGGTATCTGCTCATGAAACGCATTGACCAACGGGTGTGGAGCCTGAGCGTGGACGTGTTTGCTGTAAGTACTTCTTTGGAATACAAGTATGTGGTCATAGATGATGAAACTCATCAACTCAAGCAGTGGGAGACAGACGAGAACAGGACTGTCGGATTAGATCGGCTAAAGGATAACACGGTATTGGTCCTGGATGACAGTTTGCTGCGCGTCAAGAATAAATCCTTGAAAGCGCGTATCACAGTGGAAACAGATCAACCTGAAAGAGTGATGGAGGCTTTCAGCCAAATGCCTGTCAAAGTCCGGAACTTCAGTTGGCTGCAAACCTATGATACTTATATTTTTGATCTTGACGGCACTCTGCTGAATACCCTCCGGGATCTGGCCGCAAGTTGTAATTATGCCCTCCGCACTGCCGGAATGCCGGAAAGGACAGTGGACGAGGTGCGCAGATTTGTTGGCAACGGGGTGAAGAAACTTATGGAACGGGCAATACCCGGGGGATTGCAGAACCCGAAGTTTGATTCTACCTATCAGACTTTCCGCAAGCATTATCTTGTCCATAGCCTGGATACGACCCAACCTTATCCCGGCATTCCCGAGATGCTGAACAGATTATCTAAGAACGGGAAAAACGTTGCAGTCGTGAGCAACAAATTCTATACGGCTACCCAGGAACTTTGCCGCCACTTTTTCCCACAGGTGAAGGTCGCAATAGGCGAGCGGGAAAACATTCACAAAAAACCGGCTCCTGATACGGTTCTCGAAGCTTTGAGGCAATTGAAGTGTACGCGTTCCGGTGCCGTTTATATCGGTGACAGTGATGTGGACATCATGACGGCGAAAAACTGCAAGATGCCTTGTATTAGTGTGCTTTGGGGATTTCGCAATCGTGAATTCCTCCTCACGCACGGTGCCTCCCATTTAGTGGAGTCTCCTGAAGAAATTTTCTAAGGAAAAAGAAATCTACCTCTGCTACAGCATTTTTCTAAAGAGAAAATGCTGATAGCAGAGGATTTCATAACCCTCTCTTATCTTTAAAGAGAGTGTAATTTGATATAATTTTGAATAGCTGTCTTATAGGTATCTGAGATAGGAATATAAGTTTCACCGAACTTAATTCTGAATCGGTCTATCATTGGGATAGAAGGCATGTGCACAATATAGGAACGATGTACACGCATGAACTCAGGATTAGGAAGGAATTCATCCAGTCTCTTCATATTCATTAGGCAAACTACTGGTTGACGGTTATTCTTCAGGAAGAATTTTACATAGTCTTTCTGTCCCATAACGTATAGGATTTCGTCAAATTTGATTTGTACAGTTTTGTATTCACTGTTGACAAAAAAGAAACGGTCTTTACTGATCACTTCTTGCTTTGTTTGTGTCTCTTTCTTCATGAATCTGTATATTTTAATTGAAAATATTAATCGTTTCACTCAGAAGGCAATTTGTTGCCTCTTTAAATTATTTCTACTGTATAAGCATATCCCTCGAGTCGGTACATCCCTTATTCTTTCAGGAAGGTATCCGAAAAATAGTCTTGCTTTGAAAATGAAGTTCTTGGAAATATCCGGTTTCCATCTTTTTACCGGTAGGGTTATATAAGAGCGTAACTCCTGAATGATGACTAAGAGCAAGGAAGCAGTACATGCTGAATCTACCTGCCTGAGATACAATCCACTTTTCAGGCAGAGACAGTTTGTTGCCCCTGCAATACGGCTGGAACTATCTTCAACAATAATTCCCCCGCTGTTCATTAGGCTTTATTTTATCACTCTTCTCCATTTCAATCTTTCTGTTCAGATGCTAATTAGACGGATTGCAGTGACAAAAGTTTATTTCAGAAGAACAATATTAACATTTGTTTGTTCTTCTATTTCTCATTATTGAAATGGTACAGTCTCGCAATATATTTTCCTAGGATATCGAATTCAATATTGACGATGCTGCCAATGTGCATGTCGCAGAAATTGGTATGATCGTGCGTGTATGGTATGATAGCTACTGTGAAGGTATCATCTGTGGGTTTGCAGACCGTGAGGGATACGCCGTTGACACACACGGAACCCTTGTCAACCGTCAGATACCCCTTTTTTGCCATCTCCTTATTTAAAGGATATTGGAAGGTGTAATAGGTAGAACCGTCAGCGTCTTCCACCCCGATGCATTTTGCCGTTTCATCCACATGACCTTGTACGATGTGCCCGTCCAGGCGACCGTTTATGGGCATCGACCGTTCGACATTGACTTTGTCATCAACTTTCAGCAAACCTAAATTGGAACGGTTGAGCGTCTCCTGCATTGCCGTTACCGTATAACTGTTATCTCCTTTGCTGACCACCGTAAGGCAGACACCGTTGTGACTGATGCTTTGGTCTATTTTCAATTCTTGAGCAAAAGGGCAGGTCAACGTGAAATCGATATTTCCTTGAGTCTTCTTGATGGCTGTAACAGTAGCCATTCCTTCTATAATACCACTAAACATAATATTTAATAATGCGATGAGATAAATAAAAAACAGGAATCAATAATGACTCCTGTTTCTATGAAAAAGGGACCGCTCGACGATGTGATGAAAACTCCGAGTTTTAACATTTGAGTGTACCTTTAGTTTTTGTAATCCACCGGATTCCGAAGAATTTCCTCGCCTAAACGAATGATATGGCCCGCCATAGACTAAAGAACGACCCGGTTTTCGTATTAATTTGATGAGTATCCCAATCGAATCGAAACGATCCCCAATATCTTTACTTTCAATCTACAAAGTTACTCATTCTGTTTTAATTTTCCAAATATTCTATTGAATATTTTTCGGAGTTGGGCAGGGTCATCGATGATGTTGTGGATGATCTTCAGGTTCTTCTCGTTGGAACTGCCGGGAATCCATAGATGTATGTACCCATTGCGGGAGTACTTTTCGTTCATATGCCCTAGAAAGTCCTGCCATTGTTCTTCTTCGCTTTTCTGGGGATCGTTCTCCAGTTCGTATTCGATAGCCCGGCGGAATACGACCTCAGGTTCCAGATCCCGGTCTGCTTCGGCAATGATTTTTCCATAGAGACTTCTCGGAGCCCGACTCATCGATGCCCTATGGTCTTCTACGGCTTCTTTCATCACTTTGATTTGTTCAGGTGTGAACCACTTCTTCAACCGTGCATCGCTTGCGAGGATCTTTCCTCCTGTGATGTGGTGAATAGCCCGAGGTCCTATCATTCCCAAGTCATGATAGGCGGCTATCGTATAGACCATATCGATATTGGTTCCGGTCGTTCTGGATAAGGCCAGACTATTTTGGATGACACGTGTCACATGCTCCAGACCATGGCTCTTTCCGAACTGGTTGTAGCGGGGCAGTATCTGTGTCTCGATAAATTCCATTAGATCTAAACTGACTTGTTGTTGCATAATGTTATCGGTATTTGATGGATCGTCGTTATAGGCGAAAATAGCGGGATCTGCTTTTCTGAGATCCGTCAAGAGTTGTATGGTACCTGCGTTTTGGTGCTTTCTCAGATAAGGATCACACTGAAGGCAACGATCAGCCCGAACAAGAACATATTCCGGGCATTCATGCCCAGAATTCTGTTAAGTTCTTTGCCATGATTGAGTTTTTTCATCCTCAGATAGGTATTGTAATGCAGCGTACCGTAAAGGATAAGAAGCGCAATGGAGAGGACCACTTTCCATTCCTGAAAATAATGACCGGATGTGTAGTTGGCCAAAATAGCAACCATGATCAGTAAGGCAACCAAACCGTCGACCAGATACAGTCGTTCAGCATTCTTTGCTCCGATCTTGACGACAAGTGTCATTTTTCCATCTCTCTTGTCATTGTCACGGTCACGGTAATTGTTGACGATGAGCAGGCTGTCGACAACCAGTCCGCAGGCTATGGAAGCGAATAAGATTTCCCAAGTGATCTGTTGAAATTGGATAGGCAGGTCCAGAAAATAGGTGAAACATACCGGTACTATTCCGAAGAAGAGGAGAACCAACAAATCACCGAGTCCCAAATAGGATAACTTTGTGGTATAGAGGAAACAGAAGAGGACGCAGAGTACGCCTATGGCAATCATCCACATCCCGCCGAAAAAGATAAGGGGAAGACCGGTCGCACAGGCCAAAAGGGTAGTGATCACAATTCCTGTCCGCATCCTCGGCAGAGTGATCCAACCTTCTGAGCAGGCTCTCTTGGGGCCCAGTCGCGTAGCGCGGTCGTCGTTGCCTTTCAAGCCGTCGAAGTAATCATTGATGAAATTGGCATCGATTTGCATGATGAAGGCAAATAGAAAGCACAATATGGCAGGTAAGATTTGGAAATAGTCAACTCCGGCATCCCTCCAAGCAAACGCAGTACCGATCATCACTGGTACGGCAGCCCCCGAAAGGGTCTTGGGGCGTGCAGCCAGAATCCAAGCTTTAAAAGAATTGGTCTTTATATCTGATTCATTCATAATACAATCTTTTCTGATCTTGTTTTCAGGTTATCCGGTCCAGGTTGTCAAAGCTTCGGGACAACTGATCTATAGTTGTTCTCAACCTGCCCGGCAGGTTATGTTGATCCTGACGTCAGTCGGTTGTGGTCCTGTAGGTCCGGGGAAAGATACCCGGATGCTCTTTTCAGGGCATTAATTGAAGAAATTCCAACTCACACCGAAACGGAAGATCATCGGATTCAGCGGATAATGAGGGGTATAGAAATATTCCTTGTTCCCGCTTTTCCCATTCAGGTGGCTGTACATCGCAAAGAAACGCGTATGCTTCAGGTGGAAGTTGATATACGCATCAAGCATGGGATAGTTGCCTACCTTCACCCTTTGATTGTTTTGGTCTTGCACTGTGAACTGTCCTATGGCCGGACTGTAATCAGGTGCATAATAAGAGGTGAAGTAATTCACGTCAACACCCAAATCTGTGTCGAGCACCCGTGCGATTTTGAAATGAATGTACAGATTGGTATAGATATTCAGAGTAGGTACGGGGAGGGTGTTGTCATCCGAGGACTTTTGGAATGTCAGGACGTTGTCCCAATGCAGGATCCGGTATTGGAAATCTTGGAAGAGTTGTGCCGTGATAAGACTCATATTTCCACCTTTCTGCTTTACGCTTACATCGTTTCCGGTTCGGGTATAGTCATCGCCCGATTTGACGATATTGTAAGATTGCACGAAGTAGGTGTAATTCTGCAGGTTATCATAGCCGATCCGAAACTTGGTCTTCGTCTTCTTGATCGTGAAATCACCCATCAGCCTGCTGTGGATGATCTTGTCAAGGTCGTCATTATCCCACCATAAGTGGCGGGAATGGTAATGCCTGAAATAGAAGGTGGGGTTCGTGCGATGAAAGAAGCCGTTGGCAGCTAACTGGACTGTATCTCCGAACAATTTAAAGTTCAGATCTGCCTTGCCGTCCAGTAATAGGTTCTGGGCATCTTCGCCTGCAACGCCGATCTCAGCAGTTAGATTGTAGTGCAGCAGACTGCCTTGCGTCTTGCTCAGTTGTCCGCCTACGCTTAATGTGTGTTCATTATATGTGCTCCTGCCGGTTCCGACAGAGTCGGGGAGTTGGAAATGTCTGAAATCATAACTGACGAAAGCCTTCAGTCCGGCTTTGGCATACTTGTTGAAGCCTTCGAGCAAGGCAATGGCAAAAGTGTTCTTGAGTTCAAAATGACGTGTCACGTCATAGATGGAATCACCGACATTGAATTTCTCTTTTGCCGAATAAGTGTTGAGATAATATTGATCCGGTGTCTGGTAGGCCTGGTAGATGCGGCGGTAGTTATCAAATTTTACAGTATGTATAAAACTCGTTACCGGCACGTATTCTTTTTTGGTCCAAGAAGTATCTTCTTCCGTTTTCTTCGCCTTCGCCAAAAGACTGTCAGAGGCTGCCTTCCCATTGACAGCTATCCGACTTGTGGAATCTTTTGAGTTTACGGCTGCCGGTTCGTTTCCGGCTATCTTGGCATTCTCAGGTCGACCTTTCGTCATCTCGTTCTGAGCTTTGTCATAAGCCTTTTTGTCGAAGTGACGGCCTTCCTGTTTGGCCTTGTCCTGCTCTTCTTTTTCATTCTTGAGCGCTTCATTTTCTTTTTTCGAAGCGATGGCAAATTTCTTGGCTTTGATCTCTTCAGGGGTCATCGGCACAGTACGACTGAATCCGATGCTGTATCTATGGGTGAAGAAGATATGCTGATTGTCGTTCCTGTTCCAGTTCTGTTGCAGTACTGTCGGTATTTCGTCCGTCTCGTAATCTTCGTTGAAAGTCTCAGGATGCGTAATGTAGTCATCGTTCGTGATTCCCCCGTTTTCCGCAACTTTCTGGTGGTTGAGGGAGATGAGGAGATGTGCCTGATACTGGTCACCGATATAGGAAGCCCAGGTCGTATAACCGAAATGGGAAGTACTCTGATTCTGGTAATAGCCCCTCCCGTATTTGTAATCGAAGCGGAATCCCACTCCGATTTTCTTGCCTGCATTGACGGCAAAGAGCGCCTTGAAATCGTCTTCTCCGTTTGTCCGGTTACCACATTCATTGAGGGTCACGTTGGTGATGGGCGAGTAGGTGTTGGTGAAATGCTGCAGTCCTACAGGTCTGACAAGGAAATCATAAGGTTGGGTAAAGATAAACTGGTCAGGTTCGGGGCGGTCAATAAATATCCGGGCGATACGCGGAGAGCCGAGGTTCCCCAAAGTATTGTATTCACCGCGTAACCCACTCGTGAATGTCGAGTTCATATACATATAGGACATCGTATCCACTTCTGCCGCAGTACGGTCACCGAATCGCTCATCTACCGTCCATACATGTATGCCTTTGGGAATCTCTTTCTCGCTTCCCAGAGAATCTTTCCGGTTGCGATTACGGTTATTCATGTTAGTGACATCCCCGTTTGCATCGATTCCCTGTATTGAATTATTGTTCTGATTATTATAATTGTTCTGATTATTATAATTATCGTCGGAATTGACCTGTGCCGAAATAGGTATCGCAGTACAAATCAGAAATAGAGCCAAGATAAGTTTTCTCATTTATGAAAGAGTCGAAGTAAGACTTCAATAAATTTCACGGCCACAGCCGCAAGCATCAGGATAATGGCAAAGGTCTTCATATGGCTGAAGAGATAGAAGCAAACTCCCACAACTGCAAGGATCATGAAGATGATATTCAGGATATTCCTGAATTTGAACAAAGGTGTCCTGTCTTCCCGGATGGGTTTGAGTCTCCGCAGGTGTTTGAACTGGTTCTGCTCTTGATTGGGATTTTCCATATTATGAATCCTTAGTTCTTAATGGGTTATTCACTTTTCTGTTCTTCCTTTTCCTGGAACATAGCGGTGACTTGCTTGAAAATCTCGTCTTTCCGGTCAATCGTTCCTTTCCTGAATTTGCCGTACATTCTGGCTAAATCATTCTTTTTCTTGGTCAGGGCATATTTATCTGAAATGATCTCTTCTGCAGGGGCATTGAAACCTCCGGGGCGGCCTTCTTCATAACTATAACTGATCCGGCTGAGCGTCATGTGCAAGTGATTGTCACTGCATTTGGCAATGATCGTATACAGAAACTTTGTCCGATCCAAAGAGATAAAGGTGTTTCTGAAAACCATCCATTCTCTGACGGTAGCGGCTATGATCCCTTTGCTGTTGCTCACCAAAGCTACACGACTGCCTTCCAACTCGTCTTTCCCTTTAGTCAGTTGATTCAAATATTGGTATACGGAATCATAAATTTCTTTCTTGCTGCGTCCGGGTATATTTTCATCCAAAGTGAATACCACTTTTCCCTTCTTGTCTGTCGGTACAGCTCCCGAAAGATATTTGGGATCCTCTTTCAGTTTGACGGGTAGCTGTTGCTTGACCGGTTTTTTCTCGGGCGCTTTTTTGCTGGACTTCTGAGAAGAAGAACTGGTCTGGTTGTTCTGTTGGTCAGGAATGGTCCAATCAGAATTGTTTGTTCCGTCTTGGGTTCTTACAGTATCATTTGAAGAACGCCATTCCGTGTTTTCCAATAACGGTTTACACACCTCGACAGCCTTAGCCTCCATGGACAGAGGAAGGCATAGCATAATGATAGCGAATGCTTGCTTCATAATTCTTAACTATCTATTGTTTTAATATACAAAAGTAACAAAATATATCCTATTCACGGTTGAATAAGTAATATTTAACTTTTGGGCACGACTTCATTTCAAGTGAAGTCAAATCAGGTTATTCGAGGGAGGCTTGGGGTGAAATAAAAAGATCAGGAGTAGACTGTAGATGAGTCCACTCCTGATTTCATTTAGAAAGTTAAGAAGTATCCCTCTGTTTTAAGCAGGTAAGAGTCGTTTGAAAGATTTCTCTTGCACTGTCGCTGCGGTTACTGCCGGGATAGAAGAGGAGCGGTAGCCAACTTTACCTATTGATTATCTGGAGATTGTCTCTGATGGTTGTGTCCTCCCATGCCGCCATGGCCACGCTTAGGCATCATCTGCTGATAAGTCTGATATTGGCTGTCAGAAAGAATGCCTTTCAACTTCTTTTCATAGTCCTGTCTTCTGGACATGCGCTCCTTCATTTGAGCTTTCATCTCATCAGTCATCTGAGGCCGTCCATTTGTGTCGGAAGAACCATTGCCGTTCCTCCCTTGGAGTTTTCCAAAATCAGGTCTCTGGAACAAGTCTTGGTATTCCTTGTTCAAAGCTTCAACTTTGTTTTTCTGCTCTTTGTTCAGATTCAATTTATTTGTCATCTGGGAGAGCATTTCCTCAGATGTCATCTGTTGAGGCGCTTTACGCCCGTAGCCGTTTTCACCTTGTGCCATAACCATAGTCATGGATAAGAGGGCTGCAAAAGTCAAAAGAAACTTTTTCATAATGATAGAGTTTTTTAATTCAGAGTTCATATATTTTTTGTTCATTTGCTTTGACGTAATGGAAGCGGGAAAGTTTATTCGGGAGAACCTTTTTTTCTGTTAAATATCTGATGGATTTGATATTCTATTGATAATGATTCGGTTTCGTGATTCTCTGCATGGACCTCAATCCCATTATGTGGGTGAAACACAAAAAGAATATTGCATTTAAATGAATGACAAACCTGATAAGAAAAGGATAACTCTTCCAATAGAACCATCATGGTCTTAACTGAGCACAAAGGATTTTACACAAAAAAGCTGCATGGAAAGGAACTGTTCCTTTGCATGCAGCCGTCAGTAAATTATCCTGCAATATTTGCTATTCTATTTGAGTTTGACGCGAACTACCAGATACGGTGGGCGTCTGAGGTCTTTTCCTCCATTGAATCCCGGCAGTCTGTTCCACTGTCCGACAGTCGCATATAGATAACCGTCAGAAGTGCAGGCCAATCCGTCGGGCCAACCTAACCTCTTGTCGCGGACAATCGTTTTAAACTGGCCATCGGGTGTACGTTTGACGAGTGCCATTTGCTCATAAGCTGAGAAATAAATATTTCCATCTGAGTCTTCTGCGAGTCCGTCGCAGGAAGGACGGTCTCCTTCATAGCGAACGACACGTTCCAAGTCACCTTCAGAGATTGAGAAATCTGATAAGGAATCAGTAGAGATGCTGTACAAGCCCCGGCCTGTAATGGAAGTCCAGAAGAGTCTGTTGCCTATGAGGGCTATGCCGTCGGCACCTCCTGAGGGCAAGGTAATGTTATTTGGGTGGTAAGCTCTGGCTTCGCCTTCCAGAAATGCGACATAACCTTTCTGTATACCTGTGGAATAATGATTTTCCAAAACCTCTCTGGATTTTCCGGAGGCTATATCTACGACCAGCAACGACGGTGTCGTCCCGAAAGAAGAATTGGCAATATAGACTGTTCCCTTCTTTCCGTGTTTCAGGTCTACCCGCAGGTCGTTCAGATGCATGTCCTGCCTCAGGACCGGTGTCGAGATTGGAATGGAAGCCAAGACCTTACCGCTGGTCGCAAAGCAAACAACTTTAGCTGCACCTTCAGGGATGCCGTCTATACCTGCTCGTTTTCCATCGTCTACTACCCAGATATTCCCTTTGCTGTCTGTTGTCATGCCGTGAGGAGAAACCAACCAATCTTTGTAAGGACGATTTGAAGGATAAGTCATTTCCTTATTTGGAAAAGGAATGAGTTTGCCGTTTTTCAATTCTGCCAATGCGCAACCTTTGTGGTTGTCCGCATGTCTTGGAAATCCGAGAAAAACACGTCCGCCTGTGACCGCAATGCCTGACATGTCAGGATCCGGGGGCATGATACGTGCTACAACTTCCAAAGACTGAGCGAACGCGCTGTTCGTCATAAATCCTATTAGAAATAGGATGCTCAATACTGTTTTCCTGTTCATTTTACCTTAAATTAAAAAGTCCCGTATTTCTCTTTTTTCGAATTGATCTCTTTCTGTCCAAGGCATGACTACTGATGAGAATAGGCAGATACGGAATACTGCCTATACGGTTTTCATATGTCGATACCCATGATATAATCATTCATGTAGAAGCCGTGGCCTATGGGGAAATCTCCCTCTTTGATTTTCTTCATTCCCATGTGGAGGTAGAATCCGACGGCTGGATTGGACCGGTTGACATTGAGTTCTACCCGGCAAGGAACTTGATTTACTTTCTTGATGTACTTCAAGGCTTCGTTGAAGAGTTGTCCCCCTAAGTGAAGTCCTTGGTATTTGGGGAGAACATAGAGTTTTTGAAGATGATAGGTGTTCTTACCATCCGGTTGGAAGGACACGTATCCTGCAGGTTCACCTTTGACATACAGAAGAAGATAAGTATGCTGCTGTTCTGTCATCTGCCGATAGATGTTCGGAAGTGAATACATCCAATCCATCATGTAATCGTTTTGTTCTGGTGAAAGGATTTTTTTATAGGTCTTGGGAAAGACCTGCTCTGCCATATTATGGATAAGTTGGCAATCTTCAGTCGTTGCTTTTCTGACAGTATACTGGAGGTCCTCAGGTTTTTCAATGCATTTATCCAAGGCGCCTTCAAATGCTTTCCGGTCAAGGTCCTGTCCGATAAAGACGAGTTTGATCATTCTGTCACCATATTTCTCATCCCAGTCCCGGCGCAGGTTATCATCCTGTTGAAGTTGTTGCAGGAGTTCCTCCTTGGGCATGGTCGCATACCATTGACCGACATTTTTGAGGGTGATCTGTGATCCGGCTTGTTCGAATAGGTAGCAGTTGTCGGGTTCATCATAAAACCAGCAAATTCCCTTACAGCGAATCACTTTTTTCATCAGACGGCTGGAAATGAATTCGTCAAATTTGCCGAGATTGAAAGCCGGGCGGCGCTGATACACAAAGGTCGTGATGCCATATTCTTCCTTTTCTCCCTCAGATTTGTTTTGAGTCTGCTGGGTTTCGCATGAAGGATTCTCATCATTGCTGCCCTCCAGTGCCTTGATCCATGTAGCGGAATTGGCAGCCTTATCAAAATTGAACTTGTGCGTATGGATGAGTTGGGAGATTGGTACATCGCAATAATCGCAGGGGATGATCTCTGCTTCAGGCTGGATGGAGTGGATGACCGCCTTGATGAGGTTCTGGTCTTCAGTGCTGATTTCCGAAGCTTTATTGAGAAGGATGAGATTACAAAACTCAATTTGCTGGATGACCAGGTTCTCGAGGTCATCTTCGGCGATGTGACTGTTCTCCAGGGCATGCCCATTGTCGAATTCTTTCTTCAACCGGACAGCATCGACGACAGATACGATGCAGTCAAGGACTGGCTTCCCTTTCTTGATCAGATCAGGGGCAAAGTCAGGAATGGAGCAGATGGTCTGAGCAATCGGGGCAGGTTCACATATTCCACTGGCTTCAATGACGATATAGTCAAACTGACCGGTATTGGCGATGTCGCAGAGTTGCTGGATGAGGTCCATCCTGAGTGTACAACAGATGCAGCCGTTCTGCAGGGCAACGAGGCTCTTCTCGTCCTGTCCTACAATTCCTCCATGCTGAATGAGTTCTGCGTCGATGTTTACCTCTCCAATATCGTTGACAATGACGGCAAATTTGATGCCTTGTTCATTCTTCAGAATACGGTTGAGTAAGGTGGTCTTTCCACTCCCCAGATATCCTGTCAAGAGCAGGACAGGGATATCCTTGATTTCATGATTTAAAGGTTGTTTATCCTTAGGTTCCATTTTTTAGAAAATTTATATTCTGTTCTTTAGGTCTTGCTTCATCTTTTCCAGTCTTTCCTTGCGGGCCTGTTCACTAAGACGCTTGTGCTTCTTCATATCCAGATAGGATCTCAGTCCGAACCAGACCAAACCAATGAAGAGGATGAAGAATATGGCAATCGTAAGATAGAGTGTTGTTTTTGACATTTTGTGGTGATTTATTTGTTTAAATGATAAGGGTAATTTGAGCCATTATAATGACTACTTACTCGTTTGTCAATGGAAATCCCGATACTGCTGCTGCATTTTAGTCCTTCTTTTTTGATTCCTTTGGTCCGGTCAGTTCCCGGAGTTCGAACGGGATCGAACAGAAATCGATCTGTTGGAAGCGTTATCCTTTTTCCATTATGCAAAGATACGAAAAAAAACAATAATCCATTAAGGTTATAGGAAAACGATAGGGGATGACGTCTCATTCCTTTTTCAGTTCTTGTCTCATTGTTATCCTGTGACAAGGAAGTGATAGCCGGTAGGGTTTGGGACAAGAAAACAATAAAGGGTTCACTCCCGAAAAGTGAACCCTTTGATTATTTCAGATGAAACCGGCAATTAGCCGGATCTTCAAATCATTTTCTGGTCATTGCATTTTTGTGATGATCTCCTTGCCTGCCTCAACAGCTTTCATGTTGAGCGGGATCAGATTGTAATGCCTCTCAGGAAGAGTCTTGTACAAGGCCTTTTGCAGTCCGTCAGGAGTGATCATCGGACAAACTTTGAGGAGTCCGCCGAGAACGACCATGTTGAAAACATGAGCGTTCTTCATCTCTGCCGCTTTATCCATGGCATTAATACGGTAGACGCTGATATCCTTCCGTGAAGGGAGATCGATGATACCATATCCGTCATAGATGAGGACACCTCCAGGTTTTACTTTGGGCTGAAATTTATTCAGAGACGGTTGATTGAGGACAATGGCGATGTCATAACGACTGAGAATAGGGGAGGATATCCGACTGTCACTGACAATGACGGTCACATTGGCTGTTCCTCCTCTTTGTTCAGGGCCATAGGCCGGCATCCAAGTCACTTCCTTGCCTTCCATTAATCCTGAATAAGCCAGTATCTTACCCATAGAGAGAACGCCCTGGCCTCCAAAACCGCTGATAATAATTTCCTTTTTCATTTTCTTTATCAATTATCCTTGTGATGGCAAAAGTCACTCACCCTTTTCTTGGAATGAGTCCTTTTGCCATATCTAAGGGATTCATATCTATTTGTCTATTGTATCTTTCAAATCACCTTTGGGATAAAAAGGAAACATGTGGTCTTCCATCCACTTGTTTGCTTCAGCGGGCTTCAGTTTCCATCCACTACTGCAAGTACTTACGATCTCTACAAGGGAAGAACCTTTTTTGGCCATTGAAGCTTCGAATGCTTTCCTGATAGCTCTCTTGGCTTTGATGATGGCTCCGGCAGTTTCCACACTCTGACGTGTGACATAGCAGGTGCCTTCTAATTGGGCAGCCAGTTCAGTGATCTTCAGAGGATAACCATGCAGAATAGGATCCCTGCCATAAGGGCACGTGGAAGTTTTTTGTCCTATAAGTGTGGTTGGGGCCATCTGTCCTCCTGTCATTCCGTAGATTGCGTTATTGATGAAGACGATGGTGATATTTTCTCCACGGTTCAATGCGTGTAAGGTCTCGGCTGTACCGATGCAAGCCAGATCCCCATCACCTTGATAAGTGAAGACCAGTCTGTCCGGCCAAAGTCTTTTCACTGCAGTAGCCAGGGCTGGTGCTCTGCCGTGAGCAGCTTCCTGCCAGTCAATATCGAGATAGCGGTAAGCAAATACCGCACATCCTACAGGGCATATTCCTACAGTTTTCTCTTCCATGCCCATATCTGCGATGACTTCGGCAACGAGTTTGTGCACGACTCCGTGGGAACATCCTGGGCAATAGTGCATGGTGTTGTCGTTCATCAACTTTGGTTTTGTGTAAACCAAGTTTTCTGGCGATATAATCGATGTATCCATATTATTTTTCCTTTTCAATCAATTTTGTTTTCAAGGCATTCACAATTTCTTCAGGCTCAGGGACTATTCCTCCCAGTCTTCCGAAATGTTCTACAGGCAGGACACCATTGATGGCCAGTCTGACGTCTTGCACCATTTGTCCGGCATTGATTTCTGCTACCAGAATGCCCTTCTTTCCTTCGGCAACCTTACAGAGTTGTTTTGAAGGGAAAGGCCAAAGTGTAATAGGGCGGAATAATCCGGCTTTGATGCCTTGCTCACGGGCGAGTTCTATGGCTTTTTCTCCAATTCTAGCCGCACTTCCGAAAGCGACGATGATATAGTCCGCATCGTCCGTCTGCTGGGTGTCAAACCTGACTTCCTTTTCTCTGATGGTCTGGTATTTCTTTTGCATCGACAGATTGCGCTGCTCCATGATCTCAGGTTTCAATTCCAGAGAAGTGAGGATATTGGGTTTTCTGTCAAGTGTCCTTCCTATCGTAGCCCAAGGACATTCCTTTCGAATTTGTTCTTCGGTTTTACGGGCTTTGAAAGGAGGCAGAATAACTTTCTCCATCATTTGCCCGATGACACCGTCGCTCAGGATCATTGCCGGATTGCGGTAACGGAAAGCGAGTACAAATGCCAGATCTACAAAGTCTGCCATTTCCTGCACTGAGGCCGGAGCTAATACGATGGTATTGTAGTCACCGTTTCCACCACCTCTTGTTGCCTGGAAATAGTCACTCTGTGAAGGTTGGATGGTTCCTAAGCCAGGACCGCCACGCTGTACATTCACGAATACTCCAGGTATCTCGGCTCCTGCCATATAGGCTATACCTTCCTGCATGAGGGCGATGCCAGGACTTGAAGAGGTCGTCATTACCCTTTTTCCAGAGCCTGCTCCACCATAGACCATATTGATGGCTGCCACTTCACTTTCGGCTTGAAGGACAACCATACCGGTTGTTTCCCAAGGTTTCAACAGGGCGAGTGTTTCGATGATTTCACTTTGAGGTGTGATAGGATATCCGAAAAATCCATCTGTCCCACAACGAATAGCAGCGCGGGCCAATGCCTCGTTTCCCTTCATGAGGGTTACTTCTTGTTTTTCTTCCATTATTAATAAGTCTCCACTTTTTTCCTGTATACAGTGATACATGCATCCGGACATACAATGGCACAACTGCAGCAACCGATGCAATCTTTGTCCAGTTGCGGCTCCACATAAGGATAGCCATGTACGTTAACTCTTTTTTTTGCAATGGCGATAACACCGTTGGGGCAGGTTTGCACACATAATGCGCAGCCTTTACAGCGATCGGTATTCACCACAATAGCTCCTTTAATTTTCATCTTTTATTCTTT
Organism: Segatella cerevisiae; assembly: GCF_024054555.1. GTDB lineage: Bacteria > Bacteroidota > Bacteroidia > Bacteroidales > Bacteroidaceae > Prevotella > Prevotella cerevisiae. The sequence continues at coordinate 447 of NZ_JAMXLY010000005.1, read as the reverse complement.
ATTAGATGTTTGCTTGATTTTCGATTGAAGCAGATCGTAACAAATGAAAGCAGATTACCTTTTACCTTTTCCGTTGATGACAAAGGCAATATTGGAGACCTGATCATATAGACTGATCTGTAGTTTAATGATTTTGTTCAGGGATTGTAGTAGTCTTTACAATAAAAGTTCAGAATATCATCCAGCATCCTGATTGCGTCTTTGGCAGGACTTTCCGGATCTAATTCTATAGCTTCAAGATAACAATTCATAGCATGTTGCCAGTCTTGCTGCTTTCGATATTGGTTTCCTTTATGATACCATTCCTCACTTGTCATATTTAGGGTCCGCTGATTTATTTTCATCAGCCGATGGCGAGAACGGGAGTTTTCTCAGCCACCAGGCTTTGATTTCTAAAGATCCCGGTATTTTCCGGGATTATTCTGATGATTTCCATCATTTCAATAA
>NZ_JAMXLY010000059.1 GCF_024054555.1 Segatella cerevisiae | reverse complement strand
TATCAATCTGCAGCGTGACGCTCGCCGAGGCGTTACACGACGCCTCTTGCCGCTATGCGCGCTCTCCGTGGATGAGTATATTATTTAAATAAAAGTTAAACATTGTCTAAAATTGGGGTATAGTATATAAATTCTTATCATTTTGTGAGAAAGATACAAGAATTAAGCCATTCCTAAACGAGTTTCTAAGGTCTCATTTCGTACAAAATCCTACGGAATATCTCGTTAAACTTTTTGATTTATACTGTCAAAGTATAAAGAGTATTGATATCAATGATAAAAATGGAATGTTGAAAGATTTCTGCTCATTATTTACTATCGATATTCTTAATTGTAAAGAAACTTGGGACAAAAAAGAAGTTGGGCTTAAATATCTACGAAATCATTTTCTTTTTTTGCAATCTAGTGGAGAATATCTTTTGCTTAATCCTGGATTCTTAATTGATAAAATGTATCAAGGTCTCATTTTTGATATTTGGAATATAATATTCAAAAGTCCTACTCAAGATGATGTATCTTTTCATGATTTCAGCGAATTTAAATCAATTATAGGTACAGATTTTACAGAACGACAACTATTTTATGATGTTGTAAATAATAGCTTTACCGATACTAATATCATGAAATTTTCAGGAGAATATTTAAAGAGTAAAGATGTCCTTGGAGAGCCTGATTTTTATATGCGTGAAGGAAATAGTATTTTTATATTTGAGTGTAAAGATGCCCTTTTCCCTGATCGAGTTAAAGTTTCTTCTGATTCTGCAACTATAGAAAAGGCAATTCAGGATAGAATTTGTAGTAAAAATAAAGGTTGTGGTCAAATTCTTACATCCATTGAAAACATTGTAGTTAATCATTCCATGGACGAAATAGATCGAGCTTATGAACAGAATGACATTTTTTATCCTATTATTGTAACAACCGATAGGACATTTGACTCATTGGGAGTTAATGACGCAATTTTGTTACGTTATTCTCAACTAAAACAGAAAGAACATCCTACATTGAATAATGTTTCCGTTAAATGGCCTGTTATTGTCAATATAGGTGATCTTATAAATCTGATGTATTCTTTTCATCTAGGCAAAATACACTTAAAAGACTTACTCGAAGATTACCTGCATCAGTTTAGGTCTAAATTATCTGTAGATCATCAATCTTCTTTCAGTAATTTTATTGGTGAAAATATTCCAGAGTATCAAAAAATGTCTAAAGAAGAAATCTGTTATTTTTTCAGTATTTTAAATCTAAATATACCCCAGAATAGAGACTTGTAAGCCTCGGAAGTTTGAATTTTACTATAAGGAAAGAATTTAGGATATAGTCCTGTGATGAATACGATGATAGTCCGATCTATTATTGTCTGATTAGTGCTAAGCTATGGAATATAAATCACACGGTATTCACATTATTAATCCAGTAAAGGTTTTCCGTCCTCACATTCCGAAGTGCAGATTACTATTGTAAAGAAGAAATGTTACCTTTCAATTTTACAAGAAAACCTTTTGAAAATTTGGATTTTTAAAGCGGTTTTCTTATCTTTGTGAATAAAGCTGATATATTATGATTACTAAATTTCATGTTATACATTCACAAGGCAATTGGAAAGTGACTCGAGAAGGCACCTACAAGGCAAGTCGTGTTTTTGCAGATAAAAAACATGCTATTACATACGGTAAAAGCATAGGAGGGAAATGTGCAGGTTCTGTAATGTATGTCCACGATAAAGATGGAACTGTTTCTCATAAGATAGATTTTTCTCAAGGCAAAGATAAGATATCTGTAGATGGAAGGAGATAAAATCTTTATTAATTGTCCGTTTGATGAGGAGTATAGACCGCTTTTGCGTGCTATGCTCTATGTGGCTTGTTTTTATAAACTTACTCCTTTAATATCTACAAGTAGAGATTCTAAAAAGAATAGATTGGAAAATATCATCAAGATGATGAGAGAGGCGAAATACAGTATTCATGATCTTTCTCGGATGGAAGCTCGATCAAGTGGAGATATTTATCGTATGAACATGCCTTTTGAGTTAGGCCTAAATTATGGCTTAGGTGTAGAAGATAAGGTCTTCTTGATTTTTGAAGGTGAACAATATAAAGTTAAGAAGGCTTTATCTGATATCGATGGGTGGGATATCAAATGCCACAAGAATGACCCGGAGATAGTGGTGAGGGAATTTAGGAAGTGGTTTGTAGAAAATAATCCTACCATTGATGACAGTTTGAAATTATCCTCGGCAGAATTGTGGAAGAAGTATAATTATTTTAATGGCTTTTATTATGATAAAAAACATTTGAAACCGGAAGAGGTTTCAAATTCCGAGTATATAGAATATATCAACGAATTTTTGAGTCAAGATTATTGACTGGTGGAGAGACTGTCATTTCAACTTGGACGACCCACTTAACAGCATTATCCCAATACAATGAAACACATTTTGTTACCTATTAACCATAAAAACACGAATCAATCCTTTACATATTCCGAAACTTTTATTACCTTTGTGATATGAATAATACTGAAATAATGAAAGTATACTTCTAAAGAATATATGAGGGTGACAAACTTGCTAAAAGATGAATTACTGTCGTGTCAGAGTTATGCGACCTTATGGTAGCTCCAATAAATCGGTATTGGAGGTTCATGCATTGCAGCAATGCAAGTAATCGTCAAGATTATTTGTTCCCCAGTAGAGGAGAGGTCTCCAATGAGACTGAATTGCAGGAGTGTTATGTTCATATTTACTTTGAATGTTATATGATTAATGTTCAGATGCAAATATAGATAGAATATTCTATTTTTCAGGGGCGAGTTGGTTATATCAACTTGGTTTGACATTTGGTATTCATCGAAATTGCTCCGGCAAGTTTCACTCTCATTTTTTATGATATATGACAAATTATCCTAAATGGCTAATTCCTAAGCGATATCCTCACATGGATAAACCTTGCGAAGATAAGAAAGAATTACAAAAGTTGAAGCATTATGTTATGAATCCAACAGCTATTGCCGTTCATGCATTTTTACCTTTAATTAGAAGGAATGTCATAACATACCCTTATAAGAGAAAGGATGTGAACAGTCCGCGTAAAAAAGAGAAGAAAGTTCGTCCGATAACTTATGCTTCTCATACAGATTCAGCTATTTATGGCTATTATGCTTCTTTGCTTAGTCTTGAATATGAGCAATGCTTAAAAGATGCTTCTCTCTCTAATTGTGTTTGTGCATATAGAAAAATTCCATGTGAGAACAGTCATCGACATAAATGTAATATTGATATAGCCAAAGAAGTTTTCGACTTCATTAAGAATAAATTATCAGAAAGGCAACACCTTTCCGTAATCACTTTTGATATTAAAGGTTTTTTTGATAATTTGGATCATAAACTTTTAAAGAAGGCTTGGAAATATGTTATGGGCTATAAACATATGCCGAAAGATGTTTATAATGTATTTAAAAGTGTGACTAATTATTCCTATGTGAATGAAAAAGCTCTCTTTGAAGAATGTAAGGATCATATTATTTGTCGCAATGATACTATCAGAAAAGTAAAGCGAATCTCTTATTTAAGAGATAAGAATGCAGTGGCCTATTGTGATAAAACTTACATACATCATTTACGTGATATTCATTTGATCCAAACTAGAAAGAAAAAAGAAGTGCGTGGAATACCCCAAGGGTTACCGATAAGTGCCGTTCTTGCAAATGTCTATATGTTTGATTTTGATAAAGAAATCAATGATGGAATTCGTAAGGTGAATGGAATGTATAGGAGATATTCTGATGATATTATAGTTGTTTGTCCAGAAGAAGTTGGTGAACAATGGAAGGAGCGTATTTGTTCAGAGATTAAGGAACGGAAATTGAGGATCGAACCTCATAAAACGAATTTGTTCTATTTTAAACCTTCAGAGGGGAAAAATATTTGTGAGCACGAAATTGTTAAAGGGGGAAAAAAGTTGGAATATCTTGGCTTTTCTTATGATGGAAACAGAATCCTTCTTAAAGATGCAGGATTGGGTAAGTATTACATGAAATTTGAATTGAACCTCCGTCGAACGTTTTATAAGTCTACTCATACTAATAATAATTATTGGGGGCATATTTTTGAGAATAAATTGATAAAGAAATTTTCTTATGCGGGGGCAAAAACTCATAAGAAGCGAGTTAGGTCTAAAACTGATAAATCAAAGTTTGTCTTAGTCCCAAATTATAGGTCTCATGGTAATTATCTTACTTATGTTAGAAAGGCATCTAAGATAATGGATTCTCCATCAATAGAGAGACAACTTCGACATTCTGTACCTAAATTACGTAAAAGGCTTGTTAAGTTGGAAGGTAGTGTGGCTAATTATACTATGCGGAAACTAGCCGGGGAGTTTCAAAGGTATGGAAGATTCTATCACTGACATTACTTTTTTCTGATTACTGTTACAAAGATATTATTTCTCTTTGAGCGGAGGGGTTTACAGAATCGATTTTTTACCTGGGAATAAGAGAATTAAATACGGTATCTCTTGCTTTATATCAAATAATCTTTTATATTTGCAAAAAGAAGGAATTGGTATGAGTCAGTACGATTACATAAAGGATATTGCCAGATATGCACTATCAAACGACAAGGGTCGTTTGATGGATTCTCTGCATGGTCTTGTCGACTACTCAGAAAAAACCAAAAAATTTAACTTTGCCGCTCAGTTGCAGTCGATAATATCAGAAGGTCTTCGTAGGAATCAAATTAGGCGGTTAAGGGATTTCTCTGAAGAGGATGAGAACAACGAAAATCTGATTATTTCTTCTGTGATGTCATCCTACAATCTGGATGACATTATCTGTTCTGATGATGTCAAGAATGACTTGAGGTATTTTATCAAGGAGCATAAGCAATCAAGTGACTTGAAAGAACTCGATATACCTCTCTCCAATAAGTTGCTTTTCTACGGTCCTTCAGGTTGTGGCAAGACTCTGGCTGCTTCCATCGTTGCCGGGGAATTGGAAAAGCCTCTGATTACAATGAACTTGGGGGCTATAGTTTCTTCAAAACTCGGTGAGACGAGTAAGAATCTTACGAAGGTATTCAAACAGGGTGCCTTCGAGAACGCCATCATCTTCCTGGATGAGTTTGACAGTATCGGCAAGATACGGGATTACGATCAGGACCATGGGGAGATGAAGCGTGTGGTGAATACGCTGTTGCAACTGTTTGATTATCTGAACGACAATTCGATTGTCATTGCTGCCACCAATCAGGTACAGATGATTGATGAAGCCCTCAGGCGCAGATTTGACCTTCTGCTTGAACTTAAACTTCCTGATGAGAATCAGATCATTCAGTTGATCGACAAAACATTAGGCAAAAAGTTCTATTTTAGGTCTGATGATGACAAGCAACGGTTCGTAAAGGCGGCTAAAGGCTATTCCTACTATGAAGTGCAAAAAGCATTGATCCTGACTATCAAAAGAATGGTGCTGGATCATGGAATGACCCATAGAGATATAGACATTGATATACTTTTATCTATTATAAAGAAAGAGAGACCTGTGTAGCTGGTCTCTCTTATGCTTCAACATCAATGTGAGCTTCTCCTTCGGCTATGGCACCAACGGTCATATTATTCATACTGTCAGCTGGTGACAATAAATTTGATATATCACTTAAAACGTTACCATTGGAATCAGGAATAAAATAATGGTATGGATGATTAAGCCATTTTTCTTCGCCATTTGGAATCGCCGAGTCTTCGCGGTAGATTTTCACCATGTCGGGATCTAGATTACCTGTTGATATGAAACATAAGATATCATAGTCATAAGCAAGTTGGTCCAACATATATCCAAATGGAGATACGTCAGAGTTGTATGCTTTTGTGTGCTCGTCACAGAAGGAGAGATTGAAAATTCGGATACCCTGCTTATAACCTTCAACTATTGCATCGTATATTTTAGCCAAATTGTAAGAACCGGTCTCATTATCGAGGACTTTAATGGTATAAATGAACGCATCAGCATCGATGTCTCTTTCAGTTCTGGAAGCTTGATAATAGTTCAGTCCAAATGAGGCGAGGCAAGACACTGTCGTCCCATGGTCGGAATGAGACTTGAAAGGTTGATTATTGGTGGTAGAAATGTCCTTACCTCCTTTAGAAATATTTTCCCATGGTTGACCATCTTTTATTAATCCTGTATCCAATACACCTATTTTAGGAAGGTCTTCCGCAGTATGGACATTAAAGCCGAGTTGTAGTTCTTCCTGACCGAACTCGTCTTTTACGGCGAGAAACCTACGAACATCTTGAACCTTTATTTGATTTATGATATCAAAATTAGTTGCAATATATACTGCTTGTTGCTTGGATATAGAATCGAATTGCAATAGTGTATCACCGATCCAATGGGCGGAGAGATCGTTCTCGTTTACATACTGTTTCAATCGGAACTTTATCTGACCATACTGATTGGAATTGGCGAAATATCCATTGAGACTCATCAGTACATTGTCATAGTCTCCGGAAATCAGCGTTTTATCAAGAATCTGATCGTTGTCATAGCCTTCAATATCTTGTATTAAAGTGATAGACAGTCTTTAGGAATATCATTTGGAGAAGCATTTGCGAATTTATCAATCAAATGCTTGAATTGATGGAACTGCACAGAATCATAAATATCAAAGATAACAGTCTGATTCATATCAGATAGGGTCATCGGAATGAGTCCGAACTTTTGATAATTTTCTATAATATCTTTTTTAGCTTGGGTCAAAAATCTAATTCTGATCCTTTGTATGTGCGGCACTTGAAGGGCAGAGTCCTGGTTGTTGCTTCTCTTCTCCAGGACAAGGCACATATTGCGAAAGGAAGATAACAGATGCTTTTGCTGAGCACTATAATTGATAAGAAGTTCCTTAACAATTTTTTCTTGGTGGTCAGCATTGCGATTTTTTTTGAATCCCAAGCTAATTGACTTGGAGTTGCGGATGATGAAATGACTTTTATTGGGCATATCTCAAATTTTGTTTATCATGCGAACGAATCATATTGCTATAAGACCGTTCATGGTATTTCCTTTTAGAATGTTCTTATCTCTATTGGTATCAGGTTTATTTACTGACAACTACAAATTTACAAATTAGTTTGAAGAATTTATCTTTTTTACAGAAAAATTTAGTTATTTTTGTAATGTCAAGATATAGAGAAAGGACTAATGGATGGAACCGATACTTAACGACTATCACAAGAAAATCAATGCCATCAAGATTCAATCGGTGGAATCCTGGAGCCGATTAAAACTTTCGCACGAAGAGTGCTCAAATCAGTTCAGGCGGTTGCGGGAACAACGGATTGCAAGGGAGTCCAAATCGCTCGTATAGCAGACTGGGCAAATCATAAAAATTCTGTATTTGGTATCGTGCCCTAGAAACAATCAACAGTGGAGTCAATGTTTTAAATCTTATGTTATTGTAAAGGAAAGCAGATATCCATATATCTTGTTGACGCACGACTATACGTACTGTTCAGACTCCTTGCCCACCTACGTCAATAGGCTGATACGATTGGCTAACGAGAAAGAAACCTCTGATGAGTTGATACGTTTAGGCCTTAAATCTCTTCAGCTTTTTTCGGAACTTAAATTTTGGGCATCCTAAAAGTCCCCTATAAGGCGTGCACATTAATTGGGCACTCGCGAAAATTTAACATAAAATGAAGAGTTGTCATTTGGAGATTATAAATAAAATAATTAATTTTGGGGAAGAAATCTGAAATTTATGGATAAGAAGACGAAGAAAGTGGCTGATGCCACAAAAAAACAAGCTGACAAGAAGGTCAGTAAGACTTGGGAGGCAGCAATGAGGCTGAAGGGAAGCATCATTGTCAATGACCCATCGTTTCTATTGTAAATGCGATATTTGATAGATACAAATATCTTTGTTTACTTAGCTCTTGATATTGAGCAATTGAGCCGTGATGTTCAAGCAATAATTCAAGAACCGGAAACGGTCTTGTGTATAAGCGTTGAATCCGTGAGAGAACTTATTGTTGGTTTCAATAATAAAGGTTTGGGCTCTAAGCGATGGAAAACAGCAGAAGATTTGGTAAATTCTATAGAAAATGAATTTTACATAACGATTCTACCGTTGAAGAAAGAGCACATGCTGACTTATTCCCGACTTCGTTTAAATATAAGGCAGGGTCATAAGGACCCTTCAGACCATGTGATTATTTCACAAGCTTTGACCGAACACTTGCCATTGATTTCCAGTGATACACGTTTTCCATTTTATCGTAAGCAGGGATTGGATTTGATTTTCAATAAGAAGTAATTCTTTGTTTTTGACAATTATCTCTTTACCTAACAGTTAGTCTTTATCGAAAGTTTCCCAAATAGGCATCTTTCAAGAACCCTTAAAGAATGTTACATTTGTACTCACATTAGAAATCAAGAAATGATTCAGAGTACAACAGATCTTAAGAAATTATTTTTTCTTCAACAGGATGGAGGGTATCCGGTGTTTTACATGAACAATGTGGACTCCTTTACACGTTATAAATTATTGATATTACCTGAATGATTTTTAGAGGTGAATGGGTGTGAACTTGACGGGTGTCTGACGTTTTCTTTGATTTTCTCCGTTTCGCTCTGGATGACCAAAAGGTGCCGGATTCGGAGTTTTGCAATATGGAATGGCAAGGACTGTTTGATCTTACATGGAAACAGGCATTGTTGATGCGCCTTTCTGCGGGAATGTTACTTTTATTTTTTGCCCATTTTCCATAATGCCATGGGATGGTGAGCCACACGCTTTGTCAATTCCGGCGAGTCAAAAAGAAGTTCCGGGCTGTACACCCTCTCTCTAAACCGTTTGAAATATTCCTTTTCCCGGTCTGTAAATTGCAGAAGTTCCTGAAGATAGTCTCTTACCCTCTTTTTCATCTTCTCAAAATCAAATCGCTCGGTTTTACGGAGAACGGGCAAAAGTTGTGTACGTATCTGTGCATATTTTACCTTGTCCATTTGGGAAAGACTTGTCAACTGATAGAGTTCCTCGTCGCTTTTACGGCTGGAGCCGACTGTTAGATAAAATAGTGTAGTCTTTCTGAGCGCTTCCCTCTCTTCTTGCGAAGGAAATAGATTTGTTGTTATCATGCCGTCTACATCATAGATGTCTCTTGCGGCAGCTCTGCCAATCAATGCATTGATTTTGGTTGCGAAGAGTTCTATAGGTGCAAGGGCTCTGATTCTGAAAGGGCAGAGGAATGGCACTTCAACGTTAATGCTGACAGGATCAAAGACATGACATCTATCCGAATAGTTAATCTCGATTTTAATGGCGTCATTGTTGCCCACAGCATTACGGTACAGGAATATCCACGAGTCTAGTGCATGAGGCATTTTGGAGGCTGGTGATAGTGTGTAGCCTTCGGAGACCATGTAACGCAATATCTCGTGACGGATTTGCTCTCTTGTTGCCATCATGGTGTCGCGGTCGCAGTCAACGGAAAAGTCAAGGTCTATGTCAATTGAAAGTCTGGGCATCTTGAATACGGCGAGATTGATGGCAGTGCCTCCTTTGAGTGCCAGTGTTCGTGACAGTAGGGGCCTGCGATGGAAGTAGTCGAGTATGTCAGCGAGGCGCATTACTTTCTCGAGATTGTCTCGTATAAATCCTTCCTGTCGCGCAATATTGTCCAGTGCGGATTTGCTATATGATTTCATTCAATTCTTCTTTTTGTGATATGATGTTCGGAACATAAAGGTTCCAATGGCTGTCGTAAATATCTGACTCATCAGTATTGGTAAATTTTTTCACGTTCTTATGCCCCTTCTCCCAACAAAAGAAAATAAAGTTGTCTGAAATCCCTGCCTGTTTTTGAATGCGTTGCAGCATATAACCTGTTTTTTGATAAAGAAAGGCCTTGCCATAGGCTGCAAGGTACTGTCGAAGCTTGTTCTCGTCAAGTGCATAAACCCCTTCCAGACAATGTGCCAGTTCTTCAGCACCACCAGCCAACTCGGTCTTGTCACAGCAGTCCACAATGGTCCGCTCCAAGTCTGTCGTCCTGACAAGAGGGTCGGTGGCCAGATTCTGGACACCTAAATCCCCGACAGTCTCCCTGCATGGCCTGAATTCCAAATCTTCGAAATGAAAAGGGTTCGTCTGGGCTCGGGTGATCACAAAAACCGTATAAAAAGGCTGGTGAGCGATACCCAGGTATTCCAGGGCAGTATGATAGCCAATATGAGCTGTAGGGGTGACCGAACTCGCTATCTCGTAGCGGTTGGCGGCTGTATATCCCGTGCCCATATCTACTGCGCAATACAAGTCACGCCTCACTTTGCGTATGGCTCCCGCTTTCACCAGCCGCTGCAAGGTCTTTGCAATGCCTGTCTTCGTCCTGCCTGTTTCATCGGACAAGACTTTGGGCGTGAAGATTCTATTACGATAAATAACCGGAAGTAAGGAATTCATATTTCTGCTTTTGTGCAAAGATAGACTTTTTTGTCCAACTTTGCAAGAATATGGAAAGTTTTTTATACTTATTTGTAAGTGTCCAAAGAAGGCATCTTGTTTGAGCCTTTCATAAAAGTTGTGTTTGTACTCATATTAGAAATCAAGAAATCATGCAGAGTACAACAGATCTTAAGAAATTGTTCTTTCTGTATATGATCAGAAGCCAAGAACAGGAAACTTGGTCAATCAACAATAGATTCAGATCTCTTCCGCTTTATTTGAAACTTACAATTAGGGGCACCCTAAAAGTCCCCTGTTTATAAGGCATGCACATTAATTGGACACGAACGCTTGCTAAACATAAACCGGAGACCAACTAATGCGAACATCGTGGGACGCCTTCAGATGCGCTGGTTGTCAATACATCAGGATAGGGCGTGTCATCAGGTTAGCCCTTCCTGTTTGATATACCCTGTAACCTGGCCCCCTTTATCCTTTGCCCCCCTCAAGATTAAGATCATAATACGACTGTCGGAAATCTCATCACACCCCATGACTGCAAAAGTAGTATCGATACAGCCGAAGATAAACAGGAGTACGAGCCACAAACAAGCGATACGTTAACTAGCCACATAACCTCGTCTTATATACCTGAAAAGTGGGAGAGAATACCTCCGAAGAGAGCCTCAAGAGTTTTTAAACTTTTGGGGCTCGTTCTTTTTATCTTCCCTGATCCCAGAATCGTTAGAAACATCATTAATCAATTAGTTATCCCCCACATTTTGTTCCTTTTTTCTTTATTTTTACCTATTAACCATAAAAATGCGAATCAATCCTTTACATATTCCGAAACTTTTATTGCCTTTGTGTTATGAATCTTACTGAAACACTATCATTGTGAAGCCTTAGCTTCCTAATACGTTTCAGTCCCTCTCGTCCGACAGCTTACTTCCTTTCAGGGAGAAGCCACTAAAAATGGAATAAAAGGAAAAACAAACGTTGATTTGTGCAATTGGATGTGATCATCTATATCTTTATGGACGGAAGGAGTGGGTGTTAGGACAATATCTGGATAGAAAATTTCTGACGCACCATAAAACGGGAGTATACTACTTGGATTCTGCTGATGGCGGCCTACAACTTAGAATGTGTTCTTCAAGATTTATGAAATGCACTCATAATAGTGCTGAGTATAAACTTTATAATAATTTAATATGATGAAAGAAATAGTACGAAATCTTTATATAGGCTCACAAGATGATTATGAGTATAGAGTTAAAAAAGAACCTGGGTGGCGTGTGATACATGCTTGTAAAGAGCCTTATCACCGGGAAGCTTTAGGATACAAGAGCTTGGGAGCTCCTAAAGAAAGCCCTGAGTATTTTTTTGCTTATAGAGAATCTGACCTTATTCTGAATTTAGTTGATGTTGCAAATCCTCAATATATTCCCAAACAAATCATAGAAGAAGCCATTCAATTTATTGATAAGCATATAAGTGAATCTAAAATATTAGTGCATTGCAATCAGGGACAATCACGTTCTGCCGTAATAGGTTTACTTCATCTTCATCATATTGGAGAAATTTCAACAAGAAATTTTCGTCAAGCAGAAAGTGAATACTCGAAACATTATCCTATGTATAAACCTAACAATGGAATGAGAATGTTTGCTGCTGAGAATTGGGATAACTATGGCGTTTAATGATAAGTAATGTAAGTACTGGTTTATTTTGAAACTTTTGGAAACTTCTTTATGCCCTTATAGAAATTAAGTAGATTATCAAAACAATTCTGGCACGTGTCTGAAGGTTTAGAAATCAAAGTCTGCTAACTGAGTAAACTCGATTACTCACCATTGGGAGATGAAAACAAATCAGAGGAACTTCAGTAGTAATAAAGAAAAAAATCTACGAAGATCTGACTATATGTGAAAATATTAGTATATTTGCACTAATAGAGTTTTAAAGAATACCTTAATGAAAAAAGATCATGAAAACATTACCTCAAAGAATGGTTGGGCTGGTCCGTGGACTAAGAAAAAGTTAGACGCATTTGAAAAGTATGTAAAGGCTTATTTGACGATCATGAATAGGAATCGTTACACATATGGTTGGAAGTTAATTTATTTTGATGGGTTTGCTGGTAGCGGGTCAAGATCTGAACAGAACGAACAATCATCAGTATTGATGAAAGACCTTTTTGATCAAAAAGACATAATTCCATCAGAATTGAATGTATATAAAGGTGCAGCAGAACGTGTTGCAGCCCTAGATAAAGAAGGTGGATTTGATTATTATTATTTTATAGACTATGACTTGGAAGCGAGTAAGTCACTGAAAACGAAACTGTCGAAATATAACTTGCATAATCCTCAATTTCGAGTTGGGGATGCAAATAAGTATCTTAGGGAGATGGCGAAGGTTTTTAAGAATGATAATAAATATAGAGGACTTGTACTATTGGATCCTTTTGGAATGCAGGTCAACTGGGATTCCATTGCTCAATTTAAAGATTTAAAGGTTGATATGTTTGTGTTAATTCCAACGGGGATGATTGTCAATAGACTTTTAGATAGAAAAGGAAAATTACTTTATCCGGATAAACTTGAATCATTTTTCGGTCTCTCGCAGGAAAAAATACAGAGGATATTTTATCAAGAGCATCATGAATCAAATCTTTTTGGTGATGAAGAAACAATGATAGAGAAAATAAGTCATCCAATACAGAAGATTGCGGAGCTTTATATTCATCAATTAAAGACGATGTTTAAATACGTTTCTCCAAAACCTTTAGTATTGAAGAATAGTAAAAATGTACCTATTTATCATTTTGCTTTTGCTTCTCAAAATCAAACTGCCGTAAAAATAGCTCAAGATATAATAGGAAAGGAATAAAATTATGAGTAGCAAGATTGAGTGGACGGATATAACTTGGAATCCGATTACAGGATGTAACAAATATTCTACAGGGTGTTTGCATTGTTATGCTGAAACGATGTCTCGCAGGTTACGGGCTATGGGGTTGAAAAAATATGAAAATGGTTTCAATCTCACTTTGCATCCGGAGGATTTGGATAAACCTTTGTCATGGAAAAAGGGGCATAATATCTTTGTGTGTTCGATGAGTGATGTGTTCCATGAAAAGGTTCCTTTCTCCTTTGTTGATAGGATTATGGATACGATCCGTAAAACGCCACAGCATAGGTATCAAATATTGACTAAAAGGGCAGAAAGAATGAGTGCGTATTTTGCTACACATGAAATACCACAGAATATTTGGCTTGGAGTAACTGTTGAGGCTCAAGAGACAAAATTCCGTATTGATTATCTTCGTAAAATAAATGCCTCGGTGAGATTTTTGTCCTGTGAACCTCTGGTAGAAGATTTGGGGGATTTGGATTTAGCTGGCATTGATTGGATTATTGTTGGCGGAGAAAGTGGCCGTCAGGCGAGACCTATGAAAATGGAATGGGCTCTAAATATTAAAAATCAAGTAGAGAAAGAGGGTTCAGCCTTTTTCTTTAAGCAATGGGGTACTTGGGGGAGCGACGGAGTAAAACGTAATAAACACGTTAATGGAAAATTACTTGATGGAAAAATCTATCATGAAATGCCTGTAACACATAGACTTCTATCCGAACCTGCTAACATGTAAAAAGAATATTGAAATTTGCATATTAAGTGTGCCAGAAAACTGTATGAAGAATAAGGACTAAAATATTTTCATTTGTTTGGATCATGGACAAGCGGAATATTCCAAGGAATTATATCTTCTACCCGTTGGCGGAATTAATCTAGAGCGTATTTAACTCTCCCGATAGGTCGTTTATTCCTATAATTGATATACTGTAGAACAGTAAATGCACTGATCTTTGCAATAATTCTAGTGAACAGTCCGGCGG
>NZ_JAMXLY010000058.1 GCF_024054555.1 Segatella cerevisiae | reverse complement strand
ATCAATCTGCAGCGTGACGCTCGCCGAGGCGTTACACGACGCCTCTTGCCGCTATGCGCGCTCTCCGTGGATGAGTATATTATTTAAATAAAAGTTAAACATTGTCTAAAATTGGGGTATAGTATAAATGATGCTTTTCCATGATTCGGGCTACCGTTGCCTAAAACATTCTTATAAGGAAGAAGTATGCCGGCATATGCGTCACCTTTCCCCAAAAGTTGTATCCTCCAACCGCTTTGTAGAGTTAGAGAAAGAAGTAGCGGTGCCCCTTGACCTATTCATCAAAAAGGTACTTCTTGACAAATGTGCAGGAATTAGCTTTGCAGGCAATACACCTTCCCCATATTTGCAGGAATCAGAGAATACACAACCATAAAACCTTCAAGGGAATCGCTCAAAGAGGCAAATGTTCTATGGGCTGGTTCTCGGATTCAAACTTCACTTAATTTGCAATGAGAAAGGATAACTTTTGAACCTTATGATCACCATTAAGATTTATCTATAAAGTAAGCATAAAATACAAAAATCATAACCAACGCTGCTACAATAGACAGTAACAACAAGAATATTTCCTCAATCTTCTTCTTCCGAAGATAACAACTAATCAGGTCATCATCTCTTGTAATTCTATTTTTTAATATTAATTTCATTCGGCGTAATATTTTATATTTGAACATTATGACTATCAAAAAACTCCTTAATTATTTAAAACTCATTTACTCTGCATCAACAAAACCTTAATCTGAATTAGTACAAGGCAATTTTGTGCAAAGTGCAAAGAGCAAAGTGTAAATTCCAGCTCATTTTTCGTTAACTTCTGATGTGACATCTTTGACGATATTTCTATATCTGTACCTCTACTATAAGGCTATCCAATATTCAATACAAAGTGGCATTACTGCTAAAGAGAATCAAAGAAGGGCACTTCATGTGATATATAAACAACCAGAGACAGCACAATATCCTTAGAAAGGTACACTAAAAACAGGTTGCACATTTATCGACAACAGAACTTGGAGAAGTCCAAAGTCATGTGATTTTTCCGAAGATAAAATTCCTCACATAAAACCCGGATTTAAATTGTATCTCCCAAATAAGGTTAATACCAGATTGGAGAAAACACGATAAATATAACGATATGTTCTTTTCATCAACTATTATAAACTAGATTGGTCTTACTAAGGTTAAATAGATTACAATACTATGTAATTTTTCTCATCCGAATGGGAGATTCCAACAGTCTAGAAGTCTTGGAATTAGCATTCCTAAAATGACAATTATAGGTATTTATTCAGCATTTTTATGAAGTTATGTACATTTTATTTCAACAAATAAAAGCATTAAACGGGCATTCACATAAAAGAGTATGTTTCCGCAACACCTTATATTAGCTCAATATTCGAATTCAAGGATTTATTCTGGTTTTAGCAATGGTTGAAAATTCCATATTCAAATTAAAGGAACAACTTCGAACATATTGCACCACTTGAAAAATAGGGAAAATAGAATCTGCATAAAAAAGAATCACCTCCTTTCTCTTGATTATTTTAGAAGTTATTAGTTACAATTAGGTATCAGTAACAAAGATAAGAAATAATTTCTATGAGCGAATAAATACTTCGATAAGACACGCTTTTATTAACCTTATTTAATATATTACATTATAACATTAATATGTATACATTTACAATTTGATTATCAGATTATATCCATTTCTACTTTCAAAAAGCATACCAATATACCAATACAACTTTCAGAGAGTTACAAAACAAAAAAGGGAAAATAAGCAGAGAACAGAATCTTCATTCCAGTAGAGATTCCGTAGCATGCCTTATCTCCAACCCGTTTATTTTGAGTGAATACACATTAGTTATCATTCATGATCTTTTACGTATTACAGACTTTGGGATATCGAATGACAAGAAAAGCGGAAACCAGATGCTCTGACCTTTGCATTACTCACCCTAGACCCTCTCAATAACATTTCAGACAGCTCACCGAACATGAACTTAATCATCCATGACGGCACATTCGGCAAGACATTTTTCCTACCAAAAGAATGTAACAGTTGTTTGGAAAATTCATTCATCGTGATATGCTCATCAGCAACAGCATTGAAAACCCCTTCCATCTCTTTATTTTCCAAAATATAACTATAGAGTCTGATCAAATCAGCGATACCAATCCACGGTAGATATTGCCTCCCGCTCCCTAAAGAAACATTGATTCCTAATCTCGCCAAAGGTTTTAATCTCTGATACATTCCTCCATTCTTTCCGATCACCACACCTTTGCGCAAAATGACTATCCGATCCGCAACTTTCCCAAACTTCAATGCCTCTGTCTCCCATCGCCGACAGACATCAACCAAGAAATCAGTTCCAGCCTCATCTTTTTCTTGAAAAATATGCCCTGTCGTCACTGCTCCATAGTATCCCACTGCCGATGAAGATATCAATACCTGTATCTTGGCTCCTGCCTTCAACATACATTTCAGCAGCAGTTCCAAAGATTCTATTCTACTCTTCAGAATTTCTTCTTTCCTGTTTTTCGTCCAGCGCTTTTCCCCGATATTAACACCCGTCATATTAATAAGTGCCTCCACCCCATCAAAAGCATGTGGGTCAATAAATCCTTGCTCCATATTCCAACGATAATAATGAACGTTTTCTACACCCGTCATTTCCCTACGAGTCAGGACATTCAACTCATATCCTTTTCCGGCAAGGAATGTGCATAAATGTCTCCCGATGAAACCGGTACCACCGGCAATTAATATTCTCATAATTCCAAAGTATTAAATTTAAAATCCGCACAACTCAAATGATACATGCTTTCAATAATAGCAAGTTTTAATGTAGGATATAGCTCCGAATACAATAGACGGGCACGTGATTCCCTGATAGAAGACACTTTACAGAAACCTGTTACTACAGCAAAGATAGTAATAAAAAACAGGGAAAGCGCACTTTCCCTGATAAACTATAACGACAATAACCGAGAGTTATAGATTATTCCGTTCTTTGAATTTCAATTCCGCTTCGAGCATAGACAATTTAGGCATCTCATAACCTGCCTTTTTTGCCTCCTCTATCGGACGTGTATAGAGATAATAGATCTCCATCGGGCGATGGAAGTCATAATCAAGTTTCATACTCGGTGAATAAGGTGGCATATCTTGAGTAAAATGGATGATCTTATCCACCAAATCGTGTGTAAGCGTTTTTACGCCACAAGCCCTTGCCCCGTCTATTACTTCCAGCATAAGGTCACGGATGAGTTGATTAGAAGCCGGATCTGCAAGCAGTGCATCTGTTTTTGTATCCAAAGCCACCGTCATCCCGTTGAAAGACATATTCCAAATCGCCTTATTCCAGCGTGCCTTATGATACTCGACCTCTTTGGCCTTGACACCTGCCGCATTCATTTCCGAGATCAGTTTGTCCATGACATTTTGATCTTTACAACTGTAATTGCCGATATCTATCGATCCCTGTGCCAGATGGTCCACCACTCCAGGTTTCGTCTTTGCCGCACAGACATATGCCAAGCCAGCTGCAAGCCAAGTACCCGGAAACATCTTCTGGATATCATCTTCCACACCGATGCCGTTTTGTATCATTACCACTAAAGTATCAGCTTTCAAAAGTGGAGGCAGCAACGTTTTCAACAACTCATTGTTTACAGATTTCAGAGCCACTAATACCACATCGCATTGCGGCATATCCTCAGCATGCTGATAGGCATGTACAGGAAAGAGGTGGAAGTCTCCGTCATAAGAATTGACCTGAAGTCCCTGTTTGCAGACCACATCATAATCCCGATGAAAGAGAAAATGTACTTCCTGACCAGACTTCGCCAGTTTAGCACCAAAAAAGCCACCGATGGCACCTGTTCCAATAATCCCATACTTCATAATTCTACAATCTTTAATTTAAAATCTCATATTTACATCATGAAAAATCCGCTTACCCAATAAGAAGGCAAGAATACCTTTTTATTACTCACACTTCCTGAAAACAACCTATACAATAAATCTCTTTTCAGATTTTATCCAAAGCCTTCAGCATATTCCCTTTCCGGACCTTGAAAGCAGAAGGAGTCATACCTGTAACACTCTTGAACTGGCTGGAGAGATATGCCACACTGGAATAATTAAGTTTATTGGCGATTTGGGTCAAACTCAACTGGTCATACTTAATCAGTTCTTTCACTCGTTCCACCCGTTGTTCGATATAATAGCGCTCTATCGTCTTGCCGACCACCTCACTGAAAAGTTTGCTCAATGCCGAATAGTCACTATGCAATTTTTCAGAGAGGTAATCCGAAAGATTGACATCAGAACGGTCATTCTCATAGTGTACCAATTTTATAATAGCGCTCTTGATCTGTCCGATTGTCTGCCGCCGTTTGTCGTCGAGCAGTTCAAAACCCATTTTCTCGAGCGCCTCCCGGAGTTGGTTTCGCTGACCCTCAGAGAGTTGGTCTGCAAGCTGCACCTCCCCGAGTTCTACACTCCTCGGGTGCAATTTCAGACCATTCAATATTTGGGAGACCGCCATGATACACCGGTCACAGACCATATTTTTGATATACAATATTGTTTCCATTCTCTTCCTATCTTAAAAATTCCATTACCCGAATAGCAACTCAGTCAACTTCAAGGATGTCAGACCACCTTGTCGTATATTCAGGACTTTTCCTGTCTCTCCGGATAGCCTCAGCAAACTTCACAGCCTTCCCATGACTGTCCTTCGCCGTATATTGCCTTGCTGCCAAGACCACCGTCTCTCGCCCGTTGATTCTGTTGATACGATCAATGACAGCATCCAGTCGGTTCTCTTTCTGATACAATTCGGGGCGATAATCCCAGAAATCCGTCTGAACACTATTGTCAGGACAAATATCCATCAGCAGTACACCGGCACGCTTATAAGGGTAACCCTGTACGAAAGCACTTCTGAAACATTGCATCGCCGTGCTTACGATAATCCGGGTACTGCTGGACGGTGTCAACAGCGTACGCATTCTGAACATCCCCTCAGGATAACCGGTTCTCCGATAAGGATCAGTATCTATGAATACGGCAACACCTGCTGCCACTTGATGATATAGTCGCAACCGTTCAGCGCACCTCGCGGCATCATTGGCGACATGCGTTTTAATATCCTCATACTGGAAAAGGACATGGGAGAAAGACCGGGAGACACTAATGCTCTTCTTCCTCACCCGATCCAAATTCATATCGTCAATAGGAATACAGTCCTGTCCATTCAACTCCTTCCATGTCCGTTGCCCAATCACATTAAAGCGGGCACGTATCCACGATTCAGGTCGAGCTGCAAAATCACCTGCAGTCTTGATTCGGGAAACTTGTAAGTCCACTGCCCAACGTCGTCCGATACCCCACACCTTCCCTATTGGGAAAATCTGCAGAGCCTTCAGGCGCTGTTCTTTTGTGCTGATCATACAGCAGTGGCGGTATCCTGGATAAGTCTTGGCAAAGCGTGCCGCCACCTTAGCCAGCGTTTTCGTTCTTCCGATGCCGATGCTCACAGGAATACCCAGTCCGCGCCAGACTTCCCGGTATAAATTTTCGCCCCAAGCCTTCAGGTCAGATTCCCATTTATCAGGAAACACACAGAAACCTTCGTCTATGGAATAGCGGTGAAATTCAGGCACATCACGACTCACAATATTCATCAGTCGCCGTGTCATGTCGGCATACAACTCATAGTTTGAAGAGAAAGCATAAATCTTTTTCCCGGGAAAAAGCTCAGGGAGTTTGAAAAAAGGCACTCCTCTTTCGATGCCCATAGCCTTGGCCTCATTGCTCCGTGCCACGACACAACCATCATTATTAGACAACACGACAACGGGCTTACCGTTGAGGTCAGGCCGGAAGGAACGCTCGCACGAAACGTACGCATTATCGACATCTACAAGAGCATAATACATCAATCTTTTCCTCCCGTCATCTATTTATGCCAATTCTTAATCGTATACTGGACCACTCCCCACACCATGAAATCATCATCGGCAGCAGTGACACGGAATACCGGATATTCAGGATTGGCCGGTCTCAGTTCTATATAACCCTCATTATAATGAGTATTATCGAAAAATTTCACCGTGTATTTGTGGTCATAGAAAGCCACGACGACATCGCCGTTTCTGGGTTCCAGAGAACGGTCTATCACTAATAAATCGCCATCGCTGATTCCTGCCTGGATCATAGAGTCTCCACGTACCCGGCCATAGAAAGTCGTATCCGGATGATGGATCATATCTCTATTGAAATCGAGTGATTCCATCTCATATGATTCGGCAGGTGAAGGGAAGCCGGCCTTGATTCCCGGTGCATATTCCAAGGTCAGCCTACTTTCGGCTGCACTTCTTATGAACACAATTTCCCCCTGGTTATTCTGATTAATTGGCTTTTCCATTGTCACCCTTCCCGAAGGGCTGTCAGAGAGCAATTCTTCTCCCGATCAGTATCCTTCCGCTTCCGCAAAATTAAACTTTTCCAGTCAATTTACCAAATATATTCTTTGAATTTTTTACAACCCTTTTTCGGGTTCATCAGACCATTCTATGCCGGTCTTTCCAAGGAATGAATCGATAAAGAACAGAAACAAGTCCTCTGACGGAAGACTTTTAAGGAACATTTGCCTATAAAAATTTGGAGTTAGATAGAAAAAAACATAACTTTGCGATTTGAAAGTCTCCCTGACGTTGAAACGAGACGATCCATACCCAATCCGTTTCAGCATAAATAAGGATAAAGACCAATCGTACAATGTCTAGAATAGATTTAAATGACCCAAAATGGCTGAATCTGGTTTTTTCAGGCCGCAACAAGAAATACGGGGCTTACGAGCTTCGTGAAGGGACTCCGAGGAGAAATCTGACAGCTCTGCTCATCATCTTGGGCACAGCCGCCGCTATCATCATCTGCGTAGGTGTCATCCTATTCATCGACAATCATTCCATGAACCTGAATGACATCAAAAGCGTAGAATTCAATGATATGAAAGCACTTCCCCCACTGGCACAAGGCAACCAGTTGTCCAGGCGGCAATCAGGATACGCATCGCATAAGGTCGTCAAACAGGGAGAGAAGGTATTGAAACTGTTTGGAGAAGATCAGCAGCGTCCTGTCATACCTCCAGACGCCGCCACAACAGACAACAACGGTTCTCCCGGGGGAACGAGTGATGTAGGGGAAAGTACCGGCGGCTCAGACTCCAGCGTAGCTGCCTCCGGAAAAGAGGGAGATAAAGCACACAACGACGAGCTGCAGGCATTGACCCAGACAACACCGGACAATCAGGCACTCAATTTCCGAATTGTAGAGCAACTGCCCGAATTCCCAGGAGGATGGGTGGAACTGATGAAATGGCTGGATAAGAACATCCAGTACCCGCCTACTGCAATGAAAAGTAAAATAGAAGGGGAAGTGATTGTATCTTTCATCATCAACACAAACGGGGCCCTCAGCAATATCAAGATCACGAAATCCGCTCATCCGTTACTAAATGCAGAAGCTATGAGGGTGGTCCATAAGATGCCAAAATGGAAACCGGGAATCCACAATGACAAACCCTGCAAGACGATGTTCTCCATCCCTATCGTGTTCCGCTTATAATACGCGCGGAATGGAAAACAGTCTTTGCCAGTAATTGTATCGAAAACCATTGAAAAATCGGAAGCATCTGTCCTTGATAAAGAGATAAAAATCAAGAAATGAGGAGAAAAGCATTTCATGAGCCTTCCGGATGTTGTCCCATTCAAGGCTAAGTCAGAAGTGACAGACATTATTTATAGTTAAGCCCCCACTAAATTGTCAGTTATCAAGCATAACTATTTCTTTGCGCCAGTATAAAATTGTATTCCCCCGAATCTATATGTCAAGCACAAATATCCATTACATCAATCCGATGATAAAATCCAGCAGATTATTTTCCTTTTAATTTAAATTCATTAAAAGTATATTTCATAATAGGAATAGTCAATAAGAAAGCGCAGACATCACTCCAACTCTGTGACATCTCTACACCCAGAATACCGAAATGTGCAGGCAAGATCATGACGAAAGGAATGAAGAACAATCCCTGCCGTGCAGCAGCGAGAACATTTGCGCGCCAGGATTTCCGACACACCTGTGTCAGCATATTGCTCGCCATGGTAAAAGAGTCGAAAGGGAACGTGGACAACTGCCAGATCAGAGCTGCACTACCTACCTTGATTACTTCCGGATCGTTTCTGAACAACATGATGATCTGTGTACTGAAACAGATGCCAATTGCAGCGCAAAACACCAGAAATACAGTTCCTATCTTGACAGTGTACCAATAAGCCGATTTCATACGACTGAACAAGCGTGCGCCATAGCAGAATCCGCATAGCGGTTGGAAGCCCTGCCCCAGACCGATCACTGTTGACATGATGAATGTCGTCAGGCGGTCTACAATGGACATGCCGGCAATGGCCGCATCACCATAGGCACCGGCACTGACGTTCAGGGCAATCATAGAGACACTCGCCAATCCTTGTCTGGAAAGAGAGGGACTGCCGCCATAGAAAATCTCCTTGAAAAGGTTCCATGAAGGAGAAAAATTCTTAAAAGTAATTCCGATATTCTTCGGACTGTGAGTCATTCTGATAAGAATGAAGAAAGATACCACCTGCCCTGTTATCGTCGACAGCGCCGCTCCTCCGACCCCTAATCCCAATACGAAGATCAGGAGCGGGTCCAAAATGATGTTCAATATAGATCCTGTCACAATGCCGATCATTGAAAGAGCAGCATTGCCCTGCTGCCGCATCTGATTGTTGAGTGTCAGTGAGGAAGTAAAGAAGGGGGCTCCAATAAGGATGATCGACATGAACTTTTCCGTGTAAGGGAGAATGGTAGGAGTTGAGCCCAACATGACGGACAACGGTCTGAGGAATACCTCCCCGATGATCATTAAGAGACAACCGAACATAAAGGAAAAGAAGAATCCCGTAGATGCCATTTTCCGGGCATTGTGATGCCTTCTGGCCCCCAGTTCTCTCGCTATATACGTTCCCGAACCTTGACCGAAATAAAAGCCGAAAGCCTGGATGATGTACATGACCGAAAACACTATCCCCACTCCTGCCGTTGACTGAGTATTAAGATGACCGACAAAAAAGGTATCGGCTATATTGTAAAAACTCGTCACAAGCATGGATATAATCGTCGGAACTGCCATCCTGTGGATGACCTTGGGGACAGGTGCTGAGGTGAGGAAATCGAAGTTATCCCTTTTTTCCATGTCGCGCGCAAAGGTACGAAAAGAATCAGAAAAAACAAAGAAAGGTTCGTTTCTTTCAGGCTTATTAATTAATTTTGCCACTATTAAAGGCCCAGTCAACCTGCAAACCTGCAGATTCCTGAAAGAAACAAATATAAGATGAAAAAATATACATTTCGAGTTTATCAACACCCCTCTTGGAAACGGTTGTTGCTCCTCCTGTTCCTGTTTACTGCGCTCGTGTCATCAGCTCAGGTCCGCTTGTTCCTGATTTCCGATACCCATGTGATGTCCCCAAAATTACTTGTCAAAGACGGCAAAGCATGGCAAAATTACCTTGCCGGAGATAGGAAGATGGAAGACAAAAGTGCCGAGATGTTCAATGCGCTCATCGATACTGTATTGAAGGAAAAGCCGGCTGCAGTGCTGATTTCTGGTGACCTGACAAAAGACGGTTCAAAACTGAGCCACGAATATGTCGTCAGCAAACTAGACACACTTCTCAAGGCAAGAATTCCAACCTTTGTGGTGCCCGGCAACCATGACCTAGGTACACCGAACGCAGTCTATTTCGACGGCGACAGCACGAAGAAAGCAGAGATCATATATGCAGCAGAATTTGCCAATCTCTATCGGGATTTCGGATATGACAGCCTGTCTGTCAGAGACCTCTACTCCCTGAGCTATATCCGTCCGCTTTGCAAAGGTGTCAAACTCTTAGGCATCGATTCCAATACAGGGCAAATCAGCAACAGTACACTCAAATGGCTTTGTGATCAGGTTGTTCAGGCAAAGAAAGAAGGTTATCAGGTGATCGCCATGATGCACCACCCGCTCATGGAACATATTACTGGCATCAACCATTTCCTGCCTACGTCTGTCATCAAGAACGATACGACTGTCCGCGCGCGCCTGATGGAAAGTGGTGTCCACCTCATTCTGACCGGTCATTTCCACACCAGTGACATCGGGAAGGATTACAATACCAATAAGACCGACAGTATTTACGATATCAATACCGGTTCGACGATCACCTATCCCTGCTATTTCAGAGAACTGACCATCAGCAGTGATCTCAGTCATATTGATGTGATCACCCGAAACCTCACGCGTATCGGGAGTTGTGCAGACCTGAAGGCCTATTCCAAGAAACGCATCACAGACTATATTCTCAACCATATTAAATCCGTAGCGAGAAGTCGTCTGGGCATTCCCCCGTCACTCATCCCTTCCTCCATCGTCAAGGCCGTTGCAGATGCTTACATCGTGCACAGTGACGGGAATGAGAATCTTCAAGATACCAAGTCCTTATTCCAGAGTTTGAAAATTCCCATGATGTTCAGTTCTTCAGTGAGGACAGTCATCAAAAGTATGTTGGGCAACATCACGATGTATGGCACCGACCATGCCAATGTAACCAATGACCTGCGACTCACCATACCTTTAAGATAACAAGAGCCTAACCATTACAGTTTAAAATTTCTCCAGATCCAACGTGGCAGACAGGCCCAGGCAATCGTCAGAATATGCCAGCGCCAGTCGATCACTTTCAGATGCCGTTTCCGGTAAACAGCCTTGACAATCGCCTTTGCCACCGGCCCTACTGAAAGTTGCATGGGAAAAGCATTGGAACCTTTCAACAAAGGTGTTTTCACAAACCCCGGGCGGATATCCGTGAAATGGATCTTGAGATGCCGGCTGTGAGCCTGTTGTTCCAAAGCCTGAAGATAGGTCTGCTGGAAAGCCTTTGTGGCACTATAGGCAGGCGCAGGTCCAAGTCCTTTTGTACCGGCGATACTTGTGATGCACGCGATATGCCCATGGCCCTGTCCGGTGAAAAAGCGATAAGCCTCCCCGACCATCTGCGTCCAACCCAGACCATTTGTCCTCACTGTATCAATTTCTATCTCAGGATGTTTCAACTCAGGGTTCATCGCTCCTATTCCCGAAGCATGGAAATACAAGTCCATTCCGCCAACCATCTGAATCAGATGCCGCAGTTTCTCAGGTGCATCCTCATCAGTCACGTCGATGACCTCAGTCCACACCCTGTCAGGAGCACTCGCCTTGACAGTTTCCAGTTTTTCTTTCCGCCGGGCAGCAATACCCACCGTCCAACCCTGAGACAACAACAGTCGGGTGACTTCATACCCGATACCACTGCTGGCACCTATTATAATCGCTTTCTTTCCCATACTCAGGTTATTTTCGGACCACCCTTATTCCTTATTATATTGCACCTCTGAAAGAATGCGGAGAATACGCTCGGCGCTTCTCCCATCCCAACGGTCAGGGATAGCAGATTTTTTCCAGTTGCCATTCACCATATCCTCTACGGCCTTCTCCAAACGCTCGGGATCTTCTCCTACGAGAATGTTTGTCCCCGTCGTGATCGTCTCGATATGTTCCGTATAACTGTTCAGCGTGATACAAGGCACTTGGTTGAATGTCGCTTCTTCCGCCACATTGCCGGAATCCGTGATAATGCCTTTTGCGTGTGCCGTCAGATAACCGAACTCCAGATACCCCATAGGCTCTACGATGTGAATCTTCTGAAGGTCCAACCCATGCCGGGCGCCCAAAGTTTCGAGTGCACGCTTTGCCCGTCCGCGCAGAGAGGCGATGATCGGGACATCACCTGCAGCAGTCAGCATCCGAGACAGCATCCGGTAAAGGTTGTCCGTATCAGAAATAAGAACTTTCCTGTTGAGTGTAAAAACGATATATGTCCCGTCTTCTATGTCAAACTTTTTCAGACATGCAGGGCGGATCATCCGGTTACGGTCATAGCGGATATTATCCATGAGGATATTTCCCACCATATAGACCTTCGACAATTCGGCCCCCTCTTTGCTGGCAATGGAACTATTGCTGATCCCGGCAGTGAAGAGGATGTCACTCAGTCCGTCTATGACCAACCTGTTGATTTCCTTAGGCATGGAAATATTAAAACTCCTTGTGCCTGCTGCAATATGAGCCAGGAGGATGCCACGCTTTTTAGTGACGATAGCCACAGCCATTGTACTTGCCAGGTCATCTACGACGATGACGACGTCAGCAGGATGACCTTGCAGATACTCTTCAAATTTTGACATCACCTTCCCCGTCAACTCATTCAGGTTTTCTTCTACCACACCCAGATAAGCATCAGGTCCCGAGATCTGGAGATCTTCGAAAAGTGAGCCTTCTATCGTGGGATCACCTTCTGCGCCAGTATAGACCAGTTGATAATGTACAGGTTCCGTCTCCTGAGCATTCTCCTTGCTTCTCAGGACCCTGATAATAGGAGCCTCCTTGATGAAATTAGGGCGTGCTCCCGCAACAATACAAATATTCATTATTCTGATTTCATTATTCTGCATTCATCTGCCGGGGATCATTGCACCCGGAACAGTTCTTTGATGCCGCCCAGACTTCCCATCAAACTCGTTGCCTCATAAGGCAGGAAGACGGTCTTCGCTTTGTCGCCACTGCCCACCTGACTGAGCATCTCGATATATTTTTGAGCCAGGAGATAATT
Organism: Segatella cerevisiae; assembly: GCF_024054555.1. Taxonomy (GTDB): domain Bacteria; phylum Bacteroidota; class Bacteroidia; order Bacteroidales; family Bacteroidaceae; genus Prevotella; species Prevotella cerevisiae. The sequence continues at coordinate 1,976 of NZ_JAMXLY010000058.1, read as the reverse complement.
GGCAGGGTTCGTGCATTTGCCTACAGCTTCCGTGATCTTCTGGATAGCCACTGCTTCAGCCTCAGCTTTCCGTATACGAGCAGTAGCAAAACCTTCCGCATTCAGGATAGCCTCCTGTTTGGCAGCCTCAGCCTTATTGATGGTCGCAGCCTTGTCGCCTTCCGATTTCAGAATCTGTGCCTGTTTCTCCCCCTCACTGGTCAGAATGGTGGCGCGCTTGTTACGTTCAGCCTGCATCTGTTTCTCCATTGCCTGAAGGACGCTCTCAGGAGGGGTGATGTCCTGAAGTTCTACCCGGTTGACCTTGATGCCCCATTTATTAGTGGCGTCATCCAAGACCCCACGCAGTTTGGTATTGATCACGTCTCTTGAGGTCAGCGTCTGATCCAGTTCCATTTCTCCGATGATATTACGCAGAGTAGTCTGAGTCAGTTTCTCAATGGCATTGGGAAGGTTGTTGATCTCATAGACAGCTTTGAAAGGATCCACGATCTGGAAATAGAGCAAGGCATTGATCTGCATCTGGATATTATCCTTTGTGATGACATTCTGACGGTCGAAGTCATAGACCTGTTCCCGCAAGTCGATCTTGTGTGTATAGATATAACGTCCGTTGCTCATGGCATAGACCATTTTTGCCCTGTCCATGAAAGGGATGATGAGGTTGATGCCCGGCCTCAAAGTCGCATAGTATTTTCCGAGACGCTCGATGATACGGGTCTCACTCTGGGGAATAATCACGATGGCCGACTTGACAAAAACCAATGCCAAGACGACAATGACGATCAATACAACTGTTCCTACCATATTCGTAAATTTTTAGTTATCGGGATAATCTACCTGCCGGCATTCTGATGGCCGTCAGTTTCTTCTTTACATTTTGCCACTCTGACGATAATGGAATCACGGGAGACGATCTTCGCCCGTTCGCCTATCTGGAAGTCTGCCCCTGAATCGGAAACAGCTTTCCACTGATCGCCATCCACCTGAATATAACCGCTCTTCTGAGACGTGACCGGTTCTATCACCGTTCCAACACGTCCTATCAAGGCATCAGCATTACTCGAGCGTTCGTGCGACTTATTGTGGAAACGTTTGAGCAGCCGCGGACGAATCAGCCAAATGCTGAGGATAGAGAATACCGCCCAGATCACGACCTGCAACCAGAAAGGCAACCCCATTATAGAGGATGCAATCCCAAAGAGACCGCCTATGGCAAAACACGTAACGAAAAAGTCTCCGGAACTCAATTCAAGGATCAGGCATACACAGGTTACAATAACCCAAAACAGCCAGAAATTCTGACCGATATATTCAATCATCGGCATTTTTTATTATTGAAAAGGTGTTTAATCAGTGGTAAAGTTACGATAAAAAAACGAACATACCAAGAAAAGGGCGGAAAAAATTTCCGCCCTTTTCTTGGTATATAAATTGGATATTATCTTTTCAATGGTCTGATTCTGACCTGCAGGTCCAAAGGATTTCAGGACCGTTCTTCTTTACCTTTGTCCTGCCTGGCAGATCATCGGCGCCGTGTCGTCTTCTTCTTGGTCACCTTCTTGGTTGAAGACGGGGAAGAATAGGATTTCAGTGTTGTGGTCTGTGACGGCTGATAGTATTTCAAAGCCTCAGGCATCTCGGCTTGCAACGCAGCGATGCGCTTGGCATCACTCGGGTGATCACTCATGAAGTCGCTCACATTGGCACTGCCTGTAGAAGCCGACATCCGTTTCCAGAAAGTGATGGCTTCCTGAGGGTTATAACCTGCCATTGCCGCAAAGATCAGTCCCATGTGGTCAGCCTCAAGTTCATCGTCACGGCTGTACTTCAAATTAGCGAAACTGAAACCCGTTGGCGGAATTAATTTAGTGCGTATTTAATTCTACCGATGGGCTTGCCATTAATGTAATTCATATATTGAGAAACGGTTAGCGCACTGATTTTGCCAATTATTCTGGCAAACAAGCCGTTTG
>NZ_JAMXLY010000057.1 GCF_024054555.1 Segatella cerevisiae | reverse complement strand
ATGAGTTTGAGCGTTTTGTCTGTTTATTTTATCAATACAAATATACAAAATTTCCCTGTAACAAGGGCACTCAAACTCACTTTTATTTGTTAAATAAATCAATTCTTTTTACTTCCGAAACTTGAGTATAGAACATATCTGTTTTCCATCTTTCATGTGTAAATCCGAACTCGCGGATAGCAATAATATGCTATCCGCAGAACTTGCGACATCTATCAATGGACAGAAGCCATCCCATTGTACCAAACCAGTACAAAAGGAAATGCCTTTTCCCTTTGAATAAGTTTAGTCTCAGGAACTTCCGAAGAAATTATGCACCATATTTTTATTTAAAATTCATAAGCAAAAGTAATATCTAAACTACTATTCCGGTACTTTTCTTTTGCCAAGGGTAAACCCGAGTCAAAATCTTTACTCAGTTGGGTTAATCCTCTTTCATAACCTGCGATCAACTGATAATGTTCAAAGAACTGGACTCCGATCTGTACACCGACACCTGCATCGAAATGCCGGAATCCGTTTTTCCCGAAGACTTTGGAGGATGAATTCACCTTTTTACCGTCTACTTTGAGTGTTGACTTCCCCCACAAGGCATAACCGGCATAAGGACCTGCCTCTCCGAAAATACTTAAATGGTTACAACAAGCAAGTTTATAGCCTATATGGACGGGTAACTCCAAATAGTTGAGATTGATCGATGATGTAGCCTCACTGTTAACATCGCCTCCATAGCCATAATAAGGATTGCTCTTATACCCCTTCTGGGACCAGTATAACCCAGAAGATAGATAAAGTCCATCAGTAGCCGACTTCAAGTCATATTCACCTCTGAATCCTATTTTTCCACCTACTTTGAACCCGTCAGTATCAATATTGCCCACAGGTTCACTTAAATTGATTCCTGCATTAATGCCATACCTCGCCACCTGTGCACGGGAAGATAAGCCAGCGCACATAAGGAAAACACATAAAATTACTTTTTTCATTTTAAAAATTTAATTGAGTCAAGTCAACTCTAAAAGTTTTGATATTATATAAGTACTATGATGGCAAGCAAAAATAGAGTTTAAAAATAAACCTGTCTACGTCTTTACCTCTGAGATAAATTCACTTCAGGGCAGGTACTATGCTAACATCATCTAATTCCTTACTTTTACTAAGAAGGTCTACCTCAAACTCTTTTCCATCAATATTATTACTAAAGAGACTTTGGACAGATCTACACTAACTATCCTTATAGACTTGTATTGAAAATTGAAAAGCGACTTATAGGAGATTAATAATATTTTCTCCCTCTGTTTTAATCATGGAATTATTCATAAAACTATCACCCTACAAAGATAGATAAAATTATCATATACGAAGTGTTTTTTAGTTCAAAAAGGTTTATAATGTGGTAAAAATCATTTCACAAAGGTTCATAAGGGGGAATTTATTAAGGTAAGGAACGGGGAACACCACAAACAACTGATCAGTTCATCCGGTCGGGATACGGCACCCTTCCTATTGAATCATTTAAGGTATAAATAAGGTCACCGCCGGATAGGCTTCTTTTAACTACCCGGCCAGACCCAGAATTGATGTAAGATGTACTTCACATCGTATAATTTCAACAATATGCTTGATCAGAGGAAACTTCATCTTACGTAATGGAACAAAAGAGGGGATTTAAGCAGGAAAATGTTAATATATTACCAGAAAAACACTTCTGTTAGAATTAATTATATTACTTTTGCTGACAGAAATACCAAATAATAACGAAATCAAACTCAAATAGGTCACCTGAAAGTACAAATAAAAGTCTGTAGATGCAAAAATACAAATTATTACTGATATTAATATTATATACAAGTACTTCACATTCTCAGAACATAACCGGATGTTTAAGGGATTATAGTGGAAACCCAATTGATCTAGCTTCTTTTATTTTGCGCATCACTACTGATACTACTAAAATCGTATCAGCGTCTATGAGTGACTCTGAAGGGAATTTCACACTAAGCTATCCCTCAAGTAAGAACAGACAATTATCTTTACATATTTCTCACTTAGGATATAGGGATACGACATTAGTGTTCCAAGATTCTATACGCACGCTATATCCTAAATTACGTACCGATAAATATTCCATATCTGAAGTCGTGGTCAAAGCTGACAAACGGCCTCTGACATTCAAAAATGGTGAAATTATAGCAGACGCGTCGTTTTTTACCAATAATAAGGGTGATAAAATTATTGACCTGTTGAAACGAATGCCCGGAATAATGATCAAGGACGATAGGATTATTATAGATGGTTCAGAACCGGCTATTGTCATCAATGGCATCAAGCAAAAGTCGTCCATGTCCACTATAATGAATTATCTAGAGTCAGCCTCAGCCAGTATTGTGAAACAAGTAAAAATAAATACTACCCGTTTAGCTGAAAATAGAATCGGTTCCGAAGATGCCACCTTGGAAATCATCACCAATACCAGAAAACTTGACGGCATGAGTTTGACAAATTCTTCCTATTTCCAAAAATACAAGAACGATGCGAACAAATATGGTAACTATACAGATTTCTTGTTCAAGAATAAGGATCTGTCAGGAGACATCTCTTTAGGCGCATCTAATAGGAAGATTAATTCCATGAAAGAAGTTGCATCTGATGGCGAACCCTCCCTTTTACAAACGGATGCCCTGAAGAGATTCTCTTATTTTGGATTGCTAAACATGACTTGGGCACCTACAAAGATAGGAGGATCGATTAATTTATATGGCTCTTATTATAAAGACTTTAGCAAGAATAAGGACTATGAGTCATATAGCATGAACCATGCGATTACAAAGGGAGCAAATAGAAATAACAAGAACGAACCGGATTTGCTGTCTGTTAATGTAGAGTATGATTCCAATGATACTCTCCACAACCAATTCAAATTGTCATACGGTCTGCTTACCGGCCACAGTAATTTAAACGAAGATTACACCAGCACACTGTTGGATCAGTATCATTTGCAAAATAAGTTTTGGGGACACCAGCATATTTTGGAAGCCCAATACGGTTATAAAAAAGATAAATATTTCTTCAAAATCGGCTCTCAAAGTTATCTGGCCAATTTATATCAAAAGGAAAAGATAGAGAGTTATAACTATTACTCAGATATCAAACTGTCAGAAGACATCCTTGCCCTGTATACTTCTTTCAATTACTCCTTGACTAAAAAAGCAGGCCTCTACCTGGGGATCAGAAGTGAATATACTGATTTCAGTCAGAAAACATCAGATCATAAAATCCCGGATTATTACTGGAACTTTTCCCCTTCTTTTGCAATCAATTACGACGTATCCGACAATTATAGCACATCATTAAAGTTGAATTCGAGAAGCAACAGAGCAAGTTTTTACGATATCCTCCCGGGAATTGAAATCCAAAACGACGATGAATATGCCACAGGAAATTCGGAACTAAAACCAGAAAAGGTATACGATGTAAGATGGGAAAATCTTATTCTGAAATATATCAATTTCAGGTTATCCTTCATGTATATACGGGACAGTTGGAACAAATGGTTCGACTTGAGTGATGACGGGCAGCGCTATTCCACCTATAAGAATTTCGGAGATCAACTGGGATACTATGCCTATCTGTCGGTACCTTTCTCTTTCTGCTCCGATAAGTTAAGAGGCGAACTGAATTTAAACGGCCAATATGAAAAATACGTAAGGATTAAAGAAGACGTAGAGTCGTATAGATTCATAGGTAAAAACGGTTATTGGAATTTCCAAAGTAATCTTTTTGTAGGTTACACCCCCAATAAACATTTGAGTTTTTATTTGAATCCTTATATCTCCTCCAGATATAACACGCTGCAAACGTCCGGGCGAAGCGGATTCATCATGAATTTAGGTACTCAATATTCACTTTTAAAAGATGACGACCTAACCATCACTTTATCCATCAACGATCTTTTTGATAAAGATTACTATAAGCAGCATACCTACTATGGAACTCGAGACGTCTATTCTTATACCTATCCGAACAGCATGAATGCAATGATCACGGTCTCCTATGATATAAGCAAGAACGAAAAAGACATTAAGGTCAATAGGAATGAGAACGATACGAGCCGCTTCGAGAAATAAGGGGAATGGTCAGTATCCCCGAACTCGGGAGTTTCCAATGTCTTTTTCATCACCATATCTTATATTCTTAGCAGTCTTATTCTGTCGGTATTCTATTCACATCATCAATGTCTATATTTCTGTTTTTCTTAGCCTGCTTATTTTTCGCAAACATGTATTGAACGGTAAAACTCACATACCGTTTATCAAAGGAATTATTGTGATAAGCACTGATGTTATCATAGGTGTTGGTATATCTTGCATTGTCTTGGTTGAAAAGATCATTCAACTTTAACTTCATGACAAGTTTGTTTTTGATGACATTATAGTTGACGCCTATTGCAAAGCTAGCCCTGTTCTTCCAGTTGGAGCCATTTTCCTTCTGTGGGAATAAGGCCCAATAACTGATATCCGAGTCAAATTTCCCCTTCCGATCCCATTTGATAGCGAGGTTGCCATCAAAGTAGTTGTTCCAGCTTTTAAAGTGTTGGTTTTTATTCAAGCGTGAATAGTCATAATAAGATGATAATGATACTTTCAGCAGCATTAAAGAGGAAATCTGTTGATTATAACTCATATTGACCCCAACCTGATTTTCAAAGGAATAATTTTTATAGGTCGAAACATTTTTCTTGTCGTTATCAAGATAAGAATAAGAGAATATGCCGTTGTCAATATAAGTGTCAAATAGTTTGACATCAAAGTTTCTTCCATTCAGACCAACATCAAAATTATGCGTCTTTGTCGGTTTCAGAAAGGGATTGCCCTCTACATAACTGTCAGGCATGAAATATACAGGTGACAAGGTGAGGTTATCGAACGGGACACGGTCAATAGACTTAGAATAGTCCAGATACAAGGTTTTATCACCCATATCTTTAGAAAGGTTTAAATAAGGATACCACCCTCTGTAGATTTTTTTGTTGCCATCATACAGTTGTGAAGTCATTTCATATCTCAATCCTGCACTGATGTCCAACTGCCCTAACTGTTTTCGGATTGACAGATAAACTCCACCTGTTTTTTCCTTGTATTTCGATCGGTTATCAATCCGGTCATAGCCATAGACTGTGTTAACCCTTAACAGATGCCCTGATAAGCCGTAAGAAAAAGTCAGAGTGCTGTCAACATGTGTATTAAAGTCTACTTTCACATTATTAAGAATATATTTGTCATTGTCATTCTGGGGTGTCGAAATTGCCCCGTCGACAAAATCATTGTTTTCCTTATTTTTTCTGTAATAGAGATTATACAGTATGCTGGCACTGGTAGACGAGAAATGTAGGTCATCAGACAACTGGAAGATATGATTGTTATTATACTGCTTTGAGATCTTGTCCATCAGACTCGTATCATTCTCTGACTGCAAAGCCTTGCTATACACTTTTAACCACTGAAAACTATAAACAAATTCCAGATCATTATTCTCAGTATTCAAATCAAGGCTTAAAGACGTAGACAACGGTTTACCTGTCTGATGGAAATTAGAGTTCTCTGAAACCGTATTATTGTCCGGATAAGTATAAAAGGTATCCGAGTAGCGTGATTTTTTAGCATTCGATCCATTGACAAACAGATTCAGATTTAGGGTTCCCTTCCTGTATGCAAACAATCCACTGGCTGTCTCGCCCCATTCCTTTCCCTTTGTTACGCTTGTGTTCAAAACCGTCAGAAATCCGTCATCTCTCTTTTTTGACATGATGATATTTATTATTCCCGACTTATTATCCGCATCATATTTAGCAGAAGAGTTTGGAATGATCTCAATATGATCCACATCATTGGATTTTAATGAGGACAGATAATCATAAAGGTCCTTACTTTCGAGAGTTGAAGGCTTTCCATTGATATAGATCAGTGTAGAGACTTTTCCAAGAATATTGAATGATTCATCCGTATGTGATATCAACGGGCATCTGCCAAGAGCTTCCGTGACGGACTTGTCTTTGTAGAAAGGAGAATTCTTAAATGAGATCGTATACATATTGCCTTTTCTCTTGAAATAGCCATAATGTCCTTTTACCAGGACACTATCGAGTTTGACCGTTAATATTGTAGAATCACGGCTCATCTCATTTTCCCCAAATGCTGATGCGGTTAAACCACATAGAAACAACATAAAAAGAATTCTGCCTGGAATGATACTGAATACCCTTTCTCCCGGTATGCCCAAGAACATGATATATCCCTTAATTCGGTTTAAAAACATCTGCTAATCTTAATTTATAATAGAAACAGGCACTATCACTCCAGAAAATTGATTTCAACTGTGACAGACGTTCCAGAAAGCATAACCTGCTACTTGTTCACATATATGATGAAGAAGGGAACAATAGGAATTCAAAATCAACACGGCTGAATCCGTCTGATCTCAATCTAAGAAGGTACAATTCCGACAAGTCCATTTTTGGGCAGAACTGCCAAAAGCAGAGTAATCAGGTAATATCTTTTGTCGGTGATACAATCATTATTTCAGTTTGTCTTTTCAAACAATGTTGTAAAGGTATAAATATTTTAATAATAAGGCAAGGAATCATCACATAAATGATCATTTTATTTCACGAAATCACTCAAAAAGAAAGAATTACTTTACGAAAGCTCTCAGAAAGGCAAATGAAATTACAAAGTTCCGGTCAATCCATATAGTTGGATGACTGCGCTTTTTTTGTTATCCATTTAGAATATAAAGGAGATAGGTCTTCGACCTTATTTACCCTTATAAAGGTTTAGGATTAAAGAGAACATGACATATCGAGGAACGCTTTGGTTCCAGGATTCAGTTCTACCTTGAGCATCTACCGTATATTGTTTATTTGAAAGTTGGTGTAATATATCAAAGGCATCTATTTTGGCAATTAATTTACCCTTCAAAAAGCCTTTGGAAAGAAATACATTCCAGATGAAATCATTCGTATTCATCTCATGGCTTTCATATCCCCTTCTACTATACATATTGATATCGGTGCCAAGATTTAGACTAACACCAGGTATCATATATTGCACATTTCCTCCATAGCGATAATCGCATGTACTTATTTTGGTAAAATCACTCCGACTGCCTCTAGAAAATCTCCCGTCAATCTTACCGATCAGTCCAAATGAAAGTTTGCCTAAACGATAGTCGAGATTAGCTTTCACTCCTGCGGTTGTCGTGTTTACGGTACTTAGCACATCAGAAAACTGATTATAAGATATATCGAAATCCACGTTATGGATATATGCTATATAATCATTAAAACTTAAAGTCCATCTTTTTTGAGTATCGAAATTCCATGACATTCCTGAAGAGAACTGGACATTCCAATTTGCTTTTTCCACATTGCTCTTTTCATATATGAAACTACCATCGGTCGGATTGAAAACTATTTTTGTACCCCAGTCATGATGAGTGATTTTTCCATTAACACCTAACCACCAAGTCAATAGGATGGAATCAGGATGGAAGGAGATATTCATATCTACCTGATGTTCTGTTTTGGATTTCAAGAATTTGTTATTTATCTTAATGGACAAGGGATTAGTTGCATCAGCGTAAGGCATCAGATTCTCCATTAGGGGTTCAACCTTACTCATTTGGTATGAAACCGAGAATCTGTTATTCCCAAAAGTTGTATATTTTACTTGAGGTTCAAATCTCACATAACTCCTATGCGCAGTTGTATCCAGATGATTCGTTTGATAATGGATATTTTCATCAGTTGAGGAGATAGGCAATTCCAGGCTGAACTCTCTCTTGTCATTTGAATAATCGAAATCAACACCGAAATTGAATTCGTTCTTACGGTTGGTATAATGATTGCTATTTGCCATATCTATAGGCAGAGAAGTATTTGACAGATCGGAAGGAAGTATACCTATCTCGTTTACGGCGTCAGTTATGGAATCTCCCAATATATAGTATTGGTTATACTTATCTTTATATTCGTGTTTTGCTTCGATATAAGGCGTAATTTGCCAGTCACTTGTCGGATTATAATGGTACCTTACATTGAACGTATAGTTGTAGTTATGACCTCTTAAATCATTTGCATAATTTCTCCCGTAACTTGAAATCGAATCATTATCATGCCATAACCAGACACTCTTGTCAGGACTGTCATTTTGATAATTTCCTTCTAAGGTTATTGCCATCAAATCGCCCCAAGGAAAAGCCTCTGCCAAATTTAATGTAGATGACAATTTTAGTTCATGACTTTTATCAGCATAGTTTTCCGTTTCAACATTAATCGGTAGGACTTGATAGGTTGAGTCATATTTATCATTTCTCGAATTGTGATTTTTATACGTAAAATTCGAAATTAGAGATCCCATAAATTTACTGTTACCAAATGACAGCAAATTGTTGACGTTCACCTGCCTGTTATCATCCTTTAATGACGAATGAGAAGAACTGTTAATGTTTCCTTCACTTGCGAACATTTCTTGTAGTGAATGCCCACGCTCCTTATAACAAGAACCATTGTAAAGGACATCCAATTCTTCATTTATATTTTTGCTCTTGTTTTCCGTATTAAGATAAAAACCTACTTGCCTGGTATTTGTTTCCCCTTGAAGTACCTTCGATGGATTCCAATCCCCATCCTTACGAGGTTTGTTCTCTTCATTTATATTATTTGCATTGCCAAACACAGCTAGATTTGTCCTAGGGGACAACAGTAAATTGAATATTCTTCCCAGTTTTCTATTATTCGTACCAATGCCTGCTTCCCCATTTAAAAGAGAGGACTGCATAAACTTCTTCTTCAAGTTCACATCCATCACATAATCTTTCTGTTTGCTCATAGACATAAGTTTCTCCTTTTCGGTCTTTTCTTTACTGTATACCTTTATCTCCTGAATTGTAAAATAAGGGAGATTATCGAGCATAACCTTATTTTTGCCTTTGAAGAAATCTTTTCCATTAAGGGTCAAATAGTCGATTTTTTTACCTTGAACATATATTTCATCATTATCTCTTATTTCAGCTCCCGGCATAATGTTTATGAGATCTTTCAGTAAAGATCCATCAGCCAGGACGAATGCAGATGCATCATAAACCAAAGTATCCCCTTTGTTCACCATCTGGATTTTAGTAGCTTTAACTGCAACCTCATGGAGGTTTACGCTTTTATATATATCACTTTCTTGTTTCTTCTTAAGAAGAAAGGTCCCTGCAACAATTTCTTGTTGTCTTTTGTAACCTTTAATATTGATTTTCTTGCAAGAGCTGTCATATCCATATTGGTTACATTCTACTATATACTCATGGGCCTTGTTGGGAATTTCAAATGTAAACACAGCGTTTTTGTCAGCTATCGTACATTCTGTGGAATCTACAACTGTAGAATCCATATTAATCAGATATACTTTCGACTTTATAGGAATACCTAAAAAGGAATCTGATACCGTGCCGATCACGGTTATAGTGGTATCTTTATTTATTGAATACCCTGGGGCTATATCTAACAAAAATACATTTAGGAAGATCCATAAATATAGTGAGATATGTTTCATATAATAAAGTTAAAGTGATTATTATCTAACGGTCTTGGTGGTATTAATCTAGAGCGTATTTAACTCTCCTGATAGGTCGTTTATTCATATCATTTATATACTGTAGAACATTAAATGCAATGATCTTTGCAATAATTCTAGTAAACAGTCCGATAGTTTTGTTTGCATAATTATGGAAAATCATGAATTGGTCACAGAGCTGTGAAAAGTTGGTCTCTATCCTCTTTCTGGCTCTTGCATATGGTTTGAAAGCCGGTTTCCAATTCTTCATATTCAACCGATAAGGAACTTCAAGTTTTATACTGGCAGAAGAAAACATATCTTGCTGAAATTCAGTACTGAAATAAGCACGATCTCCAATTATACTACAGTCATGGAACTGGAACTTGACATCCTTCAGATAATGGATGTCATGAACGTTTGCAGGACTGAGGTCATAGGAATATGTATGACTCCGCTTAACCCGCAGACTGCATGGAGTTTATAGCCGTAATAGTAGACGCCCTGCGTGGCACAATAGCCAAAGGAAGGAGCTTTATCCCCGTCTGTCTTTCCAAGTTTACAACGGTAGCCTCTGGCAAGACGGCAGACTTCAATAGGCTTGGAATCGATACAGAAGTATTCTTCGGCACCGTCTATGCTGGAAGCAATGCGCTTACGGATCTCTTCACATAAGTTCCGGGTGAGTTTCCGGCGGTCATTATACTGCCGTCTGGATACGAGATTGGGAAATTTCTGACGGTATTCTTTAAGTCTGTCAAACAGATTGTTCTCACTGTCAATGCTCAGATGCTCTGCTGTCAAGCTGAGGGCTATAACTTCGAGATCTGAAAAGCGGGGGACAACGCCCCGACGAGGTATATTTCCTCGTTCATTAACTAAATCTTTAGAGAAAACCTTGCATATGTCGAAAAATTTCACGAAATTTGAATATAAGTTGTGCATACGTTGAATTGTACTTAGATGTTTTGCCACTACTAAGTTACTAATAATCAACGACATGTGCAACTTTTTGAACATAAATATTTTAGGTATTTAATTCCGCCAACGGGTTATTTAAAAATAAAATCAAGTCTATCAAAAATAAGAAAAAGAATATTTTTTTCAACATAATTATTAGACGATTTGTTGTTATTGTCACCAAACAAAAATAATATAGATCACATTAAGTGCTACAAAAATGACAGCCCTGATATTTTCTTTATTGCGATAAGATCCTTTTTGTTTTATTAGAAAGAGCAATTCAAAGAAAGTTAGGATTAATAGTAAATAAATACATAAACTATGTATTAAACTTATTGAGAATGTGAAATTTAAAATTGCGATGAAATACAATATGATATTGAAAAAAGATAGCCAACTATACATAACCAAAATTTATTATTATATAGGGTTCACTGATTTATTCTCGTCATCCAATGGCGAGAAGTAAAGTTTTCTTAGAGTCAGGGGGCAATCACATGGAATACTAAGGATGTGCAAACATTACCAGAGCGAATATAAACCGTATAATCACCATAAGGGCCTTCAACCTTATCAACATATTTATTCAATTTGATGGTAAGTGTACCATTATCTAAATGAATATCAAAATACTTTATCTCTGACTGGAGGTAAGTACCAGTTACATATTCTGCATCTTTAGGGACGGAATACTTCAACTGGTCTCCGGACGAAGTCATACATCCAATTGTAGTTCCTGCCGCCGGGAGATTGTTTGATGATGAATAACAATTGACATATTTTACTATTGCTCCTTTATTGATACTCTTTTCAAAAATGGAAGAAACTACAATGATCTTATAATAACTTGTTCCCTCGTATGCAGCGCGTACACCCGATGGGAATTCAACGATACCTTCAGGATTATAAAGATAATAAAGATGCCCAGGTTGTACAGCAGATTCATGAGTAATATTTTGTAAAGAAGGCTGATATTCCGTGTTCAGACCAGAAGCTATTCCGGCATCTATTATATACCATGATTGAGCTTTAAAATTATTGGATTTGTTAATATAAACATCAGAATTCGCCAAGTTCGTCTTTCCATTCTCCTCATTCATAATATTGAGCGTTACCGTTCCCTCAGGATCTTTTCTGTCGTTGTCGTTACTGCATGCGTTAAATATCAATACTAACGCAAAAAGCACATAAAACGGAATTAATTTTTTATTCATAATCTTCTTTTTTAAAGCCCTATAATATTATAATGATTTGCTAATGAAGCTATAGTTATTTTCTTTTCTGGAAGATTTTCAAACCACTTCCTTATACCATACATATTAGAGGCTCTAGTAAGAATGCGTAATGAAGATTTCATCTTCTTTTGCAATTCTTTCATCTTTGGAGTTACTTGCAGAGCAACGGCTTCATCACTATCATTAAAAATGAGTTTGTTACTCATTGATTTTTCATTGGACGTAAGAGAAGAAATTCCTTCCTGTTCGTCTGAACAGGATACAAAGGTTACTCCCATTATAAGCAATAACCATAAAAATACTTTGTTTTTCATACTAATTATTATTAATTCAAAGAAATGATAATACAAAGTCCACTTAAAAAAATCAATTATTACCGCTGAAAATGCCATTGAATGATTAACATATTTAGCATAAATTCTTGTTTTTATTTATCATGGACAATTTGAGAGAATCACAGCAAACTCACTTAAGAGTTCACCGAAAGTTTCATTAAATTCAAGTTATTTACCATACATTGTTTAATTTATGAACCAATGTTTATTCTTTATCAAAATACCCATATAGTCGTCTTGACCGTTGGCTGATGATAATTACATAGTTTCCAGAGGACAGACTGGATATCGGGACATAATTGTATGCCGCACAGAGAGTAGTCTCCGTATGATATAGCGGGGTTCCCTGTGCATCAAGTATGGTGATACTGATGTCCGAAAGTGTCTCTAAAGAATATATCCTTATGAAATCACAGGATACGGATAGTTCAGGAACTGTATGTATACCCACACCTGACCGAGTACCAGGAATATTCCAACCTTTAGGATTAGTCACAGCAGGATAATAGGTCTCACCTGCATTTACAGTTAAAAGGCTTAAAAAACTAAAAAGTAAAATCAATAAAACATTTCTCATTATTCGATCGATTTTTGTTTGTGGCATTATTCTCACGACAAAAATAGATAAAATCATCATACCCTGGAGCATTTTTTAGTTCACAAAGGTTCACAAGTAGACAAAATCACTTCACAAAAGTTCACAAAAGCATTTATTAAGGTAAAAAGGCAGGAATAAGTCACAAATTACGGATCAGTTCATCCAGTTGTGATGATGTACCTTTCGCATTGAATAACTTGGAATATAGACGGGCTCTTGCCATACTCAGCGTATTCAACTCATAACCCATATAGACTGCTATCGTTTTCAACGAAAGATCGGCTTTGAGCAGGATGCATATCCTGATGTCATTTTTATTTATGCCATGGCTGGTTCTTCTGATTTTGTCGATACAATTGCCAAAGGCCTGATTTTCTACCAATTCCAGTGCGAGATAGTCCGCATCATTGGGATGAAAGTCAGGACTATGAAATGATCTGTAAATCTCCGAGTCCCTGAACTCCCGGATACGCAAACTTCTCAATTTATATTCAGACTTGATCGTACTATTTTCACTGATCAGGGTTTCCTTTTCAGTCTGAAGCATTAGCTTTCGGGTATCACTGATCTGCAAATTCAGGGAAGAAATCTCTTTCACCAACTCACGGATTCTCTTCTCATTCTTAGCTATGGTTCTTTGACTTTCAGACTGAAGGTCAGAAAACAACTGCCGCATTTTCTCCTGCTGAATTCTGCTTTTTGCCTTTCTGACTTTCACATAATAGATGCCTAGAAAAGCAAAGACTACAAAACACAGAATCATCAGAAATATCACATTATCCCTCATCCTTGCAGCAAAGTTCAACTGCCGCTCATGTTCCAATTTGCGCTCGAGCGTCCTGATCAGATTCTGATTCTGCCGAATCGTATTCATATTGAGGGAGTCGGCACAATTCATGCTTTGATACAGATAAACATTGGCTTCATCCTGATGTCCCTGCTTTGTGCTGATAGCAAATAACTTCAGCGAGGCATCAAGGCAGACCGGTATATTATCCCGATTCAGACTTTTCCTATAATAAACCGCCGCTGAATCCATCTTCCCTGTTTCATAATAATATCTTGCCAGACAAGCATGGTCATAAACGGAATCCTCATCATAATAAGATACGTCAAGAGCCTGCTTAGCCTTCTTGTAATCCTTCAGATCCATATAATTATAGGCAAGTTCGGCCATAACGACTTTAAATATCCGGTCGTTCCCCGTTTTTTTTGCCAGCCAAGCCGATCGCCTGAAATAATCAAGCCCCTTCTCCTTTTCATCCAGAGCAGACAGACAGCGGCCAATGTCACGCAGAAGGTAAATCTCGATGGTAACAATTCCTGTCTTCCTGGAAAAGCAATAAGAACGGAGGAAATAGCCGTACGCCTTCTTGTACATCCTCTGATACATCAAAGTCTGACCGATCCAGTTACTTGCACGCGCCCGTACCGTGTAAGTAAGACTATCGTCCTTTCCTTCCATGTACAAAGCCTTTTTATAGGAATCAATGGCGTCACCCGTAAACTGCATATCGCTGTATACCCTGCCTAAAAGATAGTAGGCCTTCATCCTCTGCAACTGGTTACCATGATGGTTGAAATAGTTCGTCACTGCGAGCATTGTAGAGTCAGAGGTATGTGTGATATAGCATTTGTCCTCAGCCTCTGTTTTCATCAGTTCATAACGCATCCGCACGCTTTTACTTCCATCCTGGACACTGTCTTTCAGACCAGACAACAGACTCAAGGCACTGTCCGGCCGGTTTTCCATCAGTCGGTCTGCCGTATCAAGTGTAGACATAAGTTCCCTATTATTCCTACAAGAAGAAAGAACAATGATTACTGAGAAAATAGATATGATGAAAAGATGTTTTTTCATTATCAGTCGTCAAGTACCTGCAAAGATAATATTTTTAGGCTGATCATGCAAGTCATGTTAGTTTTATTATCAAAATATTCCTTCCATCAGAGACAAAATTTATGAAGATCTTATACCTTTTCCTCTTAACATGATTTTAGAAGGCATGAAATTGAAAGATAGGAAAGGTAAATGACAATAAGCGAAATGTACCATAATGGTGTACCAATATGCAGCATAATGGTATACCAAAATGCAACATATTGGTTTTGTTCTATTTCGAAAGTTACAATGGCAACTTTATGATTATTCCTGCAACATAAAAATGAGTGACTACGAGCACTTTTGATTATAACGGACACTATACTATACCCCAATTTTAGACAATGTTTAACTTTTATTTAAATAATATACTCATCCACGGAGAGCGCGCATAGCGGCAAGAGGCGTCGTGTAACGCCTCGGCGAGCGTCACGCTGCAGATTGA
>NZ_JAMXLY010000056.1 GCF_024054555.1 Segatella cerevisiae | reverse complement strand
ACGGCTTGTTTGCCAGAATAATTGGCAAAATCAGTGCGCTAACCGTTTCTCAATATATGAATTACATTAATGGCAAGCCCATCGGTAGAATTAAATACGCACTAAATTAATTCCGCCAACGGGTATATATTATCTTTTATGGCAAATAATTTGCCTTAAAAGATAATAAATGAACGCTTAATTTTATTGTTGTCTGATATACTATTATTAAAAAGCTAGTAGTAAATGATTTCTGATTTATTGACTTAGGGAAATAAGTTTGGTTTAACTGTTATGAAAATTTCCTGAATAACGGTGTCAAAAAGATCAAGGAGGAATGCATGAGAAAGAAGTCCTTAAGTTGTGATAACCTTAGACCTCGTAATACTCCGTTGAGCGGAGAAAGAGGGATTAAGACATTGATGTAAAATTCTTCAAGGTTGTACCGTATCAATCCTTTACCAAAGTCGGTTATATAAAGGGTCTTGTTCTTCTTCACCTTTATAGCACGACAAAATGATACTGAACCCAATGGAGAATGTAGGGCATAGGGGTGTTTCATAGTCTACTTTTTTCTTCTTTTCCGGCTCCGTCACCAGTATAACGCTTATGTGTTGTATTGAAATTGTAGCCTAAGGTAAGTATTAGACTTCTACAGTTTGGGGAAATAGTCGATTTGATGTTATAATAGTCTGTATGCAGGTCATTTGTCGTTTTTGTAGAACGAAAAATATCGTTTAACTGTATTTTAGTGTAGAGCTTCCGTTTAAAGAACATCTTAGTGACGGACATAGAGAATTCCTGATACTTCCCCATGAAACTATATCCGTCAGCCCCAGAGGTGTGGAATAAATAGTTAGCTCCAATCATCATGCTTGGACGTAGAACAATAATATTGTTAAAAACAAGTTGAAAGATTGGCTTGTTAAAATTATAGGATAGGTCTCGCTTATCAATATTCTGTTTTTGGAAGTCGAACTCGAAAGTGGGATGCCAGAACGTAATAACTGGTTGTGCTGTAAGTGAAAACGTCAGTGCCTTTTCTTTCGGAATATTGATGTTCGTGAGCAGTATGATATCACTTTGGCTGTCATAGCGCTTGCCCCATTGCACAATAGGATTATGGTCTATCTCATAGGCAACTGAAGCATTGAGGAATTTATACATTGCGCTGAGTTCTATGGAATGTTCCATGGTCATCTTCAACGCAGGATTTCCTCCCTCGTAAAGATAACGGCTGTCATATGCGATAATGTTTGATAACTGATCATAGGATGGCTTTGTAGACGTTACACCATACGATAAACCAATGTTAAAGTCCTCTGTACTATAAGATAAATCTATGTTGGGAAAGAATTTATTGTACGTGCGACTTTCGTCAGCATTCTTTGTGCCATCTTCATATACCTTATTAATAATATGCTCGTAGCGTAGTCCGCCAGATATATCGAAATTATCTAGTTTATAGCCAAGAGATGTAAACGCGGCCATATTACTCTCTTTGATTACATTATCGCTAGAGGCTATAATACCCTCTTGGTTGATATAACTTTGATTGATATGACTATTATAATACTCTGATCCAAAATCTAAAGTCAGTGCATCGGTTAATTGATCT
The DNA here is from genome assembly GCF_024054555.1 of Segatella cerevisiae. Taxonomy (GTDB): domain Bacteria; phylum Bacteroidota; class Bacteroidia; order Bacteroidales; family Bacteroidaceae; genus Prevotella; species Prevotella cerevisiae. Next base: position 13,933 of record NZ_JAMXLY010000056.1, on the reverse strand, counting down.
TCTGCAGTAAGTTTAGCGGCTGCATAATGACTTTTTGAAAGTTTGTGTGAATTTACAACTCGCATATTATCAACACTATTCTCTGTTGTCTTAGTCAAACTGTTCGTCTTCTTATGATAATAAGTACCATCGAATGTAAGAGCGAAATCACCGAGCTTGCCATTATAATAGGCATCAACCTCGTGAGTAGGGCCATTGTTTGGAGTTACATCTGTTAAATATTCGATGTTCTCTTGCCCTGAACCATTAATTTTCAACAAGTCATTGTAGCTAACACGACCATACTGCCGGCGCACATCTTTTTCAAGATGATACTCCATACCAAAAGACGTACTATCGTTTAGTAGATAGTTAAAGCCAAGTTTTGCGGTTATATTCTTTGTACGCCCTTCACGCTTCATGCCTGTAAGATTTTCTTGAATTTGATTCTTATTTCCATCTATGGTTTGCTCGACAGATTGCTTGCTGTAACTATAATTATTGTTCTGTGTAAACCCACCGAAGATGTCCACTTTTTTTGACCTCCAGTTGAGGCTGGTCCCTATAGCATATCCGGCTTTTAAGGACTGGTTATATGTTCCATCTATAGAGCCACTGAGTCCCTCTCCAATTGGCCTTTTAGTTTTGATAATGATTACAGAGCTTGTCTCAGAATCATACTGTGGTCCGGGAGTTGTAAGGACAGTTACTTTGCTTATATTTGCAGTTTTTAACTGTCGAAGTTCTGTTCCATCCGTAACTTTTCGCCCATTAATATATATTATGGGAGTGCCTTTTCCAAAAATAGTAAAAGCACCATTGCTTCCAGTAACTCGTGGGAGCATAGAAAGTACCTCATCAGCATTGTTCATCTTAGCGAATATCGTATTAGCAATGTTCGTACTATAGCCTCCATGCACCCTATTATATTTGGGCAAGTGACTTTTGACGACCACTTCTCCAAGCGCAATGTTGTCTGTATATAGGATGATGGGCGATAAATTAAGCTTTGTGTAAGGGATATACCTTGTCTTATAACCCACTAATGAAATTTGCAGCATGGCATATTTGCCTGTCGACGGAGGCAATACAAATACTCCTGTGCTATCTGTGACGGTACCAGAAATAAACACAGAATCACCATTAAGTGCAATCACGTTGGCATAAGGTAAGGGGCTATTATGCTCGTCCATTATCCTGCCTTCTAGTTGTTGGGCATTAGCAACTATAGAAAGGCTGAATAACATGACATTAACTAAGAAGAGCTTAAGCATATGCTTTTTAATAGATAACAATTTTATAATTTGCTGTTACGGTTTTGTCTTCAGGAGTACGAATATTCTCTAGGAATACTTGAGTTTCTCTCTATTGGAGTCTATCGGCATATGATTAGGCTTTTAAGTGCTACCGTACCTTTTTGAACGTTCTGGCGGAGTAGTTGCTTCAAACTGAAAGTAAGCTACTACTATTTTCTTCAATCTGTATTCCATCAACAAAATTATGGGACAACTTTGTAAATTATTGTTTTTATTAACATTAGTTGTATGTTTTAATAATATTTTCTTATATTTATCATCAGAGTTGATAGCAAGTGACCAAGATAATTATAAAACGGTTTTAGATATAAAGGAGGTCTTGCAGGTCGCTTTTATGGTAAAAAAAATTAGAAACATTGCTCTGACTGGTCCCTATGGTTCGGATAAAAGTTCAATTCTAAGAATCCTCCTTACGATACTTACCAAGGAGAGAAAGGTTTTAATACATAACATGTAGACGATACTGACGTGGATGGTGAAGGTGTTAAGTTGTTTTGGGGGAGTACAAACAAAAAAAGCGCCTAGAATTGACCTTCTAGGCGCTTTTTCATGTACATTTTCGTGTACATCCTTTGTGACTCGCTGATTATCAGCGTTGGTTGCGGAGAGAGAGGGATTCGAACCCCCGGTACCTCGCGGTACGACGGTTTTCAAGACCGTTGTAATCGACCACTCTACCATCTCTCCTCATTGAGGATTGAACCAGAACGGTTTCTTAATGCGAGTGCAAAGGTATAACTATTTTTCTGTTCTACCAAATTATGCGTTCACTTTTTGTCTCAATGGTATTATTTTGTCTTTGGCCTTGGAGTGAAGGTGAAGAACCTGACATTCTTCAGATCAATATCACAGTTCTTGTTGATATCTGTAGACTTCTGTGTGTAGAAAATCGTGGTATTTGATATGGAAATAGCCTTGACCATACCTGGTGCGCCATTGGCAGCTATCCCGATCCCGGCTCCACGACAGAACACGTCACTGATATGGATGTCTTTGAAGTCAGGTACATATTTTTCAGTGTTCTTATTAATTTCCGAATCTCCGGGATGGTTTTCATAATCGCATTGAAAGACAATAGCCTGATCTTTGATGTCCGTCATATAGATATGGTCTATGAAAATGTTCTCAGTAGGTCCACCACGACCTACGGCACTTTTGAAGCGGAGACCGGTATCTGTTCCCATAAAACGGTTGTTGCGAACGATAATGTTTTTCATCCCTCCTGAAACATCGCTGCCGATAACGAAACCACCATGTGCATGGAAGACGACATTGTCCTGTATATTAATATTCTCGCAAGCACCGTTAGCCACGCCTTCAGCACCGGCTCCACCTTTCATGCAGATTCCATCATCTCCTGCATTGATGGTGTTGTTGACGATAAGGACATCTTTGCAATTGCCTATATCCAAGGCATCACCGTTCTGCGCATTCCAGGGGCAGGCTACAGTTATCCCGTCAATGATCAACTGGTCACAATTTTGCGGGTTAATGTGAAAGCGGGGAGAGTTCATGACTGTAATGCCTTGGATCAAAATGTGGTGGCAATTTTGGAGTTGGATCAGATGATTGCGCAACTGTTCCTGTTTCTCAGGACTGTCTGCGACATTGTCAAAGTCCTTCAGATTGAAAGGATACCATTTCCTGCCGTTGTCAGCTACCGTTCCCCCCATAGCCATCAACTGTTTCCATTCCTCATCGCTCATTTTTCCTCTTTTCGCATATCTCCACCATTCACCATTCCCATCGATAGCTCCCTCACCGGTAATGGAAATATTGTCCAATCCTTTTCCACTAATTTCGGAGACTGCCCGTTTGCGTGTCTTGTCTTTGTCAGTCGGCAGAAATTCCAATTTGTCAGGCGAGAATACGATGATGGCATTCTTGTCTAGATGGAGATCGATATTGCTCCTCAAACTGATTGGACCAGTCAGATAGATTCCTGCAGGTACTTGCAAGTGCCCGCCACCGTGTTGACTGAGATAGAGAAGAGCAGATTGAAACGCTTTGGTATTTGGAGCGATTCCATTGCCGTTGCCTCCGAAATCAGACAGTGATACCTGTAATTCAGGGATAGGAGGGGCGATGACAATAGGCATATTGACCGGAAGATTCTCATAATATTTCCCGTAATTCTGTTGTGCAAGACAAGTCAGAGGCAGGAACATCAGTAAAAAGAAAATGTGTTTAGTTTTCATGTAGTTCAGGATTAGTCTTAAAGCAGGCTATAAAACAAAAGAGGCGGCCGCTGTTAACGAACCGCCTCAGTGAAAGGAGGAGTGGTACCTCTTGGAGTTGAACCAAGGACACACGGATTTTCAGTCCGATGCTCTACCACCTGAGCTAAGGCACCCCATCTTTTTGTTTTGCGGTTGCAAAGGTAAGAAGAAAAATCCACACAGACGAAAGGGCAGATAGAAAAATCACGTCCGTTAAGGTTTATTAACGATTTGGGGCTGCTCGATATTTAGGAGAGAAAAGCCCTGAGAACGCTTGTCTTCAATACCTTGTGAGACCAATTAATAGGGCTATTTCAAGACAAGACTGATACGCAGAGCAGACTTGTCTGAAACCGTCAAGTATTGCTTTTCAGCGGATTCCATCCTTGGGCAGGCAAGTCGAATTCGTTGTCATCGCGGGTTACCAGTTTGACGCCCAATTCTTCTTTTGTGATATATCCGATCTGTTTTACACCTTCAATGGCACTGATCTTCTCATGGTCACCTATGGACACTGTGAACAGGAGTTCATAATCTTCCCCTCCATTCAGTGCGCAGGTTGTCACGTTCATGTTCAGTTCTTCAGCCATTACCGCAGTTTGGTAGTCTATAGGAATTTCCTTCTCATAGATCCGGCAACCACAGTGACTCTGTTGGCAGATATGATGCAGTTCACTGCTGAGGCCGTCTGAGATGTCCATCATTGCTGTAGGTTTGATGCCGGCATCGCGGAGTTTCTTAATCATGTCACCCCGAGCTTCAGGTTGGAGTTGTCGTTGAACCAGATATTCCTTGCCAGAGAAATCCGGTTGGAAACCATCCATGGATGAAAGTTCAGTGCGGAGTTGATGCTCTTTCCTCGTATCCCCGCTCTTTTCCGCTTCCTGTATCTTTTTCCTCAAGTCATTGATCTGTCCGTAGTAGACGCTATTCTCACGCTCGAGGAGTTGGAGTCCCATATAGGCGGCCCCTAAATCTCCGGTGACACACACCAAGTCAGTTTCGTTGGCACCATTGCGGTAAACGATGTCAGCTTTGTCCGCTTCACCTATACAAGTGATGCTGATAGCCAAACCGGTATAAGAAGGAGAGGTGTCACCCCCGACGATATCAATGTCCCATTTCCCGCAAGCAGCTTCAAGGCCCTTGTAGAACTCTTCCATATCTTCTACCTTGAAGCGTTTGCCGAGGGCAATATTGACAATCATCTGCTTAGGTGTCCCGTTCATGGCGAAGACATCACTGATATTGACCATTGCCGATTTGTAACCGAGATGCTCCATGTCCATGTAGGTGAGATCGAAGTGAATGCCTTCCATCAGCATGTCGCTGGTCACGAGTACCTCTTTGTCAGGGTACTCAAGGACGGCACAGTCGTCTCCGACACCATAGGCAGTCTCTTTGTTCTTGATCTTAATGTTTTTGGTGAGACGGTCGATAAGGCCGAATTCTCCCAGTTCGGATATTTCCATTTAGATATCAATCATTATATGTTGTTGATAGAGTCATTGGTCAGTTGGCAGCAGGTTCGGTCCGGATCAACTGCGCTTGATCATTTCCCGCATGATTTCGGTCATGTGCGGTTCTGCTGAATTAGCCGCTTTTTGAACCTCTTCATGGCTCACTTGTACAGGTATGTCAAAACCTCCAAGGTCAGTAATGATGCTGACACCGAAAACCTTGATGTCACAATGGCGGGCGACGATGACTTCTGGGACGGTACTCATGCCTACCGCATCGGCACCTAAGATGTGATACATCAGGTATTCGTGAGGCGTTTCGAAAGTCGGGCCTTGTACCCCGATATATACACCGTGCTGTACGGGAATGTTCTTTTCTGCAGCGATGCTGTCAGCCAAAGCGATCAGTTTGTGGTCATAGGCTTCGTGCATATCCGGAAAACGGGCGTAACCGGGAAGGTTGACACCATGCAACGGGTGTTCCGGGAAGAAGTTGATGTGGTCAGTGATGATCATGATGTCACCTACCTTGAATTTCGGGTTCATTCCGCCCGAAGCATTGCTCACGAAGAGTGTTTCTATACCCAACTGGTGCATGACACGTACCGGGAAAGTGACTTCCTGCATGGTATAGCCTTCATAGTAATGGAATCTGCCATCCATGGCCATAATATCCTTTCCGCCAAGTTTGCCGAATATCAGTTTTCCTGCGTGGCCTTGGACGGTGCTGACCGGGAAATTGGGGATTTCATTATATGGGATTTCCAGGCAGTCAGTTATCTCGGAAGCTAATTGTCCGAGTCCTGTGCCCAGAATGATGGCTATCTTTGGATTTGTTTTCATCCTTGTCTTTAACCAGGATGCTGTTTCTTGAATTTTTTCTAACATAACTTATCATCTTTTGATTAAAACTTTCACCTTCATTTAGCATAAAGCGGATACGGATAGGAAGGACAAAAAGGTTTTCCTTCACCTTATCACTCAATCCTTCGGAATCCTGTAGTCTCGCGGCATCTTTTTCTGTTGTGATGATGACCTTGGGTTCAGAAAGAGACTCAAAGGTGTCATTGATCTTGATTATATCTTTTGTACAGAAGTTATGGTGATCAGGATAGGTGAGGGGCGTGATGTCTGCAGGTTCTATCTCTGTGAGATCCTGTAGGATCTGTTTAGGGGATGCGATGCCTGTGAGCAAGAGCACATGCTGCCCCTGGATAGATTTTAAAGGACGACCGCCAGAACATTCTGGGACTTTCGGATCATGAGAATCCGCAGATACTGAGATTTCAGTATCCGTATGGTTGTCTTTGGGGAATAACGGCCGCAGGTCGCAATACCCCAATGTTGTAAAATAAAGTTCCTGATAGGGATACAGATTGAGCGCCTTTGTCAAGACGCGGAATTCCATCGGTTTGAGATCTTTCGGGCATTTGGAGACAATGACGATATCTGCTCTGTTCTTGCCTGATTCAGGTTCTCTGAGACGGCCGGCAGGCAATAATTTGTCATAGATAATCAACCGGTGATAATCAATGAGAAGAATGCTGATGCCTGGTTGTACGAAGCGGTGTTGGAAAGCATCATCCAGAAGAATGACATCCACATCTTTTGTCTGTTGGTCAGACTGCAACCGTTCAATTCCTTCTCTGCGGTTCTTGTCCACAGCCACATAGATATGCCGGAATTTCTGTTTCATCTGATACGGTTCATCACCTATTACTGACATCTTCGTATCATTGTCGGCTAAGACATAGCCATGACTTTTCCTCTTGTATCCGCGTGAAAGAACGGCAACCTTAAAGGCATTTTGGAGCAGATTGACCAGATATTCCACATGAGGTGTCTTTCCTGATCCGCCTACAGTAATATTTCCGACGGAGATGACAGGAATGTCGTAGGATTTTGTCTTGAGAATGCCGACATCAAACATCCAGTTTCTCAGTCTGACTCCTAAACCATACAACCAACTCAATGGTAACAGCCATTCATTAACTTTGATAAAATCTCCTTCGGTTCTCATTCACTTCTCGATGGTTAAAAACGATTTTTTAATATTTAAATAAATTGTCAAGACCTTTCCTTGATGACTCTCAGGAAGCACTCATCCTGACTTGGAAGCACTCTTTGACTTCTTCCTTTAGCTTAAAGGAAGAGGTCTGCTTTTGCACACGCAGCCCTGAAAGACTCTTTTTCAGCGTATGTTGATGTTTTCAGAGATTCTGGCTTGCAATAATTCCTGATGTGAATTGAGTTCTTTCAATAGTAGGAACGGTTCGTAGTAGTCGCCTAACGAGGCCTTGATGGTCTCATCCAAATTATTATTGTGTTGGATTTCTCCCATGAATCGGTCAGACCATTTATCGAGTTCCGGATATTCTTCAGTATGGTAACTCTTCAGACGGGCGAGTTGCGCAGCTTTTGTGATTGCTGTATTCACGCCCCCCAACTGGTCTACGAGGCCGATTTTGATGGCATCCATTCCCAGCCAGACATGTCCTTGGGCGATACGTTCCACCTGAGGGATCGTCATCTTGCGCCCATTGGCTACACGAGAGCGGAACAATTGGTACCCTCTATTAATATAACCGGTAAACAACCGGAGTTCATCATTGTTGAGAGGTCTTGCCCACGTGTCACCGAAGATAGAATGCTTGTTGGTCTGAACCTGATCAAAATGCAGGCCGAGTTTCTTCGTACCCAGTTCACTGAGGTCCCTGAAGACGCCGAAGATACCTATACTTCCCGTTAAGGTCGTCGGTTGTGCGACGATCCAATTGGCATTACAACTCATATAATAGCCACCGCTGGCAGCGAGGTCCCCCATAGAGATGATAACCGGTTTCTTCGCTTTCAGTTCAGTGACGGCATGCCAAATCTGCTCCGAGGCATAAGCATCGCCACCGGGGGAATTTAGTCGGATCACGACGGCCTTGACGTCATCATCATCTTTGAGTTTTTCGAGATCCTTACACACTTTCGTAGAGACAATAGCGTTATCACTCACGAAATTGCTTGCGGTATTATTCAGTACGATTTCTCCGAAAGCATAGTATACGGCAATCTCTCCGCCGTCATCACTCTTATCAGCTTTCTTCATGTCTTCGGGGCTGACCTGCGAGATACTCTGGTCTTCGTCTAGCCCCAACTGTTTCTTGATGACGTTCTTGACCTCATCATCATAGAGGAATCCGTCGACGAGTTTGTATTTCTTGTAATTCTTCGGGGCAGTCAGCAGTATCAGTCGGTCAGCATAGGCATTGATGGAATCCTTGTTGATATGACGGCTTGCAGAGATAGCATCGACGATGGTTTTCCACGTTCCGTTGATGATTGCGGTTTGCTGAAGTCTGTTGGCTTTGCTCATCTTGTCGGCGGTATAAGCCTCCGTTGCACTTTTATAAGCGCCTACTTTGACGACCTGATAATGGATGCCGAATTTAGCAGCCAGGTCTTTGATGTACATCGGTTGTGCGCCTATACCGTGGATGTCGATCATCCCTGAAGGGTTCAGATAGATTTTATCAGCTAAGGATGCGATATAGTAAGCCCCTTGTGTGTACATGTCACCATAGGCAATGATCCATTTGCCACTTTTCTTGAAGTCGGCTAAAGCGTTACGCAACTCTTGTAAGGTACCGTAATTGTTGATGAGTGTACCTGTTTCGATATAGATGCCTTTGATGTGTGAATCCTTCTTGGCTTTCTCAATAGATGAGAGCAGGTCATCGAGGCCGATTTGGTCAGCTTCTCCCCCTGTGATTTCTCCGAGGAGATTGTTTTCTACGCGCTCCTCTATCGAACCTTTGAGATCCAGGACCAAAACGGAATTATTAGCTATCTTTTTCGAGGAATTCTCTGAGGCGATGATTCCGATCAAACCTAATAACCCGAAGATTAAGAGAACAAGCCCGAAACCGAATAGGCCTACAATGGTAGCAAGGACATTTTTGAAGAAATCTTTCATATACTTCTTTTTCGTAAAATCCAAAAGTCGTTAGTTAACAACAAAGTTAACAATAAAAAATGAAGAAATGGGATTTTTGCCTGAAGAATAGTCAAAAATAAGGATTATTTATCAAAATCAGGACTCTGTCTTTGAAAAATTATTGTTATCTTTGCGGATAATCTTGAACCATAATCATTAAAAGGTGTATGATGCAGCGGCTGATCATCTTGCTTTCAATAAAACAAAATACTTAAATCTATGAAACAAATACTGTTATCCTGTTTACTCTCATTATTGGCAGTTCTTCCAGTTCCGGCTAAGACGAAAAGGGACCTGTGGCCTGATGGGACTCCTATGAATGCGTGGTTCTCCGATACCTCTAAAGTCGATGTCAACAAATTGGGGACGCGTTATGTCATTACTGACCATGGCGTCAAAAATGACAGTACTATTCTGCAAACGGCTCAAATCCAAGCTGTGATTGACCGGGCAGCCAAAGAAGGAGGCGGGGTCATTGTCGTTCCAAAAGGAACTTTTCTCACTGGTGCCTTGTTTTTCCGCCAAGGGACAAATCTTTATCTTGAAGAGGGCGGAAGACTGAAGGGGAGTGACAGAATTGCCAATTTCCCTCTGCTCCAAACACGGATAGAAGGGCAAACTTGTCCTTATTTTGCTGCGCTGATCAATGCTGATGGCCTCAACGGCTTTACTATTGCCGGCAAAGGGACGATTGACGGAAACGGATTCAATTTTTGGCAGGAATTTTGGATACGCCGTAAATTGAATCCTCAATGTACGAATAAGGAAGCGATGCGTCCGAGGTTGGTCTATATATCCAATTGCAAGAACGTCACTCTTCAGGACGTTCATTTGATCAACAGTCCTTTTTGGACAAATCATATTTACCGCAGTGATCACGTGCGCTATCTGGATTGTTATATCTATGCCCCAACTGACGGACCTGTAAAGGCGCCCAGTTCTGATGCGATCGACATTGATGTCTGTCATGATTTTCTGATTCACGGCTGCTATATGAATGTCAATGACGATGCGGTTGTCATGAAAGGTGGAAAAGGGACTTGGGCAGATAAAGATTCTACAAATGGCCCTAACCGGGATATCTTGATAGAAAACTGTCATTATGGTACTGTCCACGGCTGTCTGACTTTGGGAAGTGAAAGTATTGACGATCATAATATCGTTCTCCGCAATTGTCATTCAGATCATGCCAGTCGTGTGTTGTGGCTGAAACTTCGCCCCGATACCCCTCAACAGTATGGCTATGTGACGGTTGACGGTATCACAGGCAATACCGGACAATTTCTCGTGGTACGGCCTTGGATGCAGTTTTTTAAACCCGAGAAGCGCGATGATATGCCTGAAAGCCGTTGCCATCATATTGTCATAAAGAATATCAGAATGAACTGCAAGAATTTCTTCGATGTCGGTAAAAGTGATAAGTATCAGTTGGATCATTTTACATTCGAAAACATCAATGTCGAAGATGAGAAGAATGCTTTTGACCCGAACCTGATTCCCAATACTACTTTGAAGAAAGTTGTGATCAATGGGAAAAAGTTCTGATTTATGGCCTTTGGCTTTTGGTCCTTGAGAAATAAGAATGAGTGAATAAAGAATAATGTATTATGAAGAAAGTGTGTCTTTTATCAGTCCTTTTGTCGTTGATAACACTGTCTTCCGTCGCACAGACGGCACGGAAGTTTGTCTTGAACCTCACTCCTGACAGTGCATCGACTTTGACTTGTTACTTGCCCACCCATGCATCGGGCCGAGCTATAGTAGATTGTCCTGGAGGAGGGTATACGCATTTGGCCGTTGATAACGAGGGGCATCAATGGGCAGGTTTCTTCAACCAGCGCGGTATCAGTTATTTTGTACTGCAATATCGTATGCCACATGGTGATCGCACTCTGCCTGTCAGTGATGCGGAGCACGCAATGAAGTTGGTCCGGGATTCAGCTACTCGTTGGCAGATTAACCCTTATGATGTAGGCATCATGGGGTTTTCTGCGGGGGGACATCTTGCTTCTACCATAAGTACTCATGCGGAATATGCTGTGCGCCCTGATTTCTCCATCCTTTTTTATCCTGTCATTACGATGGGGAAGGGATGTCATCAGGGTTCTAGGGACAATTTTCTGGGTCAGTCACCGGATGAGGCGCTCGTCGGGGATTTTTCCAATGAAACTCAGGTTCGGGTACATCTGACACCACCTTGTGTCGTACTCCTTGCAAATGATGACGTCGGAGTTCCTCCTGTGGAAAATGGCATAGCTTATTATTCTGCCATGCGGAAAGTGGGCAATGATTGTGCCCTATATGTTTATCCTACAGGCGGACACGGTTTCGGTTTTAAAACTTCTTTTCCGTATCATGACCAAATGTTGAATGATTTGTCTTCTTGGTTGGCTACACATCCCAGTCCTCGTCATGATGCTGTCAGAATAGCTTGTATCGGCAATAGTATTACGGAAGGGTATGGTATCGATATGTCCTCGGAATATGGTTATCCTGCGGATTTACAGAAAAAACTGGGAACCGGGTATTTGGTAAAGAACTTCGGTGTGTCTGCACGGACCTTATTGAATAAAGGTGATTTTCCTTATATGAAGGAACGTCAGTGGAAGGATGCGTTGGCCTTTCGCCCGCAGATCGTCATTCTTGGTTTGGGGACAAACGATTCTAAACCTGAGAATTGGCGCTATGGCAAGGAGTTCAAAAAGGACTTGCAACAGATGCTCGATTCTCTGAAAAGTCTGTCGTCAAAGCCTGTCATCTATCTGGCTACTCCCATACCTGCTTTTAAACCGACCTGGAATATCAACGATCATGTCATCTCTGAGGAGATCATTCCTGACATCCGCAAATTGGCTAAGAAAAATAAGTGTCGTTTGATAGATCTTCATACAGATTATGCTCCTTATTCCAGTCTCCAGCAGGAAGATGGCATCCATCCAACTGCTAAAGGTGCTGAAAAACTGGCGGAACTGATAGCCCCCACTTTACTGAAGGGGCGTCAATGATATAGGTCGATATCATCGTTGTCTATCTTTTTTCTTGTTATTGATGGGGGAGAAGATAGACAATAGGGTTCTAAAAAAACTTATGCTCAAGTTAAGACTCTTCCTTTTTCGAAAATGGAGACAGTTATTATTTGAAATACTTCATCTTAACTTCTGACGGAACACCAACAAGAGCTTTCTCGATGGCCTCAGGTTTGGTCTTTCCCCAGTTGTATGGATAGACTACTTTGGGGCGGATCAACATGACAGCTTTTCGTAATTGTGGGAGAGTCATAGTATAAGGCTGATTACAAGGCAGAAAGGCAATATCGATATTCTTCAGTTGCTTCATTTCCGGAATAAGTTCAGTGTCTCCTGCAATGTAAACTCTGAATCCATTAAAATCGATGACATAGCCGTTTCCTATTCCTTTCTGGTGGATTTTCCTGTATTTTTTCGTGATATTATAAGCGGGGACGGCATAAACTATAATTCCATTTCCTAGATTTGCCTGCTGTCCATTGGAAATATGCATTCCCCGATGATAATAACGGTTCCAACTGCTGATGTCCATCAGTATCTGAGTTTTGGAGCCGTCTGTCAGTGCCAATATACCCGATTTGTCAAAATGGTCATCATGCTTGTGTGTTACCAGAATGTAATCAGCTTTCGGCTTGTCAAAATATTCTACGATAGGTGGAACATTGCTGGCAACAGGGTCTATCTCAAATTCCAGTCCATTGTAGTTGATTTCTATTGAAGCATGTTTGATGGGGGTAATGACTAGTCGTTTGCCGTCTTTGGTGATGTACGTATCAGCACCTGAAGCAATTTTATGGCAGCCAGAAGTCAGGAATACAAATTGAAGTAATAAAAGACAGAGCAGTATTTGTTTTAAAGGTCTTATGTTGTATTTCATATATTTCTGATATAATCGATTCTCTCTTTGGGGACTTTCAAGCTTTGGGAATCTTGAAAACCATTTATTCCACAAAAATAAAAAAATAATCAGGGTAAACAAAGAAAGAATAGTTAAAAGACTATTGTCAGGAATAAAACGTCTAATGATTTAGCAGTCTTTCGACTACAAAGTCCTAATTCCTAAATCTGTCATTCAATTTTAGAGTCTATTAGTGTGCGCCCTATACTTCATTCTGACCACATCCTCGAATAATTATTCACCTTATTATATTATATGTGGAGAACCGGATTTATATAGCGGACTCGCATGATTTTTTGGTATCTCTGGCATTTTTGGCTGCAACTTAGCCCTACCAACCTTTTTTTTGTATTTATTGCCATCAAGCTTCTGTACGTCTATCGAGTTTTGGGGTAGGATTTGGGCAATTCTGCTATTGATGTTGAAGATGATTTTATTTTCGTCTGACAGAGTTTGATGTTTTTTCATTTCTATTGATGATATCTTCGCATCTGAAGATGCACGTCCATTTATCACTTACATTTATCCATCGTTTCTTTGATATGCTATTATGCGTTCTGTTCACATCTTTTATCGGAGGTAAATGATGTTATTCTTGAAATAACATTCTTTTGGGGGGAATATGAGCTTGTGAGATCTAAAGTTGTCCGTTCTCCATTTCATGTCTTTTTTGTAATTCTTTTCGTGAAAATCCCTTGTTAGAGAGTGAAAATCTTCATTTTTGAACAAAAAGATAAATATTTGAACAGAATCACAATTTAAAATATCAGAAATTGCTTACTTTTGCAGTATTAAAAACTATTAATCTATCATTAGTAACTAAAAAATAAAATGTCATGAAAACTAGATTTAAAAAACAATCAAAAAACTATCTCAAATTTTTCAATATCATTTATAAGGTGTTCTGATTTATAAATGAAGATTATACTATACCCCAATTTTAGACAATGTTTAACTTTTATTTAAATAATATACTCATCCACGGAGAGCGCGCATAGCGGCAAGAGGCGTCGTGTAACGCCTCGGCGAGCGTCACGCTGCAGATTGATA
>NZ_JAMXLY010000055.1 GCF_024054555.1 Segatella cerevisiae | reverse complement strand
GCATAGAAGTCAACCTTTATCAGGATTAGAAGATAAAATGTCAACCATATGTAGGATTAAGGAAAATAATGAACAACTTAATTCAGGCTTAAGGCTAAAAGTGGTCAACCAATATTAGGCTACCACAAAAACTTCCAGAAATGACAATGGGAATCTTCCTCTTAATCTGATTTTCAAGAGGTTTAACAACAGTTGTCTCTCCCGTTGTCATTCTTAGATAGTCTACCAATCGTTTTATATAATCCTCTTTTTGCATGTAATCATTTCTATATGATTATGTGCAAACATAATGATTATCTTATTAATTTCAAAATTTCACCCTAGAAATCTCTATTTATTGTTATGGGAATTTTATAGACACTGTAATTCTTTGAACTCAATTACTTTGTATTCCACCCTAATTTCAGAAGAATCACATAACATACAACGAAACTTTTAACCCAATTCTCTCCATCATTTCTCGTACTCCACAAAAAAACTTTAGTAATTATTTCCCTACCCTTCCTTTACAGTTCCTCCTATAGATTATAAAATACAGTCTTATCATTTATCAACTGATAAATTCCATAATTTATACTATTTTTTACAAAGTACGAAAACTCGGAAGCGTTTGAAAGTATAAACAGCATGAAAAGTACGGAGAATGCCTAACGGAATGAGGGACATACCCCCATTAGTATGAATTGGCAAAATTAATTAATTTTGGAGATGTCTCAAAATATAGAGAACCCCGATAGTTGTTTGTCCAACTATCGGGGTTCACTTCAGGTTGCTCTACATCCTCTTTATTATTTTTGTACTGACACAAATGCCAGTTAGAGCATCTGCTTCACTTCCTGCATGATTTTTTCACCTATAGCATCAGCTTCCTTTTTCGATTTAGCCTCACTGTAGACACGGATTATCGGCTCTGTATTACTCTTGCGCAGATGAACCCAGCAATCAGGGAAATCGAGTTTGACGCCATCTATTGTCGTCACTTGGACATCTTTCTTGGTAGCATACTGATCCTTTACTTTCTCAAGAATGGCATTGATATCAGTAGTAGGCTTCAGGTCTATGCGATTCTTTGCCATGAAATAGTTGGGGAAAGTAGCCCGAAGTTGACTTGCCTTACATCCTTTCTGAGCCAAACTACTCAGGAAAAGAGCGATGCCCACAAGAGCATCACGGCCATAATGACAAGCCGGATAGATGACTCCACCGTTACCTTCACCTCCGATGACGGCACCGACTTCTTTCATCTTCGTTGTCACATTCACTTCACCAACGGCAGCAGCGTAGTATTTGCAGCCATGACGTTCCGTCACATCACGCAAAGCCCGCGTAGAACTCAGATTGCTCACGGTAGGTCCCTGAACATGATCCAATATGTAATCAGCCACTGTCACCAGCGTATATTCCTCACCATACATTTTACCATCTTCCTGAATGAAAGCGAGACGGTCGACATCAGGATCTACGACTATACCAAGATCATAGCCTCCCTTGGCCACTTCTCCCATGATTCCTCCAAGATTCTTCTCCAGAGGTTCAGGATTATGGGCAAAATTCCCATCAGGAGTACCGTTGAGGAAGCGTGCTTCCACGCCAAGCGTCTTCAACAGATACGGAAGGATAATACCGCCGACAGAGTTGATGGAATCCACGATGACCTTGAAATGAGCCTTTCTGACAGCCTCAACGTCCACCAGATCCAAAGCCAGGACTGCATCGATATGACGCCAGTTGAAAGTATCGTCATCCGTATAACTTCCCAGATGGTCAACATCTGCATATTCGAAGTCTTCCTTGGCAGCAATATCCAGAACTTCATTGCCATCAGCTTTGGTCAGGAACTCACCCTCACTGTTCAACAGTTTCAAGGCATTCCAATGCCTGGGATTATGACTGGCAGTAATGATGATACCGCCTGCAGCCCCACTCAGGCGAACTGCAAGTTCTGTGGTCGGAGTTGTGGCGAGTCCTATATTCAGGACATCGTAGCCCATACCCATGAGGGTACCGCACACTACATTCTTGACCATAGGACCGGAGATACGCGCATCTCTGCCAACGACGATCTTGTGTACGGAAGATTTTTCGCTTTTCCGTATGAACGTCACATAAGCTGAAACAAACTTTACGATATCCAGAGGATTCAAAGTATCCCCTGCTCGTCCTCCGATTGTTCCTCGGATTCCTGAAATAGATTTAATTAGTGTCATGATATTTTTCCTGAAAAATGATTATTATCTTCCCCTCATATAAGTGATGTCATAGAAACAAGCGTACACATTGCTGGACGCATACATCTGGCCTTCTGAAGAAGGTACGATGAGGCGTACATGAGCAACATTGTCGCCACGTCCCAAACGGATATAGGAGAGTGGTACCAGCCAACCTGCCGGAACAGAAGCTGAACCGTAAGCACTGTACATCAAACTGGTCTTACTGTCAAATGAAGCAGTAAACGTCCCACTAGTATTCGTCACAGACATTGTCTCCGGAGCACCGCCATTGGAAGGAATCCAAGCTTCATTCGTCAACTGGGCTGAATCCAAGTCCAGTTTTTCTGTGATTTTAAACTTTGGTTGATCGTTCAGATTATACTCGGCAAAACGGCAGAGCACATCTATTGTCTGTCCTTTCCGGATCGGCTCGCCTTCTCCCCGATTAAGGATCTGCATATAGACTCCCGTCGTATTGAACAAAACCCACTGATTATGAGTTGCATCACTCAATGTCACCGTATCCTTCAAGAACTCATCTTCAGAAATAGTTTGTATATTATTGGTTACTATAAATGTATTGATGTTGTGTCGCTCTGTCTCTTTCTGATGGGCATAAGTCTCGTCATCACTACAAGACGAGAACGACAAAACTGCCATCAAAAATGCTAAGATTACGATGATTGATTTATTCATTTTATGATTTTTCATTGAACTTCTTTTCGTCAAAACCATCCAGATCTTACCGAAGCTCATCATTACTAAAAAGTTAGGATGCATCTATAGGAACTATTAGCGAACTACTGCTTCAAGCCTTGGTCATTTGCTTTTCTGACAGACTTTACCTGCACCACCGCTGCAAAAATACGAAAAAGATTTTATTGCAACAAGCCGGCATAAGCTTTTATGGCTTTTCTTACCACTTTTTCAGCTTCTTCCATCGTACAAAAGAGTTTGCCTCCACTGGCATTGAGATGACCTCCGCCATTGAAAAATTCCTGAGACATCTTGTTGCAGGGAAAGTTGTCTACAGAGCGGAGACTTATCCAGATCAACTGATCCTGATCTGTATCCTCACGCAAAGAGATCGAGAGTTTCATCTTTCTGATACGCAAAGGTTCATTGACCAGTCCCTCGGCATCACCTTTGACGTAATGAAAATTCTTTAGTTCTTTACGTGTGATAGTATAGTAAGAAGCGTGGAGATCTTCGAAGACATTCAATTTCTGATACAGTATATACCCTCTCAAGCGGACTGCCCAAGAACTGTAATTATTGAAAACATTGCGATATATCTTGTCCTTGTCGATATGCTTCGTCAACAGTTGGCTAATGATAAAATAAATGCCGGGATCATTGCTATTATAAGTAAACCCTCCTGTATCTGTCATCATGCCACAATAGACGGGGATGGCGAAATGCTGTGTCATAGCCTCAAAGCCACCTAACTGCCACACGATCCGGAAGACCAATTCACAAGTGGAACTTGCGGTAATGCGTGACAAAATGAGAGCACCTTCCAGACCCGGTCCGGGGTGATGGTCGATGATCACCTTCTTGGCTTTACAATTCTGAAGGAGAGGCATCATATCATCTACACGCTTCTCTTCGCTGAAATCGAGGTAGAACACCAAGTCAGCCGATGCGAAGAGAGCCTTGACCTCTTCGGGATGCTTGTCATAGCGCATGATCTTCTCATTATTCGGAAGCCAGTGCAAGAAATCCGGGTAAGCATCCGGCATGACGACTGTAGGATTCTTACCTAGATAGCGCAGGTATTCAGACCATCCGAGACTTGATCCTACTGCATCTCCATCAGGTGATTTATGTCCGACAAGAACGATATGGGAAGAAGTTGCTATCCAGTCTTTCAGGGTAGCAACTTCTTGTTCTGTTAATATATTAATATCCATAAATGGGTCTCAACCCGCCTCAGCAGTCAAAGCTGAACGGGATATGTTTGGGAATAGTCGTTATTGTTTCAAACGAGTTAAAAAAGCCGATTAGGATAGATACCGTCATCAACAAGTTTTTGGATCTTTGCCACCACACTCGGGCGGTCAGCAGAATAGGTCACACCAAACCATTTACTCGTGGTATCCAGCACCCTTACGGTAGCCGTACCGTCATTGATGAGTTTGTTGACCATCAGAGGAATGAAGAACTCAGCCTTAGGATTCTTCTGAGTCTCTGGATCTTTCAGGAAATCCTTGAAATAATCAGCGCTGTAGTTGAAATAATCAGGAGTAAATCCCCAGACATTCATACTTACAGGTGTATTGTCAGAGACAGGAATCCAATTACCCTTTTCATCCTTATAGCAGACCTTGCCGTCACGCCGGATGATCTCAGTGCGTTCTACGACAGTCGTCAGATTCTCCTTGGCGTCTTTGGAGCAGATGCCGCGAGCCACAGTACCATTCTCACTCAAAGTGTTGCCCACACGGAAGCCAACCATCGCATAGCGGTTCTTGGATCCGTCAGGAAGTTCAGAGAGGAACTTACCGATGACCTTGAAGCAGTCACGATTGTAGAAATCATCGCAGTTGATAACGGCAAATGGTTCCTTGATAACGTCACGTGCCATCAATACGGCATGATTAGTGCCCCACGGCTTGGTACGACCGGCAGGTACAGAAAAACCCTCAGGTAGAGCATCCAAACTCTGGAAGCAGAGTTCGACAGGCACATGGCCTTCATATTTTGACAGGATCTTCTGACGGAACTGGTCCTCAAAATCCTTACGGATCACGAAGACGATCTTCCCGAATCCTGACTGAATGGCATCATAAATGGAATAATCCATGATGGTCTCCCCATTAGGTCCCATACCATCAAGTTGTTTCAGGCCGCCGTAACGGCTGCCCATGCCTGCTGCAAGTAGCAATAATGTTGGTTTCATAGCGATTGATAATTACATATTATTTTAACTATGCAAATTTAATAAAAAGAAGGGAGACAAAGACAGGCCACCACTTGTTTTTTCATCCCATTAATAATTTTTGTCTCTTTCTGCCACACCGGAAAAGACAGAAAGCGGACAAGCGGACAGGCGGACAATCGGCAGTCCAATGGGTCTATCCAAACTGTTCAGAACGGATAGCCGACGGCCAGATGAAGACTCTGGGCATCCTTGAAGTGCGGGATATTGTAAAAGCCGCTCCGGTCAGTATCATAAGGCACGTGCAGTCCTATACCGTAGTCGAGGCGGATGACGAACATCCCCAAGTCATAACGGATACCCACACCTGTACCGACAGCCAGTTGCTTGAGAAAATTATTGAATTCAAATTTGCCCCCGACCTGCCTATCATTGTCCCGGAGATTCCACACATTACCTGCATCCATGAACACTGCCCCATACAAATTGCCGAAAAAGCGAGGGCGGTATTCCAGATTGGCCAGAAACTTGACATTTCCGGTCTGGTCGATATAAGAATATTTGGAATCCTGCGGTACGAATTTTCCCGGTCCTATACTGCGTACATTGAAGGCCCTGACACTATTGGCACCGCCCACATAAAACTGTTCATAATAAGGAATCTCTTCCGTATTGCCATAGGCCCAGGCGACACCTGCATCAAGATGCCCCACAAGGGTGGAATATCCCGAAAAGCGCCAGTATTTCACGAGATCGGACTCTATCTTCAGGAATTGCGCATAAGGGTTCTTGAACATCTTCTTGTTTTGTTCACTCCATTTCTTCCCCGCCACAGTATAACCCAGCGAGAGCAGGTTGCCGGCCTCGCTCACTGTCGTCGACCAGGTGATCGGACTCAAAAGTGCGGGTTTGCTGGTATAGGTGTAGGTGAAACTCATCTTGGGAACCATCTGATCGCGCATGGAGATCTGGAGATAAGGGTTATCGTTCAGGAGCGTGTCAAACTTGGCCGTCTTGCTGTTCATGTATTCATAAGAGATGGACAGCGGCGTGAAAGAAAAATGAGACTGGGCCGTAGGCATCCAACTATAGGTGAGTTCGCCTGAAACGACATGACGCTTGAAATAGCCTGCCCTGTTCAGGATGTTCAAGGCAGCCTTGATGGTCGTAGTAGGCAACAGGGTAAATGATTTGTTTTTCTTCTTCTGGCTGTGCTTGTGTTTCCCTATCGACAGATCCCTGAACAGCGTTTTCGGCGTCAGCAACCGAGGTATGACAAGGGAGACATCTCCTCCATATTCGTAGGAATTCACGCCGGAACTTGTTCCCTCATTAGAATGCCCGGTCTGCCACTCATAGGAGCCATGGACATTCATGTTCAGATTATCGCCTCCGCGGAAAGCATTACGCTTCGTAAAACCCAGGACCAGTTCCGGTCCTATACGCCCTGTCGTCTTCCCAGTCGCATTCGTCTCGATATAGAAATCATAAGGTTTGTCGAAAAGCAAGTCCATATTGAGATCCAACGTATCGCAAACAGCTGAAGTATCCCGTGGTATGAAGTTTAATGCGGCACTGCTGAAGAGTCCCGTACTCTGGAAATATCGGCTCGTCTCAAGCTCTGTATCAGCACTGTAGAGTTGCTTGGAGCGGAATTTCAATCCTTTGGCGATGACGCCTGCCCGAAGCGCAGGGCGCCTGCCATCAAAATGTGCCGTGAAATAACGGAACTTCCGGCTATTGGAAAGGCTGTCACGATATTGCTTGCGTAGATTGACATTGATATTCCCGATGTACCACTGTTTCTTCATCCTGTTCTCCAGGCTATCAGACAAGACAAACCGCAATCCCACTTTCCCTTTCACTCCGACCGTATCAGCAACATAAGAGGCCAGATTACTCTGGTAATAGTAGTACCCTTGATTGCGGAAGAGCGAAGAAATGCGCTCACGTTCCAACTCCAGGTTGGGGACATTGAAGGGATCGCCTTTCTTGATGACGGCTTCTGCTACATGATTCTGCATCAAACTGTCGGATATTGCAGAAAAACCGATATAGCGTAAGGAATCGATGGTCCACAAATGTCCCATATCAACGGTATAACTCAATTTGGCAACCTTGGGATTCTTTAATGTCCGCACCTTATAAGAGATCTGCCCATTAAAATAGCCGAATTTCCGCAATTGGTTCTCTGCGACTTGGACTCTGAGTTGAGGATTAACGCCACTCATCAGCGTGGGAACAGATCCCAAAGTCTTGGCAAGCCACATCCCCACGGAATTATTGCTCTTAGCAAAAGCATTCCACAACCAGAGTCTGATAGGAAAGGGGGTACGGTAATAACTGCTTCCAAGGATAGCACCCGTAGGAGGGGAAGCCAGAACCGACTCCATCTCAGTCTGAGTCTCTACAGCATACTTGCTCTTGTCCGTGTTCTTATACGTGATCTTGTCCAATCCCGCAAAAAGTTGCTCTCCATCAGGGATGGCTGATGTAGTGGAACAAGCACACAACAGGAAAACGCCGAACAATTCAAGTGCGGTCTCCAGCCTTTTTCTATATTTTCTACAATTGTACCTCATCCTATCTTTCTTCATGCCGTTCTGTGACAACTATTTCTTTTCTGATACCGAATCCTTTTTCACCTCGGATTTCGCTCCTCTATCTGTCCTCCTGCGAAACAAACCTGTGGAAGACTTATCTGATTTGAAATTGAAAATATCCTTGAAATGCTGCAATTTCCTCTTCCAGGTAAAGCCCACGCCATATTCGCCGATCTGCCCCTCCAGCCAGTCATAATAATTGTTATTATAATAGGCCTTGAGATATTGACTGGCATTCTGGTCAAGACGGTACTGCAATTCCACATCACTGAAGAACGAGTCATTGCGCTTGTTCTCGTCAATGTCTGCCCCGGAAGACAACTGCCCCCCGACGATAAAACTCAAACGGTTGTTCCACAGGCGCTTGGAGAACTTGAAGTTGTAATCGGTATGCAGTTCTCCTTGTGAGTTCGTCGAGTTATTGACCGTCATTCCCAAATTGAGTCCGAGTGAACGGGTGGCATTCCCTGCAATCATATTGATCTCGCTGTTCAGGAAAGTGCTCAAAGCACTGTTCATGGAAAACTTGCTGGTATTGCCATTGGCGGTATACATCCCCGTCGCCAACATCGTAACGGCTATCTTACCCTGCTCTTCTGCGGACATCGTGTTCAATTCATCCTGCACGGCAATATCACTGGGCGCGCTAATGATAAACTGTATCCCCATCTTGTGGAGGGTCTTGGAGAGTTGTACGCCGCAGACAAAATCTACCGACCGCCCCAGATCCTTCCCTTCACTGACAGAGGCCGTGACAGATTCCGTAGCCGTAATATTCAACTTCGGGTTCATCGGATCACCGGTAAACTCGATGTAACTCCCGTTCTGAATATCGAATGTCTTCAACGGGATAACCGGCAGAGAATACTTCATCTCTCCATTGTTCAACGTATACTTGCCTATCAAGCGTAAATTGTCTTGCGAATTATAGGTCAGAGCTAAGTTGCCGCCACCTTCCAGATCGATGTAATTGGTGTGCAGGGCATTGAGGGAACAGAGTATTCGGGCCGCTTCATCGACCTTGACCGTCAGAGACATGTCGAGGCCCTGGATTTTAGGACGACTCACCACATCAGCCGTGGAATCCTTGAAATCAGTAAACTTGACCAGTTCGTTCAGATCATCATCTGTCGTCAACTCAGATTCTTTCAAGACATACGTCATATCCGTCGTCCCCAGGACGCTGATCATTCCTCTCAGTTTCATATTGTCCACCGGTCCCTTCATTGTCCCGAAGAAATCGACAAAGGCCTTTCCGAATGCAGTAGACTTGGGATTTTCCTTTGCGTTAATCAACTCGAAGTTCTGTGCCCGCATGCGGATATCCAGCATCATCCGGTCCAGATTAGAGAAGTCGAAAGTTCCTGAAACATTCAGAGGACTGTTGTTGTTGGCAAAAACCTCAAAGTTCTCAAAGAGCAGATGACTGCCCACAATCCGTACAGGATCATTGGCAAAGCGCATGGAGACGCCATAGGCGTCACTGTATATATAGGAGGAGTCCAGATAGATCTCACCCTCTACATCAGGCTTCTTCAGAGAGCCTTTCACGGTCAGGGTCCCCTCTCCCTTGCCTTTGAATCCAAAGAGTTGGTCGGGGATAAATCCATTGAGCAACTCCAACGGGGTCTTTTCCATCTTCACCCTCGCGTTGATATGGCCCGCTCCCTGAGGGTGATAGATGCCGTCTATTGTTGCCACCTGATTGCCGTCCTTCAAGAGGATACCATTGACCTGATGAGAGCCGTTCTCTTTAGGGACATACACAAACTCAGTACCGACATTCCCCATTGGGCATTTGTCATAAACCATATTCTGGACATCAACGTCGGAAGAGACCGAGAAACGGTCTTTAGTCTGAGTCACATGGAAATCCCCACTCATATCTCCCGAAATATCAGGGGTATAAGGAAGGACCTGGAATATTTTCTCCAAATTCACATGGTTCAGACTAAGTGTCAGATCCTGCAAGGCTTCAGTATTCTCGTCATTCGAAGTGAGTTGTGCTCCTGTCCCGTCTGAATCTCTCAGGACGACATTTGCAGAGACGCGCCTGTCATCTCCCAGGTAGAGATAATTGTCCTCATTCGCCGTAAAGGACTTATACCCGAGCAGAGGATGCGGATCAGTCAGATGGACACGAATGCCATGTTGTTCCAGCATAGCCGCCAAACCGACATCTATTCCCAGTCTGTTCTGATCATCATAGAGTTTGGCCCGTATATCAGACCCTTGTTGTGTAAATTTTCCATTCGCCAAAGCCCTGAAAGCATACTGAGGGTTGTCCTTGTTATTTGCGACCTTCAGATCATAGTGAATCTCATCATGCTCTGTTTTGAACAAGGCTCGGATGGTATCAAGGCACACCTGTTTAAAGGCCAAAGAATCCAGATGAACATAACCGTTAAGTCCCCTGGCAGGTGACGAGGTCAGGTCCATCTCCGCATTTTTGAAATGATAGCCATAATGTTCGAGGACATGGTAGACGAAATTGTCGTTTCCTGAAGTCAGGAAGATACGCGCCAAGGGGAAGTGGTCCATCAGACTCCGCTGGTCAATCTTCCGCTCCTTCAGTTGTCGTGCTGTCTTTCTCTGCAAATAGTTCACCTGACTGAGCAGTTTCTTGTATCCGCCTTTGCCTTCAGCATTGAAGTGGAAATCACCGCAGTCCACACGGGCATACGTCGAATCCTTCTGGGAAAGGACATCCATGTGAATATCTTCGGGGCGATAGGTCTTTTTACCATTCGAAATAGACAGATTGCTCACAAGTCCCTTGGTTCGGATATAGCCCTGACGGTTAGTAGCCAGACGGACCATTCCCTTGAAACCTGCCGTTATCGAATCATCTGTCAGTTTCAGATGGTAAAAGTCGATCTTGCTCAGGTCAGCGACCAGTGTAGCTTCTATAGGTTGTATACTGGTTCTCGCCTGGAGATTGACAGTACCCTGTAACAACGGGTTATGACTGTTGATATGAGCCTTAATCCTGCCTCGGGAGATGACTGCATTAGCCAAGATATGGCTGAAATCATAGCCTCCGAAAGTGAATCTCAGCACCCTCGCCCTTGCCTGCAGGTTCGTCTTCGGAGAGAAGATATCTGTGCCGCGTCCGTTTAAGACAATATCTCCTGAAAAAGGATGCAAGCCCTGATGAGGGACGAAATTCTGCAAAGGAAGATTTCTGGCAACAAGACTGGCACGATAGGCCATTTGACCGGTGTGAATAAAACCTTTCGCCCGCAATGTTCCACCACCCTGACTGGCCTGGAAATCGCCTCCCAAGCGTTTCCCGTCAACATCAAACCTCCCCTTGATCGCAATTCCACTGGGGATATTGATCATTCTGTTGAAAGAGGGATCTAAAAGACTGGTGAGAAAATTCAGACGATAAGTCTGGGCATTCAGAAAGAAACTTGCCCGAAGACGGTCCAAATTCGTCAGTGAGGCCAAATAGCCATTCGCCTGCAAATGGAATGCGGTAGGCAGGATCACAGTAAGACCGCTGAAAAGGGCATGCTGCATGTTCCCCCTGAAAGACCCTTCAATACTCAAAGGGTAATTAGGCCATGACCTTCTGAATGCAACTGGCATCGAACCCATGAAACGCATCAGGTCTTGTTTGCCAATGGAACCATGGAGAGAAGCATCCAGTATGCCGGGATGATCATCATCAAAGGCATTCAAATCAAGATTGAGCCGTGCCTGCACCTCTGACTCTGGGGTCCTCAAATATAAATTGGGCACCCTGAACTTCAGGGAATCCAAGGCTAGGGCTCCCTTCAACGAATTGACAGTGATGCCGCTTCTCAACTCATTGAAATGAGACCGGAGTATATTGATATTCAGACTGTCATTGACATAGCGGAAATCCTTGGCATCCAAAGCTAATTGGTTGAGGGACAGGTGATTCATATCCAGACCATGCCCTTTGGCATACACTTCAAAAGGACGGTCCAGACGGAAAGCACCGTTCTGCCAATTGAATGCTCCTGCGGAATAAAGACTTTTATAAAGGTCCAGATAACCTTCTTGAGCGTTCAGATCTCCCAAAGTCGCCGTCAACCGTAAAGAATCGCCCGGCATATGAAGCGTAAAAAGGGTATGGTGAGCATGGAAACGCTGGATGTTGATCTTCCAGAAATTGGTATTGGGTGTCGTATCAGGAGGTACGGTATCGCTTAGGGCCACATCAATATTGGCATCGGAAAGGTCACAATGGTTGACATTGACATATTTCAGGTTCAGGTCTATACCATGCGAACGGACCATCAGTTTCCCGATATTCCCCCGGATACGAACCTTATGAATGAAGTTGGTCGTGTTGACCTTCATTCGATTAAAACTCAGTTCGTCTACCATCACATGGCCATGAAAAAGGGGCATCAACTGGATATTGGCTATGGTCCTATTGATGTCGGCAACAGTATCTTTCTCCTGGGGAACAGAATCATTCTGCTGAAGGACTTTTATACCGTCCACACCTAGATCCAAAGGAAATACCAAGTTGACACGCTGCACGGAAATCTCCATACCCGTCTTTTTCGACGCATATGATGCAACTTGATGTACGATAAAGTTTTGTACAGGAGGAAAATATAATAATACGGTGAGAAAGACGAATAACAGGGCTAATCCCAGAATCGCTGTCATCACTCCTTTCAGAACTTTTTTCATAAGCTGTGGTGAAACCTGAAGCAATCAAAACAAAGACTTCTCAGGATTGTGATGCAAAGTAAATCATTTTTTCGGAAAAATAGAAATAATTACATCAAAAATAATCCAATTTATACCAATTTGTGAAGATCAATAAAAGATTCTATTGTTTTCAACGACTTTGTTTAAGTTCCAAAAGTGAATCAACAGATGAAGACAAATTCTTCTATCTAATCTTCCGGAATTGGTATAGGTAAGGTTGAGCCGCTCTCTGACAAGGCTCTTCAATCTTCTACGTTGGAAGTAATATCCTTCCATAACCGATTATCAGGGACCGGTGCTGTGGCTAGAATCGTTTTCTTAGATACCGGATGCACGAATTCTATCTGGTGTGCCAGAAGATCTATGCCGCCTCCGGGATTGCTCCTCTTTGCCCCATACTTCAGATCTCCTTTTATAGGACAACCGATGTGGGCCAACTGACAACGGATCTGATGATGACGGCCGGTCATCAGATTTACTTCCAGCAAACAGTAATGATCTGAATGGCCGATGACTTTATAGTGCAATATTGCTTTCTTGGACTCCGGGACTTCATGATCATAGACATAACTTTTGTTCTGCTTTTCCTTCCTGACAATCCAATTGACGAGTGTCCGTTCTGGTATCTCCGGTACGTTTTGCACGATTGCCCAATAAGTTTTATGGACATCTCCCTTGCTGAACATCACGTCCAGACGGGACAATGCCTTGGAGGTTTTGGCAAACACGACCAAACCTGCAACAGGTCGGTCTAAGCGATGGACAACTCCTAGAAACACATTTCCGCTCTTTTGATATTTGTCTTTCAAATAAACTTTTACAGTCTCTGAAAGAGGCGTATCACCGGTTTTATCCCCTTGAACGATTTCACCGCAACTCTTGGAGACGATTATAATATGATTATCTTCGTAAACAGGTATCAAAATTCGAAGGTTTAGAAAATTTCATAGCTTTATCATTCTAAAAACAAATTTGGTTATCAGGCAAAAGGTCAGAAAAGACCGGAACCTGATAACCAAAAAGTTGTCTTTACATATTCATGCCACCATCGACCTGAATGACCTGACCGGAAATATAACTGGACAAATCAGAGGCCAGATAAAGGGCTGTATTTGCGATATCTTCAGTCGTACCTGCACGACGAAGCGGTATCTTCTTTACCCACTCCTTGCGGATATTATCCGGCAGAGCCTGGGTCATGGCTGTATCAATGAATCCGGGAGCTATCGCATTGGCACGAACACCTTTAGGGCCCATCTCCTGACCAATACTCTTGGCCAAAGCAATCAGTCCTGCCTTGGAAGCTGCATAATTGCATTGTCCGGCATTGCCATGGACACCGACTACTGAAGCCATATTGATAATGGAGCCTTTACGCTGATGCATCATGACGGGCAGACAAGCGTGTATAAAATTGAATGCGCTCTTCAAGTTGACAGCAATGACGGCATCCCACTGAGCTTCAGTCATCCTGAGCATCAATCCATCCTTTGTGATACCAGCATTGTTGACGAGAATATCAATGCTCCCGAAATCAGCAAGTACTTGTTTGATGGTCTCTTCTGTCTGAGCAAAATCTGCCGCATTACTGGCATATCCCTTTGCCTTTACACCGAGTGCCTGAATATCCCGCTCTGTACCTTTTCCACCGTGTTCTTCGTCAATCGCAAGATCAGTAAATGCAATATTTGCACCTTCTTGAGCAAATTTCAATGCGATAGCTTTTCCGATACCGCGCGCAGCTCCTGTAATAAGGGCTGTCCTACCTGTTAATAATCCCATTTTTATTCTTTATTGATTAAATAATAATAAATTCTTTATTGACAACATCCGGGAAATTTATATTGAAACCACGAGAGCTTCCATCAACCTACCGGAGATTCTGACCTTGGACAAGGTTTACTCTTTCCGCTTGCCTAAAGCACCATAAACAAACTTAGCAACTATCGGTTTGCTGGACTCTTCTGTCAAGCCATGCCCCAAGCGCCCATAAATAAAGGGAACTTCAAGTCCCTTAATACAATAATGGGTGATATCCGCCACTAAGTCTACATTTTCAATATCAAATTCGCCTTCTGCTTTACCGTCAGCGTAAACTTTCCTGAATATCTCTATCTCATCTTCATCAAAATTCTTTCGCACCTTCTCAACCATCCAGATATTCCGGAAAAATTCAGCGCGAAGATTCCCATTCCGCATGACAGTCTCCTTGATCATGCTTAAATGGGTATAAATCAATTTTATGATTTTGTCCTGTGGCAGTATCTTTTCAGAAGCCACTTCATCCAATTTATCTGATAAACGCTCCAATTCCGATTCTATTACTGCATAATAGACATCTTCTTTGCTCTTGAAATAAGTATATAGGGTACGACGTCCTTTCTCAGAAGCTACGGCAATGTCATTCATCGTCGTATTATTGAGGCCATTCTTAGCAAATAGCTGTCGGGCAACATCCACTAACTTCTGTCTTGTTTTAGATATGGACATCTTAATTCCTCCGTAATTTAAAATTGCACATTTTTTCTATATGTGCAAATATACCCCTTTTCTTTGGAAACGACAAATTAAAGGAATGAAAACGAACTTATTTTAGGAAAAATTAGAGTTACAGAAAACCCTTCATACGATATTCTCAAAATTGACATAACCATAACAATTCGTCCCAATTTTATCCCAAACAAGAACAGAAATCAGAATGGTATTTGGAACAAATATCCATCCTTCGTGTATGAAGAAAACATCTATGAACGACTACGATATTCTCCTTCGTGTCACATTTAGGAAGGCAAATAAAATGTAAACAAATTAAGCCATATCATGACAAGCGAAAAGGATGAACTTTGCATCATCAACTTTAACAAAACCTGAAGAGGGCTCCGTCATCTGACATGAGTGAGGTATGAATGAGTTGTATTTTTACCTAAACAAAAAGCTGAAATAAAGTCTAAAAGCAACCTCAAATTTACTGATGAGTTTGAAGGATTTGTTTTTCAGAAATGAGGGAGTGTGCTTTATCTTGATCTAAAATTGATAGTCTTCTTAATGGGATTTTTTAGTATCTTAGCAACCGCAAATCGAGAAGATGCGCAATAAACATCGTGATATGTCAAAAATCACTTTATTGTAATCAACTCTATTCTGGTTCATTCTACCATCTTTCGCTGCATTTAGTACGGATCTATTCGACCAAATTAACCAAGGACGTAGCAAGACCGAAGATGGAGCTATGAGTCAACAAGGTTGAGGAGATGAAATATCCGCAGTTCAATACCGTCTTCGAAACGTTCAAGCAGCATTATGAGGTTGCAAAGCCACGCCTTATAGGAATCAATTTCAACTCATTGAAACATTCAAGCAGCATTATGAGAGGATACATAACTTCTTTAACCAAAGATTCACCAATACCAATACGGAATCATTCAATGCCAAACTAAAGAGTTTTAAGACTACTTTCAGGGGAGTGGAAGATGTGTATAATACTCCCCAATTTTAGTACAGGTGCTAAAGTTAAAGAATATTGTTTATCTTTGCACTAAGTAAGAAAGGAACAGAAATGGGAAGAAGAAGTAAGTTTGAACCAAGTTTTAAGGCAAAGGTA
>NZ_JAMXLY010000054.1 GCF_024054555.1 Segatella cerevisiae | reverse complement strand
CATAGAAGTCAACCTTTATCAGGATTAGAAGATAAAATGTCAACCATATGTAGGATTAAGGAAAATAATGAACAACTTAATTCAGGCTTAAGGCTAAAAGTGGTCAACCAATATTAGGCTACCACATGTGCATATTACATATTTCCTACAAAGGAAGCTAAATGTTTTGATTTCCAAGTTAATTTATCTGGATGAAAACTTCGATGATCATGATGATGAAAGGTCCGTTTGATTCGGACAGAAAGTTTAATATTATCACTTACTGATATCCGAATCCTTATGCATTTCAAATGATTTAAAATGGCTTATAACGTTTCGAACGCATACTCCGAACATTAATACAGTAAATTTCATAAAATAGAGATGATGAAGCGCATTCTTATTTATAGCATATTATTATTTTTCTTTATTATAGCGAGAGGGCAGCAAGGGGAACATAATTACAAACTGATAGCTCCTGATAGAATAGAAAGTAAGAACTATTATTTTACTTACCTTCTGGGGTATTTCCATGATGTAGATTCGCTGTTGCAAACAAATACGACTTTGAAGCAAATGGCAATTGAAAAAAGGCAGAAACTTATACAAGCTTCTACTTATGAAGAACGGATTGCTGCCTTTAAGTTTACCGAAGAAGAAATACATAAAGCTGGACAGGCTTTCGCACAATTATACCACAAAGGGAATCCATTGGACAAATTGCTAAAAACGCAGATTATTCCTTCCGGATGTTATGGCCAATATACGGAAGAAGGTAGTGAATTGATAAAGAAAATATGGAGACAAGATGCAGAAGGCATCAACTACGCTATAGAAGTATATGGTTCTGGACGACATCCTAATTATCCGCAAATAGATTCTATCTATTTTAATGTGAAAAGCAGTCGTTATACAAAAGAGATTCTTCCTGGATGCCAACAGAATGTTCTTTTAGAGACTGAGCCTGCTTCTCGTTTCTATTCAATTCCAATAGCAGCAGTTAGGACATTATTGGATGTGAATGAATGTGCTCAGGCGTCAGATTATGAGCCTATGGGGAAAGGCGTGAATAGTTCAGCATACTCGAAAATAAAGCAGACGGTATGGGACAATTATCCTTATAGTGCTATTCTTGTGTTGGGTGCGGGGCCTGAATCCAAAAGTGAATCCATATCACCAG
Source organism: Segatella cerevisiae (assembly GCF_024054555.1). GTDB lineage: Bacteria > Bacteroidota > Bacteroidia > Bacteroidales > Bacteroidaceae > Prevotella > Prevotella cerevisiae. Next base: position 14,907 of record NZ_JAMXLY010000054.1, on the reverse strand, counting down.
AAGGAAAAATTCGTGCCGAATATGCAGCTATTTACTACCATCGTCGTCAAGCACCTTTTATAATTGTTTCAGGTGGGAAAGTTCATCCTTATCATACGCCTTATTGTGAGGCAGAGGAGATGAAACGTTATCTGATGAAATGCTGGGACGTTCCTGAAAGTGCTATTATCATGGAACCGCATGCCAGACATACCACCACAAATATTCGCAATGCCGGACGTATATTATGGCGAGAAGGGTTTCCCATGAACAAAGCTACGTTAATAACGAGTTCTTCTTCACACATTGACTATATCATTAATGGCAACGGATTCAAGCAACGTTTTTTAGAAGAACTGAAAACAATACCGTATAGGTTGGGAAAACGTATCTCTGAAGGTGCAATAGAATACTATCCGCTAGTAAGTACACTGATTATTAATCCTTTGGAGCCGTTGGATCCATAGGCAACCTATATTATTGTTTCGATAAGAAATATGGGAATAACGAGTGGCAAAAAGAAACAATTCTTTGAGGTATAGGTCTCTATTATTTGGTCATATTTCTTGAGAATCCTTGCATATATCAAAGTTTTTTACTTACTTTGCTTGGAAGCGGCGTATGCGTTGAACTGAACGTGGTCGTTTGGAGACGATTTATTTTCTGGTAATCAACGCTATGCGCAACTTACCTGATATTCTCTACTAAGTTGTTTCCGGTTCAATTAACCTTTAATTATAATGCCATTTTTAATTGACGTTGTTATTTGAGGACCGAATTCGGAATTTCTATAACTATGAAAGACAAGAAAACCAAATGAAGAAAATGAAAATTTTTAAGTGTAAACCCTTGGGATTATTAACTCATGCAAAATGTTTGAGTTTCGTCTCTTTTATCATGGTCTATGGCTCCTTATATGCACAAGACCCCTGGAAAATCACCGTGAATAAAGTGGATTCTACTAAGTATTACGGGGTGACAGTCGCTAATGGTATTCTAGGACTGGTGTCTTCTTTGCAACCGTTACAGACTTCTCATACTGTTCTGGCAGGATGTTATGACAAATTCGGACGTGGGGATGTGAGTAATTTTTTGAGTGGATTCAATTTCCTAAACACATCACTTCTTATAGATAATCAGAAGATAAGATATGGTAATATTAGTCATTATGTGCAGGAGTTGGATATGAAAAATGCAGTCTTTAATGCTCATTTTGATTATCATGGTGAGGCGAATGTGTCTTACTCCTTCGCATCCCTGCGGCAACTCCCTTATTGTGCACTGTTGACAGTTACGATTACGCCACTAAAGGATATTAAGGTCAAAGTGGTTAATACCCAAGCCCTTCCTGACGGCTTTCATGACAACAAAGTTTTCCACGAAGAACTTCATGTTGGACATGCCGTGACAAATCTTATGACGACCGAGGCGCTTAGTCCTACAGGTAAATTGAAAATGGGTGCTTGTTCTACTTTTCTCTTTCCTTCGGAACTCGGGCAGTCCGTTGCTGTTCAACAGGAAAAGGGGGAGGGACAAAATTCGTATTTTGTCAAACAGTTGAAGAAAGGACAGACTTATCGGTTTGCTGTTGTCGGTTCGACTCTATCATCTGCACAGTGTTCTGATCCTATAAATGAGGTGAAGCGTTTGGTGATTTACTGTCAAATGGAAGGTGTCAGGAAGTTGCTCAACACTCATTATTCGCTTTGGCGAAATTTATGGGAAAGTGATATCCAAATAGAAGGTGATCCACAAGCACAACAGGATGTCAATAGTATGATGTATCATCTGTATTCCTTTCTGAGGGAAGGTTCTAATCTTTCGATTTCACCTATGGGTTTGTCCGGACTTGGTTACAATGGGCATATCTTTTGGGATGCCGATACATGGATGTTTCCGGCGTTGCTGCTCCTGCATCCTGAACTTGCCCAGTCAATGATAAATTATCGCTATGATCATTTAGAGGCGGCCAGGAAAAATGCCTTTGAACATGGTTACAGAGGAGCTCAATTTGTTTGGGAAAGTGCGGATACGGGATTTGAAGATACGCCTGTTTTTGCAATGACCGGTCCTTTCGAGCATAGTGTTACAGGTTGTGTGGGCTTTGCTGCCTGGCAGTATTATTGTGTGACCCATGATAAGGTTTGGCTGAAAGAGAAAGGTTTTCCACTTCTCAAGGAAACTGCTGATTTTTGGCTGAGTCGCGTTGTGCCCGGTGAAGACGGGTATGAGCATATTCCGAATGTTGTGGCTGCTGATGAGTGGGCAGAGAATGTAGACGATGATGCATTTACCAATGGCATTGCAAAGATGAATCTGATCTGTGCGGCCAAGGCTGCTCGCGTCCTGAATTTTCCTATAGACCGTGAGTGGGAACGTGTGGCTTCCAAGATCAAGTTCTGGAAAATTGACTCAGGTGTTACACGGGAATATTCGACTTATAACGGTGGGAACATCAAACAATGTGATGTTAATCTTCTGGCTTTTCCGCTGAAATTTGTTACGAATAAGGTCGATATTTCGCACGATTTGGAATACTATAGTCGGAAAGTTCCGAATGAGGGCACTCCCGCTATGACACAGGCTATTTTTACGATTCTTTACTCAAGGTTGGGCTATCAAAAACGTGCCTGGGACTATTTTCAGGATTCCTATATCCCGAATCTGCTTCCCCCGTTCCGGGTAATTGCCGAAACAAAAAATGGCACTAATCCATATTTTGCTACTGGAGCTGGTGGAATATTACAATCTGTTATTATGGGGTTCGGAGGAATAGATATTTCCTATGACGGTGGAATCTCGCAAGTCCATAGTGTATTGCCTAAACATTGGAAGAAACTGACGCTGACTTCTATCGGTGTCGAACGTAAAACGTATACGGTGGGGAAATAGAAATAGTCATGGTACCCTTTAAATGGGGGTTCTCTGCCAATAAGGTTAGGATTTCTAAGGTATCTATTCTGATTTTATTCTTTGATGTCTGAGTTGTTGCCGTCAATTTATCGGATCTTGGCTATGCAGAAAGTTGCCTTGTCTCGTATGGAATGATAGGGTAACTTTATACATCAATCTCTTCTGTTCTGTATCCGGTATTTTCATTAAACTGATAATCAACTCCGAAGGTGTATTTTATTCTTTCCATTTCTCCATGTTTTGAATTGTTAAATTATGTAATGGATCTGATGCCATATTGCCTTTTTTGTTGAAAATAATGACTGTATTTAAGCGTTTTCTCGAATTTATTACATAATTTTGTAAATAGAGATTAGATTCAGCTAATTCTAGATGATATGCTGATGGGCTTCGACTCGTAATATACTGAAATTTGGTTAGCTTTTTCACGGGGAGTGGTCGACATTCCTCGGGATTTTGTGCGCCGTTTAGTCTGCTTGACTCTTCTTGCAGAAAACGGTGCTCTTTTGTCGACGGGTCTATACTGATCCCAGTGACAAACGGGTCCGTGAGTTTACCGGATTTGGTGCAATACTTCTGTCGGGCATCGTCACAATACCGGCTCGCAGCAGGGTCTTGGAAGGTAGAAAGATTAATAGATTATTCATAAAATGTGTAGGTTATTTGTAAAGGTCTTATGTGTTTTGTTATTTTTGCCGGGATTTGCTATGGCCGAGCAGAAACTGGTTCTGATTACGATAGACGGCTACCGTTGGCAAGAACTTTTCGGAGGTGCTGATGCGACTTTGATCAACAATCCGGCATTCGGGAATGTGAAGTTGATGAAAGACAGTTATTGGGCTGATTCCAGGGATGTGCGAAGACAACGCTTGATGCCTTTCACCTGGAGCTATATCGCTAAAAAAGGCGTGATGATCGGAGATCGCACGGAGGGTTGCTGCATGGACGTAACAAACAAGATGTGGTTTTCCTATCCCGGGTACAATGAGGATCTGTGTGGCTATGCTGACGATCAGGACATTCACAGCAATGGACCGCTCCTCAATCCTAATGTCACGGTACTGGAGGTCGCTAACCATTCTCAGAAATACAAAAATTCGGTGTTGGCATTCGGGAGTTGGGCACGATTCATCGAAATATTCAACGAAAAACGTAGTGGAATAAAGGTCAATGCTGGATACCGCCATGCGATGACTGAAAATCCTTCGGAACGAGAGCAGTTCCTGGATACTTTGACCGGATATGTGCCGAAACTCTGGGAGATAGAGCGCTTTGATTTTCTGACGCACGAGTATGCGCTGGAAGCTATGAAAGCACATCATCCAAAGGTCTTGTTTATCGGATATGGTGATACAGATGCATGGGCACATGCTGGAAAGTACAGAATGTATCTTGGCGCAGTACATTCTGTCGACAGTTTCATAAAAGAATTGTGGAATTATGCTCAGAGCGATCCTTTTTATAAAGACCAGACGACCTTTATCGTGACTTGTGACCATGGGCGTGGGGATACCGGCATCAATGCATGGCGCAGTCATGGAGCGCAGACTCCTCATTCTTCCCAAACCTGGCTGATGGCTTTCGGCAAGGGCATTCCCGCAAGGGGCGTCCTGACTTCAGGGAGGTATTTCAATAACCAAATCGCACCGACGATCGCAAAGATTCTTGGAATCGAATACAGACCGAATCAGAAAAAGATAGGGCGGCCGATGGCTGTCCTCCTCAATGAATGAGCGTCTGAAATAGGGCGCAAGCATTGATTTATCCTTATATGACAAGAGGAACTCGGATAAAACTCCGGGTTCCTCTTGTTTGTTTCCTTTTCAACGGGTTTGCTGACTTCTTTCATTTCCGGCACCTTCGGGATTTCGGGAACCGGACGTGTGTATGAGCGTGGTGAAGGCGGCTCCTTCAACTTATGAAGAGCGTTCCCACAACTTGGGAATGGGGTTCATATTGACCTGTGAAGGGGGGCCATGCCTTGGGGAATGGGAATACGGTATGGGGATGATGTGCGGGGAGAATGATGAGGTCTGTAGGGCGTTTACCAATCGTAGACGTCTTTATAACCGTCAAACTGCAGGTTATCGGTATAATGGTACTGTTTGAATAGATCGATGATCCATTCTTGTTGCTCCGGAGTCAGTAATTTTTCTCCATAATGGTATCGGTAATAGGTTCCTCGTCCTCCCAAATACTTCGTGATAATATGATGGAGTTGGGCAGAATCTTTCAGTTTGACATTTTCGAAAAGGGTGTTGAACCCCCATGCACCATGCATGAGCCTGGTCTTTTTGAAAAATCTGCAGTTGCTGTCTTTTAGGGCTGCTGGAAAGGTCGCAAAGCCACTGAGCGTATCTCGGTCTATATGCTCTCCCGCAAAATACCGGATGCAGTCTTTGGAAAGTGGACATTTTGCCAAGAAACAGAACTGATAGTAACGTGGGACTTGGGACGTTTCCTTTATGTGCGTTTGCTTCATAAGTTCTTGTCTTTATTTGATAGGTAACTGTCTGGAAATGATTGCCCTCAACTGATGCCGAGGATTACGCCGTCGTTTTGTCTCCGGCTCGTTTTCTGATTCCTGCGAAACAGCACACCTTTGGATTGGACGGGGTGAATTGGAAGGACGCCCTTGCCAAACGATGGGGATCAAAGGGCGCCCTGATAAGATATGCTTCTTCAATAGGTACTTAAAGATACGGGATTGTGGAAGTAACCGGCATTCTTCATATTTTTCTGTATTGATGGGTTGTGCCACTGTACTCCCGTGAATTTTATAAATCGGGAGTACCTTCTCAAACTGGCATTTCTCATGGTATCTATTAAGTCCTTTTGATAAAAACCTTGAGTTTTCTGTCCTTCATTCAGCCCATGTAAATTTCGAGAGAACCGTTGTAACGGTCGTCTTCTGAAGGAAAATCTCCAGAGACATGGGCTGACACCTGACCTTGATAAAGGTCAGCATCTTCTTCGGGAAATGAAGTGCAGGATAGGATGCATTTCTCCGCTTAGGAAGATGTCTTTATATCGGGTCATGAAGCATTTGTTCCAGGCTGAGTCCTTCTTAGGCGCACTGTTGACGTAAGAATTGGGATTTTCAGGGATTTTCCTATTAGTAAGGTGGCAGATTTCCTGTATTAAACTCTTGTATGCCCTTGGCCTGCCATGTTTGTCTGTGACTGCAAATTGCAGAAATACCTGATGTATCCATATACATAAATCGGTTAGGGAACTATCCCATGACAATTTCTCTTCTTTTCCGAGTTCCTGAATCCAGAGAAAGTCTTTCAATAAAGCTTGGTTCAAATCGTCTTCATACGCCATTTCGTCTTTTTTCATGGTCATCATTTTTTAAGATTAGTTTAAAAGGATGCCGGTTAATTGTCTCCACTGAAACAAGATCCTTTTTGGAAAACAAGTACAAAAATAATAAAAAACGGAAATAAATGAGAAGAAGTTATAGTGTTTTTTGATTGGAAATTTTAGAAAACCGTAAGAATCATTTGGCGTTTCGGGGGATTATTTTGGAAGTGAGTCGTTTGGAACCTAGAATATTTTAAGGTATAAAGGGCTGGTATTGGGAATGGTTGGAATGGTTCGGACTGACGGTTCCGACAAGTCCGAAGAAAGGAGGGCGGAACTCAAAGGTCAGATCAGAGGTCTTTATAGAAGGGGATGTCTTTTAGAAAAAGATAGGTTTGACGGGCATAATCCATCTTGCAGATATAGTGCTTGATGCCATTGGAGACAATGAGGTAATCGACGTGCAGGAGCAGGTTGTAAGCGGATATCTGGTCAAAAACTTTCTGTGTGACGGGGATCGTCGGGGCTTTGTATTCGATGATCATCCTGGGGTTGAGGTCATTTCTGTAGAGGACACTGTCCGCCCGGAGTACCTTGTTTCCGCATTTCAACTGCACCTCGTTCTGCATCAACGAGGCAGGATAGCCGCGGTGCTCAATGAGGAAATGGACGAAGTGCTGACGGACCCATTCTTCGGGGGTCAATGCTACAAACTTCCTGCGGAGAAGGTCAAAAATACTTGGTTTCTCCTGTGTTCCTGAGAGTTTGATTTGAAAATCGGGTAAATTCAAGGGTGTCATCTTCATTTGTTTTGATAAGGGGTATGTCGGGTGAAATAAACAGGGAAAGCGTGTCGTCAGTTTGAATGTGCCGGCAGAGGAAATGTAGTTTTAACAAAACCCGTTTTTCCCTTTGCATTTCATCTGATTTGCATTACCTTTGCATAAAAGCATTTGCAAAGATAGTAAAAAAAGAAATCCTGGGGAAAGGTTATTGCCATTTCTCCTGTATTCTCATCAGATAACTATGGCAGAGAAAAAAGCAAGCGTCACTTACGGCAGTATCATGAGGGATTTGAAAGCCCGTAAATTTGCACCTATCTATATATTGGGTGGGCAGGAATCTTATTACATCGATAAGATTTCGGATTACCTGGCCCAGAATGTCCTTCGACCGGAGGAGCGTGATTTCAACCAGACCATCGTCTACGGCCTTGATGTCACCTCATCTCAGATCATTGACATGGCGCTCCGTTATCCAATGATGGCGGAACATCAGGTGATCATCGTGAAGGAATCGCAGTCGATGAAGGATACTGACCTTTTGGAGAAATATTTCGCGAAACCGCAGAGGTCGACGATCTTGGTGTTCTGCCATAAAAATGCGAAACTGGATACGAAGAAAAAAATCTATTCCATCGCCCGCAAAAATGGGGCGGTCATTTTTGACGGAAAAAAATTGTATGACCGTGAGCTGCCAGGCTTCATTGACACTTACCTGAAAACTAAAAGTGCGACGATTGAGCCTAAGGCTGCTCAGATGATTGCCGACCATGTGGGTTCAGATCTGAATAGGTTGATTTCGGAATTGGACAAGATCATCATCTCTCTTCCTGAAAATGACCGGAGAATTACTGCCGAAACGGTGGAAGAGGAAGTTGGGGTAAGCAAGGATTTCAATGTCTTCGAACTACAAAAAGCACTGGCTCAAAAGGATATTTTCAAGGCAAATGAGATTATCAAATATTTTAACAAAAATCCAAGAGCTTATCCTGTTTTCAGAGTGCTCCCACAACTCTTTTCTTTTTTCCAAAATCTGCTGATCGTGGATCTCATGCCCAACCGGAATAATCAGAATGAGGTGGCTCTGAAATTGGGGCTGAGAGGTGGCTGGGCAGCTTGGGATTATATGTCTGGACAGAGAAATTACAGGGCTGAAAAACTCATCCAGATCATCCGGAAATTCAGAGAAATAGATGCCAAAAGCAAGGGTATAGGAAACCCGAATACAGATGGGGGAGAATTGTTGAGAGAGTTGCTCTTCTTCATTCTGCACTGATTTAACACTTTTTTAAGTGCCCTTCGAGGCATTTTAGACCCGATTTTCAAGAAAAGAATTGAAAATCGGGCTTTTTTATGGGTAATAATAGGGGTAAAAGGCCCTTTTTTCGCTCTTTTGAAAGTTGAAAATGATGTCTTTTTTGCGCAGAAATAACCGATTTTCAACAAGTTAAGCTCAAAAAAGACCTCTGAGAATCGCATCGTTTTAAACAAGTCGGGCATCTGTTGGAATGGTGCGAATTTTCTGAAAACAAGTTCTTTTGAAAGGGATATAATTTGGTTTTAGTATTTATTATGATTTACATTTATACATTATAGCCTAATATATTTACAAATATAGAGTATTGATTTACGTATCGAAAAGGTGTATCTTAAAATATAAATCAATACACAATATCATAGTATACATATCAAAACGTAAAAGAATAACTTCAAGAATGTAAACCAATATTTATGCATATAGTCTTTATAAGCTATAAATCACTAATAATCAATATTTTATGAGTTTTGTGTCAACACTATAAGTTTGAAAAGGAAGTAATAGGACAGTATTTGTGCATAATGGGTTTGTTCTACATTTGTAATTGTAAATATAGCCTGATAATAACCAGTGAATTGCGTACAACCCTTATATAAAGGCTTTGTTATAAAACTCGTCCATATGGTATTGATTTGTAAATGTAAATGTAAATATCTACATTCGATGTATCAGTACTTGCAAATACAAGATTGTAAATGTAAAATTAAAAAGATGAATTTCTGTCTACATTTGTTGTATGAGTCAAAAAAATGTTTTACCTTTGTAAAACCAAAGAAAATTCAAGTTTTAGAGGTAAAAGGTTACTGATTATGTCAGAAATGAAAGATCGAATCCGTCAATTGATGGAAAGCCAACACATGACTCAACAGGTGTTCGCTCAAACTCTGGGAATCTCATCGGCATCCTTGAGCAGTATTTTTACCGGTCGTACAAATCCGACCTTGAAACATGTAGAAGCAATCAAGCATCGGTTTCCTGATATCAATCTCGATTGGTTGATGTTCGGTGAAGGTTCTATGCAGCAGAATTCTCAAGTTGAGAATGCCCCTATAGAAGAAGGAGAAGGTGCGATGGCAGAAGACGCCGAACCGAGTCTGGATTTTGATGAAAATGCTTCGGAACCTACTGCAGCCGCTTCTAAAATTCCAGAGGATTTCAACGCTGAAAACAGACCTCTTCATAGGGCTGTAAATAGTGTGAAATATATTGACAAACCGCAACGTAAAATCAGAGAGATCCGGGTCTTCTATGATGACATGTCATGGGAGGCTTTTGTCCCTCAGAAATGAGCCGGAAATGAACCTGAATGGAATAACTGTTCAAGTATTCCATTCCAGTATGAGTTTGCGGTACCATTGGCGTATGAATATCCTCATGATTCTATCATTCTGCTATCAGATGAGGCAAAATACTGTTCCTTTATACCTTATTTTATAGAATTAACGCGTATTCTTTGAAATCTCTGTGATTTTTGCATTGATTTTTGTATCTTTGCAACAATCGGAGATAAATGAACATGAAAAAATACGTATTGGACTTAGAGGTCGTTTCCAATGAGACGCTCAGTGATATCCATGCACTTATCAAGTTAAGGGCTGCTGATCCGCTCCCGGAGATGTATCCCGGACAATTTGTCGAGGTACGTGTGGAAAATTCGACTTCTACTTTTCTGCGTCGTCCCATATCTGTAAATTTCGTAGACCGCCGAAAGAACCAACTCTGGCTGCTCGTCGCAGCTGTTGGCGAGGGCACCCGTCATCTGATGACACTTCAGGCTGGAGACAAACTCAACTGTATCCTTCCTTTGGGACATGGCTTTACTTTGCCGGAATCTCCTGGAGAACGGATGCTGCTTGTCGGAGGAGGCGTAGGCGTCGCTCCACTGCTATTCCTAGGTTCGGAAATCCATAAGATAGGCGGAGAGCCTGTCTTTCTCTTGGGGGCAAAAACTAAAACGGGTTTGCTGGAGACCGATCTCTTCAAACAATTCGGTAGAGTCTGCATCACGACTGAGGATGGGTCTGCCGGAGAAAAAGGTTTTGTCACCCAGCATTCTGTCCTGAACGAAGAGAGGTTCGACAGGGTAGCGACATGCGGCCCTAAACCGATGATGGTAAGTGTTGCCCGCTATGCGGAGCAGGCCGGTATAGAATGTGAGGCTTCTCTGGAAAACAGCATGGCTTGTGGAATAGGGGCATGTCTCTGCTGCGTGGAGAAAACGATTGACGGGAATATAAGGGCTTGTCAGGAAGGCCCGGTCTTAAATACAAGGAAGTTATTATGGCAGCATTAGGTGTAAAAATCAATCGACTGGAATTGAAGAACCCGGTGATGACGGCATCCGGAACTTTCGGATACGGCCTGGAATATGCCGACTTTGTACCTCTCCAAGAACTGGGGGCCATTATCGTCAAAGGCACGACCCTGGAGCCTCGTGAAGGGAATGATTATCCTCGCATGGCTGAGACGCCGCAGGGAATGCTCAACTGTGTAGGACTTCAGAATAAAGGAGCTGATTATTTTTGCAAGCATATTTATCCTTCGATCAAGGATATCGGTACGAATATGATCGTCAATGTGAGCGGTAATTCTCCTGAGAACTACGCTGCCTGCGCTGCCAAAATGGATGAGTTGGACCAGATACCGGCTATAGAACTCAATATCAGTTGTCCGAACATCAAGGGTGGCGGTATGGCCTTCGGTGTCACTCGTGCCGGGGCTGCAAGTGTGGTCAGGGCTGTCAGAAGGGTTTACCATAAGACACTCATCGTGAAACTCTCCCCCAATGTGACGGATATTGCTGATATCGCCCTCGCTTGTGAGGCTGAAGGGGCTGATGCCGTCTCTCTGATCAATACAGTACTTGGAATGGCTGTGGACATCGAAAAGCGCAGACCGGTGCTCAGTATCCGGACTGGTGGTTTAAGTGGCCCTGCCGTGAAACCGATAGCCTTGAGAATGGTATACGAGACGGCACACGCTGTCAAGATCCCTGTCATTGGATTGGGAGGAATCTGCAACGCTGATGATGCCATAGAATTTATGATGTGCGGTGCAACTGCCATACAGGTCGGGACGGCCAATTTCCTTGATCCTACTGTGACTATAAAGGTCAGGGACGGAATCAATGACTGGCTAGACAGGCATGGCGTGAAAGATATCCACGAGATTATAGGGGCCATCGATTAGATGCTCCTATAATCAGGTAAACATTGTTATAATCTTACAGTTTTGTTCAACAAGTAGTTGTCGAGTATGACCATTGCCGCCATATTCTCGACGATAGGCACTGCACGTGGCAGCACGCAGGAGTCGTGTCTTCCCCGGGCTGTCAGTGTGGCCGGATTGCCCTGGATGTCAACGGTGTCCTGAGGTTTGAGGATCGTCGCTACGGGTTTGAAGGCAATGCGGAAATAGATGTCCTGACCATTGCTGATGCCACCCTGGATGCCTCCACTGTGATTGGAGACGGTCGTGATCTTACCGTCCTTATTCGTGAACGGATCATTCTGTGTACTGCCATGCCCTGTAACACCGGCAAAGCCTTCTCCGTATTCGAAGCCTTTTACAGCGTTGATGCTGAGCATGGCTGCACCCAACTGGGCATGGAGTTTGCCGAATTCCGGTTCTCCGAGTCCTACAGGACAACCTTTGATGACACAAGTGATAATGCCGCCTACAGTATCGTTGTCAGACTTCACCTTGGCGATCAGCTCTGCCATCTCTGCTGCCTTTTGCTGGTCGGGGCAACGGACGACGTTGTCGTCTATCGTGGACAGGTCATACTTGTGGTAATCTTTGTCCAGTGCGATGTCGCCGACTTGTGACGTATAGGCATAGATGTGAATGTCCAGAGTGTTCAGGGCAAGTTTTGCCAGTGCCCCTCCTACACATCTTGCGATCGTGATGCGTGCCGAGGAACGTCCTCCGCCGCGATAATCGCGGATACCGTATTTCGTATAATAGGTATAGTCGGCATGTGAAGGGCGGAACAAGTTCTGCATGTTGTTGTAGTCCTGAGGACGTTGGTTGGTGTTCCTGACTTCGAAACCTATTGGGGCTCCAGTAGATTTCCCCTCAAAGATACCGCTCAGGAACTCGACCTCGTCGGCTTCCTTTCTCGCTGTCGTCAGACGGCTCTGTCCGGGTTTGCGCCGGTTGAGTTCATGTTGTACGAAGTCTTTGTCTATTTCTATGCCGGCGGGATAGCCGTCGACAACTCCTCCTATGGCGGGTCCATGACTTTCGCCGAAACTCGTCAGCCTGAAAATATTTCCAAAGGTATTTCTCATAAGGCGTATATTATATAATGTCTAAAGAATACTTCTCGTTATTGGGCGGCAACTGCATCTCTGGCCGATTCAACGGCAGTTACCACAGCACTCATGACCGCCGCAACTCCCATTGCCACAGTTTCCTTTGTGATGTCCGCCTTCGTGCCCGCAATCTTCGCAATGGCCGTCACAACTTTCCTGTTGGCTGTGGATCTGGCTCAGGCAGTCTGACAGTTCCTGTTCCGTAGCATCCCGACTTTCCATTATGCAACCTGTAAACTTCAGGTCTTTTCCGGCCAAGGGGTGGTTGAGGTCTATCTTGACTTGTGTATCGTTGAGAGCAAGGACATGACCGAGAAAACGATTGCCGTCAGCATTCTGAAGTGGTACGACGGCACCTTTCTTGATATGCTCGTCATCAAATTTTCCGTTGATGAAAAAGATCGATTTGTCCATGTCTATGACCAGAGAGGCATCATATTCCCCATAAGCCTGATCGTGAGGAACTTCAAACTCAAAGCTGTCGCCTTTCTCCAGAGGAGTGACTTGGTCTTCAAAAGCCTGCAGGGCGATGCCAAGTCCACTAATGAACTGGAACGGGCGGTCGTCGGAGGTCTGTTCGATCAGTTCTGACTTGCCGTCTGTGGTGTCATAGAGTTGATAGGACAGGTTGATGTACTTGTTGGAATTACTCATTTGATAGTTTTGTTATTGATGATTGTATGCAAAGGTACGAAATAATTCACGAAGGTACGAAACAATTCCACGAAGGTATGAAATATTTTCAATGGAAAAATAGCTAAATAAGGAATATTGCCACAGAGGTATTCAGTTTGTAACCGTACCATGAGCAGTTGTGACAAAGTGATTAAAAATCAAAAGGAAAGTTGTTTCTTTGATTTATGTCAAGAAAGGAGCCGGATAAGGATAAAAAACAAGTATTTTGTTTACTGTGTACGGAAACAGTTGTATATTTGCATTGTCTTTAAGAGAGACGTAAGGGTAATTAATTAAGGGTAATGTTAAACGAGAGCCGTTTTCTGGAAGGCTCACAAAAAGGTAAAAAGATGAAAAAGATGATTTTATTGGCTGTTGCACTGCTCAGCATGACCACAGCTACATTCGCCGCAAATGATGAAAAAGAAGCTACCGCAACAACTGCAGCTTATCACATGAACTTCAATATGAACAGTCTGTCAAGGGCTTTGGGTCTGGATTTCGATCAGGCTGACGCTGTAGAAGATGTTCATCACAATTTCTCTGCAGAAATGATGAATGCAGGATTGGCTCCCAAGGCTGACCGTAAGGTGATGGTAGACAAAGCTATCGACAAAGATCTGAAGTACATGCATTCAATTCTTTCTGAAGACCAATATCACAAGTATCTTCAGTTGCTGAATGTCACACTGAACAACCGTGGGATAGAGAAATAAAGAAGCTGTTTTTATAATGAGGAAGCGCTGTTCTTAGAAAGAGACCAGCGTTTTTTTTGTGCCCTTTCCGTGGATCGAATCTGATCTTTTAAGTGTTTGTCGGTCAGAAAATAAGTCTATTTTTTTGGAAATATCGAGAATAAATCCTACTTTTGCATTTATCTAATAATAAGTTCAAAAGAATAATATTGTAACAATGAAAAAGATCAAGTTTTTGACTTTTACCGCAATCCTGACGATCCTATTGTCTGCTTGCGGGACTTCAGAGACAGTTCCTATTACCGGGCGCAAACACAAGATCGGCGTTTCTGACCAGCAGGTTCTCGCCTTATCTAATCAAGAGTACTCAAAATATATGGCGACAGCCGTTAAGTCGACGAATGCCACGAATACGGCTATGGTGAACCGTGTAGGCAGACGACTGGCTGATGCTGTGGACTCTTATCTCAATACCCATGGCTATCAGAGTGAGGTGAAGGATTTCCAATGGGAGTTCAACCTCGTCCAGAACAAGGAGGCGAATGCGTTCTGTATGCCCGGTGGAAAAATCGTGGTCTATGAAGGTTTGCTGCCCTATACACAGGACGAGACGAGTCTTGCCATTGTACTGGGACATGAGATCGCTCATGCCGTAGCCAAGCACAGTGCTGAACAGATGACCAAACAACAGAACCAGCAGTTGGGTACGAATATCGGAGCCAATATCATCGGGGCTGTGACCGGCAGCAGCGATCTGGGGAATATCGCCAGTCAGGTGGCCGGACAATATTTCAGTTTACCCGTTGGCGGAATTAAATTCATTAAATAATGATGTATAAAAAGTTGCGCATATCGCTGATTTTTAGTAAATTAGTAGTGTCAAAACTGTTAATTTCAAATCATCGATATGCACAACCTATATA
>NZ_JAMXLY010000053.1 GCF_024054555.1 Segatella cerevisiae | reverse complement strand
TGTACTCGAAAGTACATAGGCAAGTCCCATTCTTGTACTGCCTGTCTGTTTTATGTGAATCTTTTCAAAGAACTCTTTCTTTCGCCCCCGGTTTTTTGCCGAAAGCGGTTGCAAAGGTATGCATTTCATCTGAATCCTCCAAACATTTAGGTAGAAAATTCAAACAATTTCTGAAACATTTCGACTTTATTGACAAAGGGAAGTCGGCTAAAACATACGGAGAAAACTATCCGTGATAGTCTATATGACAACATATCAATATCTTAACTTCAAAAAGACAAAGAGAAGTGTCATACCCAGACAAAGTCCGCCTTAAGATCAATATAGTTTTAGTTTTTCTATAGCCATATTAAGGTTACTCCCTTAAAATAGAAAGTTCCATTACTCTTTTAAAAATCAGGACAGCCTAACTAACCATTATCAGAAAGGCTGTCTTGATCCATGTAGTTAATCATTTTTTAATTCAAACTCAAAAATTGAAATTACTCAATCCCTGTTAAAACAGATTATACAAGTGAATTCCTTAGAAGGGAACAATAGCACTTAAAGCATATTTACATCACCCGTACCAAATATCTACACTGATCTTATGATCCTGATCTTTAGAACTTTTGAAATCATTCTTATTATTTGTGTAGTCTACAAAAATCTGTTCAATCATTTCATTCTTTTGGTTTTTCATAATAAAAACAGTAAAAGGTTCTTGAAATATTGAATTACAGTTACTCGCAAAAAGTTAATATAATCGGAGTACTATGTTATGGACCGGAAATCAAGCGACCTTATTGCTCACATCCGTATCCACGGCATAGGAAGCATATTTCTATTCTTCGTAACCAAAGATAATAAAAATAATGATATACCTTTTATAATAAGGCATTTTTTAAGTTTATTTATATTTTCAACGAAAGAATTTAGGAAACGATTCTAGGAGATATATCAATCTACTATTTTAGTAGTTCTCCACCTTTAAAGCATTTCTTGACAACAGCAGGATTACCTGCAGCCATACAATCATCAGGAATATCATGGACAACAACAGAGCCCGCAGCGATAATACATCTTTCCCCTATTGTTACTCCAGGGCAAACGATAACCCCTCCACCCAGCCAGGTATCCTTGCCTATCGTTATCGGATGACCGATCTCAACAGATTCACGACGGCAAATTGGATCAAAAGGGTGAGAGACCGTATAAAATTGGCACATAGGTCCAATCCTGACAAAGTCATCTATATGGATATAAGCCTCATCAAGAAAACAACAATTATAATTGATAAAGACATGCTGTCCTATGTCCATACCGTTACCATGATCACAATAAAACGGAGGGCTAACTTTTGAAGTATCAGGGATATTTGGAATAACTTCTATCAAGGCCTCCCTATAACCGGGCGAAATGAGAGTCAGTTCGTTCAAATGATGACACGCTCCTTTAGCATGACTCAAACTTGCAAGAATATCATGATCAGAGAAATCATAAAACTCTTCATTACGCATTTTTTCAAATTCAGTCTCCTTCATAAATCATAAATATTATGCCCTTAATTTTTTCAATTGCATGAAAGCAATCATGCCAGACAAATTCGTGCTCAAGACGCATGAGAATGACGTCAATTTGTATGTAATATATCCCATACGTTCCATGCAGAAGAAGACAAATATAACGAATTATTTATAAAGGCACCAAGAACTATCGTGCTTTTTTATATATTTGCATCAAATAAGACATTCATAAAACTATTATAAAATTCGGAACATGAAGAAATTCTATATTTTACTCTTATTGACAGCTTTTACATTAAACATCTCCTCGCAGCAGATGCACCATTATCAAACCAATTTTACGATTTCCCTTAAGAATTTCGTTGATACGATCCCCATTGAATACGACAACGACCAAATATACATTAACGTCCTCATACAAGGAAGGAATTACAGATTCAACCTTGATACCGGTTCAAGTCAAGGAATGCTATATCAAAACAGCAGAGTACCCATTATGGAAAATCTCGGAGGAGTCATTTCCCATGATGCCAATAATGTAGCAGATACGATACAAGCAGTCCAAATTGCACCATTCATGATGGGAAAGTTGAACATTTCAGGATATGTTGCCTCCATCGTCAAGTCCTCATATCCGATACACGATTATGATGGTATCATCGGTTTTGATCTCTTCAACAAAGGACTCAGTGCCAAGATTGACATCAAGCACAAGATCATGATTTTGAGTGACATAAAAGGATATTTCGACAAAGAACCGGGATATTCGCTCAAATACAAACTAAAATGGTTTGTACCCTATGTCCTCGTAAGTCCGTTCATCCGGCACGTGGACCAAGCCCTTTTCGACAGTGGCGCAAAGCAACTCTATATCATGAATCATACCAGTTTTCTGCAACATGCTTATAAAAGCAAACAAGTCAATGCACAAGTTGAAGGTCGTACTACAGGGAATTTTACAGTCGCCACCAACAGCATAGAAAAGCCATCGGAAGTTGTATTCCTGAATTTAGACCGTATAAAATGGGCGGACTATTCCTTCAACAGAGTCCACACGATCACCACCCAGGGAAATTCGAGGATAGGAGCACAAATATTCAACTATGGAAATATCATCATCAGCCCCCGAAAGAAGAACATCACATTTCAACCCTATAATCATGCCGATAGTGTAGATGTCAGCAACAAGCAGTTTGGCGTAGCCTTCATCGATGTCAATAACAAGCCGCAGATAGCACTTATCTGGCAACAATGTGATGCCTATAAATCAGGAATGCGGCAAGGTGATACCGTATTAAGCATTAACGGGCAAGCCATAACTAATTATAGCGAATTTGTCGATTACAAATTTGAAGAAAATAAGAATTATCAGTTCATCCTATTAGACGCAAGAGGTTTTAAGAAATCAATTACAGTCAAGCGATAAATGGATGTTCTAGGGCAAACTGATCCCTGAAAAAGGCCCATCATTAAACTAAGAATGGTATACTAAAAGAAAGAGCATACCCAACGCATTTGCTTGATGGAGAGATAGAGACAAAACACTTTTATCAACTCCAATTAACTATTATTACTTTTCTATTATCCGTCAAACACCTGCACCATTTCCATGAGTTGCAGGTGTTTGACGAACCAATAATCAGAGATAAGACCAACGGAAGCATCAACTTACAACCAGTTCAATACGGTCTTTCACGCCATAAAGTTGAAGTTCTTATCTCAAGCTGCGACGCACAATTTATTTTTTACTCAAGAGTTCATCTTTAGTAAAACCAGTCGTCAATTTTTTGCCCGTACTTGCATTGGTATAATCAACTATAGCGCCAAGACCAGCTTTAGCAGCCAAAGTCGTCAACTGCTTCAAATCAATGTCAATGAGCACATTCTGAGAGATATAATTCTTCAGTTCCTTTGGGTTTAAATTTGCCCGAAAGACTTTAGAATCCACCAATAAAGTCACTTCCAGATTGTCGCTCGTCACCTTCATCTGTCCCAACTTATTAAAATCATCAAAATCATTAGGAGCAGTCAAATTACCGATAGCCACTTTTCCCTTCAATTCATCCAAAGGTTTGGCCTGACTCAAGAGTTGGTTGACCTTTTCGGCAGGTACAATCGCCTTGATTACCTTTTTAGACTGAGCATCACGGAAGGTGAAAGAAAGCGCGCCCTTATTCTGGATCAGAGACGGAGCCATGGATTGCAAACTGCCCTTAGGACCGTAAAAGAAGAAAGTCATTCCTGTTGCCAAATCATCTTTTTCTTGATCCAACAAATCCATATTTATTCTACCATTGTTCTTGATGTCTACGACCAGATTAACAGCATTATTGGCAGCATCAAAAGTTGCTTCCGTGACTGAAGCCCAGTCGGCGAACTTTAAAGGTAATTGAGAACTGATGCTTTTGGTTTGAGACTTCAATGGATTGCTTGAACAACTTGTCATTGCCAAAACAACGACAAGAAGTAACATTAAGACAGATGCGCTTTTTCTCATATTTTATATATTTAAAATTATTCGATGGTATTCCCTCAACCATGATTGATTGAGCGTTTTCAAAGTTAGCCAAACTTTCTTATAACTTCTTCTTTAGAAACTATAATTGTAATGTTTTATAAATTTGTAACATTAGGAGTTACGCTTCTACTTAACAAATACTGTACAAAACACTTTACAGGAAATTAATCTGATGATTGCGAGCACATACTAAGCAAGAATAAGAGATTTGAGAAACAAGAAGAAATCTAAAAAGACCGCTGCATAAAAAAAGATCCAACTGACATCTATCGAGAATATTCAATCGACAAAAGGACTACCCTACCAGTTGTAAAACAAGAACCATTGACCTTCATCCCATCGGCACAAGATTCAGTCTTTTAGGGCAGAGCGGTTCAGTTCAGATATTTACAAAATTTCCCGGACAGGCACTGATGCCTACCCGGGAAATTCAAAGAGACTCAGGCACTGCGAAAGACAGATACTTTGGCTGTGATATTCCAATGCCCGAGAAAATCATTAAGAACTACATATTTTTGTCCTTTTTCATCATCATTGGTCTATTCTTCAATTGGCCCTTATGAAACTGATGATTCTTGCGCTGTCTGATCCGAAGTTGAATCCGGTTTTCCACTCTCAAGAATTTGCCCAACTGATCTGCATCCAAGACTTTAGAGAATTTATCAATATATTTCTCACGTACATCGATAGCCTTCTTCTGACTCTCCAGATGACTCTTAATCAGTTCTGCGACCTCCGAACTCGTAGTCGGTTTAGAAGCAGGTTTCTTAGTTTTTTTCATAGCCGCCTGCATATCTTCATTATAAGATTTGTAGAGTGGCACGAAAGCCGTTTTCTGTTGATCCGTCAGTTTGAGTCGGGTCACCATCTCATTAACTTTACCATCAAAGATTTTCTCTCGAATGCTGTCAGTCCTCGTGCTTTGCGCACTCATAGTGAGGGCTGAAAGGACCATTAAAAATGACAATAATACTTTTTTCATTGCTTTTTCTTTTTATGCTGTTAAACGCAGCGTTTCTTTTTTATCTATAATTAGTATTCCGGAATATCATCTATTTCATAGCAATCCACGTATTGCATATCCTTATCGTCAATTGAGTTGAGCGTTTCGTCCAAAGCGTCATCCCGATGCTGATGAAGAGCGCCATGGATCATCGGATGCACCTGACGAT
This sequence comes from Segatella cerevisiae, assembly GCF_024054555.1. Taxonomy (GTDB): domain Bacteria; phylum Bacteroidota; class Bacteroidia; order Bacteroidales; family Bacteroidaceae; genus Prevotella; species Prevotella cerevisiae. The sequence continues at coordinate 11,191 of NZ_JAMXLY010000053.1, read as the reverse complement.
GAGCACCTACAGAGACACCTATAGATTTTGAATCCACCTTGACGATCCCTTTATTTGTCGGTTTATCTGTTTTCTCTCCGGCAGTTGAAGCAGGAGTTGGAACAACTTCATGAGTCGGATAAGACCTCACGGAACGATCTTGAAGGCCAGGGGATTGGAAAAGATACCCGGCTCCAAAAGAGAACAACAGCAAGAGGACAGCAGCGGAAGACAGTACCAGTTTCCGTTTCCTCACCCTTACGACATGAAGTTTCTGATCCTCTATAGCTTTATCAACAGCACGATCGATCAAGCCGTCAATATACTCATCATTTTCCCGACCAATGCCGGAAGTATCGCTTTTCTTGATTTCTTTCATATCTCATGAGCTTTTATATAGGATTTTACCTTACTGACAGCATAGGAATAATTCACCTTCAGAGTCCCAATGCGTTTCCCCGTTATTGAAGACATTTCCTCATAACTCAGATCATCGTAATACCTCATGCAAAAAGTCAGTCGCTGCTGAGTCGGCAATTTCAACAAAGCCTTCCGTAAAAGGAGTTGGGTGTCATCAGCATCCATGGAATATTCAGTTGTCAGTTTTCTTTCCAGGGCATTACCGAGATCGTCAATACTTCGGAACAATCTGGTATGATGCTTCAATACCCTCAAGGATTCACGTGTAGCAATTCTGTAGATCCAAGGCAGGAGTTGATCCTCATTCTTCAACTGGCCGATTTTACGGTATATCTGAATGCAAGTTTCCTGCAAGGCATCTTCTGCATCATCATGCCCTACTACGATCCGTCGGATATAGAAATACAAAGGACGTCCATACTTCTTCATCAGAAGGCGGAAACCTTGTTCCCGCTGTTCATCAGAATTAAGCATCTTCAACAGTTGTCCATTATTTTGGGATATATCCATACAAGATAATTTTTGCACTACCGATCTCTACTGTCCCTTTACCTTTCATTATATAATAGATGATACAAACGCGAAAAGGTTAAAAGGCAAAGGAAGAAATATTAGTTTTTTAATATCGTGATGATGTGATTTCCCATTCACTACTATCTGATGACAAAGATTTAGCAATCCGTGCACCTTATTATAATAGGATGTCGTGCACATGTAAACTAGACCTATTATTTCTTTCAGACAATACTATTGATACAAGACAAAACACATAACTCCTTTTTGTCCGATTCATCAAACCTCTACTATCAAATAGACATAAATATAGCAATAGCGATAGCATTTAGAGTACTAAATCTATCAAAACATCAGAAAATACCGAAAAAATTTCAATATTATAAGTAAATAGCCTATATTTGTTACTTAAATTAACTAAAGCTTCTCATATTAGAGGACTTTTTAATCGGGGAGCCATAAGAAAGAGTCCGTAACACCAAAATGATGAACGTAGGAGTTTGAGACCAACTTTATCATATCAGTTAGAGCGACACGTTCTATTTTCAAGAAAAAAGAACAGGCAGCGATGACACATCATCAAGAGCAATAAAGAAAGGACGAGGATGAGTTGTATAGACGTTTCGGATCTGAGATATCAAGTTTCATCCGGGAAAGAAATTCTTTGTGGAGTCTCTTTTGAGGTCAATTACAATGACCGTATAGCTGTTCTCGGCAATAACGGTGCCGGAAAGACATCACTATTTGAGACCATGCTAGGAGTAGTATCCCCAAGTTCCGGCCGTGTGACCTTTGACGAAGAATTGCAGAGTCCCTCTCGTATTTCCGCGATATGGGACAGTTTTGAAATTCTCCCCAACTTCAAAGTTGGTGAATTGGTCAAGTATTTCTCTCTCATGTATGGCGGAACACCGGAAACGGCTATTTTCACTCTTTTGAAAATAGAAGAACTGAAGGCAAAGAGAATGAAATATTTATCCAAGGGAGAGCGGAAGCGAGTAGCCATCGCGGTTGCCCTTATGTCCCATCCCAAGGTATTGTTCTCCGATGAGTTGACCTCAGACCTGGACAAACAGACCCAAGACGACGTATGGAAGTTCTTGTCAGACAAGGGCATAACCACACTGTTCATCACCCATAAATGGGATGAAGCCAAGGCCTATGCCAATCAATTCCTGCTCATCTACAAAGGGCACAACATCGCGCCACTCTCCACTGAGAAGCAATTACTTTCAATGCTGCCTTTTGACAAGAAAATGGTCACAGAAAACAAAGACGACGTTCCCCGCATCGCAGATTCTTTCCAGTATACAGAAGGAGAAAGAAGTGTCAGTCTCGTCTCTTCCCGGTCGGATCTGTCACAGTACACCAAGACAAATGACCTTTCCCTTTCAGAACCCGACATCTATGATGTATACCGCTATTTAAGTTCAAAAGAAGTCAAATCCTAAAGTAAGTTTACAATGAACAGACTTAGAGCGATAACATACGGAACGGTATGCGAGACACGCAGTTTTTTGAGAGTACAGAAAGCTTTTTTCTTTACCATCGTATTCCCTATTTTTCTCTATGTTGTCTTTGTCATGATTTGGGGAAACGACACCCCCGAATACAGCCGATTTCTCCTTACCGGCATCATCGCCATCACAGTAGTGAGTAATTCTATCCTTGCCATAGGAGATGTCATAGTGAAGTATTATGAGAATGGAATGTTCAGGGTCTTCAAGACCCTGTCCTACAGTTTCAACTATCATATCATTTCACTAGTCCTCAGTCGTCTGGTCATGATGATTGCAGCAACGATCTTTCTGCTGCTGTTTGCCCTGATTTTCAATCACCTGACCTTTACGCCCAAAGAACTCCTGCAGATCGTTTGCGGGGTAGTGTCAGGCATGGTACTCTTTTCTCTCATCGGCATATTGCTGGGCGAATTTGTAGAGTCGAAGAAATCCGAGAACACCGTCATGAATTCCGCCTTTTACATCATCATCTTCGTCAGCGATTCCTTTTACCCCGTTTCAGAGATGAATCCTTCCCTCTCCTACGTTTTAAACTTCAATCCCATAACTCCCATACTTAACATGATGAGAGGGGCAGGATCCTATTGGCCGCTATTTATATGGATTTCGGTTTTATTGGTACTGCAGATCATCGGTTGGAAACATCTGAAAATCAAAAGATAAAAGACGACGTTCGAGTTTGTCATCATACTTCTGACCGGACCTTATGCAGAGGCCTTGTCGGGACCACAATATAACGTAGCCTCAATTGTTTAAAATCAGATAATGAGAAAATCCATTTCTATCCTTATAATTATCCTTTGTCTTGTCTTACCGGGGAACATTTACGGCACCACCCTGATAGAGACACAGATCCGTAATACCTATGCTCAGGCCATCCGCACGAAATCATTCCGTCCGCTGCAGGTCCTATATGGAAAGATCTATTCAAATAAGAAAATGCCCAACCGCAATTACTGGTTAGCCTATACTCGTTTGAACGAAGCCACCTACCTTAAAGTTTATCATAAAAACAACAGGAATTTCTTGCAACAAGGCATCTCGATCTTGCAGAAGACCGACGGCAATTCGGAGAATCTAGCCTTGGAGGCCCTCATGCAAGCCATGACATTAAGCAATCTCCAAGGGATGGAAGCAGGTATTGCCTATAAATTATGTTTCAACAATGCCAACCGCGCCATAAGCCAGAATAAGAACAACGTACGTGCCTGGTATGTCATGGGAACCATCGATTATTACACGCCGCTTATGATGGGAGGACAAAAGAAATGCGAGTATGACCTCAAGAAAGCCATCTCCCTCCGTCAAAACAAGAATGCCAATCCATGGCTTCCCAGGTGGGGCAAATTGGAAGCCTATCAATTATTGATCACATTCTATTTGTCTAAAGGAAAGAAAGCCGAAGCCCGGAAAACCTGTTTGCAAGGGTTAAGAGTTTTCCCACATTCCAAAGAACTTCAGGTTTTAGGCAAGAAATCAGGAATTTAATGCTATCATTATGAAGAAAATAGTAATCTTATTCATTCTCTTATCCACTTTTTCAAGCCGCATCTATTCCCAGTCAAACGGGAATTTCCACTTGGACCAAATCCAGTCCACATTAGACCGGCTATATGCCAACTCTATCCAGAGCAAGAACCAGGACTCCCTGGTAATGGCAGGAAAATGGCTCGCAACACAAAAACAGAGTAAGGTCGTCACCTACTGGCAATCTTACGAGAAACTATTCGAAGGACTGAGTGATCTCAATTCCGGCATGGAAACTCCAGCGAAGAACGCCATCGGTGAAGCCATTAAAATCATCGAAAGTTATAAGCACCCGGACTCGGAGTTGTACGCATTGCTGGCCTATGCACAAAGTGTCTCCATCCGTTTCGCTACAGGCATGGATGCCGCCACATTAGCTATGGAAAGCACCAAGAATGCCCAAAAGGCCATTGCTGCCGACAGTATGAACATCCGAGGCTGGGTCATCCTGGGAATGATCGATTACTACAGTCCGGAGATCTATGGTGGAAAGACCAAATGTGAAAGTCTTTGGACCAAGGCCTTATCGCTGCCTTCACAAGAGAGTCCCAACCGCTATCTCCCCTCGTGGGGAAAGCGGGAGGCCTACGTCTATCTGCTCCGGTATCTTACGGAGAAGAAACAGTCAGACAAAGCGAAGACAATTTACAGTGAAGCCGTCAAAGCTTATCCTAATGATCCCGAGATATCCCGTTTTAAAGATTCTTTTACTGATTAGTCTACTCTCCTACACACTTTCAACAAATGCTCAAGAGGTGATTTCAGGTACGGTAAAGGCTGGCGGTGACCCAGCCTTTGCTGCAACTGTCTTCTTGTCAAAAGACAAGAAGCATACGGTCTTGGTGGATGAAAATGGCAATTTCTCCATCCTTGTCAATGAGAAGACTCCAGACGATACGCTCAATGTAACTTTTATGGGATTCGATCCTTATAAGGAAGCGGTCGGTCAGATACACTCTCCCCTATACATCGTACTGAGAGAATCAAAAGTCATTCTCAATTCTGTCGTCATCACCGCCTCAGATCCCCTTTCCCAAGAATTTGCAGTATCCGATTTACAGAGATCCGACATCTACCAAGCCCCCTTCTCCGGAGCAGACCCGCTGAAAGCCATAAAGATCCTGCCGTACAGCACCAGTACGACAGAGAGTGCGAACCCCGAACTCAGAGGGAGCGCTGCTGATTTGAGCAGAGTGCTGCTCAATGGCGTACCCGTGATCAATCCCGTGAGAAACGAGCAATTGAACAATATGGGAAATTTCAGTTTGTTCAATACAGAACTCATCAAGGAGCAGAATGTCTATCCCAGCAATCCGCCTTTGGAATACGGTGATGCCGTCTCAGGCATTGTCGATATCAAGACAGTGGACCACCTTGAGGAAAAGCAGTCTCTATCTGTCAGTCTCTCACTGGCGAGTGTGGGCGCTCTCTACCAAAGGAGTTTCAGGGACAATACGTTCATGCAACTCTTCACCAATGACCAATTTTCTGATTTGTACAAGGACGTGAATCGGAAAGCGTCTGAGAACATCAATTCTTTCGCTTCACATGACCTGGGAGTCAATTTCCACACCCAGTTGTTCGGACAACTCTATTTCAACCATTATTCTTACATCGTGCACGAGAATTACAGTTCCAGCACGGGAGAATATAATTATTGGGGGCGGCAGGACGCCCGCAAGACCCGGGATTTCCATGTTACGAACCTCGAGTACAACAGCGGAAGATTTCTTCTGTCCTTCAATGACGGGGTGGATTACTCATATTCCAACTATTCCTTCGGCAACATCCTGGAAAGGAATCATTCTTTCCGACTGTTCAATTCTCTCTTTGCGAAGTATGATGCCGGCAAAACGCTAAGTATCAAGGGAGGACTGGATGACCAATTTGCCCGTTATTCCTATCGTGGGATATACCCATCGGCAATAACTGCAAATCTAAAGCCCGGCTCGCCGACAACTGACTTGAAGAACCATCTTTCCAACCAGTCCTTAGAGAGTTTCCTCTACTCAAAATTAAATTTCACACATGTGAAAATAGGTTTTGGAATGAGGAAAAACATTCCGATGAAAGACCAGCCCGATTTCTTCTCATGGCAATCGAATATGCGTTACAACTGGGCAGGCAAGCATTCCGTTATCCTGTCATGCGGGCAATATAACGGTTATTCCGTCCCGGAGTATATGATGAGATTAATGAAGCATACGAGTTCTAAACAGTTGAGTTTGGATTATCTCTTAAAACTCCATAAGTTGGAGTTTTCCCTATCCGGTTATTTGAAGATGGAGCGAACCCCCGAGTACCTGTTTGAGACAGACCAAGTGGAAGACATCAAGACTTTCATCAAAGGAATCGAAGCCTCAGCAAGGATTCCAGTTGGTCATTTTGTTTTTTGGACATCCTTATCCTCATTGGATGTCCGCTTTAAGGAAACGGCCCAACCCGGTTGGCATAGAGCACAGAATGATCTGAATTACCTTTTCAAGTGTTTCGTGGAATATCAGAACAGTGCTCTTTTCAATGCTGCATTATCGTTTAACACGAGACAAGGCCTATACGATACGCCCGTTTCAAGTACCGAGACTTCAGACGGAACGGTCTATCCTATATTCGGGGAATACAATTCAGAAAAATATAGCCCCTATTCAAGTTTGGACTATAGTATGAGCCATTACTTCGGCATGAAATCTTTCAGTATGCTCCTCTTTTTAAATGCCACAAATCTGTTGAACAGGAATAATGTCAGAGGGTATTACTATAACGAGTCCTATACCCAACGTCTGTCATTACCCTTCCAAAGACGGACGATCTATTTCGGGGTCATCTTCACTTTCTAAAAAAATATGCTTCAATAACCCATTGGTTAAATTAAATCCGTTCCCTGACAATCTCACTCCGTTCACTACTTGTTCCCTCTCCGTTTTCTATTGTGGTCTTTTGTTCAAAAAAGATTATCTTGAAGGTTAACATTGCCCATAGTTGGATTTGAGAAAGCCTTTTACAAGTTCGGAAAAATAGGATTTCGCTGTTTCGAGAAAGACCGCCTTGATGTTTCTCGAAAGAAGCGGCCATGTTTCTCGAAAGAGACGGCTGACTTTCTCGAAACTACCAACACGCCATTTTCGGGTAAGAAAAACCGGTTATCCACTACTGATAACCAGGTCTAAAATCAGTAGACATCAGTGATCTGTCATGTACTTCTAAAATACCGAAGAAGAACGAGACACCTTTTCGTTCTTCTTCCGGAAGAGTTGTTTATCACAAGAGCCCCGCAACAAGAGAATAAGGAAAAGACCTGATCATCAAACGACAGTTTCTTTTCGGAATCCGTCAAGCTCTTGTCCTGTAACCTATAAAAGAGTAGATTTTATTTCTATTGCTGTTTCGAATAATTCCGATACAGTCCGTCTACGATAGAATCTGCTAAAGAGATATTCGGGACGAGGATGGACTCAGCCTTCAGACATTCACTGGCTTTCAAGAAAATAGAAGCAGCCGGCACGATGACATCCGCACGGTCATCTTTCAAATGGAACGTGTGGATACGCTCTTCAATACTCATCGGTTTCAAGGTATTATACATCTGTTTCAGATCCGATACCGGCAACTCATAATGGTCTTTCTTGGGCTTGATCAACTTATAGAGTTTGTTGATATTTCCGCCTGAACCAAGGATACACAAATCAGGAAACTTATCAGCGAATCCCTTCAACTTCGTCTCGAAATTTGATTTCTCCTCCTTGGTCACTTTTCCGCCCAGCAAACGCAGCGTACCGATGTTGAAGGAATGACTGTCTACGAGCGCGCCGTCATGAATGAGAGACACCTCTGTGCTACCACCGCCGACATCCATGTAGACGAAATTGCCGGATTCGGAAGCATCATCCTCATTCAATTGCCCGGAAGAGCGCAATGCCGCAACTTCCATCAGGTCATTGCAAAGCAGATGAGCCTCCTCAGCCCCAGGAATGATCTCCAACCTTATCCCTGCTTTCTTCCTGATCTTCCTCAAGACTTTCTTCCCGTTCTCTGCATCCCGCATGGCGGAAGTAGCGCAAGCCCGGTAAGCCCTGACGTCATTCAGTTTCATAAATTCCTTGAAACCTTTAAGCATGTGGATCATCATATACTCACGTTCCTTCGAGATCCTGCCAAGGGTAAACACATCTTTTCCCAAGCGCAGAGGCACCCGGATAAACATGATTTTATCGCCGGGATCCTCCTCATTCTGAGCGTTCTCGTCAAAGCGTTTGATGAGAAGCCGGGCTCCGTTAGAACCGATGTCTATTGCAGCCAGGTTGAACACTGTTTTTTTCATCAATGATATTATCTATATAATGTCTTTCCCTATTGAACTGTTTCCTGATGATAAGCTTTGAACAGTTCATATTGAGAGCGGAAAGGTTTTTCTCCCTCTTTCACCGGCTGTATCTCGTTCGTACCCGAACCATCTACAATCCGGCCATTCGTCGTATCTTTCAAACCATATTCCACCGTCCTCAACAGGTCTTTCTTCAGATCTTCGTCATAGACAGGCGTCATCACCTCTATTCGACTGACCAGATTTCTGGGCATCCAGTCTGCACTGCCAAGGAAGAAACGGTTATTTCCTCCGTTACAGAAAATAAGGATACGGGAATGTTCCAGATAGCGGTCGATGATTCCTACGGCATGAATATTGGTACTGCATCCGGGAATGCCCGTAACAAGAGAACAGTTTCCACGCACGAGAAGTCCGATCTTCACCCCGGCATTGGAAGCCTGATAGATTTTCTTCACCATATCCACATCTGTGATATGATTGATTTTCACTTTCATCCAAGCCTCTTTTCCAGCCTTCGCATTGCGTATTTCTGTATCTATCATACGTAAGATCCGGTTTTTCATGGCATTTGGGGACACCAGCAACTCACGGAAACGGAGTTGGGAGAAGGGGCGTTTGATAAACTCAAATACACGTGCGACATCATTCACAATGCTTCGGCGTGCCGTCATCATGAAATAGTCAGTGTATATCTTGGCATTATTTTCATGGAAATTACCCGTTCCTACACAAGCGATATTCCCCTTTTTAGACTCAATATACAGGAGTTTGGAATGGATCTTCAATCCTTCAACGCCAAATATGACATTGACCCCTTCCTCCTGCATCCGCTTGCTCCATTTGATATTGCTCTCCTCGTCAAAGCGAGCCAGAAGTTCCACGACTGCCGTCACTTTCTTGCCGTTATGCGCCGCATTGATCAAAGCCTTGACGACCTTGGAATCTTTCGCCAGGCGATAAAGGGTCGTTTTGATAACCTTCACTTCGGGTTTGATGGCAGCTTCCTGCAAAACGCGGATATAGCCATCAAAACTGTGATAAGGGACATGGATGAAGCGGTCCTTCTCGCGGATCAGGTCCAGAATGCTTTTCCTTGAAAGAAATTCCGGTTTCATGATTTGCGGCCATTTCTCATATTTCAATTCTGTATGCCCGCAATCGGGAAAGGACATCAAGTCTTTATGGTTCTGATAGCGACCGCCAGCAAGAGACGTATCCAACTCTTTCATATCCAATCGCTTCAAGATCTCCTTGACCATGCGTTTCGGCATATTCTGATCATAGATGACGCGCACGGCTTCACCCTTTTTCCGGGAGTTCACACCGGCAGCGATCTTCTCCATCGTACCGTAATCGGAATAGTTGTCCATCTCCATTTCCGCATCCTTAGTAAACTTGAAAGAATAGGCACGGTAGGTGCTCTCCTTCAAACCAATAAAGACCAGCGGCAGACAATACCGGACGACATCGTCCAGATACATGATATTGTCAAAGCCATCGCTCGAAGGCACATGTATCCACCGGCCATAATACCTGTCAGGTACTTTCACGACAATATAATGGGTTTTCTGAGATTCGATCTCCGTACGTTCGACCAATAGATAGATGCGGTTATCCTCCAGTGAAGTCAACTTCGAGATCTGGGACATCCAAATAGGATTAATGCTCCCATTGAGTTTCTGATAGAACAAATCTGTCAGGAATTTCTTCTGTTGGTCATTCAACTGATTTTCATCCAGCAGACGAATCTTATGCGCTTCAAGTTCTTGAAATACGCGTCTCGTACACTCCGTATATTCCTGGGAATGAGACTTATTGAGTTGATTGATCGTCTTCAAACTCCTTTTGAGCGCCATCCTTGTTGATCTACCCAATCTTTTATCTTCCAGCAAACGGCTCAGTGAAGCAACCCTTACACGGAAAAACTCATCCAGATTATTGGAATAAATACCCAAAAAAGAAAGACGCTCAAGTAGGGGGACATATTCCTTCTCGGCTTCCAAAAGAATCCGGTGATTAAAATACATCCAACTGACGTCCCGCGGTACATAATTTTTCAATTTCAAGGTATTCTTCATTAACTTCCTCCTCGTATCAGGGCCTTTTATCAATCAAATGCTGATTGCCCTTCTCTCACTTTTTCTTATCGGTTTTATCTTTCTTGTTTCCTTTGCGATTCTTCTCTGCCTTGTCTTTTTCAGACGAGCCATTCTTACCTTCAGCCTTTGCAGCCTTGTCCAGATTAGCCTTAATCGTCTTCTTTTTCAATTCATCGGCAGAATCGGATTCAGCCGTATAGCGATCCACAACGACGTAGTCCATATCCTCTTCTTCAAAGTGAAGGGCTTTACGAAACTTCTTAACAGTTCCACCAGGGACGACGATATTAGCCAGACGCTCACTGTCCTCAAAGGCATGCCGACTCAGGTGCTTGGGAACACCGTCGAAAATAACAGTCTTGAGTTTGCTGCATTCGGAAAAGGCGAAACCCTCTATCCGTTCAACAGATGCAGGGATATGAATTCTCTCTAGAGAATCACAACCCGTAAAGGCATCCTTCTCTATTGTCTTGACAGAGCCGGGGATCAATACTTCCTTAAGATTTTCCTTCTTGTAAAATGCCTTCTGCCCTATCACTTCCACTTTGTCAGGGATGACAAAACGGTCCCCTTCATAAAGACAATAGATCATCCGCTTGTAATCACTCGAAAAAACGGCCTTATCGTCATATTCGAAGTGGTCAGCGGTAATCTTCTGCAAAGCTAAATTGACAAGTAATTCACTCAAGTTTCGGAAGTAAAAAGAATTGATTTATTTAACAAATAAAAGTGAGTTTGAGTGCCCTTGTTACAGGGAAATTTTGTATATTTGTATTGATAAAATAAACAGACAAAACGCTCAAACTCAT
>NZ_JAMXLY010000052.1 GCF_024054555.1 Segatella cerevisiae | reverse complement strand
CAACCGAAGATCATTTGGCGACAGACTTTTTGACAGGCTAGTTGTTGCAGCTGTGTCCTATAGACCGGCGTTTCAGCACAGAACCTATGATTGAAGAAAATCACTCAGTTGAGGATAATCATATAAAATAATCTTGAATTCGATAATGCTTGATTTTGAGTGAAACTTAGTGACTATTTTTCTCCCGGAGGACAGCCTTATTAATAAAAAAGGCAGTCAGTAGAAGCAAAAATACGTGATGTTTATGCAAAGATAAACTTTTTTGTCGGAAATCACAAGTAAATGTTCTTAAAATGTATCTTTTACGACTGGTATTGCGGGAAATAGGTTGCCTTTACGGAATATTAAGAGTCTAATTTTGCTCTAGTATCCAAAGATCGGTATCTTTGCAACTATAACCGCTATAGCGCGTCAATTATCTCAGGAAATGGAAGTAAGTGAATATTACAAGAACCAGTCGGAAGGCTTGGAAATACAAATCAACGCGCTCAAGCGTTGGAATAAATGGTGGATAACCGGAGAAATTCTTTGTGCAGCAGGTATGCTGGCGGCAGTGGTCTTCATGGTCATGTGGCCGGTGAGAGCCTGGATGACCGGACTGCTTATCGGCGCTTTCTGTCTCTGGCTGATCCTCTCGCGCTTTGACCAGAAAAACAATAGGCATATCTCGTGTCTGCAGGCTAGTTTGAAAGTGCTTCTTTTGGAGTCCAAAGCCTTGTGCGGGGATTATACCCAATTCCCTTCAGGAGAGAAATATATTGACCCTCATCATGAGTTTGCCCTTGATTTGGATATCTTCGGCAAAGGTTCGCTATTCAACCGGATTGCCCGGTCAGTCACTTCAGGCGGGAGTGATTTCCTCGCTGATTCGCTGACTCACCCGAAATGGGAGAGCAATAGGCAGGAGGCATTGATTGAACTCTCCCGTCAGGAATCCTTTATGACCCGATTCAAATCACAGCGGATCTTGCAGGGAAAGGAAATGGATACGCAGAAGATGCTGCAAGTGATGCAGGACTTTTCGGTCTGCCCTTACCCTTCCATTGCCGTCAGCGGTTTGTCTAAAATTCTGGGTTGGCTGCTTCCTGCAGGTTTCATTGCGATGGTCATCTTGTCTGTTTTTCATGTGATCTCCAGTCTGATACCCGTATGGTGGGGGATCATCCAACTCATATTCGTCTTCGCCCTGTGCAATAAGAGTCTCAAGAGCATAGGAGATGTCTCATCCGGTCTCAGTCAATCCTCCATTGGCTATGCCGACTTGGTGGAACAGATCGCAGATGCTGATTTCCATTCACCCCGAAACAAGGCCCTCCAGTTGCATTTGAAAGAGTCGGTGAAGGCCTTTAAGATCTTGCGACAAGTCCTGAAGAGTCTCAACAGCAGGGCTAACCTGATCGGCCTTGTCCTTTTCGACCTCATCTTCCTCAGCGACTTCTGGCTCGTCCGGAAATTTGCTTTGTGGCAGCGTCAATATGCAACCCGGATGAAAGACTGGATAGATCTCGTCAGTGAGATGGATGCCTTGGTCTCAATGGCAACGGTCTGGTTCAATCATCCCGAAGCAGTAGCGGCTGAGGTGGTGGATTCCGAAAAACTGCTTTTCGAAGCTCGGGGCTTGTATCATCCTTTTCTTGGGAAGAAAGCAGTCCGCAATGATTTCAATTTGGGCAGTCGGGAATTTGTACTGCTCACAGGCGCTAACATGGCAGGGAAGAGCACTTTCCTTAGGACAGTCGGCGTGAATGTGATCCTGGCTTTCAATGCGATGCCGGTATTTGCAGAGTCTCTGAAACTGTCCCGCTTCAGGCTTTTCTCGAGCATGAGGACTTCTGATGATTTGGAGCACGGCATTTCTTATTTCAATGCAGAGTTGTTGAGGCTACAACAGTTGATCACTTATTGTAAGACATCGGATGAGCCGACACTCATTCTCTTGGATGAAATATTGAAGGGTACGAATTCACTCGATAAGTTGAACGGATCGAAACTCTTCCTGCAGTTTATCTCCAAGATGAATGTCAGCGGGATCATTGCGACACATGACCTGGCACTTTCCAAACTGTCAGACGAATATCCCGGCACCTTCAGGAACGCCTGTTTTGAAATCCAGTTAGGTACAGATATCACTTATTCCTATCGGATTTCCCCCGGAGTAGCCAGAAATCAGAATGCCACTTATCTCTTGAAACAGATACTGAAGGATTTATGATACCGGAGTGGAAAGTTTTTCTAAAGGAACATTCGTGCATATTTGAAGTTTAAAGGATCCCCCGAAAATCTCAAAATGCGTTAAGAGGGCAGTGGTATGATTAAAATAAATATAAATATCCATTTCTCTGCCCCTGAAAATTTGGAAATCGTGCGTTTCTTTAATACATTTGCACAGATGTTTTTCATGGTATTAGATTTAAGGTTATAATGGTGTACGGTGGTACACCTTTTTTTGTACTTTTCTAAACAGTTAACAGGATTTTTACTATCTTTGCAAGAGTTTTGTGGTTTCTACCGATGAGGTAACAGATACTGCCCTTTCATGATGTCCTTTGGTGATGTTGGTTTGTTTGCACTGTTATTTTGTTGATTCAGTTTCACGAGAGACGAGCCGTTTCCACAGGTCAAGGGTCAGAGTTGAATTTTATGATGTAATAAAGACAAGTCATGAGTAAAATAAAACCGGCATTAACGGATAAGAAGTACGCTTTACCTTTTATTCTGATAACAATCCTGTTCTTTCTGATTGGATTTTCGCGAGCTATTTTGGATGTTCTGAACAAGCACTTTCAGAATACACTTTGTATTTCCATCACCAAATCGTCTTTGATTCAGGTGATGACCTTTCTGGGTTATTTCCTTTTGGCCATACCTGCGGGCAAATTTATCAACAAATTCGGTTATCGTCGCGGTGTTATTTTCGGGCTGGTCGTCTTTGGGGTAGGGGCATTCCTCTTTATTCCGAGTGCCATGTGCGGGTCCTTCGGTGCTTTTTTGTTCTGTCTCTTCCTGATAGGTTGCGGACTGGTATTCCTAGAAACGGCATCCAATCCTTATGCTACGGAACTGGGACCTAAGGAAACCTCGGCCAGCCGACTTGTCCTCTCTCAGTCTTTCAATGGTTTGGGGAGCATGATGGCGACATTGTGTGTCGGCCAGTTCCTCTTCCGTGGCTATGAGGAAGGGCATCATATCTGGATTCCCTATGCTATCTTGGGCATCGTCGTCCTGGTGATCGCCATTGTCTTTTCCCGAATCACTTTGCCGGAAATCAAATATGATACGACGGAGGAGGAAAAAGGTCATCCTTATAAGGCGCTCTTTAAGGAACATCCTATATTCGCGTTTGGCTTTTTTGCACTGTTGGCTTATGAATTTGCGGAGATCTCCATCAACAGTTATTTCATCAATTTCACTACAGGAATGGATTGGATGACTGATCAGACAGCCTCCCTGGTCCTGACAGGCGCACTGGCACTGTTTATGATCGGCAGGTTCTTCGGGAGTTGGGTCATGCGCGTGATGTCTGCAGAGAAATGGCTGTTGGTGTGTGCCACAGTGACCGTCTTGGATATGATCTTCATCCTGACACTGTGCAAGATCGGCAGATTGTCTCTGGTCTTCCTGATTATCAATTATTTCTTTGAGGCGATCATGTTCCCGACGATTTTCTCGATAGCCCTGAAGAGTTTGGGAGGGCTCACAAAGACAGCCTCTTCGCTGCTGATGATGACCCCTATTGGCGGATGCGGTTTCCTGCTCGTCGGTCTTTTGGCTGACCGTACGCATCTCGTCCTGCCTTTTATCGTGCCTTTAATCGGTTTTGTGATCGTCTTCGCTTATGCCTTGACAGTGCATCGGATGTTGAGAAAGGCTGACAGTCAAGCGTAAAATGCTAGCCTTTTGTAAGATACAGTTTACAAGAGAAAGATAATTGCCATGATGAACGTTCCCTGAAGACCTTTTTGGGCTTGGGAAACTAAAAAAGATGCTTCCTGATTTGCCCAACCTAAAAGAAAAGGTTAAATTTGCACTCGTTTTTTAACCCAAAGGATAGTAGTTAATTTTTAAACATAATCAAATTTATGGCAATCGTAGATTACAAGAAATTAGGCTTAGTCAACACCCGTGAGATGTTCAAGAGAGCCGTCAATGGTGGCTGGGCTGTACCGGCATTCAACTTCAACAACCTGGAGCAACTTCAGGCTATCATCAAGGCTTCTGCTACTTTGAAGTCACCGGTGATCCTGCAGGTTTCAAAGGGTGCTCGTCAGTATGCCGATCCCGTTTTGCTTCGTTACCTGGGTGCAGGTGCCGTAGCTTATGCAAAAGAATTAGGTTGTAACTATCCTGAAGTTGCACTTCATTTGGATCATGGAGACAGTTTCGAACTTTGCAAGTCTTGTGTTGATAACGGTTTTTCATCTGTAATGATCGATGGTTCCGCTCTCCCATACGAAGAGAATATCGCCCTGACAAAGAAAGTCGTAGACTATGCTCATCAATATGATGTCACAGTTGAAGGTGAACTGGGTGTCCTCGCAGGTGTCGAAGATGAAGTTTCTGCAGAAGAATCTCATTATACACGTCCTGAAGAGGTGATTGACTTTTCAAAGCGTTCAGGCGTTGATTCCCTGGCAATCTCTATCGGAACCAGCCATGGTGCTTATAAATTCAAACCGGAGCAGTGCACACGTGACCCGAAGACAGGCCGCTTGATTCCTCCTCCATTGGCATTTGATATTCTGGCTGAAATCGAGAAGAAACTCCCTGGATTCCCAATCGTACTTCACGGCTCTTCTTCCGTTCCTCAGAAATATGTTGATATCATCAACGAGTACGGTGGCAATCTTCCTGATGCTGTAGGTATTCCTGAAGAACAACTCCGCAAGGCTGCCAAGAGTGCTGTTTGCAAGATCAATATTGACTCTGATTCCCGCTTGGCTTTCACCGCAGGTGTCCGTGAGACATTGGCTAAGCATCCTGAGTATTTCGATCCTCGCAAGTATTGTGGCGTTGCCCGCGATTACATGTTCGAAATGTATGAGCACAAGATTACTGAAGTTTTGGGATCTGACAACAAATTGGCAAAACTTGACTAATAGAAATTCATAGTCCGGATCCAAGTGATCCGAACAATAGATCATAAAGGCGGAAACATTGGGTTTCCGCCTTTTTTATGATGGCTACCTTCGTTGGACTTCTTTGAAAGTCTGTGTTAACTTTACTACAGGAACGATGAATCTGCTTGAATGGTGAGCATCAGGGAGGACTGTCACGGAAATCTCAAACTCAATGAACCTTCTCTTGTTTCGGGCAGGTAGACGGCAGTAAGTCGAAAGTGTCGGAGAAGAATTTCCTTTAAAATCTTATCTTCCTGATTTATAGATAATTGTGATGATAGAAAAGGAACTTTCTATCTCTAGGCAAAGTAAGCCTCGTAGTTTCGAGAAAGTTAGCCGCAACTTTCTCGAAAGAAGAGCTCGCCTTTCGAGAAACTACGACCTCCCCTCTCTCGATGGATTGACACCCTCTCTTTATTACTGATGGTTCCGTCCTTTTTCAGTGATCATGTGGATAAAGTTCCCTGCCTTTTCTCCCCGTCTTACAAGCCTATAGAAACAGTTTTATGAAAGAAATAGTTTCCGTAAGCGAGATGTTTGTGTCAATCGAACTATTGTTAAAGGCAGGGAATCCCCAGTCTTTCAGTTGATATTCGTTGAAGAACGAACGCTTTGAACCTTACGCGTCAAAGTAGAATAGAAAATGTGCTTTAGAATGAGATTTGGGAATTGCGTGTTCCTTCTGACCAGTGGATAAAGAAAATCCTATCCGATTCTCAAGTGATAGGATAGGATTCTGGAATCAACTCAATTCTATAAATGCCTGCGGAAGATACTGGATCAGATCGCTGGCGATGAGGCTCTCTTTCCCTAGTTCCTGAGCCGCCAGGTCTCCTGCATAACCATGGAGGTACATTCCCACTCTGCAAGCATCGACAGACTTGTATCCGCGTGCCAGTAGCCCGGTGATGATACCCGTAAGAGTGTCTCCGCTGCCTGCAGTGGCCATGCCGCTGTTTCCGGTAGGATTGAACTCTACATGACCGTCGGGGAGGCATAAGGCAGAATAGTGCCCTTTGAGTATGATATAAGCTTGGAGGACCTTGGACAATTTGCGTGCCTTTTCCAGGCGCTCATAGCAACTGTTGCTCATGGTACCGTAGAGTCTGTCGAATTCTTTGGGGTGAGGCGTGAGAATGATGCCGGCAGGGAGTTGTTGCAGCCACGCTCTGTGATTCGCCAGAATATTGATGGCATCCGCATCGACTACGATAGGGCACCCTGTCCGCCGCAACTGGGCGATGACCGCAATGGCTGTATCTTCCTGTTGTCCGAGTCCCGGACCTATGCCCAAAGCGTCTATATCATGAGTGTCGACAGCCTCAGAAAAATAGTTTTCTTCCCGATCCATCTGCATCACTGCTTCAGGAACGGCGATCTGCATGATATTGTAATTGCGCCTTGGAGTATGCACATAGACTTTCCCTACACCGGCACGCAGACAAGCCTTCGTGCTGAGGACGGCAGCTCCTGCCATCCCATAGCTGCCTGCTATCAGCAGGGCACTGCCCATGGTACCTTTATGGGAGAAATCCTTGCGCGGCAGAATCCGCGACTTGATGTCATTTTCTTCGAGGACCTTGTATTCACAGTCCTTCTGGGAGATATACTCCTGGGACAGATGGATGTCAAGAACCTTTAATTGACCGATATAACACTGGTTGTCGGCCAATAGCATGGAGAGTTTTTTTTGCTGCAGTGTCAGGGTCAGGTCAGCCTTGACGATATTCTGACGGATGTTGTACGTGTTGTCTTCACACATCAGACCGGAAGGAATATCGATGCTGACCACTTTCGCAGAAGACTGATTGATGTATCTGACCAAAGCAGAGAAGCCTCCGGAAAGGGGCTTGTTGAGTCCGCTGCCGAAGAGTCCGTCAATGACCAGATTGTCTTTACTGAGCTCAGGTGGGTCGAAGTTCATGGTGATTTCTGTAAACGCCTTGATCTTGTTGGCTTCAATCAGACGTTGCTTGTTGGTCGCACATTCTTCGGAGAGGTGATTATGGACATTAAACAGATAGACGGCGATCTGATACCCGTCAGCAGCCAGCATCCTGCTGACAGCAAGGGCATCCCCGCCATTATTTCCCGGACCTGCGAAAACTACGACGGGGATATCGGCAGACCATTCTGCTTCTATCGCCCTCGTCAAAGCTTTTGCAGCTCTCTCCATCAAGTCAATGGAACTGATAGGCTCTTTCTCTATTGTATATTTGTCCAACTCGTGAATCTGGGCACTTGTAAAAATCTTCATGTCTTGCAAAAATACGAAATTAAAATGTAATGTTTGCCATATTTTTCGTAAATTTGTACGAAAAATTAGTTTTCGAGTAATGAGTGTAGTAAAAATTAAGGATAAAACCTTTAAGACATCTATTCCTGAATCGGAGATCAGGAAACGAATACAGGTTGTAGCAGATCGTCTCAATAAGGACATGGCTGACAAAAATCCTATTTTTCTGGCTGTTCTGAACGGATCGTATATCTTCGCAGCAGATCTGACGAGAATGCTGACTATTCCTTTTGAAATATCTTTCGTCAAACTCTCTTCCTATGAGGGGACTTCGACCACTGGTAAAGTGAAAGAACTGGTGGGTATCAACAGGGATCTGAAAGGACGGACGGTCATCATCCTGGAAGATATTGTGGAAACTGGATTGACCATGCAACACATGATCGAAACACTACAGGCTTGTGGCCCTGAATCCGTTCATATCTGCACATTACTCGTAAAACCTGACAAATTGACGATCCCTCTGAATATTGAGTACTCGGTCATTAAAATCCCTAATGATTTCATCTTGGGCTATGGACTCGACTATGACCAGCAAGGGCGTGGCTTGAGAGACATCTATACTCTAGTGGATGAAAAGAAGGATTGACCTGCCCGACTGCTCTCTTGTGTCTGATTGATCGGAGGGAACGAGACAGGATCATCAGGCTCCCGTAAAGTCGGTGTAAACGTGAATTTTATAATAAAAATATATAACAAGACAATGAAGAATATCGTTATTTTTGGTGCTCCAGGTGCCGGTAAAGGAACCCAGAGTGAGAAGATGATCGCAAAGTATGGCTTCGGGCATATTTCTACCGGAGACGTATTGAGAAATGAAATCAAGAAGGGCAGTGACTTGGGAAAAACAGCCAAAGGTTATATTGATAATGGCCAGTTGATCCCTGATGACTTGATGGTTAGCATCCTGGCAAAGGTCTATGACTCTTTCGGCAAAGACCATAAGGGCGTGATATTTGACGGTTTCCCCCGCACGATTCCTCAAGCTGAGGCTTTGAAGAAGATGCTGGCTCAGCGCGGTCATCGCCTTGCTGCAATGATCGAACTCGATGTTCCGGAGGATGAACTGATGAAGCGCTTGATTCTCCGCGGTAAGATGAGCGGACGCTCAGATGACAATCAGGAGACGATCAAGAAGCGCCTGACCGTTTATCATAACCAGACTTCTCCGCTGATCAAATGGTATACCAAGGAAGGTATCCACTTTCATGTAGAAGGCTTGGGAACTGTTGACGACATCTTCGCCCGTGTGTGCAAAGTGATCGATTCACTCAAATAGTGGATCTTTCTGATGCCTTTGCCCATTGCGAAACGACGGGCAAAGGCATTTGTTCCTTTTTCAGAGCTTTGGAGAAAGTCTTTTCCGAAAAGGCGGAAAATGATTTCGCAAGTTGATTTTCTCCACTAATTTAATGATGATAGAGAAGATATAATGGCTATAGAATCCAATTTCGTAGATTATGTGAGAATCCATTGCCGTTCAGGTAAAGGTGGAAAGGGTTCTATGCATCTTCGGCATGTGAAATATCAACCTAATGGTGGACCTGATGGAGGCGATGGCGGTCATGGCGGCAGTGTCATCCTCCGGGGCAATCATAATTATTGGACCCTCCTGCATTTGAAGTATGAGCGGCACGTCTTCGCAGAACATGGCGGAAACGGCGCCAGTGACAAGTGTCATGGGACTGACGGCGCTGATGCCTATATCGACGTTCCTTGCGGTACGGTCGTCTATAATGCCGCTACAGGTAAATATATCTGTGACGTGACTGAGGATGGCCAGGAGGTGGTCTTGTTGAAAGGCGGCAAAGGCGGACTGGGAAACTTCCAGTTCCGGACATCCACTAATCAGGCACCTCGCTACGCTCAACCGGGAGAACCGGCTCAGGAGTTGACGGTGATACTGGAGTTGAAACTGTTGGCTGACGTCGGTCTGGTGGGCTTCCCCAATGCGGGTAAGTCGACATTGCTCTCGACCTTGTCCAGCGCAAAACCGAAGATTGCCAACTATCCCTTTACGACGCTTGAACCGTCCTTGGGTATCGTCAAATACAAGGGCAACAAGTCCTTCGTAGTGGCAGATATTCCCGGAATTATTGAGGGCGCGAGTGAAGGGAAAGGACTGGGACTGCGGTTCCTGCGCCATATCGAACGTAATTCCCTGTTGCTGTTTATGGTCCCGGGAGATACGGACGACATTAAACACGACTATGAGGTCCTGCTGAATGAGTTGAAGAAATTCAATGCGGAATTGCTGGGTAAGCACCGTGTGCTGGCGATAACCAAGTCGGACTTGCTCGATGACGAACTGATCCAGATGCTGAAGGCGACTTTGCCTACTGACCTCCCTTGCGTGTTCATCTCTTCCGTAACAGGAAAGGGACTGGACGAACTGAAAGACGTGCTTTGGAAAGAACTGAATTCTGAAAGCAATAAACTCGAGGAGATCTCTTCCGAGACAACTCTAGTTCACCGTGACAAGGAAGTGAAGGCTTTCCATGATGAGATGGAGGCTGAGGGTGCAGTCGAGATAGATGAGGATATCAATGCTGAGGAATCTCCTAAAAAAGGGAAAGGAAAGGATATCGAGGATCTGACGGATTTCGAATATACTGACGATTAAATGACCAAACTTTTGAAAACAACTGATTTACATACTTATGCTTTGGATGACAGTGTCACGGCTTTCTCTACTACCCGTCATGGGGGAGTGAGCCAGGGCACTTTCGGAGAACTGAATATCAATCCGTTTTGTGGAGATACGGCGGAACATGTCCGGGAAAACAGGTCCATTCTCTGCCATACATTAGGGATAGACGATTCCTCACTCTTGTTGCCCCATCAGGTGCATGGTGTGGAGAGCCGGGATATTGCTGCCGAATTCCTCTCTTTGCCTGCTACCGTTCAGAGACAACTCCTTGAAGGGGTCGATTGCCTGATGACAGATGTAAAAGGCATCTGCATCGGTGTTTCTACTGCTGACTGTATCCCTGTGTTGCTCTATGACCCCGTACATCATGCTTCAGCAGCCGTTCATGCGGGATGGAGAGGAACTCTCGCCCGTATCGTACGAAAGGCTGTCAGGGATATGAAGGTCTGTTACCAGAGCAACCCTGCTGATTTGTTGGCCGTGATAGGTCCAGGCATTTCATTGGATTCTTTTGAGGTCGGTCAGGAAGTGTATGATCAGTTTGCTGGGGCTGGGTTCAACATGGGTGCGATAGCCAGGATGGACAAGAAATGGCATATCGACTTGCCGGCTTCTAATCGTTTACAACTCGAAGCTGTCGGCGTACAACCCGGGCATATTCAGGATTGTGGAATATGTACGTTCCGGAATTCGGATCAGTTCTTTTCTGCCCGTAAATTGGGGACAGAATCAGGGCGGATTTACACGGGCATGATAATGAATTGACGGTCGGCAGACCGTAGATGACAAGACTTTCTCTTGGAAGAGAGTCTGATTGAGAAGGCGTAGGGATATTCTGCCGGATATCTCTTTATAGAAAGGGAATACTCGCAAGAGTAGACAGAACTGCTTGGGAGAAGTAGTTGCTGTGGAAATCGAGAAATGAATGGTAGAGTGGACAATCTTTGTTGTCATGCTTTAACCTTAACACTGTTAACTTTTAGTCATATGAAAATTAAAGTATTCCGCTATTTTTTGGCATTGCTGCCTGTATTTGTTTTACTCTCGTTCACTCCGGTCAGAAAGACATTTTCTGATACTGAATTGACGCAAGTGAGTGTGCCTACGCCTCATTTGTTTGATCATGGCAATTCTTTCAAAGTCAATTTCAATAAGACTCAGTCGCGCAATTATTCATTTCCTCTGCCTATAGGCAAAGCGCAGCAGATCGGTGCGTCTGTCGTAGAAATCAGTACCTTGCGGGGAGATGCGGTGAAAGCCATGTTTGCCGGTAGGGTGAGATTGTCCCGGAGAATGCCTTCGGGAGGGAACACGATCGTCCTTCGTCACGCCAATGGACTGGAGACAGTCTATAACAATCTTACCCAGAACGTGGTGAAAGTCGGTCAATACGTGCGGGCTGGGCAGACGATAGGGATCGTAGGAGAAAAAGAGGGGATGGGGTATTGTAATTTCTCGATCATGGTCAATGGCGGGAGAATTAACCCGGAAACACTTCTCAGTTTAAGCAATCACAAACTGAAAAGCCAAACTCTTCTCTTTAAGAAGAACGGTGACTTCGTGGATGTGTTCGTGGTACCTGACAGAAAGATGATGGCTGCGATCCATCAGAGTCCTATAGACCTGGATCCCGATGACGAAATCGATTACAACAAGTCCAGTGATTTTAAGATAGATTTGAGTTTGATAGAAAATTCCCATTGGGCTTATCCGCTTCCCGGAAGTCACGTTATCAGCCCCTATGGCGGCCGTCGCCATCATCCCGGAGTAGATATCAAGACTTGCCCGAATGACCGCATCCTGGCCGCCTTTGACGGCGTAGTGACACGGTCCTGCCGCTACTTTGGCTATGGCAACTGTATCGTCATCCGCCATGCCTATGGCTTCGAAACGCTTTACGGTCATCAGTCCAAGGATTTCGTTCATGTAGGGCAAAAGGTGAAAGCCGGACAAGTTATCGGACTGACCGGTCGTACGGGTTCTGCTACGACGGAGCATCTCCATTTCGAAGTGCATTTCAAAGGACATCGGATGAACCCTGCCGTCATCTTCGATCATGCTCATAAGTGCCTCCAACCTTCTGTGCTTACGTTGTCCTGGAATGGGAAAGTGAAGACTGAAAAACATTATTAGATTGCATTTGGCAATGCACAGACGACCGGTAACGGGAAATGGGTATATTTGATGCCGGTATCTTCTCTTGCCAGGTGGAAGCAAATAAGAATATAAAAATTCCGGACCATCTGTTTTCAAACAGTGATCCGGGATTTTTATAAGATAAACTCCTATTGCCAGTCGGTGACAAACTGACAAACAAATACATTCGTCATTTCTCTTTGCGGTTGCCCTTGTGCTTTCGGTTAGCCCGCTGCAACCGGTATTTGGCTTTCTGTAGGGCAGAGCCACTGCCATGAGTCCCTGTAATGTATTTCTTCTTCTTAGCTTTGGTCTTTACCTTCTGCTTGCCATTATCAGAGTTCTCGCTCGGGGCACCTTTGAAAATGATTCCATGCTCGATGATATCTTCGATGTCTTTGCCCATAGTCAAATGTTTTAATGGTGAAATAAACGTACACCGGTCATGCACATGGCAATGCCGTATTTGTCGCATGTCTCGATGACATTGTCATCGCGGATGCTGCCTCCTGCCTGTGCGATATACTTTACGCCACTCTTGTGAGCACGCTCGATATTGTCTCCGAAGGGGAAGAAAGCGTCACTTCCAAGAACCACATTCGTATTTTTGGCGATCCATGCCTTTTTCTCTTCCATCGTCAGCACTTCTGGTTTTTGAGTGAAGACCTTCTGCCATGCACCGTCACGGAGGACATCATCATGCTCCTCACTGATATAGACGTCTATGGCGTTGTCGCGGTCGGCACGGTGAATACCTTCTTTGAAAGGCAGGGCCATGACTCTCGGATGCTGGCGAAGCCACCAGATGTCGGCCTTGTTTCCTGCAAGGCGGGTGCAGTGGATACGGCTTTGCTGGCCTGCTCCGATCCCGATAGCCTGTCCGTCTTTGACATAGCATACACTGTTGCTCTGAGTGTACTTCAATGTGATCTGACTGATGATCAGGTCTCGGAGAGCTTCTTCCGGTATTTCCTTGTTCTTGGTCGGACGATTCTCGTAAATCTTAGGATCCCCAAGTTTGCAGTCATTATGTTTCTGTTCGAACGTAACACCGAAAACCTGTTTACGTTCAAATTCAGGTGCCTGATAATCGGGATCGATCTGGATGATATTGTAATTGCCTCTTTTCTTCTGTTTCAGGACAGCCAATGCTTCAGGCGTGTATCCCGGTGCAATAACGCCGTCACTGACCTCCCGTTTGATCAGGCGTGCCGTCGCTTCATCACAGATGTCGCTTAAAGCAGCGAAATCACCATAGGAACTCATTCTGTCAGCTCCCCGGGCACGGGTATAGGCACAGGCTAAAGGTGTCAACTCGAAGTCGACGTCATCGACGAAATAGATGTGTTTGAGCGTATTGTCCAAAGGCAATCCGATAGCTGCTCCTGCAGGGGATACATGCTTGAAACTTGCAGCTGAGGGCATACCGGTGGCTGCCTTCATCTCCTTGACGAGTTGCCAACTGTTGAGTGCGTCCAGAAAGTTGATGTAACCGGGACGTCCGTTGAGTACCTGAACAGGGAGTTCGCTGCCGTTGTCCATGAAAATACGTGCAGGCTTTTGGTTGGGATTACAGCCATACTTTAAAGCTAATTCTTTCATTCTATTGAGGATTAAATTACTTACTGCAAAGATAGTGGAAATCGATTGAAAAGCAAAGGGAATTTGGTGATTTTATCGCCTGCCGTAAAATTTGCAGGAATGATGAAGGAGAACTGATTTTCGGACTCGTCCAGCGGTTATGGAATGAGAATCGGGGGTATTGGTATAGTGGCTAATAATGGAAATGGGCTTACTATCATTTAAATTTTTTAGGATGCCCATGGAAAAGTTTCTTTTTTTTGACTATTGAATATAAAAAAGAATTATCTTTGCATTCGTTAAGAGTATGTTAGCGTTATGAAAAGTTACATGAAAGTATTAGTAAAGGATGTTGAAAAAAGGTTCGGGGAGAATATTGATTTACATTCGGATGTCAATAAACTTCTTATGACTTTAAAGAAACATCACTTTCATCTGAATGCTTTGTCTCCTAAAGCTAAGGACAGACTGGCCCTTTTTGCAGGGTTCCAGAACTGGAAAGATTTCCGGGATGCCTTGAACGGTGAGGATGACGGTCAGATGAATTATCGGAGCAAAGATGAATGAGCTTTGATTACAAAAACAAAAAAGAGGTCTTTCGAGACCTCTTTTTTATTTGGATACATCGGGCGTTAAGCCTTTTTGTTTTCCACATTTGTCCTCTTCTCTTGGATGCGGGCTTTCTTACCTGTCAATTTACGCAGATAATAGAGTTTTGCACGACGTACTTTACCACGCTTATTGACTTCAATAGAGTCAATATGGGGGGATTCAAGAGGGAAAATACGTTCTACACCTACTGTTCCGGACATCTTCCTTACAGTAAAACGCTTCTTGTCACCGATTCCGGAGATCTTGATAACTACACCGCGATACAACTGGATACGCTGCTTGTTACCCTCGACAATTTTGTAAGCGACAGTAATCGTGTCTCCTGGATTGAATTCCGGGAATTTCTTGCCGGTTGCAAATGCTTCTTCAGCAACTTTAACTAAATCCATTTCGTTTATTATTAAATATTGTTTGTCGTTCAAACGCAACATAGTGAGCAATTCATTCTGTTACCAGCGGTTACGCCGAAAAGCGTGGCAAAGTTACGGCTTTTTTTCTGTTTCACCAAATTTCTGAACCTATTCTTTCTCACTTCCCTGTTTTTTTCTAACTTTGCACGATAATTATATTTAAATGAAAAATAAATTAAAGGTATTAGGGCTTTCCTCCATCTTGTTTCTTGGAGTAGCGTGTAGTAATTCTAAATATGTACTGAGCGGGATCTCCAGACAGCGGATCCTTATAGACAGTACTTATGACGTGAATCAGGATACGGCGGCGTTGCATTTTCTCGCTCCTTACACGCATGTGGTTGACAGTTTGATGAATCCTGTAATCGGCTATTCTGCCAAATACATGGCTAACCATAGACCGGAGAGTGAGATATCGGACCTTTTTTCCGATATATTGCTTTGGGGATCTTCTTCTTTCAATGAGCATCCGGATTTCGCAGTGTATAACATGGGCGGTATACGTGCCGCTTTTCCCAAGGGACCGATCACAAAAGGGGATGTCCTGAATGCTGCACCTTTCGAAAACAAAATATGTTTCCTGACTTTGAAGGGTTCTGATGTCTTGGATCTGTTCAGACAGATGGCTTCGCGTGGCGGTGAAGGCGTGAGTAAAGGTGTCAATCTTGTCATTTCCAAGGATGGCAAATTGCTGGACGCTAAGGTCCATGGTCAACCAGTGAATCCCAATGCGTCTTATCGTGTGGCTACGTTGGACTATGTGGCTCAGGGAAATGATGATATGGTCGCTTTCCAAAAGGGCACTGACGTCTTGTCTCCTCAGGAAACCAAAAATGATGTCCGTTTTATTATCGAGTCTTATTTTGAGCAACAGAAGGCTAAGGGAACTCCTGTGAATCCTCAAATTGAAGGTCGGATCGTCGTCAAATAATCCCTGATCCCGGAGTTGTGCTTTTGGTGTCATCTCGTTTGCATCGTGAACACTCCGAATCCAATAGTTTTAATGCGCTTTATTTATTGTAATGATAATGAAAAAGAATTTTTCGCTTGTCTTGTTTTTCCTTCTTTTGGTCTTAGGGCCTCTTAACGCCCAGAAGAAACAACTTTTTATTCTGCATACCAATGACGCTCATAGTTGCGTTATGCCGCTGAGCAAAAACCTGGCTGATACCTTTTGGGCTAATCGCGGCGGTTTTGTCCGTAGACTGACAATGATCAAGCAGCAGCGTCAATCGCATCCTGACCTGTTGCTCTTTGACAGTGGTGACTTTTCTCAGGGTTCTCCTTATTATACCTTGTTCAAGGGAGATGTCGAGATCGGGTTGATGAACATGATGAAATACGATGCTGCTGTCATCGGTAATCATGAGTTTGATTTCGGACTTGACAATATGGCCCGTCTGTTCAAGGAAGCTCGCTTCCCGATCCTTTGTGCTAATTACGATTTTACCAATACGCCAGTTCAGGGTATTGTCAAACCTTGGGTGATCATCAAGCGAGACGGTCTCAAAATAGGGGTGTTCGGCTTGAGTCCTCATCTGAAAGGACTGGTGGATAATCGGAAGTGTGTGGGAGTCAAATTCTTGGACCCTGTTAAAACGGCCCTTCAGGTTGCTACTTTCTTGAAGAAGAAAAAGCAATGTGATCTTGTTATCTGCCTTTCACATTTAGGTTGGAATATCTCCGACGCTCAAGACGACGAGGATGTCATCAAGGGCAGTAGGGATATCGACCTCGTCCTCGGTGGCCATTCACATACCTTCTTTAAGTCTTTGAGGTATGAGACCAATCTGGACGGAAAGCGCGTACCTGATGATCAAAACGGGAAGAGTGCCATTTACGTAGGTGACCTGAGTCTTGATTTTGTCAAGAAACATTGAGTTTCTTATCCTATGCAGGCTCTTTCCAATTAGAAGTGCAAAAACACCTTGGTGCAAAAATCATGAAAAACACCGCGGCGGTTTGCCTCGCGGCTGGGGGTGCGAAGCCCCCAAAGAGCGTCAGGTGATGACTTAAGCAATGCA
>NZ_JAMXLY010000051.1 GCF_024054555.1 Segatella cerevisiae | reverse complement strand
TTTGCCATAGTTATAAAGTATATGTCTAAAGGTACAAAAATTTTTGGACATGGCAAAGCCCTGGCTTGAGAAAGTCGGGGCTTTGTGATAAAAAAAGAGGATATGTCTATTTTGACACACCCTCTTTAAAAACTCAAAAGTAAGTATGTCTAGGAATTACAAATTGAACTTATATCCGATAGTAAACTGGAATACACTGTTTCTAGAATCATTGTTTTCCACTTTGCCGTCTTTCCATTCAGGCAGACCACTAGAAACTTTGGTTACTCCCCAGTTGTACCGTGCATCCACAATGAAGTTGTCATATTCGTAAGACAAACCGATTGGAATAGACAAATCGAAAGTCTTGGGACTATAAGGACTGTCATGCTTGTCTATCAGAAAACCGGGTTGAAGACCAGTCTTTACAGCTAATCCTTTGACAACATAAACGTTGGCAAGAACGGGGATGTTGATGTAATCCAGTTTCTGTTTGTAGGAAGTATTGTCACCGATGTCCCATTTAGCACCCTGTTGAGAGTAGTTGACACCCAAACTGAGCCCGAATAGGTCATCTACCTGATATTGACCTTCCAAGCCACCTACGAAACCGGCTTTTGAGTCAGCATCGACATTGGTCAGAGTAGAAACATTAACACCAACTTTTGGTTGTAAAGTGAAAGTTCCTGCTGGAGCTTGTGCGAAGGCACCGATTGAAGACAGTAAAACAGCTGCCATTAAAATCATCTTTTTCATCTTTCCTTAATTTTTAAATTAAAAACTCTTTTACCGTTTTGGGTTTTCCTAATTTGTTCAGCAAAGGTAATCCATTCTTTTTGAATCTGAAAAGGAATTTCCCCTAATGTGATAGGGATTTACCTATTTCTGAAATCTTGTCTTTGATTCAGAATTGCAGAACTTAATAGCTTTAATGAGTTTTTTCAGATGCTGCTGCCTGCCCCAACTTCTTCATGACAGAACTGATAAACTGTCCTACAGGGAAACACTTTTCCGTGAAAGTCAGGGAACAGGCGCATTGGGCATCTGAGAGATAATATTTGATTAGAGATGGAATTTATATCCTATAGTAAATTGGAACACACTGTTATGAGGATTGTCATTCTGATGATCGACAACATCGGTTATACCCCAGTTGTAGCGGCCGTCAATGACAAAGTTGTCATACTGGTAAGATATACCGATAGGTATAGATAAATCTACACTCTTGGCATCACTCCCGTGATCATCTACCAAGAACCCCGGTTGAAGTCCTAACTTTAAAGCGAATCCTGGTGCTACGTAGAAATTGGCAAGTACCGGAACATTGATATAATCAAGTTTTGTAGTAGAAGAAAATCCGTCACGGCTCCATTTAGCTCCTTGGGCTGAATAGAGTGCTCCGAAACTGATACCTACATTGCTGCTTGCACTTACTTCTCCTTCCAGACCAAGTACCATTCCTACTCTCGAATCAGCACCTACATTAGTCAATGAAGCAACGTTCAGACCGATCTTCGGCTGAAGCGTGAAAGAACTTGATGCGGTACGGCGATGATAATACCTATAACTCCGACGCTGAGCAAAAGCTCCTGACGTTGATAGCAGAATAACTGCCAATAGAATCAATTTCTTCATAATTTATTATACTTTTATTTGTTAATTATTCTTTTTAGGTACTGCAAAAGTATAACTTCTTTTGTGATTTAGAGGTGGTTTTCCCCTATAAAGTGTCGGAATTTCCCTAAAGGAGTATCCCGTTTCCCTAAAAGGGTATCACTCTTATTGGTGGAAATTTGGGATAATCGGTTCTTTTTTTTCGAATCTAATGTGCTGCTCTGGTATCGTAATAACCTTTCTGCTGCTGGCAATAAGCTATGAGTTTCCTGAATATGGGGTCATAGTCTAGTATCTGTGGATTCCCAGTCAAAATGGTTTGTTTCCTTGCCCTTGTTAAAGCGACGTTTAATTTCCGGTCTATTGTCATACCGTCTTCATTGAAACAACTGGCAGTGAGAAATTCGAGTTGGAAAAGATCCTGTACCGTGAAAGAATAAATAATATAGTCGCGTTGGCTGCCTTGATACCGCTCGACGGTATCTATCGAAACGTTTAGAAGTTCAGGTATATGGAGTTTTTCGATTTCTTTCCTGATCATGGCGATTTGGTTCCGATATGGCACGATGACGCCTGCAGTTCTGATAGCGTCAAATTGAGTTTGGGCAAGCCCTGTCATCTTGAATACTTCTTGCGTATATTCAAATATCCGCTTCAGGCATTGAGCCGTGATTTCTGCTTCAGAAGAATTCACTTTATCAGAAATGCCGGTTACCCTGCAGAAATTACTGGGTATAAAGACAATACGATGGTTGAGAAGCAGGTGGTCAAGAGGTGAGATGTGATCACACTCCTCTCTGACACGTGAGGGATATAAATTTTTTTCTTTTTGATGGGGCAATGGTACAGGTTGAATACACTCGCGGGCATAGAACATCTTTCCCGGGAATTCTGCTATTGACGGATGCATTCTGCCTTGGTGATTCAGCACACCGATAAAGTCGTTCTCTCTACCTTGCTTTCTCTCCCAATGGAGAAGGCGTTCGAAAAGAGAATTACGGCAGTTGGTCAGTCCGATCGCATTCAGGTCCTCGTCCAATACCTTTGAATCATTTTCCTCTTGTTGGACGACAGCGGGAAGTTGCTTATGATCTCCAATCAGAATAAACTTTTTTACTCTGGTAAGCAATCCTATAATGTTCGGCTCCAGAATTTGTGAGGCTTCGTCAACAATGGCAAGTTTGAACTGTTTAAGGCTGAAGAGGTATTCCTTGGAAGATATCATGGATGTTGTTCCTACGATAATACGTGTGTTCCGGATTTTCTTCATGAAATCGGCGAGTTTCGGAGAATGCTCTGCCAAGTTGCTAATCAGATAGGGTTGGTAGCGTTTGTCACACGAAAAGGGATTTCCAATCCTGAGAAAATCGATTTTGTTTTCCAGAAGCATATTGCAGATTTCGTCTACTGCTCTGTTGGTGTAGGCCATCAGAAGAATGGATTGGCTGGTGTCGGTCAGCGCTTCCCGAACCATGAACTGGAGGGCACAGGATGTCTTGCCTGTTCCTGGAGGACCTAAGAGGAGAAAGTAATCTCTAGCTTGCTTGGCCCTTTTCAAGAGAGGGTCTAACAGGTCATCATAGTGTCGGGAGAGTTTGATGGACTGGTCTCTTTCAGGTTTCCGCTGTCCGAGAAGCAGGTCTCGTTCAGATTGAGGAGAAGAGATGAACCTGTGTAAGTTACGCAATGATGCTGTAGTTCCGACATCACTGCTGCCATGCTCGATGGCATATGCTTCTGAATGGAAAAGGTTAGGATTCTGCTGCCCATCGTTGAGATGTACGACGAGTTGGTCGGAAGAAATGTCCTGCAGGATACCTTTTAGCAGGATCGCCTGGCGGACATTCGGTATTCGTTGACGGGAATAACCATAGAGATTGACCATATCTCCTTTACGGAAATTGGGCAGGAAATAAGCGCCTTGGTCCGGGATAGCTAAGGTGATGGTGTCATATCCGTTGAAAGAAGAACTCTTTTCCTTTTTTATAATATGTAAGTCTGTATAGATGTTGCCGGTGTCTTTCTTTTCTGCTAGAGGCATATTCCAAAGGTCACTGTAAGAATTGCCGAGACCTTCCTGAGCCCCTACCTTGGAGACGACCTGTTCACGGATCACGAAAGTGACCATCCTGTCGAAATAATGGCGTTCCAAAGGACTCAAAGTGTGCAGTGGATCTGTCATCACTGCGATTTGGGGTCTGAGGTATTGATGGTAGAAAGGGCTTTGGATGTGCTTGATATTGAGTGACTCTGGGGTGAGACGGTCTATTCTGTCATTAAAGCCTTTGGTCGCAATATTGAAGAGCTCCGAGACAACCTGATTCCGGTATTTGATGGCTTCCCTGAAGAGTGTGTGATAATTGACTACACTCATCATTCCGTCTATAGGGGGATATTTTGAATAAAAGAGGCGGATATCTGTACGGGTATTTGTAGTATGAAAATTATAATGCAGGATGCCGAAATAGAGCAAGAGCTGTACCCAGTGGTTTTCAAGTGTGAGACCGTGATGGACCGGATCCAGCTGCTGTCTTTCAATATACATGTTCCGACCTGATTTCTGCTCTATCAGCAATCTAAAGTCTGTGGTCATTAAGTCTACTCGGCCTTCTATTCCCAAGGCTTCACATATAAAAGAAGGTTCTAGAATAGCCTTTGATTTGTCAAAAGCATTAGGTCCGGAAAAAAGTTGGTTTACTCCCTGTAGGATGTTCTTCGCCTGGTTCTCGGCGTCATGATAGAATTTTGTGGGATTGAAACTGTTGCAACAGGAATATTCCAATGCTTTTTCTTGGTAATTGCTTTTGATAGTATCATTCAGTTGATAGTTTTCCTTACTGTTGATGATATCGTCCAAGATTGACCCTGCCAGATTTCCTAAAAGTATCGGTTGTGTGTTCGCCTTCGGTTTCATCTGATTCAGCAGATAGAGGAGAGGATGGTGTCCATATTCGGTAAAGCAACTGGCAATAGAACTAGTATCTAGTAGGAAATCTGGTTCCGTGACGATGAGTGTCGGTTGGATAAGATCGCCGTCAATGTGATTATCCAAAAGATTCAGTTGGGTTCCTTTATGAACGAGGTCCTTGAGATAACTGTGATCGATGCCCCTTTGCTCTTCCTGATAGGGTATAAAAGCCTTTTCAGGAGCATTATCCTGGTCGATGCTGACTTCTATTCCATTAACTTTCACAGACTGGACTATACACCGGATATACCGGTTGTTGATGCGTTGAGGCTGTAACTGATAGGAATTGATCTGAGGAATGGAGGTATTGACATCGGAAGGAATGTCACAGGAAAAAACGGCTGATATGAAAATACACAGAGCGCGGATATCCTCTTTTAACTCCGCATCTGACAAAGGTTGGGGGGAATTGGAATGGCGCCGCATAGTCTGTATGGCAATCTTGTCTGCCACATGAATATGTTTCATGTTGCAGAGGTAATCGACTTGCGAGAAGAGATTGCCGAATGCGTGGCCGGAATCTTTCGTTCCCTCATGACAACACTGTACCAAGGTATCATGCATCAGTTGGTTTTGTGCCATTGGTTCAAGTCCGGGAGTTGACAATATCCTCATGATGCGAGTGAAGAGTTCCTTCGATGTAATAGCTTTATCCATTAGTGCAAAGATAAATAAAATCTTTCACATCTCGTCAGAACGGGAAGGAAGGAAAGACAGAAATTCTTTCTGGAAAATCTGAATCACGACAGATTGGCGTCTATGCTGGAGGTTTGGGTGCAACTTCAAGTATGTCTGAATCGTAGGATCATATCTAGGTAATCTGTCAGAATGAGTGGATATTACGTTTGTCTTTTGAAAAAGGGAGCATTCCCGGTACTATGGATTTTTCCCTTGAAACTTCTGTAGATTCATATAAAAGTTTTACCTTTGTGGTTATGGAAAAAGAAGATTTAATGCTGAGAGCTATAGCGCTCTCTGAGGAAAGTGTAGAAAACGGGGGTGGTCCTTTTGGGGCTGTCATTGCCCGTCAAGGTGAAATCATTGCTGAGGCATCTAATAGCGTAACTCTAGATAACGACCCGACGGCACATGCAGAGGTCAATGCCATTCGCAAAGCTACGAAGATTCTGGGGACATTTGATCTGTCAGGTTGTGATATCTATACATCGTGTGAGCCGTGTCCGATGTGTTTAGGTGCTATTTATTGGGCACATTTGGATACGATCTATTATGCGAATAACCGGCAGGATGCAGCCCGTATCGGTTTTGATGATGATTTCATCTATCAGGAGATTGCTTTAAAACCTGAAGACCGTCATAAGAAAATGGAACTCCTCCTCCCTAATGAAGCCAAGAAAGCCTTTGAAATGTGGGAAAAGAATACAGGAAAGACAGAATACTAAATGTTGAAAGCCATTTGAAAATTATTTAC
Organism: Segatella cerevisiae; assembly: GCF_024054555.1. Taxonomy (GTDB): domain Bacteria; phylum Bacteroidota; class Bacteroidia; order Bacteroidales; family Bacteroidaceae; genus Prevotella; species Prevotella cerevisiae. The sequence goes on along the minus strand of NZ_JAMXLY010000051.1, from coordinate 11,480 downwards.
TTACCAATCCTATATATTAAATTAAATGTTTATCTTTGCATAAATTCTAATATGTGAACTAATACGGATGTTCCGCAGGCATCTAAAACCGTTTGGCAGAGTTCTGTACATCTTAAAAAGAGAATTAGAAGTTAACTCGGATTGTTACTTCATATTACTGTGACAGCTTTATGACCATTAACTTTAAGGATAAAAGTTGCTCTGTGATGGAATTAGTATTGAGCTAAGAAGAGGACTATAGTGGTTAATTCTTTTTCCTAAAGAGGGCTATGGCTATGGGTGTTAAAATATAATTTAGATTATTCCTGAGTATCTTTAATAGGTGTGACGGCTTTTATTCGAAGTCTTTTATAGATGTTGAGAAAGATGAGAATTTAATAATGCTTTATATACGTTTACCGCGACCTTGAAAAATATGAAATATAAATGTAGCTTTTTGATAATAGGAACCATCAACTTCTCGTACCCTATTTTGATGTCATAAAGAACTTCTTAATTGGTACGTCTTACAATATTTTACTACCGAATAGTATCAATCTAAATATTTATATTTATGACAACAAAAAATCATCTTATCCTGCTTTTGTTCAGCCTGTTGTTTTTTCCTACGATCAATGTTCTCGGTCAATCTTTTAATGAAAAGGTAACTAATTCTAAAAAGACATGGATGCTGGGTCCTTTTAGACGGCCTTCGGGAGTTAACCCTATAATTTCTCCTTTAGAGTCACAGTTCTTTTGTCCAATGAATCAAAAAATGATCAAATGGGAAGAAGGGGCTACCTTTAATCCTGCAGCAGTTCTTAAAGATGGAAAAGTTGTTGTTTTGTATCGAGCTGAAGATAATACGGTTATCGGAATTGGCAAGCGGACGTCACGTATAGGTTATGCAGAAAGTGAAAATGGGGTTAATGTGTCAAGACAAGGAACTCCGGTTCTGTATCCAGAGAAAGATAAGTTCACCTCTTTAGATTGGCATGGCGGTTGCGAGGATCCTCGGGTCGTTGTTACTCAATCTGGTTTATATGTCATGCTATATACAGGTTGGAATCGTGATAACCCAAAAGGGGAATCTAATACCCCACGTTTATGTGTGGCTACTTCAAGAGATTTAAAGCACTGGACAAAACATGGTCTTGCTTTCGGGAAGGCCAATGGGGGCAAGTTCAAATATCTGGAATGTAAATCCGCTTCAATTGTTACAAAAGTACAGAATGGAAAAATAATTGTGGCTAAAGTTAAGGGCCATTATTTTATGTATTGGGGAGAGAAGGCTGTTTGTGCAGCTTATTCTGATGATTTGATCAACTGGACTCCTTTGTTGGATAAGCAAGGGAATTTATTGAAATTAGTAATCCCAAGGAAAGGGTATTTTGACAGTCAATTGACAGAATGTGGTCCTCCTGCATTGATGACAAAAGATGGTATTGTCCTTATCTATAATGGTAAGAATTCTTCTACTGGAGACGGAGATCCTAATTATCCTAAAGGAACTTATGCTGCTGGTCAAATCTTGTTTGATAAAGATAATCCTTGTAAAATGATAGACCGCTTGGACTATCCCTTCTTCTGGCCAGAAGAAGATTTTGAAAAGAGTGGTCAATACCCAGATGGAACTGTGTTTACAGAAGGACTAGTATACAAGAAGGGAACATTCTTTCTTTATTATGGTTGTGCTGATTCTTTTGTAGCTGTAGCAAAGTTTGCAAAATAGCCTAGACGTAAAATAAATTTAGAAACGGTTTTCAAAGGTTATTTGAATCTTGCCGTATGAACTTATTCCGAAACAAGCCGAAAGAGATGGCAATAGATTTGCTGAATAGTGTAAAATAAAGCCCTGAACAGAAAGTTATAATGGTGAAAAGTATACGATTGGCATCATTTGCTAAGTTTGTTATGGTAATAGTCCTGACTTGGTTTATGACTGGTACTTTGCAGGCTGGACATCATCTGATCCAATATGTTGATCCTATGATTGGGACAGGTGCTGTGAACGGAGATTTCTCCCATGGGCGGGACCCGCTCGGACAATGTATGCCGGCAGTCCTGGCTCCTTATGGAATGAATGCTTGGACTCCTCAGACAGAAGAGAGCGAAGGACATGGCGTTTGCCCTTATTATGCAAATAAATCCCGTATTCAGGGATTCCGTAATAGCCATTATATAGATGGCTCTGCTACTCAGGATTATGGATCTGTGACGATAATGCCTTTACTTGATACGCTAAAATGCCAACCGGAAGAACGGGCCAGTGCATTCAGCCATACCGATGAAGTGTCCCGTCCTGATTATTATCGAGTCCCTCTCTTTAAAGGAACAATTATAGCTGAAATGACAGGAACTTCTCGTACAGGTATTTTTCGCTTTACTTATAAAAAGGCTGGTATGGCTCATTTGGTTATTACCCCCAATAGCGATAGAGGAGAAGGCCGTGTAAGAATAGATCCAGAACATGGGGAAGTTTTTGGAGAAAACCTTTGTCACCGGTTTTACTTGGGACAAGGACAACCGACCGGATTTAGTGGTTGGTTCATCATTCAAGTTAAAAGACAACCTTCTTCTTATGGCGTCTATTCCGGATCGGAAATCATGGAGCACGTGACCTTTATTCAGAATGAAAAGAAATCCGGTGCTTATCTCTCTTTCCCTGTAAAGGCCGGCGAACAGATCATAGTCAAGGTCGCTTCTTCCTTTGTTAGTGTGGACGGAGCTCGACATAATATGGAGGTCGAATGCCCGGGTTGGAATTTTAATCGGGTGCGCAGTCAACTTGCAAAGCAGTGGGAGCGACATTTGTCAGTAGTAGAGGTAACAGGTGGGAATAAGGATGCATTGACAAAATTCTATACGTCTCTTTATCGTACGGCTTTTTGCCCTCATGCTTTTAGCGATGCAGATGGCCGCTATCCTTCTTTCGCAGGAGGCAAGACCATCGAAAAAACATCTGGTACCTATTTTACTGACTATAGCCTATGGGATACCTTCCGCGCACTCCATCCTTTGATTACCTTGTTTTATCCCCATATATCGGGCGAGATGATGCAGTCACTTGTTGATATGTATGAGCAGAGTGGATGGCTTCCCGTCTTCCCTGCCTGGAATTCGTTTACACAGGAAATGATAGGTGATCATACAGCATCTTTATTAGCAGAAGCTTATCTAAAAGGGGTGCGGAATTTTGATATTCAAACGGCTTATCAAGCTATGTTGAAAATGGCTTTTCAGTCTCCTGCAACGTATGATGAATATAAGGATGGAAAAGGCCGCCGAGCTTTAAAATCCTATATGAAATATGGTTTTATACCACTTGAGGATCCCGTAAAAGAGGCTTACCATGGTAATGAACAGACTTCGAGAACTATGGAATATGCTTATGATGATTACTGTGTAGCACGTTTGGCAGAATATTTGGGGCATTTAGATGCCGCCCGTCTATTGTATAAGCGTTCTAAAAATTACCAAAATGTATTTGATCCTCGTACAGGATATGTCAATGGGCGACATGCCGATGGTAAATTCTATGAGAATACGAAACCTGATCAGAATTATTCCTTTATTACTCAAGGAACTCCTTGCCAATACAGTTGGTATGTCCCTCATGACGTATATGGATTGATGAAATGTATGGGAGGCAGAAAGTCTTATATTTTGAAATTGGATTCGATGTTTTCTCAAAAGCGCATCTGGCATGGAAATGAACCTTGCCACCAGATTGGTTTTATGTATGACTATGCCGGTCAACCGTGGAAAACACAGTATGAGGTGAGGCAGATAATGGAACGAGAATATGGATTAGGTGCAAATGGGCTTTCCGGAAACGATGATTCCGGGCAAATGTCTGCTTGGTATGTATTTGCTGCTTTAGGCTTTTATCCGGTTTGTCCTACAGATTGTTATTATGCAATTTCCAGTCCATCATTTGATAAGGTGGTCATTCGATTGGAAGGAGGTAAAACTTTTATGATCGTAGCTCACCACGCATCTTCAAAGAATATTTATATTCAAAGTGCCAAATTGAATGGCAAACCATTTAATCAATGCTGGATTCGGCATTCGACGATTGTAGATGGAGGGAAATTGGAATTGTTGATGGGACCTCAACCTGAAAAGTCATGGGGAATATCCGGAGTGCCTAAATACGCTTCTTCCTTTACACGAAGATGAGATACTCATGGCTTTTAGAACTCTGGGGAAAATAGATTTGATTCATACCTAATTCTTCAGTTGGTAGGATCCTTCGCAGAATTGATCCTATATGCTTTTAAAGGTACTTGTTTATTCAATGAAATTATTGGGTAGTTCAGGTGATGACTTTTCTCTTTAATTCCAATTGGGACTGACTTTAATTGTCATATATAATTACTTATGATAGCGTCATAGAATTTACTTTTCTTCTTTTTGCGTATTTTATAACTCATTAATATTAAGTAATTTATAGTTTTCCATAATTTACTTTTATACTTACTCTATGAACTATCTCGTAGAAAAGGTGATAAATTTGCTGGCGAATTCCTAAACATCTATTAGTTCATCATGACGACAATTGGAAATGACCCGGTAAAGGGAATGACCAACTTTAATCAGGTTAGGACTATAAATCTAAATTTGAGCAATTTAAGGTTATAAAACATGAAAAAGATATCTTATTTACGACTCGTGGCTGGGTTCTTCGCACTCGCCTGTTGTACAGGAAGTGCTATCGCTCAACCGAAACTCAACGCCAATAATATTGACGAGGTGGTTAAAGCTATGACGCTTCATGAGAAGGCCTCACTGGTTGTCGGTACCGGCTGGGGAGAAAGTACGACTGCTACTTTAGGCTCTTTCGCCACACTTGTACCTGGTGCTGCCGGAACTACATTTTCTATTCCGCGTCTGGGTATAAAATATTACACATAACTAACTAATATACTGATATTTATGTTTATACAAGTTGTAGAAAAGTTGTAGATTATACCAAAAAACTGCTTTTTGCCCCTTTTTTGACTGCTATGAGCTTGATTTCTGTACAATAACCACAAATAAAAAAGGAAGTGCCAATCAATCTGTAGACACTTCCCTTACTTTGGATTTGAGTTTTGCCCTTTTTACTGAATTTTATAACCTTTGCCTTTCATCTCCTGTAGATACTTGGAAAAACAACTCGTTCTGTCTGTCTCTCCTGTGCACTCTTCATAGCTCTCCACTTGGCTTTTACAGGCATCAACGGCACGTCTGTCATATTCAGACCTTTCCAAATATCCCCATAAAGCCACATCAAAACCACTTACTCCTGTAGCATATACGCCTCTTGCTATATGCTTTAAAATCTCTCTGTTATTAGCCATTATTATTCTCCTCTTGCATTTTTAATACTTTCTCTGTTATCTTATCTATAAATTCATCGGGTGCAGTATCTATCAGATGTTCAAGCGCCTTGTATTCTGTGCTTATACGTTCATCCACGCTTACAGGCGCCTGCTTAGGTAGTACATAGCCTATGAGCTTTTCTATCAAAGACAATCTCTGATACGGTGCCAATTTCTTTAAATCGGCTTTTATCTGTCCTCTGTTGTCGTCTATGAGCTTTTCTATAAACGCCCTTAATGTTGCATTTGCTTTATTTGGAGTGCCTTTTGACCTACCACCTAACCTGCCCTTACCATCATTCTTCATTCTTCCCATACTAAATAAAACTACTTTTGTAAACCTATATTTGTAAAGGAATATTTTATGTTCCTAATTTATGCTTGGTTCCTGTTTTTGGAACTCAATACAACTTAATATATCGTGAGGGGTATAATCATCTGAAAAAGCGTACTGCTTCATTTACCTTTTTGTCAAGTTCCTTTACCGAGCAATTCTCTTTCAGTAATTTTCCTGTAGTAGTGTGGCAAACGTTTTTTATAGCAGTCCTCATCTCAAAAGCTTGGCGCTTATTCAGTTCACCACGCTGCTGGGCTTCTGTTATTTCATCTAATAAAGACAATTCACCGCCTCTTTGCTCTATCAAGGCTAAGAGACCTGCCCTATATAGTTCCTTTTTCCCTTTCATAGCCTCAAAATCTAATTGAATGTCATTAATCTTACTAATAGCCTTATAGGCTTCATACCATCTCTTAATCGTACTCATATAGAAAGCCTCATCATAAAGCAGCCTGCCTGTTACTTCTGATACGTGCAACGTATATGGTAGCCTGTGCAGAAATCTTATTTCATACCTTAGCACGTTCCTGCCCTTGTATAATTCAGGTATGTTTTCACCAGCTCTCGTTTGCTCCCTTACTTTGTCATAAAAGGCAAGTTGGGTGTTCGTTCCTGCATAGTATAACCCCGTAGGTTCCTGTAGCCTCTTAGCGTACCTTAGGGTTCCCAAATGCCTCAAATAAACGCCTGTAGGGTTCTTTAGTACAAAATTCTGACCAATATCCAAGCGGGTAACCTTTGCAAGCTCCATGGGCAAATGTAACGTGTCAGAAAGCTTTTCTATGCCTAATTTTATATCACCCCTTGTTAGCGTCTTGAAATTGTTTCCAAGGCACCATTTGCAAAAGCTGCTATCCTTTATGATTACACTCATCCTGCTTATAAAAACTTTCAAACTGCCAACATATCCGTTAACCACATAGAAACGCCCATCAAAACAATGCTCTGACCTATTGGCATCATCAAGATGTGAAGGAACTTCTTTTAGAAAGTCTATTCCACCAGCTTCTGTTACTCCCAAGTTCAAATTAAGACTATCAATCATTTGAAACACATTAAAAGTTCCAAAAACAGGAACTTAAAGCAAAAAGAGAATGTGGCTTTTTGCACATTCTCTCCAGCTTAAACTACAGTTTGTCTGCCAATGTCTCTAATTTCTCTTTGTATTGCTTATCCAAAATTTGTTTTGTGCCGTTGTTAATTGCTCTGGCAAGGTCAAAACAGTTATCTGCTGGCTTATCTTGGCTTGCAATCTTATCAAGCATCCCCTTTGCTGCAACATCTCCATACTTTGCTGCAAACTGAATGTAGCCCTCTACTTCTTTTTTTGTAAAATAGTTTTTACTCATGATTTCTAAAATTTAAATATTAAACGTTATGATAGTTTCTGTCTCAATGCTTCTATTTCATCATCAAGCATACCGTCTGACAACTCGTTGTAAAGTCCTGCTTTATCCCTTGCCATCCCACGAGCTACAAAGATTTCTATAACGGCACCATCCTTTAATCTCCCATTTGCAACTTCTGCATCATGGAAGATGAACAATAGGGCATCTGCCGTTCCTTTCATGTCGCCATAACCTAAATTGCTTTGTGGTTCAGGCACATAAATGCTACTGATATTCTTTGACTTTGTTAGCGCCTTATCAGCTTTCCTATGTACGCTACCGCCAAAGGTCTTGGGTACGTCTCCAAAGTAACAAAACAGGTCGCCTACGTTGCATCCGTCTCGTTTGTCTGTATGTCTAAGGGCTTTCATAGACCTTTTTTCTTCAAAAGGTTCATAGCTTCTTGTTGAGGCGGTACAGTCTATTCTAAGCTTGGCTTTTGTGCCTTTAAGACGTTCAAAACGGTAATAATCTGTCAGTATCATAGATTACCCCCTTTCTGACAATATTCATGTGCTCTGTCTGAAATCTCTGCTACAGTTGCACATCTATTCTGTAAAGCCCATCTGTCAAGCGCCTTACGCTCAAAGTAGCACATCTTCCCATTTGGCTTGGAATATGGTATTTCTTTATCCATGGTAAGCTTATAAAGACAAGATTTTGATATGCCCAAATAAGCAGCAGCCTCGTTAGACGTTAAAATGTCTTTTGTGTTAATAGCCAATCGACTTGCAATCATGCCTGCAAAGTCTTTGAATTTTTTAATAGCAAAATTTTCTTCCATTTTTTCTTGAATTTTAAATTAATACACAAAGGAAGATAAAAATCAAGAATTGTAGAAAAATGAAAAGTGGTGTTTAGTGGAGTAAAAAAACGCTCCATCAAACACCACTAAAAACAACTGTAAAGGCGCTTTTGTAAGGTCTTATTTTTATTCCTTTAGTCTATTCCTCATGCCATCAATTTCAGCTTTAGTGTACATTCTTTCCTCACTCACATACCTGTTATAACCGCTTTCTGCCCCAATATCTCCAAATTCATCCTTGACTTGTTTGTATGTCGGTTTTTGCAATATTCCCTCTTCAATGCTTTCAAGTATTACCAAGGCAACATATTTCCCTATTCTGCCATCAATTAGAGAATGAAGTTTTGCCAAAGCCTCATCTTTGTTTTCTGCCAATAGCTTATCTCTGAAAGTGACTTTGTGCCTTTGCCTCTTTTCCCTTGGCGTTTGTGCCTGTTGAGGCTGCCCCGATTCTCCCAATAGGTCTTTTAGGTAGTTATATTTGCAATACTTTACCAAGAATAGTCTACCGTCTGATTTTGCAGCATTGATAATCACATCTCTGCCAAATTTAGGTTTGTGGGCAAACCTCATGTAAAGTTGCTCCATTTGGGACAATATTCCATCCTCTGATAATTTTGGAAAACCACCGTTTGTGTAGGCTATGCCACTCATGTTAATGGTGCCATCCTCGTTGGTACTGAATTTACTATATCCTGCCAACAAATCCTTGATATATCCTCTTATGTCACTCTTATATTGCAAAGTCTCCCTTGTTTGTTTCTTAAATAGGGATAGTTCACTTTTTGCATACTGCATATTCACATCCAAAATGTCATGCAGCTCTTTTTGTATGTTATCGTCTCTTTCCATAATCATCCCCTTTACAACTAATCACAAAACCCTATCCACGACAAAGAGATAACTAACCATACCTAAAGGCACATAATATACCGTCTCTTTTGGTTCAAAGCATTTTAGACCTATTTCCCTATGTGCTCCATCATAGAAAGCCAACATCTTAACATAAGCTTTGCCGTTGTTCAGCACAACACAAACAATCTTCTTGATGTTCCTGATTATCTGTTGTTCATTTGTTGGCACTTCATGAGCCGTTATTTCATCACCGTCTTTTAATCTTATAGGGGACTTGCTACTATCCATGCACGTACCCCTAACTCCAAAAACCGTATTTTCCATATCCTAATCAATTCTAAATATTGCTAACATCAATTTGTGGTAGACTGTCAATAGCTGCTTTTTTCTGACTATCAAGCGCCCTTACATACTTTTGTGTAAATTTCAGGCTGCTATGCCCCAACAGTTCACTAACCACCTTTATGTTTGCACCGTTGCTTAACATATTTGTGGCAAAACTATGCCTGCCACAATGCCACGTTATATGTTTGTCAATTCCAGCTTTTGCCACCCAACACTTCAATGCTTTTTCACTACTTTGAATGGTAGGCATCTTGAATATTAAATCACTGTCTTTTGCACCTTTTGGCTTTTTCCCTATAATAGCTAACAGAGTATCGTTTAATGGTATCGTTACCCCGCTAACACTACTATCATGCTCCACTTTGCTTTGTCTGAATGTCATTAACTTGTTACTGTAATCAATATTCCCATAAGTGAGACGCCTTAAATCACAATGCCTGATACCTGTAAAGCAGGTAAGGGCAAATGCACGCCTAATCGTCTTGCTTTCTTTGTCATAGTGTGTTGCAAATAACCGTTGCAATTCCTCACGACTTAGTATGTCTTTACTTAGGATGTCGTCTGTGGAAACTACCTTGATACCCCTACATGGACTTTCCTTGATTACCTTTTGCTCTACTGCATAGTTGATTAAACGCTTGAAACGCTGCCAATAGGTTCTGATTCCCTCTCCTTTATGCCTTTTCTCAATATAATGTGAAAAACGCTGCATCATAGCTTTGTTGAGATACTTTGGTTCTATCCTGTCGGCAAATTGTGGGTACTCCTTACAGATGAACTCATGGAAGTTCTTTAATGCCCCCTCTAATATGAACTTATTCTTAACTCCTGAATTTTTAACGAAGTTGGCAAAGTAACCAAACAGATTTATGCCTTTCTGCTTAACCCTGTAGCCCTCTCTGTCCTCTAACAACATTTGTCCTCGTTCATCCTTTATCCTGATTGCAAGTGCCAATGTTTCTTTGTTTTGTTGCCTCTCAACAGGGGTTCTTGGGTTTTTATTCAGATAGAGTTTTAATGATTCCATCTTCCTTTCTTCTGCACATTTTTCCTTATTCCAGCCAAATGAATAAAAAAGACACAAGCTCGCCCTACCGTCTTTCAACATCCTAACCCCTAACTTTGGGTTGTCTGTTGTAGCGTTCCAATCTTTAGAGTTAAATTTAATTGTTGCCATATTTAATCTGCTTTTGTTTCTTTTCTTTGCAAATATAGCTTTTTTATTTCATATTAGGATAACTACCCATCAACTTTTTTGCACTTTTATTACCCTAATATCATACAACTTGACTTTTTTTGTTAAAATCAACTAAAAATGCAATATCAGATATTGAAAATTAGCCAATGAATAAAGGATATTTCATGAAATAAAAAGTTGTAGAAAAGTTGTATAGATTATCAAAAAACAAGCAATTATCTGTTGATATATGAAGATACCATCATTTTAAAAAATCCTCTTTAAACCCTTATATCGTTGATTTAAAGCCATTTTTATACCCTTTGTTTCATTTCTATTTTTACCTAAAAATATGGTTTAATTCCGCGTCTGGGTATTACCACGATGGTTCTGTCAGACGGACCTGCAGGATTACGCATTAATCCTACCCGTGATTATGATAGCAATACTTACTATTGTACCCATTTCCCTATCGGGACTTGCCTCTCCAGTTCTTGGGATACTGACCTCGTACAACAAGTGGGTCAAGCCATAGGAAATGAAGTGTTGGAATATGGGGCAGATGTCATCCTCGGACCGGGTGTCTGCCTGCAGCGGAATCCGTTGTGCGGACGTAATTTCGAATACTATTCGGAAGATCCCGTGTTGTCAGGTAATATTGCGGCTGCTTATATCAATGGTGTGCAGAGTGAAGGTGTCGGTGCTTGTATCAAGCATTTTGCCTTTAATAATCAGGAGACTGCACGGCTTGGAAACGATGTCCGTATTGATCAGCGTGCCGCACGTGAACTCTATCTGAGGAATTTCGAGATCGCCATTAAGAAATCTCATCCTTGGGCTGTCATGTCTTCCTATAATAGGGTGAATGGGACTGAAACTTCAGAACGCCGGGACTTGTTGACGACTATCCTGCGTGATGAATGGGGATTCGGTGGTATCGTCATGACCGATTGGCTTGGTGGTACAGACCCTATTTGGCGTGATGGTGCTACGGATCGTGTAGCTAATATGACTGCCGGTAATGATCTGATTGAACCGGGCGCCACAGTTGATGTGCAGACGATTGAAAAAGCAGTGAAATCCGGAAAATTGAATATTAAATACTCAAGTTTCGGAAGTAAGAATTATCAACAACCTGCTATACTGCGATTTTTTCGTAGAAGTTTACAAACCGGTTCATCTTATCAGCCTTGTAGATAATTTTGTACATGATTCCGTCATCAAATCC
>NZ_JAMXLY010000050.1 GCF_024054555.1 Segatella cerevisiae | reverse complement strand
GACTTGTCTGAGGCAGAATACACTGCAATTGATCATGTGCGATGGAAAAATCGCAGCCTGACAGTAAATGGCAAAGATAACTGAGAATGAGAAACAAAAAAGAGGATGTATCTTTTGACACACCCTCCTTTTAATCTGCTTTTACAATATTGTCAGGATGAAGAGTTCTCTTTATAACCACTGTCCTCTTTTATCTTTGTCTTTTTCCGAAATATAGATTCCCATTTTTTCGTCTGGTCTCACATAACCGAGCGATCAGACCTATTAAGATTCCAAGAAATATTTTGTGAAAAAGAAAAGTGTTAATATTGGATATAAAAGTATCATATCCTTTCAAACTTTTACTTTATCTTTGCATTATCTAAAATCAAAATAAATGAGAACGCACCTACTATCCGAAAAAATGACTCACCTTTTATCTGTCGTTATATTTTTACTGATCTCTGTGTCCTTAAAGGCTCAGATCCGTGGAAATAATATCGTTGTGACGGTAACGCCGGACCATCAGGACTGGAACTATAAGATAGGTGAGAAATCTGTTTTTACTGTTAGGGTCTTGAAGTCTGGAACACCCTTGGATCAGGTGCGTGTCTCCTATGAAGCCGGACCCGTCTTTTATCCTGATATCAAAAAGACTGCTGTACTGAAGAATGGCGAGATGAAATGGACCGGAAAGATGGATCGTCCGGGATTTTATCGCTTGAAAGTAACGGCTTCGGTAAACGGCAAAGACTATGAAGGGTTGTGTACTGCCGGATATGCACCTGAGAAAATAGTTCCTTTTGCTCAATGCCCGAAAGATTTTGACCGGTATTGGGCAGAGGCATTGAAGAAGGCACGCGGCAATGCCCTGAGCCCTACGAAGAAATTACTGCCAGACCGCTGTACAGAGCAAGACAATGTCTATGAAGTTAGTTTTGTAAATGACAATCCCGGGTCACGCATTTACGGTATTCTGTCAGTCCCGGTTAACCCTGGAAAATATCCGGCACTATTGAGAGTTCCCGGTGCAGGATGCCGTCCCTACGGTGGCGATACCTATACGGCGGATGGAAAATGCATCGTTCTGGAAATTGGAATCCATGGCATCCCTGTTACCATGCCTCAGACGGTGTATGACCGTTTGCTCGGAGGTGCCTTAAATAACTATTGGGATGTCAATATAGACAATCCGGATAAGAATTACTATCACCGTGTAGTTACGGGGGCCGTACGTGCAGTGGATTACATTGCATCCCTTTCTGAATGGGATGGGCAAACACTGGGTGTGACAGGGGCTTCTCAGGGCGGATTTCTTTCACTGGCCGTGGCTGCGTTGGATAAAAGAGTTACCTTTCTGGCTGCCGTTCATGATGCAATGTGCGATTATGAGGCAGAATTACATGATGTGGCCGGCGGGTGGCCGCATTACTTCTATCATCAAGGAAATGTGGATCAAAAGAAAATCGAGGGTGCCCGATATTATGACGGCGTGAATTTCGCCCGTCGGGTCACGGTGCCTTGCTGGTTCTCTTTCGGTTATAATGATGAGACTGTACCACCGACATCTTCCTATGGCACCTATAACATTGTGAAGGCTCCTAAGAAGTTGAGCGTCTATCAGATGACCGGTCATTACTGGTATCAGGAACAATGGGATGAGTGGCAGGATTTTCTCAGAACTCAATTGCATGTCAAATGAATGCTTTTAATTGAGAATGTTCACGAGTATCCGGTCTGTTCTTGAGGTCAAGATAATGTCATTCTAACAGGATTAAACGGATAGGCATGATAAAAGTATCACTAAATAGATTAATAGTTTATTTGAAATATATGATGAGGCTTAAATATATATTGCTGGTTGCGTTTTGCGGAGTCTATCTACCGCAGATGACGGCTTCCACGCCCGCAGAAAAACTGATCAAGCGCCTTCAGAAAATAGAAAAGAGGGGAATCATGATCGGGCATCAGGATGATCCGATGTATGGTACAACTTGGAAGTGGGAGAAGGGCCGAAGTGATGTCAAGGAAACTTGTGGCGATTATCCTGCACTGATGGGATTTGAGTTGGGACATTTGGAGTTGGATTCGCTTCGAAACTTAGACGGTGTACCCTTTGCCCTCATCCGCGAACAGACGTTGGCACAGTACAAGCGTGGAGGGGTCGTGGAAATCAGTTGGCATCCAACCAATCCGGTGACTCTCAAAAGCGCATGGGACCCGAGTGGAAATGCTGTGCGTGAAATCCTCCCCGGAGGTAAGGAAAATGCGAAATTCATGAGTTGGCTCAATAAAATAGGCATATTCCTCCTTTCCCTTAAAACTGATGACGGCAAACTCGTTCCGATTATTTTCCGTCCTTGGCACGAGATGTCGGGCGGCTGGTTCTGGTGGGGCAAGGATTCCTGTACACCTGAAGAATACAAGCAACTTTACAGGTTGACTATCCGCACGCTGCGTGGTATGGGACTTGACAACCTCGTGTTTTGCTATTCGCCTGGTGGTACAGATCATGAAACTACAGAACATTTCATGCAGTTCTATCCCGGTGACCAATATGTGGATATGATGGGCATAGACTTGTATGGCAACGATTCCAAAGAAACCTATATCCGTCAGGTACATGAAACTTTTGATGTGATCTCACAATTGGCAGAAACTCATCATAAGTTGATGTGCTTTGCTGAAACCGGATCGCGTAATACCCCTGATCCCACTTGGTTCACTACCGGACTATGGAAGGCTGTTGAAGGCTATCGGCTCTCCTATATCCTCCTTTGGCGGAATGCATGGGATCAGGCAGAAGAAAACTTCGGGCCGGCACCGGATAAAACCTGCGCAGAGGATTTCCGATTGCTCTACAGTTATCCGGCATCCTTGTTCTTGAAAGATATTGAAACGATCAGATAGGTATAATCTTGACACTACTATTTCCGAAAAGCAATATAAATTTTAAGATATGACTTGTAAATTTGAGGAAAGGTTAAAAGCCCTGAAAATTCAGCATGAGCAACTCCTGAGTCGTAAAAACGAACCTTTGGAGGGAGGGAATGGAATCTATGACAAATACAAATATCCGGTCTTGACGGCAGAGCATACACCTTTGGAATGGCGGTATGACTTTGACCGAAAGGACAATCCTTACCTCGAACAGCGGATCATGCTCAACGCTGCCTTCAATGCAGGGGCGATAAAGTGGAATGGCAAATATATCGTTGTCGTCCGGGTAGAAGGCGCAGACCGTAAGAGTTTTTTTGCCGTAGCGGAAAGTCCCAACGGAATCGACCATTTCAAGTTTTGGGCAGAGCCTATAGTGATGCCTGAGGATACTGTTCCGGCTACTAATGTCTATGACATGCGTCTCACGCAGCATGAAGACGGTTGGATCTACGGCGTATTCTGTGCGGAACGCCATGACGTGGATCACCCCGAAGACCTTTCTGCTGCTACAGCTACAGCTGCCATTGCTCGTACACATGATTTGATCCATTGGGAGCGTCTGCCGGACTTGAAATCCAAGGACCAACAGCGCAATGTCGTCCTCCACCCTGAATTTGTAGACGGGAAATATGCCTTTTACACCCGCCCTCAGGATGGGTTTATTGATGCCGGTTCAGGAGGGGGCATCGGTTGGGCTTTGGTAGATGATATCGAGCACGCTGAACTGAAAGATGAAAAGATCATCAATTCCAGGCATTATCATACCATCATGGAGGTGAAAAACGGCGAAGGGCCTGCTCCGATCAAAACTTCGAGGGGATGGCTGCATCTTGCTCATGGCGTCCGGGGAACGGCCTCTGGTCTGAGATATGTGCTCTATATGTATATGACTTCTTTGGAAGATCCGACGAAGGTCATTGCCCAGCCCGGGGGATATTTTTTGGCACCTCATGGGGAGGAATATGTCGGTGACGTGATGAATGTGGTCTTCTCAAACGGCTGGATCGCAGATGAAGACGGGAAAGTGTTCATCTATTATGCTTCGTGCGATACCCGTTTGCATGTGGCTACTTCGACTATTGACAAACTGGTAGATTATTGCCTGAACACGCCACAAGACAGATTCTCTTCCGCCCAGAGTGTGAAGTCCATAATGAAACTTATTGCCAAGAACCATGAGAAAGTAAACGATTGTCTTAACCGATAAGAAGCGGGGCAGAGGACTCGAGTCTTAACGCCGGTCTTTTGCCCGCTTTCCTAAAACTAAAACCTATTCTATGCCAAATACAAAGTTATCCGAGAAAATCGGATATGGATTCGGGGATATGTCTTCCAGTATGTTCTGGAAGATATTCACTTACTACCTGCCTTTCTTCTATTCCAATATTTTCGGATTGACCCTTTCCGAAGGGGCCATGCTTCTTCTTGTCACCAAACTTTGGGACGCTGTCTTTGATCCTTGTATGGGAATCATCGCCGACCGTACAAGAACGAGATGGGGAAAATACCGCCCTTATTTATTGTGGATGGCCATTCCTTTTGCTGTTATGGGTGTCCTGACATTTACAGTTCCCCATTTTACTCATGGGTGGCAACTCTTTTATGCCTATGCAACTTACATCCTGATGATGACGGTATACAGTGGTATCAATGTGCCTTATGCCGCTATGCTGGGCGTTGTATCAGACGACCCACGCGAACGGACTGTCTTCTCAAGTTTCAGAATGTTCTTTGCCTTCGGCGGGAGTTTCTTGGCTTTGGCTATTTTTGAGCCGATTCGTGACCTTTTCGGAGGTGTCAACTCTCAGACAGCGTGGACACTTTCGATGCTGGTTATCGGGATGATCTGTGCCATTCTCTTCTTCTGCTGTTTCTCCATGACAAGGGAACATGTGGTCACCTTGGATACGGTCAAGACGGATGAGGTTACAGATGGACAGCATGAAGTCGGGATGAAAAAGGCTTCGATAGGCCATGACATCAAGTCTCTGATTTTTAATTTACCTTGGTGGATACTTCTTGTAGCGTCCATAGCTGCAGTATTTTTCAGCAGTATCAGGGGTGGAACGGCTGCTTATTTCTTTCAGGATTGCCTGGGTAATCATGCATCCTTAGGCGGTGGCGTCGTCTTGTCCTGTGGTGTATTCCTGGCCGTCGGGGAAGTTGCCAATATGTTCGGTGTCATATTCGCCGTACCTGTTTCCAATAAGTTGGGTAAAAGCCATACTTATCTTTTGGCCATGTTGATAGCCGGCATACTCAGCGTTGTCTTCTATTTCCTGCCCGTTACCGTTTCCGGTGTATGGGGAATGCTGATCCTGCAAGTGCTGATCAATGCCTGTTGTGGCATCACCTATCCTTTATTGTGGAGTATGTTTGCAGATATCGGCGACTGGTCAGAATGGAAGCATGGCAATTCTTCTACAGGTCTGATCTTCTCGTCGTCTTCTATGGCTCAGAAAATCGGTGGAGCTATAGGGAGCGCCTTGGTATTATGGCTGTTGAGCGCGTTCGGTTATCAGGCAGTTCAGGGTGTAGCACAAACTTCCGGAGCTTTACACGGCTTGAACCTGATGATGAGTTGGTTTCCGGCCATCGCTTGTCTGATTGCCGTCGTGGCAGTCGCTTTCTATCCGCTTACCAATAAGAAAATGGAAGTCATCAGCGCAGAACTCAAAGAGCGCAGAGCTAAAAACAACAGTTGTCAGGATTGAGGGATTGGAGAAAAATGAATGATATGGGAAATGATTTGGAATTGAATAGTTTGAAAGCCCAAGCGCAGGAAATTTTGGAAACTAATATCCTGCCTTATTGGCTCACGAAAGTGACAGATAAAGAGAATGGCGGGTATTATGGCAGAATCGACGGACATGATCAGGTCCACCCGGAGGCAGATAAAGGGGCTGTACTCAATGCTCGTATTCTTTGGGCTTTTTCGGCTGCTTATCGGATCATGCATCGACCGGAATACCTGAAGGCGGCGACAAGGGCGAAAGATTATATCATGGCGCATTTCATGGATGAACGGTATGGCGGTGTCTATTGGAGCTTGGATTACAAAGGACAACCTAAAGACACGAAGAAGCAGACGTACGCTATCGGTTTTGCCATCTATGGTCTCTCTGAATATGCCCGGGCAACAGGGGATGAATCTGCTCAAACTGCTGCGGTCTCCCTCTATCATACGATAGAGCAACACGCTTATGATCCGGTAAGTAAGGGTTATGTAGAGGCACTGTCCCGTAATTGGGGACCGATTGAAGACATGAGACTATCTGATAAGGATGAGAACGGTTCCCGGACCATGAATTCTCATTTGCATATACTGGAGCCCTATACGAATCTTTATCGGATTTGGAAAGATCCTGCTTTGGAAGGTCAGCATCCGCAATCTGATCCGTCTCTTCCTGCAGGTCTTCATGGATCAGGAAGGTCGTGTCGATTTGTTCTTTGATGATCATTGGCATGGGAAGCGGAATATTCAAAGTTTTGGGCATGAGATAGAGGCGAGTTGGTTGATCCATGAAGCTGCCTTGGTCTTGAATGATCCGGAATTGCTGCGGGAAGTAGAACCGGTAGTCCGGCAAATGGCAAAGTCAAGTGAAAAAGGACTTGACAAGGATGGCTCGATGGTTTATGAGCATTGGCTGGATAACGGTCATTGGGACAGACAGCGGCAATGGTGGGTGGAATGTGAGAATGTGATCGGGCACATTAATCTGTATCAGCATTTCGGTGACCGGAAGGCACTGGATGTCGCGGAAAACGGTTTCCGATACATCAAGACTCATCTGATCGACCATGAACACGGTGAGTGGTATTGGGCCGTGCGTGAAGACGGGACTGTAGACCGGGGAAATGATAAAGCGGGATTTTGGAAATGCCCGTATCATAACAGCAGAATGTGCCTGGAACTGATAGAGCGGATCTAGAGAGGGCTTGGTTGGCATTAATGATACGTTTGCCCGATAACCTTTTCTTTTAACCTTATGGCCTCTCATCAGGGCAGATGATGCTCTTTCAGTCAGGGTGGAGCACATGAGTTGGGGGATGGGAAAGATATAGACAGGCTATTCTTGTTCACCTTATTATATAGGTGCTCCATCATATTTGACTCTGAGGAATGGAAGAGACCTTCTCATGATGATTCTTGCATGGGAGAAAGCTGAAAATAGTTTTTATAAAAATCAGTCTATATTTAGATTTTTTTAAAGATAAAGCACCGATATTGCATAAAAATTAGTATCTTTGCAGACGTTTGGGGCAGAAGGCCTCTGTCCATCTATTTGCAATAATAATAACGTTATAATTTTATGAACTTTATCTTGTTTATTACCGTTTTGCTGACGGCGGTGACCTTGGTGGTTGGCGCTTATGTGATCGCCAAACTGATTGGGCCGCGTTCATACAATCCGGTAAAAGGAGAACAGTTTGAGTGTGGTATTCCTACACGTGGTACATCATGGTTACCTATGCATGTCGGCTATTACCTTTTTGCCCTCCTTTTCTTGTTGTTTGATGTAGAGACGGTTTTCCTGTATCCGTGGGCCTTGGTTGTCAAGGACTTTGGGACTCAGGCGCTTTGCAGTATCGGTTTCTTCTTGTTGGTATTAGTGTTTGGCCTGGCTTATGCTTGGCGGAAAGGAGTTCTCGAATGGAAATAAGAAAACCTAAAATCAAGTCTCTTCCTTACAACGAGTTTAAGGATAACGACACGCTGCAGAAATTAACGGATGAACTCAATCAGGGCGGGACGAATGTCGTCTTGGGCAATCTGGATTGGGTCGTGAACTGGGGACGTTCCAATTCGCTCTGGTCTTTGACTTTCGCTACTTCTTGTTGCGGTATTGAATTTATGGCTATAGGTTGTGCACGGTATGACTTCTCCCGTTTCGGTTTTGAGGTCACTCGTAACTCTCCTCGTCAGGCAGACATCATTATGTGTGCGGGGACAATTACCAATAAGATGGCTCCGGTCTTGAAACGTCTGTATGACGAGATGGCAGAACCTAAATATGTGGTAGCTGTGGGAGGCTGTACGATCAGTGGCGGTCCGTTCAAGAGCAGTTATCATATCGTCCGTGGCATTGATGAACTGGTACCTGTGGATGTCTATGTTCCCGGTTGCCCTCCTCGTCCTGAAGCCATTATCTACGGTATGATGCAGTTGCAACGGAAGGTGAAAATCGAACGGTTCTTCGGCGGTGCCAATCATAAGATGACGCCGGAAGAGCGTGAGGAATCCATGAAACTGGGTGGCCTTCATGGCTTGAGCAACGAGAACCTTACTTTTGCAAGGGAGCTTCATAAAGATGAACCGATTATTGTAAAAGACGGAGTGACTAATGAACAAGTTGAACGTTTAGGAGAAGAACTGGATATCCTCTCTGCTCAGGAAGGAAAACAGAAAGAAGCCCAAGAGGTGAAAGCCCAGACTTCGGCTCAACCTGCATCCGCAGCTGCTCCGGCATCGACTGAAACAAATAAAAATCAGGAAAATACTCCTACTGCTTAAAACTAAGGTACGCGCGTTATGAAATTGAATAATATAACATTCCCTTTTGATGACTTTGTCAATGAGATGACAAAGTTGAGGGACGAAAAACATTTTGACTATCTGGTCACTATCGTAGGGGAGGATTTCGGAGAAGAAGGTCTCGGCTGTATTTACATTCTTGAAAATACGCAGACTCATGACCGGATGTCCGTGAAGCAGATTGCCAAAACCGTCGGTGAAGACTATGTGCTCCCGACAATCTATCATATTTGGCGTGATGCTGAACTCCTGGAACGTGAAGTGTACGATTTCTTCGGGATCATATTCCTGGGACATCCGGATATGCGCCGCTTGTATCTGAGAAATGATTTCAAAGGCTATCCGCTTCGCAAGAATTATGATATGAACCCCGATCATAATCGTTTCCCGGAAACAGATGAACCTGAGTCCGACTGGACAGTGGAGTATAATCTGGATAAATACGGTGATTTGGTCAAAACTCCTCACCGGTTGATTCAACCTGATGACTTCACCATGAATATTGGTCCTACTCACCCTTCTACCCACGGTGTCCTGCGTTTGCAAGCCATTTTGGACGGAGAAAAGGTCGTACATATTTACCCTCATCTGGGGTATATCCATCGTGGTATCGAGAAGATCTGTGAAGGTTTTACCTATCCTCAAACACTGGCGTTGACTGATCGTCTGAACTATCTTTCAGCTATGATGAACCGTCACGCTCTCGTAGGTGTCATCGAGGAAGCCATGGGAATCGAACTCAGTGACCGCATCCGTTACATCCGCACGATCATGGATGAACTGCAGCGTCTCGACAATCACTTGCTGTTCACCGCTTGCTGTGCACAGGACTTGAGTGCCTTGACCGCATTCCTTTACGGTATGCGTGATCGTGAACACGTGCTCAATGTGATGGAGGAGACTACCGGTGGTCGACTGATACAGAACTATTACCGTATTGGCGGTTGTCAGGCTGATATCGATTCTCATTTCGTAAGTAACGTCAAAACGCTTTGCAAATACCTGCGTCCGATGATCCAAGAGTACCTTGATGTCTTCGGTGACAATGTCATCACACATCAGCGCTTTGAAGGTGTCGGCCCCATGGGACTTAAGGACTGTATCAATTATGGTGTCACAGGTCCTGCAGGAAGAGCTGCCGGATGGAAAAACGATGTCCGCAAATACCATCCTTATGATATGTATGACAAAGTGGACTGGAAAGAGTGCATACGTACGCATGGTGATTCCATGGACCGTTATTACGTCCATATTGATGAAATGTATCAGAGTCTTGATATCATCGAGCAACTCATTGACAATATCCCTGAAGGCGATTTCTATATCAAGCAGAAACCTGTCATCAGAGTACCTGAAGGACAGTGGTATTACGCTGTGGAGGGTGCCAGCGGGGAATTCGGCGTCTACCTTGACAGTAAGGGAGACAAGAGTCCTTATCGCTTGAAGATCCGTCCTATGGGATTGTCTCTTGTTGGAGCCATGGACGAAATGCTCCGTGGACAGAAGTTCGCAGACCTGATTGCTACCGGTGCTGCTTTAGATTTCGTAATTCCTGATATTGATAGATAATTATGTTTGATTTTGGTATAGTAACAAGGTGGTTTGATCAATTGCTCCGACAGACTTGCGGGTTGGGGAATTTCTGGTCAATTTTCATCGAATGTGTAATCGTTCTTTTACTGATCATCACACTTTATGCCTTATTGGCTATTGTGTTGATTTTTATGGAACGTAAGGTTTGTGCTTATTTCCAGTGCCGTCTGGGCCCTATGCGTGTAGGTCCCTGGGGTGTTTTCCAGGTCTTTGCCGATGTAATCAAGATGCTGATCAAGGAAATCTTCCCGATGGATAAGAGTGATAAACTGCTCTTTTATTTGGCTCCTTTCTTGGTGATCGTAGCATCCATAGGCACTTTCTCATTCCTGCCTTGGAACAAGGGCGCTGAAGTACTCGATTTCAATGTCGGTGTCTTCATGATTACCGCTCTGAGCAGCATAGGCATTATCGGTGTCTTCATGGCTGGCTGGGGTAGCAATAACAAGTATTCTGTCCTTTCTGCGCTTCGTGGTGCTGTCCAGATGATCTCTTATGAAATGTCTTTAGGACTTTGTCTGGTTGCCGTTGTCGTACTGACAGGGACAATGCAGGTTTCAGGTATCATTGACTATCAGGCTCATGGATGGCTCATATTCAGAGCACCTTTGCCGGCTATTGTCGCATTGCTCATCTTCCTGGTTGCAGGAAATGCAGAAGCCAACCGTGGCCCGTTTGACTTGGTTGAGGCTGAGAGTGAGTTGACCGCAGGTTACCATACTGAATATTCAGGTATGGGATTCGGCTTTTATTATTTGTCAGAATATCTGAACTTGTTCGTGATTTCAGGAATTGCAGCTACCGTATTCTTGGGTGGCTGGATGCCCCTTCATATAGGCGTAGCAGGTTTCGATCAAGTGATGGACTATATCCCCGGATTTGTTTGGATGCTGGGTAAGACTTTCGTTCTGGTCTTTTTCCTGATGTGGATCAGATGGACTTTTCCACGTCTGAGAATAGACAATATCCTGAAGTTGGAGTGGAAATATTTGATGCCTTTGTCTTTGCTTAACCTCGTAGTCATGACTGTCTGCGTGGTATTCAAACTCGGTTGGCATATTTAATCAATAATAGATAATAAATCAATGGATAATCATTCATATTTCAGTGGCATAGGAAACGCTGTAAAGACGTTGCTCATAGGAATGAAGACGACCATGAAGGAATACTTCACTCCCAAGAGTACGGAACAATATCCTGAGAATCGGAAGACTACCCTCCATGTAGCGCCGCGTTTTAGAGGCCGTTTGATCTTTATACGCAACGAGGATGAAAGCTATAAATGCGTGGCTTGTACAATGTGTGAGAAGGCTTGCCCAAACGGTACAATAAAAATTACTCATGAGATGGTCGCAGATCCGGAGACTGGAAGGAAAAAGCGTCATCTCATCGATTACCAATATGACTTGGGCGACTGCATGTTCTGTGAACTCTGTGTCAATGCCTGCAATTTCGGAGCAATCAAGTTTGTCAATGACTTCGAGAACAGTGTATTCGACCGCAACAAACTCATCTTGCATTTGGACAAGGAAGTTTATAAGGGAGGCAGTCTGCCCAATATCCTTGACGGAGGTGCTCCTTATGAAATCGGCAAGTTTAATACAAAGACTAAATAGTAGTAAAAGAAATGGCTAATATCGTTTTATTTTGCATTTTGGCTGTAGTCATTCTGGGCTCAGCAGTTATGTGCGTCATGACTAAACGGATCATGCGCGCTGCCACTTTCCTGCTATTCGTCTTGTTTGGCGTTGCAGGCATTTATTTCCTGCTGGATTATACTTTTCTGGGTGTTGCCCAAATTTCCATTTACGCAGGTGGTATAACAATGATGTATATCTTTGCCATCCAGTTGGTAAGTAAGAACACGCTTCAGGGTATGGTCGAGCGTTTCAAGGGCAGTCGTGTAGTCTCTGCGTTCGTTCTTTGTCTCATAGGCGTGGCAACAGTCGCAGTTGTTTTCTTGAAGAATCATTTCATCGATCAGGCAGCCAGTATGGCTGATGTTGAGGTTCCGGTCAGAAAGGTCGGCACCGCACTTGTCGGTTCAGGCAAGTATCAATACGTCCTGCCGTTTGAGTTGATCTCAGTCTTTTTGCTGGCTTGTATAGTCGGCGCCATTATGATTGCAAGGAAGGAGGATAAAAAATGATACCAGTACAATGTTTCTTTGTGCTTAGCGCACTCTTGTTTTTTATTGGCGTTTTCGGGTTCGTGACTCGTCGCAATCTTGTTGCCATGCTGATCTCTATCGAGCTTGTATTGAACTCTGTAGATATTAATTTCGCTGTTTTCAACCGTATTCTTTATCCGGGGCAGATGGAAGGTTTCTTCTTCTCTCTGTTTTCCATCGGTATAAGTGCCGCTGAGACTGCCGTGGCTTTGGCTATTATCATTAATGTTTACCGTGTTTACCATAGTGATCAGGTGAACAGCATTGAAAATATGAAATTCTAAAAGACAATGGAATACAGTTACGCATATTTGATACTCCTTCTGCCATTCTTGAGTTTCCTGATCTTGGGGCTCTTTGGCATGAAGATGAAGAAACCTGTTGCCGGTTTGATCGGTACGCTCGTCATTGGTACGCTTTTCGTGATGTCCCTCTATACGGCATACGAATATTTCTTCGTTATCGGAAGAAATGCTGCTACAGGTTTATATCCTACTGTGACGCCTTTCAATTTCACATGGTTGGATTTCGGCAAGGCTCCGCTCTTTGGTACACAACTGCTGTTCAAAATCGGATTCAGGTTGACGCCGATCAGTGTGATGATGTTGATCGTCATTACCACTGTCAGTTTTATGGTCCATATCTATTCCTTCGGATATATGGCGAAACTGGATGACAACTATCACATGGTAGGTTTGGAAAAGGGTTTCCAGCGTTTTTATGCTTTCCTTTCCCTGTTTACGATGTCCATGCTCGGACTGGTCGTAGCGACGAATATTTTCCAGATGTACTTGTTCTGGGAATTGGTGGGTATCTGTTCATACCTGCTCATCGGTTTCTATTATCCGAAGCACGCTGCCGTACACGCCTCAAAGAAGGCTTTCATCGTCACTCGTTTTGCCGACTTGTTCTTCCTGATCGGTATCCTGTTCTATAGTTTTTATGTAGGAACGTTCAATTACGATATGGGAATCATGCCTGACTTGTCCCGACGGCTTGCAGGAGCTTCATGGATCATTCCGGCAGCTTTGTTCCTGATGTTCATCGGTGGTGCCGGTAAGAGTGCCATGTTCCCGTTGCATATCTGGCTTCCTGATGCTATGGAAGGTCCTACGCCTGTCAGTGCATTGATTCACGCTGCGACGATGGTCGTTGCTGGTGTCTATCAGGTGGCCTCACTTTTCCCGATATATATCAAGTTCGGTGCAATCAATCAACTCCATTGGATTGCGTGGATTGCAGCATTTACAGCTTTTTATGCTGCTGTAGTCGCTTGTTGTCAAAGAGACATCAAGAGAGGTCTGGCTTTCTCCACAATTTCTCAGATCGCCTATATGTTGGTCGCTCTGGGTGTCTGCTATTCTTTGGACAACGGCACGGGTGGACTTGGCTATATGGCCAGTATGTTCCATTTGTTTACGCACGCAATGTTCAAAGCCCTCTTGTTCCTTTGCTCCGGTTCAATCATCGTCATTATCGGATCCAATTTCAAGGATTACATGGGTGGCTTGCATAAATATATGCCGATCACGAATATCTGTTTTCTTATCGGTTGTCTCGCCATCAGTGGTATACCTCCTTTTGCAGGTTTCTTCTCTAAGGATGAGATCATCGATGCCTGTGGTCAGTTACCGGGTTGGGAAGGAATATTCTTCAAATGGTGGATGATCATGGTTGCCGGTTTGACCGCATTCTATATGTTCCGTCTCTATTACGTCATTTTCTGGGGACAGTCCTATTACGAACTCGATCCTGAGCACCGCAAGAAACCGGGTGAGGCACCTATGGTCATGGAGATCCCTCTGATCTTCCTTTCTCTCGTTTCTATTGTGGTAGGTTTCATACCTTTCGGACACTTTATCTCTGCCAACGGGTTGAGTTTTGACATTCCATTGCAACATGGAGAATTCCTTCCTGCTCTGCCGAGTTTGTGTGCCGGACTGATAGGTATTGCAATAGCATCCATCATGTATGCACCGAAGAAAAACCCGATACCTGCCTTGTTGGAGAAGAAGTTCCCGCGTTTCCACAAGGCTGCGCTCAACCGCTTCTATATTGACAATGCCTGGCAATTCTTCTGCCACAAGATCGTATTTGGACTTTTCAGTATTCCTATTGCGTGGTTTGACCGTCATATCATAGACGGGACGTTCAACTTTGCAGGTTGGAGTACACAGGCTGCTGGAGAGACTATCCGCCCATGGCAAAGCGGCGATGTCCGCTCTTACGCAAGCTGGTTCCTGACAGGTACAGTAGCATTAACAATTATATTGCTTTGCATTTTCTATTAAGAAATTAAATAAAAATGAGTATACTAACTTTATTCGTTGTCATTCCGATATTGATGCTGCTTGGCCTTTGGTTGGCTAAGAACGATAAACAAGTACACGGTGTGATGGCTGTAGGCGCGAGTTGCTTACTGTTGCTGGCCATCTATTTGACGGTTTCATTTATCCAGATGCGTAATGCGGGCAATACTGATGCAATGCTCTTTACCTACAGCGTGTCTTGGTTTGCACCTTTACATATTGACTATAGTGTCGGCGTAGACGGTATTTCAGTGGTCATGCTTTTGCTTTCTGCTGTCATCGTCTTCACGGGTACATTTGCTTCCTGGCGCTTGGAACCTTTGAAGAAGGAGTATTTCCTGTGGTTCGTACTGTTGAGTATTGGTGTATTCGGCTTCTTCATCACGACTGACATGTTCACCATGTTCATGTTCTATGAGGTTGCCTTGATCCCGATGTATCTTCTGATTGGAGTGTGGGGAACAGGCCCGAAAGAATATTCGGCCATGAAGTTGACTTTGATGTTGATGGGTGGCTCTGCTCTGCTGATCCTTGGTATTCTGGGCATCTATTATTTTAGTGGTGCCAAGACGATGAATATCGCAGCAATCGCTGCCATGAACAATATCCCGGTACATATCCAGAAAGTCTTTTTCCCGTTCATATTTATCGGATTCGGTGTTTTGGGAGCTTTATTCCCATTCCATACTTGGAGCCCTGACGGTCATGCTTCAGCCCCTACGGCCGTATCTATGCTGCATGCAGGTGTGCTGATGAAATTAGGCGGTTACGGATGCTTCCGCATCGCAATGTACTTGCTGCCTGCAGCTGCACATCAACTCGCATGGATATTCTTGATTCTGACAACTTGTTCAGTGGTTTACGGAGCTCTTTCTGCTTGTGTTCAGACTGACTTGAAGTATATCAACGCTTATTCATCTGTTTCGCATTGCGGTATGGTACTGTTCGCATTGCTGATGATGACTCAGACAGCCATTACCGGTTCTGTCCTTCAGATGTTGTCACACGGTTTGACAACGGCCCTGTTCTTCGCTGTCATCGGTATGATCTATCACCGTTGCGGAACGCGTGATGTTCGCAAACTTGGGGGCTTGATGAAGATTATACCATTCTTGGCTGTAGCTTATGTGATCGCAGGTCTGGCTAACCTCGGACTTCCAGGTTTTTCTGGTTTTGTGGCTGAGATGACGATCTTCATCGGTTCTTTCGAGAATCCTGATCCTTTCCATCGTATATGCACGATCATTGCGACAGTTTCTATCGTGATTACTGCAGTGTACATCCTGCGTGCTGTGGGTAAGATCCTTTTCCAGAAAGTGCCGGACAAGAAATTCTACAAGTTGCATGATGCCACTTGGGACGAGCGTATTGCAGTAGGTGGTTTGATCTTCTGCGTAGCCGGTTTAGGTCTTGCTCCTCTGTGGGTACAAAATCTGATTGTCGGTGCTGTCGCTCCGATCCTGCAACATATACAGTCTGCCGCTATGACTGCGGTTTTGTAAGATGAAGGATAATGAACGTTTTAATTTGAAATATAATAGAAATGGATATCGATTATAGTCAATTTCTGAGTTTAGGTCCGGAAATTTGTTTAATAGCTGTTCTGGTCATTGTCTTCATTGCGGACTTCGTTTCAGCACGGAAACCGATTATGGTCCCGGCAGTATCTGAGGGGGCTGAAAATGTGACTGCAGGCGGTCTTGTTACTCCTCGGCCGTGGTTCAATACTTTGGTCGTTCTATTGATGACAGTCTATCTGTTGCTCAATATGAGTCCTACAGCTGCCGGTACGGCCTTTGGCGGGATGTATTACACGAATGCCTCGGTCGGAATCATCAAGACGGTCATAGGTTTTGGAGCACTTATCGTACTTATTCAGAGTAGGGAATGGATGCAACGCCCGGATACGACCTTCAAGGAGGGCGAGTTCTATATGTTGATTGTCTCCACTTTACTGGGTATGAATGTGATGGTGAGTGCCAATCACTTCCTCTTGTTCTTCCTGGGTTTGGAAATGGCAAGTGTCCCGATGGCCTGTCTTGTAGCTTTGGATAAATACCGCCACGATTCTGCAGAGGCAGGTGCCAAGTTTATTCTTACCGCCACTTTCTCAAGTGGAGTGATGCTCTATGGTATTTCCTTCCTCTACGGTGCAGTGGGAACACTGTATTTTGATGATGTCGCTGCTAAGATTACTCTTTCTCCATTGACAATTATGGGTATGGTCTTCTTCTTCAGCGGTCTTGCATTCAAGATCTCACTTGTTCCTTTTCATTTCTGGACAGCAGATACCTATCAGGGTGCTCCGACTACCGTTACAGGTTATCTGAGTGTTTGCTCTAAAGGCGCAGCTGCTTTCGCTCTGTGTGCAATCCTGATCAAAGTCTTTGCACCGTTGACAACTTATTGGCAGTATCTCCTGGATATTATCGTAGTTCTTTCTATTACGATAGCCAATCTTTTTGCTATCCGCCAGAAAGATATGAAACGATTCATGGCTTTCAGTTCCATCTCCCAGGCAGGTTATATTGTCCTGGCTATTATTGGTGACAATGCGATGAGTTTTACATCCTTGAGTTTCTATGTATTGGTATATGTGGTAGCCAATTTGGGTGTATTCGCAGTTATCAGCAGTATTGAGGAGCATAATGGTGGAAAAGTCAACCGTGAAGATTATAATGGTCTTTATAAAACCAATCCGAAGTTGTGTGTCCTGATGACTTTCGCTTTATTCTCACTTGGTGGAATCCCACCATTTGCAGGAATGTTCAGCAAATTCTTTGTATTCATGGCTGCTGTGAAGGGAATGAGTATTGATACACCATCCGGTGCAATTACTTATGCCGTTGTCTTCATCGCTTTGGTGAATACGGTCATTTCATTGTACTACTATTTGCTGGTCGTAAAAGCGATGTTCATCAAGCATAATGACAAACCGTTGCCTTACTTCAAGTCTGCTCCGAGTACCAAACTTGCATTGGCTCTCTGTACAGTCGGTGTGTTGGCATTTGGTGTATGCAGTTTCATCTTTGATTGGATCAATGCAGCATCGTCAGCAATGACGCTCTGATATTCGGTTAAGTTTGAGGTGTTTTTAATGAGGGTGTGTCAAAATAGACATATCCTCTTTTTTTATCACAAAGCCCCGACTTTCTCAAGCCAGGGCTTTGCCATGTCCAAAAATTTTTGTACCTTTAGACATATACTTTATAACTATGGCAAAGTT
>NZ_JAMXLY010000004.1 GCF_024054555.1 Segatella cerevisiae | reverse complement strand
TTGAATATAAGTTGTGCATACGTTGAATTGTACTTAGATATTTTGTCAATACTAAGTTACTAATAATCAACGATATGTGCAACTTTTTAAACATAAATATTTTAGGTATTTAATTCCGCCAACGGGTAACAGAAGTTTTTCGGTAGAAAGGAGAATTGGAACGGTATCTGCAAACTGAATCCTCGAAATCAACAAGTAAATACAAAAACAGATTAATTTATCATTAAAAAATGGCTAAAGAAAAAAAGTTTATCACATGTGATGGTAACACAGCTGCTGCTCATGTAAGCTATATGTTTACTGAGGTAGCTGCCATTTATCCTATTACCCCGTCATCCCCAATGGCGGAGCATGTAGATGAATGGGCTGCCAAGGGGCGTAAGAACCTGTTTGGTCAGACTGTTACAGTTCAGGAAATGGAATCTGAGGGTGGAGCTGCTGGTGCCGTGCACGGATCTCTCCAGGCTGGTGCGTTGACAACAACCTTCACTGCTTCTCAGGGTCTTTTGCTGATGATCCCTAATATGTACAAGATTGCAGGTGAATTACTTCCGACAGTATTTGATGTCGCTGCACGTTCTGTAGCAACACACGCTCTGAGCATCTTTGGTGACCAATCAGATGTTATGGCATGCCGCCAGACAGGTTTCGCTATATTCTGCTCCGGTTCTGTACAGGAAGTGATGGATCTGACCGCTGTGCCTCATTTGGCAACATTGAAGGCAAGCGTTCCTTTCATCAATTTCTTCGATGGTTTCCGGACCTCTCATGAATACCACAAGATCGAAGAAATCGATCAGGATGCTCTTGCAAAACTGGTTGATCCTGAAGACATCAAGCACTTCCGTGACCGTGCAATGTCACCGGAACGCCCTGTTACCCGTGGTACTGCTGAAAACCCTGAAACTTACTTCACACACCGTGAGGCAAGCAACACTTATTATGATAAGGTACCAGGAATCGTAGAGCATTATCTGGGTGAAATCTCCAAGATTACCGGTCGTGAATATCACCTCTTTAATTATTATGGTGCCAAGGATGCAGAGAACATCATCGTCCTGATGGGTTCAGCATCAGAACCTGCACGTGAGGCCATCGACTATCTGACCAAGCAAGGCAAGAAAGTCGGTATGGTTTCTGTACATCTGTTCCGTCCGTTCTCAGTTGATTTCCTGCGTAAGGTGATTCCTTCAACCGTTAAGCGCATTGCAGTGCTCGACCGTACGAAGGAGCCTGGAGCAGAGGGTGAGCCGTTGTATTTGGATGTCAAGACAGCCATGTACGATGATCCGCGCAAACCTCTAATCGTAGGTGGCCGCTATGGACTGAGTTCTTCAGATACCACTCCTGCCAAGATCATTTCCGTATACAACAATCTGGAAATGCCGGAACCGAAGAATCATTTCACTGTCGGAATCGTCGATGATGTGACCTTCACTTCTCTTCCAGAAGTTCCTGAGATTCCAATGGGAGGAACGTCTCTCTTCGAGGCTAAGTTCTATGGTTTGGGAGCTGACGGTACTGTAGGTGCCAACAAGAACTCTGTTCAGATTATCGGTAACAATACCAATAAATACTGTCAGGCCTACTTCTCTTATGATTCCAAGAAATCAGGAGGTTTCACTTGTTCTCACCTGCGTTTCGGTGACGAACCGATTCACTCTTCTTATCAGGTCAACACGCCTAACTTTGTGGCTTGCCATGTACAGGCTTATCTGTATATGTACGATGTCACACGCGGACTTCGTAAGAACGGTACCTTCCTGTTGAATACCATCTTCGAAGGCGATGAACTGGTCAATTTCATTCCTAACAAGGTAAAACGTTACTTTGCTAAGAACAATATCAAAGTTTACTTCATCAACGCTACCAAGATTGCTCATGAGATCGGATTGGGTAATCGTACCAACACGATTCTGCAGAGTGCATTCTTCCGGATCACGAAGGTCATTCCTTTGGATCTTGCCGTAGAGCAGATGAAAGCCTTCATCGTCAAGTCTTACTCCCGCAAGGGTCAGGACATCGTTGACAAGAACTTCCAGGCTGTTGACCGTGGTAACGAATACAAGGAACTTCCTGTTGATCAGGCTTGGGCTAACCTGAAGGATGAGGAACAGAAGCAAGACGATGCACCTGCATTTGTCAAAGAACTGGTTCGTCCTATCAATGCTCAAGCAGGTGATCTGTTGAAAGTATCCGACTTCTACAAGAACGGTACGACTGACGGTACTTGGCAGAACGGCACTTCCGCATACGAAAAACGTGGTGTTGAAGCTTTCGTTCCTGTTTGGAACTCAGAGAACTGTATCCAGTGCAACAAGTGTGCATTTGCTTGTCCTCATGCTGCTATTCGTCCGTTCGTCATGACCGATGAAGAAGTGAAGGGATGTCAGGGCGATACCATTCCAATCTTGGCTCCACAAACCATCAAGGGAATGCATTTCCGTCAGGAGATCTCAGTGATGGACTGCCTCGGCTGCGGTAACTGTGTTGATATCTGCCCGGGTAAGAGAGGCAATAAGGCTTTGTCAATGGTTCCATTCAGAACTGACGACCCTGAGATGATCAAGGAAGCTAAGAACTGGGATTGGCTGGTAAAGAATGTTACCAGTAAGCAGAACCTCATTGACATCAAGTCTAATCCGAGAAACAGCCAGTTCGCTACGCCTTTGTTTGAATTCTCCGGCGCTTGTGCAGGTTGCGGTGAAACACCTTATGTCAAATTGGTGAGCCAACTCTTTGGTGACCGTGAAATGATTGCCAATGCAACGGGTTGCTCTTCCATTTACTCTGCATCAATCCCTGCTACACCGTATACAACGAATGCCAAGGGTGAAGGTCCTGCCTTCAACAACTCCCTCTTTGAGGACTTCAGTGAATTTGGTCTCGGTATGGTCCTGGCAAACAAGAAGATGAAGGAACGTATTACCATTCTTCTCAACGAATTGATTGCCAAAGATGATACACCGGCTGATTTCAAGGCAGCTGCTCAGAAGTGGATTGAGAACAAAGAAGATGCAGACGGTTCTAGAGCTGCAGCTGATGAGTTGAAGCCACTGATCGAGAAGGGTGCTGCAGCAGGTTGCCCGACTTGCAAGGAACTGAAGACTTTGGATCACTATCTTGTGAAACGCAGTCAGTGGATCATTGGTGGTGACGGTGCATCTTACGATATTGACTACGGTGGTCTCGACCACGTCCTCTCAACAGGTGAAGATGTCAACATCCTCGTCATGGATACTGAGGTATATTCCAATACCGGTGGTCAAAGTTCTAAAGCTACTCCTCTGGGTGCCATTGCTCAGTTTGCTGCTCAAGGCAAACGTGTCCGCAAGAAGGACCTGGGCCTGATGGAAACCACTTACGGTTATATCTATGTTGCCCAGATCGCTATGGGTGCCAACAACAACCAGACTTTGAAGGCTATCCGCGAAGCAGAAGCTTATCATGGTCCATCTCTGATCATCGCTTACTCTCCATGTATCAACCATGGTCTGAAACGTAAGGGTGGTATGGGTAAGAGCCAACGTGAGGAAGCCCTCGCCGTAGAGTGTGGCTACTGGCATCTCTGGCGTTTCAATCCGGAGTTGTCTAAGCAAGGCAAGAACCCATTCCAACTTGACTCTAAAGAGCCTGATTGGACGAAGTTCCGTGACTTCTTGTTAGGTGAGGTTCGTTACTTGTCAGTAAAGAAAGCTTATCCTAACGAAGCTGAAGAACTCTATTCTGCCTGCGAGCGCATGGCTAAGATCCGCTATCAGAGTTATGTACGCAAGAGCAAGGAAGACTGGAGTGACAGTCTTGAACAAGAAGATAAGTAAAATTACTTCTCCTATATTTTTAAGAGCTCACAATTAATTTTGTGAGCTCTTTTTATTTCCCCCCACTCAGACTAGAAAAGCCGTATCAATCAGAAAGTGACCGACTTGAGGTATCATCATGCCAAACCAAACTCCCAACCCGGGTCTTTTTATAAAAAAACTGAAAAACCAACACGGGTATGAGTTTTTTCCATTATCTTTGAACCGTAATAATTATAAATTCTTTTTATAAACACTTTCAAACACACGAAATGAAGAAAATATTTATTTTAGCAGCTGCTTTCATGGCATTGACTTTTACTGCTTGCCAGAACAAAACCCAGAAGTCAGCCCAGACGACGGACTCTGACTCCATTGCCGCTCAGACCGGCAATGCAAAAATCCCTCAGGCAGTAAGTAAGCAAGTCAGTCAAGTCACCCAAACCATCAGTCAGCAACTCCAGGGTAAGGATGCTGCAGGTTTGGCAAAAACAATGGCTACCGTACAAACCACCTATCAGCAACTCGTCAAGGAAGGCAAATTGCAGGAAGCCAAAGCCTATGTCTCACAAGTTCAGCAATTCATCCAGAAGAACCAGGCAGCCGTCAATCAAGTAGCATCCGGTAATACGACCATTGCCAACCTGATCAATGGTGTAAAGAATCTGCCGACTTCCACCAGCACCACTGCACAACAGGCAGCTGCAGCAGTCAGTACAGATGCCCAGGCAATAGCCAACGGCGTGAAGAACCTTCCGGCAGGTACCAAAGAGGCTGCAGAAAAAACGGTAAAGAATGCCGTTGACAATGCGAAAACTAATGGTGAGAACCAAGTCAAAGGTCAGGTCGACCAAGCAAAGCAAAAAGCTGCAGACGCTGTGAATAAAACCAGTCAAAAGGCTAGTGATGCTGTAAATCAGGGCGCTCAGAAGGCTTTGAAAGGATTAGGACTATAATCAATCCGACCGATCGTATCAAAAGTATAAAAACAAATACCCCCTGAAACTATTGAAGTTTCAGGGGGTATTGTTTAATATTTCACCTGACAGGCATACTCACGAAGATCATCCTTACCGGATGCGATCCGCAGCCTTCAGCAATTTCTCATCGTGTCTGATTCCGCCCCGTGCCAGGAGATACAAGATAATCGCCACGACAGGCAGGCAGACGGTCCAGTTGAAATGGAAAGTACCCACTGCATTGAACTCATGGAACACAATATGCAGGAAATAAGCATACCATAGTACACAAAGTACGATGCACACCCAACACAATTTAATCTGTACGTCCCGTTTATGGAACAAGAAAATCGCGGCAATATTCAGAGGGCAGGTCATCAGTAGAAGTCCAAACAAAGGCCATTCAGGATAGGTACCCTTAAAAGAACCGTGACAAATACCTATATTATAAACGATCGAATTCATCCCCATCCCTTTAGGTTCTATCACCCCGAGAGAGAGACTCATGCACAAGACAGTGACGACAAGAGCCAGAAGGAGATAAAGAGATTGCTTACGCTGTAGCATCAGGTCCCTTCTTTATAGGTTCATCCTTATCTTTAGAAGGATCACGCCAATAAACTTTCCCCTCGATAAATTCCTGAGTAGCCAGCAACGTAGACTTCGGCAACTTCTCATAATAACGGGAGATTTCTATCTGCTCACGATTTTCGAACACCTCTTCCAGAGAGTCATTATAAGAAGCAAACTCAGCCAGTTTCTTATCAAGGTCCTGCTTGATTTCCTGGGCTATCTGATTGCTGCGCTTAGAGATGATGACTACACTCTCATAGATGTTACCGGTATCCTTCCACAATTCTTCAACGTTTCGTGTTACGGTTGTTACCGGAGCTTTTGACTTTTTATAATCCATATCTATTGAAATTGAGTGAATGGTTCATGCCATTCTAATTGATATTCTTTAAATTCAGGCTATTAATCTTGCAGCGGATTGGATTCTTTGTGTGTAGAAAGGAAATCCTTGCATTTTGAGATATAATCTTGGGCTTCAACCCTCAGTTTACTGTCAGGATATTCATTGAGGAAGCCATAGCATTCGTCCTCAGCATCCTCAAAACGCTGATATTGCTTTGAAGGAATACTCATCTTCGCCAACTCAAACTTACTCTTCATGATCAGAATGGAGAAATCCTCGCGCTTATTACTGTAAGGATAATCATTCAATGCATTTTGTGCAGTGACGATGCAAGCTTCATAATTATTCCCACCACTCGTGCAGTTGCCGAAATAGGAACCCAGGTCATAATACAGTTTGGCAGAGTCATACTCCTTGGTTACAAGTTTGTCCTGCAATTGGAACAATCTGTTCTGAGCCTGCTTTTTCAATTTGGCATCCGGGAACAGATCGAGGTATTCCTGAAAAGCAGCAATTGCCATCACCGTCTTACTTTGGTCCAGACGAGGTTCAGGCGTGCTCTGATAGAGGCTCTCCCCAGCATAATATTCAGCCATCTCAGCATAGACACCTTTGGGATAGGACTGGTAGTATTTCTTGAAATAATCGGAAGCCGTCTCGTAATCCCTCATGCAATACTCGGCCATAGCCAGCATGTAAAGACTCTCCTGCGCATTGTCGGTACCTTTTTCTATAGTCACCAACTCCTGCAAGAGCGTCACAGCCCGAGAGTACTTGCCATTGGCAAAACACTCTTTAGCGTATTCATACTTGTAGGCATAGTCACTGGTCTTATATACCTGATTGAATTCATGCCCACAACTCGTCAGCATGACCACCATCATCATAAAGGACAAGATGACAAAGATTGATTTCTTCATTATTATGCTTTTTGATGTGCAAAGTTACTCACTTTTCTGTGATTTACAAAGCAAATACTCCAATTTTTAGCAATTTATTAGGAATCAATAACTCATGAAGCAATCTTTTTAGTAAATTTGCAAGAATGCATAAAGAATAAAGGAGTTATTGTAATGAATTTCAAGCTTACAGCTAAATATAAACCCACAGGTGATCAGCCCCAAGCCATAGAACAACTCACGAAAGGTATAGAGGAAGGTGATCCGGCACAAGTGCTCTTGGGCGTGACAGGTTCAGGCAAGACATTTACCGTGGCCAACGTCATTGCCAAGATCAACAAGCCCACACTCGTTCTGAGCCATAACAAGACCCTCGCTGCACAACTCTACCAGGAGATGAAAGGCTTCTTCCCCGACAATGCGGTGGAATACTACGTGTCCTATTATGACTATTATCAACCTGAAGCTTACATTCCCTCAACAGATACTTATATCGAAAAAGATCTGGCTATCAACGATGATATCGATAAACTGCGCCTGAGTGCGCTCTCTGCCCTGCTCTCCGGAAGAAAAGATGTTATCGTCGTCTCTTCCGTCTCCTGTATTTACGGTATGGGCGGTCCTGTCGCTATGCAACAGAGTATTGTCAAACTCAAACGTGGGGAAAAGATAGACAGGAACGAATTCCTGCGCAAACTCGTGGATGCTCTGTACATCAGAAACGACATCGAATTGAAACGCGGCAACTTCCGCGTGAAGGGAGATACGGTAGACATCTCCATGGCGTATTCAGACAATATCCTGCGTGTCACTTGGTGGGATGACGAGATCGATTCCATTGAAGAGGTAGACCCTGTGTCCTTCCATCGCATAGAATCCTTTGAAAACTATGAGATCTACCCGGCCAATCTTTTCGTCACGACCAAAGACCAGACCGTCACGGCTATAAAGGAGATTCAGGATGACCTTGTAAAACAGGTCGATTACTTTAAGGAAATCGGGGACGACATTAAGGCACAACGGATTAAGGAACGGGTAGAGTATGACATGGAGATGATCAAAGAACTCGGCCACTGCTCCGGAATTGAGAACTACAGCAGGTATTTTGACGGCCGTCAAGCCGGACAGCGCCCCTACTGCCTGCTGGACTTCTTCCCGAAAGATTACTTGATGGTCATCGATGAGAGCCACGTCAGCATACCTCAAATCAATGCGATGTACGGTGGGGATAGAGCCCGGAAGAAAAACCTGGTCGAGTTCGGGTTCCGGTTACCTGCTGCCTTCGACAACAGACCTCTGAAATTCGACGAATTCCATTCCCTGATCAATCAGGTCATCTATGTGAGCGCCACTCCGGCCGACTATGAACTGAAAGAGGCAGAAGGTGTCGTGGTAGAACAACTTATCCGTCCTACAGGACTACTGGATCCCGAAATAGAAGTTCGCCCTTCGGAGAATCAGATAGATGATCTGATGGATGAAATCCTCACACGAAGCCATCACAATGAGCGCGTTCTCGTCACCACACTGACCAAGCGAATGGCTGAAGAACTTACCGAATATCTCTTGGACCACGACATCAAGGCAGCTTACATTCACAGTGATGTAGCCACATTGGACAGGGTCAAGATCATGAACGATCTGCGGGCAGGAGTCTATGATGTTCTGGTAGGCGTCAACTTGCTCAGGGAGGGACTCGATCTGCCGGAAGTTTCCCTTGTGGCCATACTGGATGCCGATAAGGAAGGATTCCTCCGCAGCCATAGGAGTTTGACACAGACTGCAGGGCGTGCAGCCAGGAATGTCAATGGAAAGGTCATCATGTATGCTGACACCATAACGGAAAGCATGCAGAAGACAATAGATGAAACCAACCGCAGGAGAGCGATCCAAATGAAATACAACAAGGATCACCATATCGTTCCGACACAGATTGTCAAGGCGATCAACACCGACCTGCCTATCGGACATTCGGAAGAAGGAAAAGACATGCAGAATCATCCCCAGCCCTATGTCGAACCTTCTGAAGTGGCATTTGTTGCAGATCCTATTGTCAAGCGGATGACCCGACAGCAATTGCAAAAGAGCATTTCCGATACAACTGCCATGATGCAACAGGCAGCAAAAGACCTCAACTTTATCCAAGCTGCTCAATATAGGGATGAAATCATGCGACTGCAAAAGCAATTGGAGTTGAAATAAAATTCAGTAGATCGTTCTCTATTTGACACCAGGCAGGAAGGAGCGTTTTCCATTCCTGCCTGATGTTTCAGTTTGAGGGGTCATGTTTCTCGGACAATTATAACCGATCCGTATCAATATTCTCACTCCTATGCTTCCTTTGTATCTTTTCTCCAAAGTTATAAGACAGGGACAAAACAAACGCGCGATAAGGTTCGCTGTCAGTAGTTTTCCTTGTCCCATTAGAGACAATGATACTTTTGATGTGAGAACTCAAGAAGTTTTCGAATTTAAAATCTAAGGCCAGGCTCTTATGGAAAAACAGGTATTTACCTCCCATGTCCATTCTAAAACGACTTCGCTGTTCACTCTCAGAATCTTTCTGTCTACTGTTGAAATTGCCACTCAAATGTACTATCAGGGTCTTGGCTTTGTTCAAATATATATTATGGTTCATATACAGGAAGACCGAGACCTGATGCGTCTTTCCCATATCCGAGTTTTTCAAGGGACTGGAAGATAGTGTGTACAGATCTCCCTCAAAATAGTTGTCCATCCATGGGAACTGATCAAAATAATAAGACAAGAACAATTCATACATTTGCGTTTTCATGATATTGTCCATCGTAATTGTCGTGCGTCTTTGGGCATTGTCAAATTCAGTCAACTCCCCAATGATATGGTTGCGGAACAAGAAACTTCCCGATACGGTGAAATTCTTATAATTGTAATTAACCTCTGTAGAATACGATTTTTCAGGCAGCAAACCGGCATTTCCCTTAAAAATCGTATGGGCATCTATGTATAGCACAAATGGATTGATATCACTGTAATCAGGGCGGTTGATACGTCCGGTTGCGCTCCAACTCAAGACATTCTCATCACTCCAACTGTAACTGATATAGGCTGTCGGGAAGACGTCAAAATGACAATAGGTATTCTTGCTGTCAGTCACTTTCGACAGACCCTTGATATGGCTGTATTCTCCACGCACGCCGAATTTGCTTTTCAAGCGTTTGGAAAAATCATAGGTAGCATCCGTATAGACGGCAAAGACATTCTCTTTATAGATGAAATGGTCATTCAAGTTTTCTGTGAAATTCTGTTTTTCATACTCAGTATGGCTATCGTTTTTGGTGTGAGTATAGGCCATCCCATAGGAAAACAGACCTTTGGAAAAAGGCAACTCCGCATCTGCTTTTGCAGAATAGATATCAATGGAATAATGCGGATGATCTACATAAGAAAGATCCTCATCATTCAAGGTCTGCAAGTTGTCATGGTCATTAAGTCTATATTTCAGGTCATCGAAATCGATTTTGAGGTTTCCTCCCTTGCCGATATTGTTCTGTTCAAAGTGTAAATTAGCACTGTAACGCTTGGAATTCCTTTTATTTTTGGTTATCGTTACAAAATCTTTCACCAACTGCCCGGAATCTTTACTGAAAACTTGCGTCTTTGCATCTCTGTAGGCATCAGGGCTCAAAGAAAAAAAAGAAGCGATTGCCCCTATAGACGTATTTTTACCCAATGCCAAATCTACACCGGAGGTAGAACTGATATAATCATTCGATTTTGTCCTCTTCGCATCTGTGTTCCATGATTCAGAATCATAGGCCACCCGCTCATTGTCTTTGTAATCGGTCTTGCCATTCCCCAATCCCAAATCCAGAAAGGCTTGCACTTTCCCCTTTTTGTATTGCAGATTGGCACTTGCGTCATTATATAAATATTTTTTTATGGACACCTGATCAGAAAGAGTCCCGCCAAGATAGTCATTCGTCCTTGTCCGTGTGACGACATTGATGATCCCTGCGTTGCCTTCAGCCGTATACTTTGCCGGTGGCGTTGTCATAACTTCTATAGACTTCAACTCAGAAGAAGATAGGGAGTTCAGATAGATCAGGATTTCCTTGTCATCCATTTTGAGTTCTCTGCTGTTAACAAGGAAAATGACATTCCCCTTTCCAACCATACTGACACCGTCATCCGTAACGATGACCCCAGGTGTATATTTCAGAACATCCAAGAAGGTCTGAGAGACGGCATTCAAACGTTCCGCATCAAAAACGATTTTATCGATCTCTCTTTTTATGAGCGGTTTCTTTCCTTTGACCGTCACCTCACCCAATGACTTGGTACTATCCTCCAATATAACATCTACATTGACTATAGAATCCGTGTGGGAAAGATTGACTGTCCGCTGGTAATCGCGATAACCAATACAGGAAATGTGCAGGACAAACTTTTGTTCTCCAGTTGTCAGTTTAAACAGGCCCAAGGAATCCGTCATACAACCACATACGAATTTTCCGAAATCATCTTTTAAAGAGATAGTGGCAAATTCCACAGGGATTCCTTTTGCATTAGACACCTTTCCCACGACCTTGACAGACTGTGCAATAGCATTCAATGCAAAGATGAAAAGTAGTATACCAGTTGAGAGCCTTTCTTTCATTATATTTTATATTATTGATTTTATCCGAAAGACCTATATGTCAGTCGGCATGTGGTATTCTCAAGTATTATTTTGAACCAATTTATTCAGTACGCTCTGTTTATTCTAATTCCCGTACTTCCCATTTCTGTTAAGGAAAAATGGTCTGCCACCAGAAAATTGCCTTCGGATTCCTTTGGGAGTCATCAAATGTTGGCCGACTTGACTACGACACATGCCCTTAAACAGACCATGCAGACCTTTACCTGTCCCATTCCATCCGTTTGACTTCAATATTTTGCTCAAAGGATGCGAAAAATCCTATTCCTAATAGACTTGAATGCTGTTTAAATAAAACTGTAAACTATAATGCTCTCTTATTAGAGAGCAAAATTGACTCTAACAAATGGAAATAATTTTATGAAAAGTAAGTCTCGATCTGACCGCGCCAACCAGAATTCTGAAACTGACATTCTAAGGTTTAAGAGACAAACTTAAAGTTTCCATATACAAAAATAACATATTTCATTTGTATACAAAATTAAATCGCTCTTTTTTAACAATAGATTAAATGAGGGGCGAATTCCACCCTATTCCTATTAGTCAATCAAAGGCACCAAAATGGTGCATAATGGTATACCAAAATGGTACATAATGGTGCACCAAAATGGTGCATATTGGTCATCATGTCATACTATAGTCAGAACAGAAGAAATATGAACCTTAATTTTGTGAGTACCTGACGAGAGACCATGGAGTTATCGTGACTGAACTTTCCCGTAAAACCGGCGGAGAAGGTAAGCTACATACATCACGGTAGAACCCAAAAGCGCCATAGCCATATCTTTCTGAGAATCCCACATATCTCCCTGTTGCCCGTTATAGTCATCAGCTGCCTGCGGAGACATCACACAAGTGATCAAACCCTCAAAAAGTTCATAGAGCATACTGCCGGTTTGGATCATCAGCCATGCCGTAAAAAGGGCCGGGAGATATTTTCGGGTCACGTACTTCAAAGACATGAAATAGAAGAAGGGGTAAAAGAAAATCCCGAATCCGAGATGGACAAAACGGTCATAATCATT
This sequence comes from Segatella cerevisiae, assembly GCF_024054555.1. Classification (GTDB taxonomy): domain Bacteria; phylum Bacteroidota; class Bacteroidia; order Bacteroidales; family Bacteroidaceae; genus Prevotella; species Prevotella cerevisiae. The sequence goes on along the minus strand of NZ_JAMXLY010000004.1, from coordinate 104,599 downwards.
GCGCGTAGTGTGAAGGATGCCATTGACGTCAATATGAAACCAGGATTTGAAACAACTTTCATAAGGTACGTTGGAATAGATGTACCTCGCCCCGATGATATGCAATAGGATGAAAAGGGCTATCCCTATGAATGCCGATACCGGAAGTTTCTGTCTCCTCACATCCAGAACCAATGGCACCAATAGAACGACCGTCCCCAAATGCTGTAGCAACTGATCCTGCAGATAAGGCGGATGAATCAGAGATACCAATGCGATAACAATGAGAAGAATAATGATACATAACCTCAATTTCATAGGCTTCCTTTACTTTTTAGATTTGATCCGGGCCTTAAATGGCTCGAACCCCAATCCATAGACGCCGACGACAGCACTCTGTGAGACAAAAGCATGCGGGTCAATCTCGTCTATCAATCTGAATATCTTGGAAGACTCCCCCTGGCGGGCAATGACAAAGAGCATTTTCACCTTTTTCCCTGAGTAAAAACCTTTGCCGTCAATCAGCGTGCAGCCCCTTGGAACTTCATTGTTGATAGCCTCTCCCAATTCCTCAAACTGATCTGTGATGATGACGAACTGTACTGAACGCCTGCGGGTATTGACTACCTGATCAACGAACATGGACGTGATGAAGAGGAAGACGTAACCATAGATCACTTGGTTCCAGTCACGCAGCACCAAATAACTCGATGTGACGATCACGATATCACAACAGAAGATGATGTGACCGAGTGAGATGTCGTAATATTTGTTGATCATTGCCGCAATCGTATCGGAGCCGCCCGTACTGGCATTGCATGACAAACTCAGTCCCGAACTGCTGCCCATGAAAAAGGCGCCTACGACTGTATCCATGAAAGGCTGATTCTGAAGCAGCACATAACCGTGCATGAAATGCTGTACACAAAACAGACTCACACTGAAAACTGCCACCGCATAGATTGTCTTTAGACAGAAATGCCAACCTAAAACTTTCAAAGCGACAGTCAGAAGACAAATATTGAGGAGTAGATAACTGATACTGGGAGAGAGTCCGAGCCCCCAATACAGAATGGAGGAGATTCCCCCTATTCCACCCATTGTGATGTGATGCGGGAGGAGAAAGACTCCTAATCCCACACTTCCCATGATCATGGCGATGGTAATAAAAAGAATGTCTTTCCATCCCCCACGACGTGCCGGTCGGACACCGGGCTTTATCTGTGAAACCACTGTTGGACTCATTTCCTTAAACTCATCTCTAATACGGCAATCAATACTGTTTCGACAACCTTTTTAACAAATATCATCCGCTCAAACAGTCCCGAAATAACCGTTTGACTTTCATTGTGACAGGAAGGACCCTTGCAAACCGCTCAACAAGTTAGGCTGTTTCTCCCTCTCATCCCAACGGCCACCTCTTCTAATCGTAACTTTCCTCAGCATTGGGAAAAGAAGAATCCTTGACGTCTGTGATATATTCCTTGACTCCAGCTTGCATACACGCACGGACATCGGCGAAATGGCGCAGAAATTTCGGTTTAAAACCTTGAGTCATTCCCAAGGCATCAGCATAAACCAGTATCTGACCGTCAGTGCCATTCCCTGCACCTATTCCTATGGTGACCACCTGCAGTTCCTTCGTCACTCTCGAAGCCAGCGGTGCAGGTATCTTCTCTAAAGTGATCCCGAATACGCCGGCTTTTTCCAGCGCCTTGGCATCAGTAATCAACCGCTCTGCCTCCTGTTCCTGTTTGGCCCTCAGGCCATATCCGCCGAAGGCATTGATGTGCTGGGGCGTCAGTCCCAGGTGTCCCATGACAGGTACTCCCGCTTCAACTATTCCTTTAACCGTATCAGCTATCTCTACTCCACCTTCCATCTTGACGGCATCAACACCCGTCGATTTCACGATACGGATCGCATTGCGGATACCATCTTCACGGCTGGTCTGATAACTCCCGAAAGGCATGTCACACACCACCAGACAATGCCGGCATGCACGGGCTACTGACCGCGCATGATAGATCATTTCGTCTACTGTTATCGGGAGCGTATTGGGATTTCCACCCATCACATTGGAAGCTGAATCACCGATCAGAATCCCGTCAATGCCAGCCTCATCGAGAATGCCCGCTGTCGTAAAATCATAAGAAGTCAACATTGTGATTTTCTCACCCCGCCGCTTCATTTCGATAAAAGACTTAGCGGTAATCTTTTTCTTGTCTGTTGTTAGTCCCATAAGTTTTTAATTGTTCAGCGCACCATAAATTAGTTGTCTATACAAACACCTCTATTTATGAAAAGACTGGCAGACCTTGCTCATCTTTTCAAAAGTAAGATTCATAAAATCCTTGATGACATAGTCTGCATAAGGCCTGATCGCTTCTTCGGAATTTGTCGTGGCAAGTCCTACCACAAATTCACCTGAGGCACGCAATGCCTTCAAACCATTGAAACTGTCTTCGAATCCGATGCAGTCAATGGGATTCTGACCGAACAGTCGGGCACCCGTCAAATAGCAGTCAGGATCAGGTTTGCTTTTGGAAAAGTCATCAGCGGTGAGGATGCGGTCAAAATAACCGGAGAACTCCGGTTTCTGGGAATAGACATTCGCCATCTTCTTCCTGTTGCTGCTGGTCACCAATGCCGTCTTGACGTGATGCTTCCGCAAGTCCGTGATAAAATCCTGGAAACCGGGGATATAAGCATAAGACATCTGGTTCTCAAATGCATTGAGATGACTGGTGATCTCTTGCTGCCGTTCCAGTTGACCGGGAAAGAGATTCGAAAAAATCTGCACAAGAGTCTGACCTTTGATCACCTTTTCAAAGCCCTGTCGATCCGGAAAATAATGTCGGAGTTCTTTCCCCCAGAAGACACTGTATTGAGATTCTGTATCAAGTACGACACCATCCAAATCGAAAAAGGCAGCTTTTATCATTTTCACCTTATTTATGTTTTAGTTTTGCAAAGTTACAAAATTTTATTAGTACCTTTGCCCCTATGGAAAAAAAATTTTTGATAGTGGCTTTGGCCATATTGACAATGGCTTCCTGTGGCACTAGACATTATAAAAAAATCACACAATTGGACGGACTGCACTTTGACAGTCTGTCTGTGGATACTGTAGTCCCTCTCACGACAAAAGAGAAGTCGCCTGAACTGAAACTCCATATCGGACTCACCTATATTAAAGGTAAGAATGCAGACCAAATCAACGCTGTACTCCTACGTTCCGGCATCCTCTCACCGGACTATCTCTCTTTGTCCGATGAAAAACTGGGCGTCAAGGCAGCCGTGGATTCATTCGTCAACGTCTATTCACGCAGTTATATCCAAGACTACTCTGCCATTTTAAAACAAGACCCTGAACATGCCGCATCTCTCAATAACAGTTATGAGGTGCGTACTCATATAGAAAGCCATGCCGACCATATCCTGAATTATTTTGCAAATATCCATTATTATGGCGGTGGCATACATGCCATCAATCAAAACTTGGTCAGAAATTTCAATACACGGACGGGCAAACTCATTACCTTGGATGACATCTTCGCTCCCGGATACGAGGAAGGGATAGCCGATCTGATCCAAAAGGCTTTAATGAAGAAATACAAAGTCGACAACTGGCAACAACTCGCCAAACGCTACTTCTTTGCCGGCGGAAAAGTATATGCCCCGGATAATTTCATACTGGGGGACGATGATATCACATTCATCTATTGCGAAGATGAAATTGCACCTCACGCAGAGGGTGAGATACGACTGACCATCAGTAAGAAGGCCCTAAAACACTGGTTGAAATGAACGACAACGCGGATCTTATATTCCGGTATTTCACGGGACTCAACGATACTCAGAAACTCCAGTTCCAACAGTTGGAAGCGCTCTATACAGACTGGAATGCGAAGATCAATGTGATCTCGAGGAAAGATATCGACAACCTTTACGAGCATCACGTCCTCCATTCTTTGGGCATCGCCCGTGCCATCACATTCAAACCCGGTACAAGGATTCTGGATATCGGTACGGGGGGAGGGTTTCCCGGCATTCCGCTGGCTATTCTCTTTCCTGACTGTTTGTTCAAACTGATTGATGGAACTGGAAAGAAACTGAAGGTCGTTGCAGCTGTCGCCCAGGCTATCGGACTGAAGAACGTCTGGACGGAGCACCTTCGGGGGGAAGATGAAAAAGGAAAATATGCCTTTGTCGTCAGCCGTGCAGTCATGCCTTTCCCCGAACTGGTACAAATGACCAGAAAGAACATTTCACATCAGGAAAACAACACACTCCACAATGGGTGGCTCTGCCTGAAAGGCGGGGATCTGACTGAAGAAATAAGTCCCTTTAAAGGTAAGGCGAAGGTCACTGACTTGAGCGACTATTTCAAAGAAGACTGGTTCAAAGAGGAAAAGAAACTCATCTATCTCCCGCTGAAATGAATCGCGGACAAGACCGTCTGCGAGAGGAAAAATTCTGGGCGGGGATGTAAGGAAAGACAACTATGATGAATATACAAAGATTTCAATGCAATATGCTCCAAGAGAACTGCTACGTCGTAAGCGATGAGACCAAGGAGTGTATCATTGTCGACTGTGGCGCCTACTATGAAGAAGAGCGTCAGGCAGTTGTAAAATATATCAAGGACAACAAATTAGAGCCCAAGCACCTCATCGTCACTCATGGTCATCTGGACCATAATTTCGGGAACAATACCATCTTCAAGTTTTTCGGTCTCAAACCGGAAGTGGCTGAAGGAGATGCACATCTGATGCAGACCCTGAAGAAACAGGCGAGCAAGTTCTATCAACTCAATCTGGACTATGACTTCCCCCCTATCGATCATTTCTTCGAGCAAGACGAAATCATCAAATTCGGGAATCATGAGTTTTCAATCATCGAGACGCCCGGTCATTCCAAGGGGTCCGTCACTTTCTATTGTGCTTCTGAGCATGTCGCCTTTACGGGGGATACTCTCTTCAAGCACTCTATTGGAAGGACTGATTTTGCCGGCGGTTCAATGTTCCTCATCATCCAGAGTCTGAGGAAACTGGCCCAGTTACCGGACGATACGATTGTCCTCCCTGGACATGGTGACCAGACGACTATCGGCGATGAAGTTGCCGTAAATCCCTACATGGATCGATGAACGCTGAACAGAACAAGGACCCCTTCAAACTCACTGCGACTCGATCGGGGGAGAAAACCATCTTAGGTATCGACCCGGGAACCAATGTCATGGGATATGGCGTCATATCGATCTCCGGCAATCATGCACACCTCATCGTCATGGGGGTGATCAATATGAAAAAAGAGAGAAATCCTTATACCCGATTGGGTAAAATTTTGGAGAGGGTCACGGGTGTCCTCAACGAATATCACCCAGATGTCATGGCTATTGAGGCACCTTTCTTCGGAAAGAATGTCCAGTCCATGCTCAAACTCGGAAGGGCGCAAGGTGTCGCTATTGCGGCGGCTATCCATTACGGTATCCCCATTCAGGAATATGCTCCGCTGAAAATCAAGATGGCGATTACCGGTCAGGGACGCGCCAGCAAGGAGCAGGTCGCAGGTATGCTGCAGCATCTGCTGAATATCAAAGATGAGGAGATGCCGAAATTCATGGATGCCACAGATGCCTTAGGGGCAGCGTATTGCCATTTCCTGCAGATGAGCACCCCTGAAACGGGCGCACGCCATTATAGTAATTGGAAAGAATATCTCACTAAACACCAAGATCGATTGGCAAAATAAGAGTTTTATATATATTTGTTTGCAACTCCTGTCTTATGAAAAAGATGGAGATACGACAGCAGACAGAAGGAAAAAACTTACAAAACGTATTAAATCAATATTAACAAAATGAATTTTATGAAAAGACCAATTTTAGCCATAGCTCTTATGCTCCTATTAGCAGTCCCGGCGAGTGCCCAAGATGTTCTGAAAGATATCCTGAAAACCTCTTCTGCCATCGCAAAGGATACGACACAGAATATCAATGACCGGAAAATCGCCATTTTCAAAGTTGACGAACTCAACTACATGAAAAGTAAAGTCACACCTGATATTCTGGCGAACTCGAAAGACATGGCTTTTTTCAACAAGAAGATAAAGATGCTCAACGACCAAAGTCTGGCTATGAAGATGTTCTGTGACTTATACTTGAAGCGTGAGGCTGAATGCAAGAGCAAGAACAAGGATGAGGTGAAAAAGATCTTCAAAGATGCTACGAAAGCCAACCCGCTGTTCGACGAGGAAGATGAGGATCTGAATAATTCGTACTATAACCGTGATGACTATCCTCTACAGTTTGTCCTCAACTGCGACTGGACCAAAGCGCTGGAACAGGTCAGACAAGTAGACTGGTCAAAATATTAAAGATCCGGTCCGAGAAATAGACAGGACAAGATATCTGAAAACGAATAAAGGGGAGCACAAATGTACTCCTCTTTTTATTTAAACACTCTGCAACGGATCATCTGTTGCAGAGCGTTTTGTCCTTCGTCAGGGAGACGTATCACATGACACCGTCTGCCCTCAATTTTTTCTGCCATTTCCAGGCACTTGCCATCACATCCTCCAGAGGAGTATCAGCCTTCCAGCCCAAGACCTTATTGGCTTTCGTACAATCTCCCCAAATTGCCTCGATATCACCTTCACGACGAGGTCCGAACTTCCAATTCAGTTTGATACCGGTAGCCTTCTCAAATGTTTTCAAAATAGTCAAGGTAGAGACACCTTTCCCTGTACCGATATTGAAATATTCGATCGGCTCAGTTTCCTTGTCCAGAACACGGGCCATTGCAGCGACATGTGCCTTTGCCAGATCGACCACATAGATGTAGTCACGGATGCAAGTACCGTCAGGCGTATCATAGTCTTTTCCGAAGATCGTCAGTTCTTTCCGGATACCCATGGCTGTCTGAGTCACATAAGGAATCAAGTTGGCCGGCACGCCATTAGGGAGTTCCCCTATCAGAGCTGAAGGATGGGCGCCGATCGGATTGAAGTACCTTAAGATAATACTCTTGATCGGGGCACCGCTATGGATGTAGTCATAGATAATCTGTTCATTGATCTCCTTTGTATTCCCATAAGGAGACGTCGCCTTTTGATGAGGAGCGTCTTCGGTCACGGGCAGGTTCTCTGGCTTGGGTTGTCCGTAGACGGTACAACTGGAAGAGAAGATGATACCATGGACATGGTATTTGGGCATCAGTTCCAGGATGTTGATAAGAGACACGATATTATTGCGATAGTACAGCAACGGTTTCTGTACACTCTCGCCTACAGCCTTTGAAGCGGCAAAGTGAATAATACCGGAAATATCAGGATATTTCTTGAAAACACCTTCTGTTGCCTCCTTATCCCGGAGATCCACCTGTTCAAAAGCAGGGCGAACGCCCGTGATCTTTTCTATCCCGTCAAGTACTTCCATTTTAGAATTGGAGAGGTTGTCTATGATAACCACCTTATAGCCAGCTTCCTGCAACTCTACGGTAGTATGGGAACCTATAAAACCCGTACCGCCAGTGACCAAAATTGTCTGTTTCATCTCTTTGATAGCATTAGTTGAATATACAAAGATACACAATTTATTTCAGCCCCAATCATTTTGTCAATAAAAACATTAAAAAATAAAAGTTGTTCTTTGACTCTCACCGTTTTCCTTCAGTCTGTGCCTCTTCTCTCTTTTCCGTCCTGTCCTGAAGGCCCGAGAAGTTGACCATTGCAATTGCGCTTGTAGGGCATTGCGACACGCACTGCGTACATAACCGGCATTTATCAGGATCAATGACACTCAGATGATCCTCTATCGTAATCGCGTCAAAGCGGCAGGCCTCCTGACAACTGCCGCAACCTGTACAAGCAACTGCACATACTGCTAAGGCAAGATTGTCGGGATCCTTGTTGACACATCTGACATAGATACGCTTTCCACCCGGTCCTCTCTTTCTGAGGACAATAATATGTCTCGGACAAACTCTAACGCAGGCTCCGCATCCGACGCAAAGAGATTCATTGACTTCCGACAATCCTGTCTCGGGATTGACATGGATGGCATTGAAACGGCAGGCAGACTCACAGTCGCCCTTGCCCAGACAACCGTAACTGCAACCTATATCTCCCCTACCTGACCCATCCATTGCCTTGCAAGTCGGCAGATCCTCAAACACCGGCACACGAGGACGATGCTCACAGGTTCCATTGCAACGGACAATGGCAAGGGGTGGCTCTCTCTTTGCAACGGGCAATCCCAGAAATGCCGTGATCCTGTTCATGACCTGATCGCCACCTATAGGACAGTACAAACCTTTGATTGTCCCCTTCTTTGCACTACTGACCAACGCCTCGGCCATAATCAAACAGTTCGTATGTCCGCAACTGCCGCAATTGGCTCCCGGTAGTAATTCCCTGACTTTCTTTATTCGATTATCCATCTTCTCAACGAAAGATTTTATGGAAATGAAAATTCTGATGAACGAGTCCGGCAAAGCGATAGCCGCACCTCCAAAACTCTTCACAAAGAGCATTCATCAGGAATGAAATCATTCCCAGTCATTAGTTCGTCATACAAAGATAACTCAAAATTCACGAAAGGACAACTAAAAACTGTTTTTTAGAAAAAAAGTTAGTCAATCATTGTTTCTTCCATGAAAATCCGTTATCTTTGTATAGATTTACCAATTTATATAAGATGAAAGCAACGGAACAAACGATTCAGCAAATACAACGTTTTATTAATAAAATTGTCCAGAAGTTTCCGGTTTCTGATGAAACTTCTCTCATGACGGATATCCATATAAGAGTTTGTCAGGAGAGTGGTGATCTTCGGGCTTTTGATGATGATGAAAACGAGATTACGCGTTGTGTTGTCGAGCAATGGATAGACAACAACGATGAAAATTTCTATGCTGAAATCGCCGGTCTGTTCCGGGGCGAATTAAAGAAATGCACTCCGGTCATTGACAAACTCGGAATCTTGAAGCCCTACAGTTTTGTGCTGGAGAATGAGGACAAGGAGAATGTGGCGGAATTATATGTAGCGGATGATGATACGGTCATCATAGGAGGTGATCTCATGCCGGGCCTCGACAAAGACCTTGACCATTTCTTCAAGGATCTGATGAAAGAATAAATCCGGATCATCCCCTGACTGCAAGCGGCGTATCAATGTGATTTGATACGCCGCTTGCGCTGTTAAGGCTGCCTTACAATTTGATTTTCTTCTTGGCACCTTTACTCTCATTACCCACGCGATCCAAACCTGTCACGACATAGGTCACTTTGGATTTGCCGTCAACGTAAGGCAAAGGATAAGTCGTGGCGTATGTGATTGCCTTGATCTTTGAAGGGTCTGTCAGGTCGACCTTCTCTCCTTTCTCAAATCGATAAATGACATATCGGGTGACCACATCTCCCCACTTTTTCCCTTTAGGCGTTTTCCAAGTCAGGAAAGGTCCTTTATCCGTCCAGGTCATCTTGACTTTCTTAGGGTGCTTAGGTGCTTTGTCATCCAAGAAAGGCATACTTGGCGGTAATGCAGGATATTTCCAATAATAATCCCGAAGCGCATGACCGTAATTTCCGGGATTGTCTACAACTGCTTTGGCATACCATAGAACTGTCCCCTTTACATTCTGATTCTGCGCATGCAACCTGAACTTGGCTGGCATCTGATGAGAAGCCGGATTCTGAGGATCTGCTGCCTGAACAGTCCCAAGTACATTCTCTCCTATATAAAGCGGACGATTACCTGCATTCCTATTCCACCATTTGATCAGTGTGGAATAGTCTGCCACAGGATTTCCGATCGCCCAATAGAGTTGGGGGACACTGTAATCTACCCAACCGTTGTTGATCCAGAGCAGCACATCGGCATAGAGATCATCATAGTCCTGCAGACCGTTAGTGGCAGAACCGTTAGCGCTGGTTTTCTGGTTCCGGTAGATTCCAAAAGGACTGACGCCAAACTTCAGCCATGGTTTCCGCTGATGAATGGTGGCAGAGAGTTGTTTGATGAACAGATTGACATTATCCCTACGCCAGTCTCCGATATTGGTAAAGCCATGCGGATTGCTCCTGAAAAGGTCTTGGTCTGGAATGGTCTGACCTGCTGCCGGATAGGGATAGAAATAATCATCGATATGTATACCGTCAACATCATAACGGCTGATGATGTCATCGACGACCTTGCAAATGTAAGTCCGCACTTCCGGTAAACCCGGATTCAAAATAAATTGACCGTCATAACTGAAGACCAGGTCCGGACGCTTGATGACAATATGGTTATTGGACAACTCATTTGTTGTCTTGATCTTTGCCCTGAAGGGGTTGATCCAGGCATGGAGTTCCATCCCTCTCTGATGGCATTGTTCGATCATCCATTGTAACGGGTCCCAGTAAGGAGACGGTGCCTGTCCCTGTCTTCCGGTCAAAAACTTGCTCCAAGGCTCTATCTTCGAATTGTAGAGGGCATCGCATTCCGGTCGAACCTGAAAGAATATGGCATTGACCCCATCCCGTTTCAGGGAATCCAACTGAGAAGCGAGCGTCCGCTGCATCTCTGAGGTGGACATCCCGATAAACTGACCATTCACGCACTGTATCCATGCCCCTCTGAATTCTCTTTTGTTTTGAGAGAACAGCGACAAACTGGCAAGACATAATAAAAATAAAAAGACTACTTTTTTCATGTTGTTCATTTTATTGACACAAAGGTAGGAAAAAATCTCCGCCCATACAATTTAAACCAAAGATATATGTAAGACCTCTGGGACTTTCTCTCAAAATGCCACCTTCCCCAAAGAAAAGAATAGCCTTTTCGGATTAGGAAAAGAGCATGCAAAAGTCATCGATTCCCAACCATCGGATAAGCAAATGTGTGCTGCTGGAAAAGAGAGGCGGACAAACAAAATCCCGATGTTGGCATAATCGTCAACATCGGGAAACAATATAATCAATTGTAAAAGATTCTTTCTGACACTTCAGGTTTCTTTTACTTAATAATCAATCTTTTCAGAACCGGTAACCTATTGTAAGTGCCAGTTGATGACGCTTGTTGCTCACTTTAGTACCTGTAGCAATGTTATCATTGGCTTTGTCCGTATCATCAGTATAACTCATGAACGGATAGAAATCACCGTTCGTCTGACTGTACTGGTAAGCTAAGTCCAATGTAAATTGTTTCAACTCATAACCGACACCAAAGGTAAATCTGTTCGTACTCTTCCAGTTGGTATAATCAGTGGACATAGCAGTTGCTACACCCGGAGATTCCAAAGAACCGTCACGTATACCATCCTTATCGAACATCGGAGACAGATAGTTATAACCGATACGGAAAGCTACCTCCTGAATAGGTTTGTACTCAAGACCAAGTTTGATGGTGCTGACACCTTTCAATACATCTTCCGTATTGTCATTCATCTTGCCGTCACTGTGAGAATCATCATAGTAGTCACCATACCAGTCAGTATAACTACCGTCATTGACACGGTTGTCGATACTGCCGTAATCAGCATACTCATAAGTGGCACCCAAGGCTAAATAGTTGCCTACAGTCTCTCCCAGAGAAACACCGAACTTCCAAGGGGTATAGATCTTGAAATCATAATCGGCATAAGAAGGATCTGACGGGCTTGCGCTCACCATCTTTCCCTTGTCATCAGGACCAGTCATCGTCAGGTCATTCGAACCATTGAGAGTCAGGTCATAGAAAACCGGGGTATTGACATATACACCGATACGGAATGGAGAACTCTCGACAGGACGGAAGATTGCACCGAACTTAGCATCATAGCCTGTACCGGTAATCCGCAGATGCTCCCAATTCTCTGAGAAAGAATTCTGCTCCAGATTCTCTGTATAATAACTCTGACTGTTATAGTGGACATCATGGATTCCGAAAGTAAATCCCAGGAATACACGGTCATTGATATTGCCACTGATATTGAAATCATACTCGCCGATATAGCCGTGGCTATACTGCCCGAAAGCATAGGCGGTACCATTCAAATAGTCATAATCTTTGTTGCCATTAGCATCAGTAGTCGAATTCATCACCTGACTATAATTATTATCCACACCATTCCAAGCCCATTCTGCATCTTTGGGCAGAGCACGATTCTTCATGGCGGTCAGTTTATTCTGAGACGCATTAGACAACGTATTCGTTGCACTGAGGATCTGATCAAAATTACGACTCTTATGGTAGTTAAAACCAAAATTCAAATATGAATTTCTTCCTGCCCTCGATGACCAGACAAAGCCAGCCTGATCAAAACTTGGAATCGTCGAATGCCCTTTGAAGTGGAAATCGTCAATGCCATTGGCACTGAAACTGGTCTTGGCATCAGATTGGATGCCCAGACCGCCTGTGATATTCACAGCACTTTTCCGAAACAAACCGATACCTGCAGGGTTGGAAGACATTGTGGAAAGATCTGCTCCCAAAGCTTCCATAGCACCACCCATACCAATATAGCGGGCAGTCCCATTGAGATCGGTCTCCATCAATTTAGCATCCTGATAAGTCTCTTGAGCAGCAGCAGGTACCGCTCCCAGTACCAATGCTGCTAAAATGTATTTTGTTTTCATTTCTGATGATTTACAAAAATAAGATATTCATTTATCTTCTACCACTACCGAAATGGCCTCCGCCAAAGCTGCCGCCTGAGTGGCCTCCGCCAAAGCCTCCGCCACTGAAACTGCCGCCTGAACGACCTCCAAAGCTATTATTACCAAAACTTGGAGAAGACGTACTCCTGCTCGTGCCGAAGCTCCGGTTAGAAGTATTGTTGTTGTAGTTATAAGTCCGTCCTCCGAAATTATTCGTACGTCCGGTCGTATAAGTCCGGTAATTCGAATTGTTTCCTGAACGGTCATTGCTACCGCGATAGTTGTTTCTATCGTCTGCACGACTCCAGTTACGATTACCTGTTAAACCGCCCATATGACCGTAGTCCCGATTGTCATAGACATAAGCCGGGCCTCCCCAGCCCCAGCCATAGCCATACCAGGGACCACCCCAATAGCCATAGTACCAAGGATTATAACCTCCCCAGCCATAGCCATAGAACCAGGGATTACCCCAGTAACTTCCATAGAACCAAGGATCACCCCAATAGTAACCACCGTACCAAGGGTCATCCCAAGCCCAATATGGAGCACGCCAAAAATAAGGTCCCCAGCCATATTCATCGTACAGCCAAGGATCATAATAACCGTCCCAACGACTCATGGAGCGTGCGTAACGGTAATCCTCATCATTCATGCCATATTCATTGGCAAAAGCAGTATCGATATAGGTTGTATCCGGGTGCATACCCTTGTCAAACATCACAACATCATTTCCCAGGGAGTCTCTACCCAAATTCTGGTAACTACTCCCATAATGTCCATAGTGATTATATTCGTCTGAACTTCTTTTGGACCCTATCCAATAGTTATTGGCATTGGGATTAGAGTTCTGAGGACGAGCAGCTTTTTCAGCCTTCTTCTCCTGTGAAGGAGAAAAGTAAAGGTCGTCCTGAGCCATCATGGACATAGGCATCAAGCCTGCGAGAAGAGCTATAAGAACTATCCTTTTCATATTTACTCCTATTTTATGAATTATTTCTTTTTTCTCAACGCAAAGATAGATTTTCATCTGCTACAAAAGTACAGAAAAACCCTAAACAGAAGTAGGCTTTTCCCTATTTTTTATATATTTGCAAGAAGAATTTAACATTGATATGAAATATTTAGTAACTCACTTTTATGTCAAGGGGGAAAAAGCCCTTTTCCAGATGACTAGGGACCTTCTCGCCGACAGTGTCGCCCGTACCGGGTTCGAATCTTTCATCAATACGCCTGAGGGAATTGACGGATATATCCAGGACCGGAATTTCGATGAAACTGAGATGATCCAGGCAATCCGAAGTCTGCCTGTCAAAGGCATGAATATCAGTTATCAAACGGACACCGTGGAAGATAAAGACTGGAACAAAAACTGGGAAGAAAAAGGTTTCGCTCCCATAACTGTCGACGACACTTTGCTCATCTACGACGCCAAGCATCGAGAGACCCTTCACCCGGGACAATCATCCGATCATATCGAAATAGGAATAGATGCGGTCCAGGCTTTCGGAACAGGAACGCATGCCACTACTCGAATGATGCTTTCAACATTATTGCAAATGGACCTCAAAGGGAAGCGGATTTTGGATTGCGGCTGCGGGACAGGTATTCTGGGCATTGCCGCTCTCAAGATGGGCGCTGAAGAAGTTGTAGGCTATGACATTGACGACTGGAGTGTCAGGAATGCCAGACACAATGCAGAACTCAACGGTATTAAGAACTTGCACGTATTACATGGAGATGCCGGTGTCCTTCAAAATATCAATGTCAAATTCGATGTCATTCTCGCTAATATCCACCGTAATATCATCTTGGAAGATATGCCCGTATTCAAAACAGTCTTGAAGCCTCAAGGTTATCTGATTATAAGTGGTTTTTATCTCAGTGATCTCTCTGCCCTCACTGAAAAGGCAGAGCAATTAGGCTTAAAACCTGAAAAGACAAAGAATGACGGGGAATGGGCTTGTCAGACGTTCCGCTATCTTGAATGATCGAACCATGCAGGTTCTTCTACACAGTTCTTCATTTGAGAAAGTATCAACGTCACCTCAACGAAATTCTTGTCAAGACAACCAGGGGATTGTCAACACAGGTGTGGGATTTGTCAAGCCAACTGTGGAATATTCTGAAGAACCTGACAAATTCTAACCGACACACCAGTAAGATATTCAGCAACAAAGAGTTCTCTTCAGGAGAACTCACTTTCAATCATTATCATCGAACACATCCTGCTGCGAACCGATCGTCAGTTTTCGAAGATCATAGTATGAGCCGTTGTAGATATTGAAATCAATGTATCCTTTAATTCCGGAGAGTTTGCCGGCATCCGTATGCTGCCAGAACTTCCAATTGCCTTTGTATTCCACTTTTTTCACATAGTAATGGGCTATCCAATAAGGGTAGTCGTCGAATACCGGCGCATTGAGATAACGGTCCTTGAATTTATAATAGGTATAGATGATCGGTTTCACATGATACCGGTCTTCTACGATGTGCAGCCAGGTCAGGACATCTCTCTGAAAATCCTCCGTAGACTGTTGGGACGGTTTATGCTCCACGTCCAGGACAGGCGGGAGATCACCCTCCGTGAGTTTGACCTTTTCCAGAAAATAGTAAGCCTGTTGCCGGGCACTGCTCTTGATGCTCCAATAATGATAGGCTCCACGAATAAAACCGTATTCGCGCGCATTATGGAAATTGCTGTAAAACTTACTGTCTATTTGTGAAGAGCCCTCGGTAGACTTGACAATGATAAAACGCACAGGACAACCGTTGATCATTGCGTTGCGCAACTCTTCCCAATCGATATCCCCTTGATAATGGGAGATGTCTATCCCTTCTATCTCATATCCCTGAGGATAGTCGGCATCGCTGTAAAGTGCCCTCCATCGAAAGCCGGTAGGGCCCACAAAAAAATGATAGAAAGCCCAGATATAGAGGATCATAATGCCTATTGCTCCTATCAGCCAAGCAATCTTGTTCTTCCTGATGAAAGGGATATGCAGGAAATTATAAGGAGAAAAGAATGAGGCATGATGGATATGACGAGTATACTTCCGGCGGCTTCCCGTCGTCGTTCTCTTCTTCCTGGTCTTTGTCCCACTCCGGTTGACAGAATGAGAAGAAACTTTCTTGTGCTGTATAGGATTTCCTTTCACCATTATCATAAAAAAGCCACAGAAGAAACGGAGAGATCAAAGGTGTCAACGTCTTCTTCTCTCGTCTTCCGTCAAAAAAACTTGCGGAAGCCGTTTACTCTGTGGCTCTGGAAATATCTAACTTATTAATGTTCGAGTTCCAATGTCTTGGTTGTGCGATCGCAGACTGATGCAGGTCCCCAATACTGGATAGGACCGGGATAAACGTATGCCGTTTCCTTAGCCCACTCGTCACGATGAGCAGCGAAAGTCTTGAACGGTTTGTCATTCAGGTCGACCAAAGCCTTGCGAATGACAGGCTTCATCTCACCGTTACGTTTCTCCATATTCATCATCATCGTGATAGGCACACCTCCTGCTTTCCAATTTTCAGGACCGGCTGTCAGGTTCTTCACAATGGCCATATATCCTGTCTTTCCATTGGCAATCAATTGTGCGGCACTGGTTCCCAGAGAATAGCAGTAATCAGCGTCAAAATTGGAAGGAGCGGCACAGCGGCCTTCGTATCCGAAGAAATGATGCTGAGCGGCAAACTTACCGTTATACTTGCCCTCTTTCTTCCATTTTGCAAGCAGGTCACCAACCATTTCAGACAGCAATTTTTCAGTTTCAATCAGGGAAACCTGAACGTTTCCATGAGGATCGCGATCCAGTGACAACTGGCGGGCTACACCTTCAGGAAGGGTAGAGAAAGTCTCGGCATTCTCTTTGGAGAGATGAGCCAGAACATAATCTCTTTGTGCTTTCTTATCCAGATCTTTATAATCGGCACCATGAGCAGCCAACAGATCATTCAATTCACTGATCAATCGTCCGATAGCGGGGATAAATTCGATCAAGCCTTCAGGAATGAGGACTACACCGAAATTGTTTCCTTGTTCGGCACGCTTAGCAACGACCTTGGCAATATTCTCTACGATCTGATTCAAAGTCAGGTCGTTCTTCTGGATCTCCTCAGAGATCAGACAGATATTCGGTTGGGTCTGCAAGGCACATTCCAAAGCGATGTGAGAGGCAGAACGGCCCATCAGTTTAATGAAATGCCAGTATTTACGTGCGGAGTTGCAATCCCTTTCGATATTGCCGATCACTTCACTATAGGTCTTTGTGGCAGTGTCAAAACCGAAAGAGGTTTCGATCTGGTCATTTTTCAAATCCCCGTCGATGGTCTTCGGGCATCCGATCACCTGCACGCCATAACCTTTAGCCTTGTAATACTCAGCGAGGACAGCAGCATTGGTATTCGAGTCA
Organism: Segatella cerevisiae; assembly: GCF_024054555.1. Classification (GTDB taxonomy): domain Bacteria; phylum Bacteroidota; class Bacteroidia; order Bacteroidales; family Bacteroidaceae; genus Prevotella; species Prevotella cerevisiae. Next base: position 87,587 of record NZ_JAMXLY010000004.1, on the reverse strand, counting down.
TCACCGCCGATAATGACGACGGCACTGATATCCAGTTTATGGATAATCTGAAGACCCTTCTCAAACTGGTCCACCTTCTCGAGTTTTGTACGTCCTGATCCGATCATGTCGAATCCACCGGTATTTCTATAGTCCTTGAGCAGGTCTTCTGTAATCTCAATATATTTGTGGTCTACCAAGCCACCGGGTCCCATCAGAAAACCGTAAAGGCGGTTTGAAGGATCGAGTTTTTTAAGTTCATCGAAAATTCCACAAATTACATTATGCCCACCAGGAGCCTGACCGCCGGAAAGGATCACGCCAACATTCATTTTTCTGGATGCACCGGTCTCTTTACCCGGTACAAACTCTACCAGGGGCATTCCATAAGTATTCGGAAACAATTTCTTGATCTCTTCCCTATCAGCAACACTCTGAGTAGGAGCACCTTCCTTGACGGTGACGTCACCTTGAAGAGCTTTGGGCAGTTTGGGCTGGTAAGCAGCTCTTTCTACCTGTAATACACTTTTTTCCATCGTTTATTAATTTAGTAATCGTTGAAATCTCAAATCTTATGCAAATTTAGGACTTTTCTCTGATAAAACGAAAGAATGATTATTAATTTCTGAGTTTTATGAGTTTTTTCACAAAGAAGTTTTCTCATTTGCCGAAATTTATTTATCTTTGAACTGACATATTGAAGAAACCAATCATTTAATATAAAACGTGAAATGAAAAATAAACGTCTTTTAAAGCGCAAGATCAATTATATTTGTAGTGATCTTTTTGCCGAGTGTATCGCGGCAGATCTCTATGGCGGACGGAAAACGGAAAAGGAAGATGTCGAAGCTTTGCTCACCTCCATTCTGACACTACATTCTAATTTTATCAGCCGTATCTCTCACCCGGAACCGGGAATGAAACCGAAAAAATATTTTCAGGATTTAACTGAAGATTTCAACAAGCAAAGCTCAGAGATCATTGACCAGATTTCCAACTTGGGAAATTAACAATCTTATCATGTTGCAAAAAGTCTGTAGATGGCTTCTCTATCAACGTCTTGGATGGAAGAAGAACGTTGATCAAACTCATCCTGAAAAATATATACTTTGTCTGGCACCGCACACCAGCAACTGGGATCTGATAATCGGCCAATTATATGCCCATGCAGAAGGCATCAAAGCACATTTCCTGATGAAAAAGGAATGGTTCTTCTGGCCTTTAGGTATCCTCTTCCGAAGTTTGGGCGGAATCCCGGTGCACCGCGAAAAGCATACACATATGACAGATTCTCTGGCAAAGTTGGCTTTGAATGAGCCGCATTTTGTCCTCTGTATTACCCCCGAGGGCACAAGGAGTCTGAACCCCGACTGGAAGAAGGGGTTCTATTATATTGCCTCGGAAGCCCACCTCCCTATCTTGTTGTATGGCTGTGACTACCAGCACAAACTCATACAATGTACGGAAACAGTATATCCTTCCGGAGACATTGATGCCGACATGAGACGCATCAAACTCTATTTCCGGGACTTCAAAGGCAAGAAACCTGAGAAGTTCACGATAGGAAAATTATAACTAGATGCGTCCCTGAATCATCTCATTCACCGAACGGGTCTTTTTTATTATCATAAACAGTGAAAAAAGTATCTTTGAGAAAGGCTATTCTTACACTCGGCCTATTGGCCATGACCCTCACTACCTTCGGGCAATACCAAGACGGAAATACCCGTGCATGGGGAAAGATCAACTATGACGATGATCCATGGGTGTTCAACGCTTCACGTCCCAACCTCGTCACTAAGGGACTCCTTGACCGCCATATTTCCATCTGGGCATCACACGGAAGATACTTCGACAACAACAGAAGCAGATGGGTGTGGCAACGTCCTAACCTCTTCTGTACGACGGAGGACATGTTCACACAGACGATCGTCATTCCTTTTCTCATCCCTATGTTGGAAAATGCGGGAGCTACAGTGTTCTCGCCTCGGGAGAGGGACTGGCAGATCCACGAAGTCATCGTAGACAATGATGATTCCATCAAACTCCCCTATTATAAGGAAGTCAACACCGGGAAGGATTGGAAAAGATGCGACTCCGTCGGTTTCGCCTATCACGGTGAAACGCTTCAGGATGGTGACAACCCTTTCAAGAAAGGTACGCTGCGCCAGATCAAAGCAACCAAGAAAAAACGTATCAGTGAGATAGACTATCAGCCGGAGATCCCTGAAACTGGCAAATATGCAGTCTATGTCAGTTACCAAACTCTCCCTAAAAGTGTAAAAGACGCCCATTATACCGTTTACCATCAAGGACAGGCAACTGAATTCACAGTCAATCAGAAGATGGGCGGAGGAACATGGGTCTATTTGGGAAGTTTCGATTTCTCCCAAGGCTGCTCACTCGCCAATCGTGTCGTCGTCACGAACCAGTCTTCCCAGAAAGGAATCGTGACGGCAGATGCAGTCCGATTCGGGGGAGGCATGGGCAACATTGCACGGGGAGGAAAGGTCTCCGGCATCCCACGCTGTCTCGAAGGAGCACGCTATTCAGCACAATGGAGCGGTGCGCCTTACTCGGTTTACAGTTCCCGGAAAGGAACTGATGATTATGCTGACGATATCAACACCAGGTCAATGATGACGAATTGGCTGGGTGGCGGAAGTGTCTATATGCCGACTCTTGAAGGGAAGAACGTACCGCTGGAGTTGTCGCTTGCCGTCCACAGTGACGCAGGCTTCGCACCCAATGGGAAAGATCTGGTGGGGAGTTTGGCTGTCTGCACGACCGATTTCAATGACGGAGTGCTGAGTTCAGGCATTTCGCGACAAACTTCCAAAGATCTTGCGAGAGCGTTGCTCGAGAATGTGACCACAGACATCACTAAAAAATACGGAAAATGGAGTAAACGCTATCTGTGGGACCGCAACTATTCCGAGACCAGACTGCCTGAAATCCCTTCAGCTATCTTGGAAACTCTCTCCCATCAGAATTTCCCTGATGTCAAACTTGCACAGGACCCGATGTTCAAATTCACCCTTGCACGGTCGATCTATAAGACGATCCTCCGTTTCATCAGCAGCAATCACGGTCAAGACTATGTCGTAGAACCATTACAACCGGATAACTTTTCAGTAACCTTAGAACAGAAAGGCAAAGCCAGACTCTCATGGGACGGTCAGACAGACCCACAAGAACCGTCGGCTGCACCAACTTCTTACATCATCTATGTCGCCAAAGGGGAAGAAGGATTCGACAACGGGACGATCATTCAGACCAACGCCTGCGAGATCCAGTTACTCCCCAATACCCCTTATCGCTTTAAAGTCACAGCCTGCAATGCCGGAGGAGAAAGTTTCCCTTCAGAAACCCTCTCTGCCCTCTATCGTCCGAATTCAGAGGGCACGATCCTCATCGTCAACGGATTCCATAGATTGGCCTCCCCACAAGTTGTCGACAACGATTCCCTCCAAGGTTTTGACATGACGGCAGATCCGGGAGTCAGCTATGGGATGACGGCAGGATGGAATGGACTACAGACCTGCTTTGACCGTAACCAAATCGGCAAAGAAGGTCCCGGAGGACTCGGCTATGGAGGAGATGAAATGGTCGGTCATTTCGTAGCCGGCAACGATTTCGATTATCCTGCCAGCCATACTGAAGCCATTGCCGCAGCCGGCAACTATCAAGTGGAGAGTTGTTCGGAACAGGCAGTCACCAGTGGGAAAGTAAATATCGGAAACTATCCCATCGTCGACCTCATCCTGGGACTTGAGAAATTTGACGGTTATACCCCTGAGTTTTACAAGACCTTCCCCTATTCGCTCAGGCCGATCCTGCACAGTTACCTCCAACACGGCGGAAGCCTTCTGGTCAGCGGATCCTATGTCGGTTCAGACATGACAGGAGAGGATGAAAAAACTTGGTTGCAGGACAATCTGAAACTGACTTATCAACCGGACAGCGCAGCGGACATTCAGGAAACAGTGACGGGACTGGGCATGAACTTTGCCTTCTGGCATCTGCTGAACCCAAAACATTATGCCGCTACACACCCGGATATCATATCCCCTGCAGGCGGCGCCATCTGCGCCATGCAATACAGTGACGGAAACTCTGCCGCTGTCGCCTACCATGGAAATGACTACCGGTGTTTCACCATGGGCTTTCCTTTTGAGTGCATCAAAAATGCCAAAGACCGCAACCAGATCATGCAGGGTATCCTGAACTATCTGAAACCGGTAATAAAAGCTAGCGTAACTGAGAATATGCCGGCAAAACAATCGAAATAACACTAATTTTTAAGTATATCACTATGTATAAAATTCAAGCTAATCCTTCAGGAACACGCAGTATTGAAGTAAGCGACGTTCATCTGAGGACCATTAAGAAATATCAACTTCTACAGAACCTTGTAGACAGTAACGGCATCGTCAATGAAGACGTATTGGACAAGTTGAAATACAACCTTCGCTCCCTGCTCGAATCAGAAGCCGGCAAGGACAAGAATCTCCTGGACCTTTGCCTGGATCTCATCTACAACAGTAATATGAAGGCTTTCGGACTTCAGAAACTTGTCGATTTGTACAGAGACTGGTCTGCCAAACAGCAGAATACCAGCGAAGATCCTCTGGACGTAACAGATTAAAGGAAAAGGAAAGAAAGTTGAGTTATCAATTGACTGATTTCCTTCCCACAACAAAGAAGGAATGTGAATTAAGAGGATGGGACGAATTGGATGTCATCATCTTCTCAGGGGATGCCTACGTCGACCATCCTTCATTCGGACAGGCTGTAATAGGCCGTAGTCTGGAAGCTGCCGGTTATAAAGTGGCTATCGTTCCACAGCCAGACTGGCACGGAGACTATCGGGACTTCAAAAAACTGGGACGGCCGAGACTGTGCTTTGCCATATCACCGGGGGTCATGGATTCCATGGTAAACAAGTATACAGCGGGGAAACGATTACGCTCACAAGATGAATACAGTCCTGACGGCCGACACGACTGCAGACCCGAATACCCCACTGTCGTCTATACCAAGATCCTCAAGCAACTCTTCCCCGATGTACCTGTCGTACTGGGCGGCATCGAGGCGAGCATGCGTCGACTGACGCACTATGACTACTGGCAGGACAGACTGAGAAAATGCATTCTCTGTGACTCCGGGGCAGACCTCATTCTCTATGGTATGGGCACGAAATCGATCATAGAACTCTGCCATCAACTGGATGACGGAAAACCGATAAGCACCATACACGATATCCCACAGACGGTTTATCTGGCCCAAAAAGAAAATATTGAAGGGGGGATTACAGATGAGGACATCGTCCTCCATTCTCATGAGGAATGTCTGCACTCCAAAAAGGCAGAAGCCGAGAATTACAAGTATATAGAGGAAGCAGCCAATATGAAACATGCTCACAGGTTGCTTCAGGGTGTTGACGGACTTTTTGTCGTCGTCAACCCACCCTATCCCACACTGACGACAGCAGAACTCGACGAGAATTTTGACCTGCCCTATACTCGGCAGCCTCATCCCAAATATCGGGGAAAAGTCATTCCTGCATACGAGATGATCAAGTTTTCCGTCAATATCCATCAAGGTTGTTTCGGAGGTTGTGCCTTTTGCACGATCTCTGCGCATCAGGGCAAATTTGTCGTTTGCAGAAGCAAGAAAAGCATCATGAATGAAGTCCGGCAAGTCGTACACATGCCGGGGTTCAAAGGTTATATCTCAGACCTGGGCGGTCCTTCAGCCAACATGTACGGCATGCATGGAAAAAACGAAAAAGCCTGCGAGCATTGCAAGCGTCCTTCATGCATCAACCCTGAGGTCTGTCCCAACCTGAACACGGATCATACCCAACTCCTGGATATCTACCATACCGTCGATGCCTTGCCGGAAGTCAAAAAGAGTTTCATCAGCAGCGGTATACGATACGACCTGTTGCTCCACCAGAGCAAGGAAGAAAAAATCAATGAGTCAACTCGACAATATACGCGTGAGTTGATCACCAAACATGTCAGTGGCAGACTGAAGATTGCTCCGGAGCACACCTCTCCACAAGTCTTGAAGCTGATGCGCAAGCCCCCTTTCGACGAGTTCTATGATTTCAAGCGCATCTTTGACCAGATCAACAAGGAAGAAGGACTCAAAGAGCAACTCATCCCCTATTTCATCAGTTCCCATCCCGGTTGCCACGAGGCAGACATGGCAGAGTTGGCCGTTATCACCAAGGACCTCAATTTCCATTTGGAACAGGTCCAGGACTTTACGCCGACCCCTATGACCATAGCGACAGAGATGTGGTACACAGGTTATGATCCCTATACCCTCGAACCGGTATATTCGGCTAAAACGGCTAATGAGAAAAAAGCCCAAAGGCAGTTTTTCTTTTGGTACTTACCTGAAGAGCGGCGGAATATTGAACACGAACTGAGACGTATCGGACGCCCCGATCTCATCGACAGGCTCTATCCCCGTGGAGAACGGTTCTCGAGAAACAGATCCAAGCCAAATCCCCATGTCAAATTCGACGATCGCCCGATAGGGGGTGGATTTGAGTGGAAGAAAGAACGGCCGAAAAATAAAGAGCGGTCCCATGATTCCTTCAGACAAAACCCGAAATATGGGGTTCAAGAGGAGACGTGGAAAAAAGGCAAAAACCCACGACGCGTGCCGTTCAAATACGCTTCCCCGGCAACAGGAACAGAAGAAAGAGAATCTTCATACCAAACTTCAAATAGGACAAAGGAAAACAATGACCATTATAGAAAGCAAGATAATCGGCAAGGAAAGCCAGGAGACATGCGAAGACGGGATAGTCGTCACAGACCAATTTATAAGCATCGTTGACGGCAGTACCAGTAAGACGCCCATGAGGATTTCCCGGGAGATGAAGAACGGCAGATACTGCATGCTCATCATCTCGGGATTCATCCGTCAACTCAAACCCGAAACGACCCTGACAGAATTCTGTCAGGGCGTAACCGAATGTGTACGTCAGCATTACCCGGCACAACTCCTCACCCATCTGGCCTCTCACCCTGAAGACCGGATGACTGCCAGCGCCATTGTCTACAGCCACTATCGGAATGAGATATGGATGGTCGGAGACTGCCAGGGGATCGTCAACGGAAAACTCTGGGAGAATGGAAAGCCCTACGAAGAGAGAATCGCTTTGAAGCGCAAGACACTGATACAACAAGGGGTATCACCCGACGATGCAAGGAAAGCGATCATCCCTGATCTGATTCAAGCCATGAAAGAGGGACAGAACAAGACCTATGCCGTCATTGACGGTTTTCCGATTTTTCAGAAAGGCATAAAAGTGATTCCCTGCCCTCGAGCAGCAGGTTCGGAGATTGTCCTGGCCAGTGACGGATACCCGTTTCTCAGGGATACTTTTCAGGAAAGTGAGCATCTCTTGGCAACACAATTAGAGAAAGACCCTCAGAATATCTCCTCATTCCTCGCAACCAAAGGATTGAAAACCGGATATAAAAGTTTTGATGATCGTTCTTATATCCGTTTTCAAGTGTGAAAGGACATCAAGACCGAGAGTTCAAAAGCAATCCATATCGTTATCATCAAGTAAGTAGCCGTTTCAGAATAACCACTGAAACCTCTCAACCTACCTATTCTAATAAGCCACATTCAACTCACAAGACATAAGTGAAAGGTCTCCGCTTCCAGCTTTTTAGCGGAAACGGTTCCGGTGCCTGGAGCGATGAGGCGTATTATTTTCAAAATGCCCCGGGCTAAATCCACCGCCATGAGCAACGCCCCGGTATTCTGACCAACGGCTTCGGATTCTGTTCACATAATCTACCGTTTCAGCCCCTCGCATATAACCATATTTGACTACGGGATCATTATAGAATTGAGGCGTGCTCAGATTCAGAACAAATTCTGACACATCTCCCCAATTATAGGGATTACGGCCAAACTTCGAAGCCAAGCTCATCGCATCCCTGATATGTTGATACCCCCCATTATAACTTGCGAGGACATAATAGCACCGCTGACCGGGATCAGGTATATCACTGAACCGCCCTCCAAGTTCTGCCATATATTTGGCGGCGGCTGCCACATTCGATTCAGGGTTATGCAATTCGCCCAGATCCAGTCCCAAATGAGAAGCCGTCGAAGGCATGATCTGCATCAGTCCCTCTGCCCCTGCCCAGGAATGGGCGTTCGGATCAAAGCAACTTTCCTGATAACATTGTGCAGCCATCAGGCGCCAATCCATCCTTGCCATAGGCGCAAACATCTGGAAGAGATTGTCATATCTGGATATAATGCCGGCTGAAGGATTGAGCATAGGCGAATAGACATGGCGGACGACACTCCGCGTACTGAGCAGGAAGTCCTCCTCGCGCCTCGTCTCTGCAATCATTTGAGGACGAAACCAGTGATTCAGAGAGTCTGCCAATTCCTTGTTGTCTTTATTGACCGCCCATTGCAGTTTGGAAGAGTCCATGCTGACCCCGCAATAAAGCAGATTATCTTTGATTTTCTTAGACAAACTCTTGGATAATGGAAAGGCAATCAGATCTCCGTTGCCTTTCTGGAGTTGGTTGACCAGATCCATTGTATCCTTGCAAACTTCCACCCGCAGAGAGACCCCTATGTTTTGGGCAAATTTATCACACAACAGATATTGAAGTCCCATGCCGTTACCGCGGTAATCATAATATGTTTCCGGACCCGTGAGAGTCAGCATGATCAACTCGCCATTATTCATGATATCATCCAGAGAGAATCTCCTCTGAACAGAATCCGCAGCCGTTTTGTTATCCCCGACAACAGTCCCCCAAGGCGTGACCTCCGGAGCCTGCCTGGAAGAGCAAGCAGCCAATAACAATAATGGAATTATGATCAATAAATATGGTTTCATTACGCTAATTCAGTACAAAAGTACAAATAATGTTGCAAATATGGACAAAAAAAAGTACTTTTGCATGAACTTTATCAGAAAATAAGAGATGTTACGAATAGCTGTTCAATCAAAAGGCCGTCTGTATGACGACACGATGAACCTGCTCAAAGAAGCAGATATCAAAATTCCCGCCTCAAAGCGAATTCTTCTTGTACAAGCAAACAATTTTCCTTTAGAAGTACTGTATCTCAGGGATGATGACATTCCTGAAAGTGTAGCTGATGGCGTAGCTGATATCGGTATAGTTGGCGAAAATGAATTTGTAGAAAGAAACGAGAATGCCCAGATCATATCCCGATTGGGATTCAGTAAATGCCGGTTGAGTCTGGCGATTCCCAAAGATATTCCTTACTCGGGACTGGATTGGTTCAATGGCAAGAAAATCGCCACATCCTATCCGAATATTCTCCGCTCCTTCCTGAAGAAAAACAATATCAACGCAGATATCCACGTGATCACAGGTTCTGTGGAGATCAGTCCGGGTATCGGATTGACCGACGCCATCTTCGACATTGTCAGTTCCGGTTCTACCCTGTTGAGCAACAATCTCAAAGAGGTGGAAAAGGTCATGAAGAGTGAAGCTGTCCTGATAGGCAACTGGAATATGGACGAGTCAAAGCACAAGATCCTGAATGAGATGCTCTTCCGCTTTGAGGCTGTCAGGTCTGCCCAAGGGAAAAAGTATGTGATGATGAATTGCCCGAAGGAAAAGGTCAGCGCCATCACCAAGGTCCTGCCCGGAATCAAGAGTCCGACGATCATTCCTTTGGCCGACGAGGGTTGGTGCTCTGTACACACAGTGCTCGATGAAGAAAGGTTTTGGGAAATCATCGGCAAACTGAAAGAGTTGGGTGCACAGGGTATATTGGTTACTCCTATTGAAAAAATGATACTTTAAGCACAATGAAAATAATTAAGTTTCCAGTTCGTAACACGTGGGATGAAATCGTCAAACGCCCGCATTTGGATGTCTCTAAATTGAACGCTACGGTAGAGTGTATCTTGAAGGATATCCGGGAAAATGGTGACGAGGCCGTCAAGAACTACGAGAAGAAATTCGACCATGCCGACCTCGACCAATTGGAGGTGACGGAAGCCGAGAAGAAAGAGGCATGGAATGCCTGCTCCAAGACTTTGCTCGAATCCCTGCAACTGGCACATCATAACATTGCGAAATTCCACGAAGCCCAGAAATTCACAGGCAAGAAAATAGAAACCGCCAAAGGGGTCACTTGTTGGCAGAAGAGTGTTCCGATCGAAAAGGTAGGACTTTATATTCCAGGGGGTACGGCGCCCCTTTTTTCGACTGTCCTCATGCTGGCTACACCAGCCGTGATAGCCGGTTGTAAGGAAATCATTCTCTGCACCCCGCCTGATAAAACGGGAAAAGTCAATCCAGCCATCCTGGCTGCTGCACAGATTGCAGGTGTAAGCCGCGTATTCAAAGCGGGTGGTGTTCAGGCCATCGGTGCAATGGCCTACGGTACCGAAAGCATCCCTAAGATCTATAAACTTTTCGGGCCAGGCAACCAATATGTCATGGCCGCCAAGCAACAGGTCAGCCTTCATGATGTAGCCATCGATATGCCTGCAGGTCCCAGTGAAGTTTGTGTCATTGCAGACCAATACAGCAATCCTATCTTTGTCGCTGCCGACCTCCTGTCACAAGCCGAACATGGCATCGATTCACAGGTCATGCTCATCACAAACTCTGAAAGGATGTTGGAAGATATCCGTAAAGAGATTGTGGTACAGTTGGACCGTCTTCCCAGAAAAGCCATCGCTGCCCAGGCGCTTGACAATTCCAATTTCATTCTGGTCAAAGACCTTGACGAGGCAATTGACCTCAGTAATTACTATGCACCGGAGCACCTCATATTAGCCGTAAAGGACTACGAAAGTCTCGCACAAAAGGTAGTCAATGCCGGTTCGGTATTCCTGGGCTCCTACGCCTGCGAAAGTGCGGGAGATTATGCCAGCGGAACCAATCATACCCTCCCTACCCATCGCTACGCCTTAGCTTACAACGGCGTCAATTTGGACAGTTATAACCGCAAGATCACTTTCCAATACTTGGATCAACAGGGTATTGAAAATATTGGCAACGCAGTGGTGTGCATGGCAGAAAATGAACAACTCGAAGCCCATGCCAACGCGATGAGACTGAGACTCAAGTCCATTAAACGTAAATAATAGATCATGAAGGAACTGAAAGCGCTTTGCCGGAAGAATATCTGGGACCTTGCCCCTTATTCCAGTGCACGGAACGAATATGCAGGACATCAGGCACACGTCTTCTTGGACGCTAATGAGAACCCCTACAATTCACCTCTCAACCGTTACCCTGATCCTTTGCAGGAAACGGTCAAAGAGGCTTTGAGCAAGGTAAAAGGCGTGCCGGCAGAGAATATATTTCTGGGAAACGGCAGCGACGAGGCCATCGACCTCCCCTACCGTATTTTCTGCAGACCGGGCAAGGATAATGCCGTGGCTATCGAACCGACTTACGGAATGTATAAAGTTTGTGCGGATATCAACGATGTGGAATACCGGCCTGTCTTACTCGATGAGGATTTCCAGATCACGTCCGCCAAACTTTTGGATGCGTGTGATGAGAACACAAAACTGATTTGGATCTGTTCCCCGAACAATCCGACGGGAAACCTGATTCCCCGAAATACGATTGAAGAAGTGCTGGAGAAATTTCAGGGCATCGTCATCGTTGACGAAGCCTATAGTGACTTCTCAGGAGTCACTCCAATGAGGAAAGAGATCGGTCAACATCCCAATCTTGTCGTTCTCAATACCATGAGTAAGGCGTGGGGATGTGCCGCAATCAGATTGGGCATGGCTTTCGCTTCCAAGGAAATCATAGGACTTTATAATAAGGTCAAATACCCGTATAATGTCAATCAATTGACACAGAAACAAGCTTTGGAGGCTCTGAAAGATCCATTCAGAGTTGATAAATGGGTGAAAATCATCCTCCTGGAACGTGCTAGGATGATGGTGGCAGTCAAAGAACTGCCGATCAGCAAACACGTCTATCCTTCTGATGCCAATTTCTTCTTGGTCAGGATGACAGATGCCCAGTCTGTCTATGACTATCTGACCGACAAGGGGATTATCGTCAGGAACCGTACCCATGTACGTCTCTGTGGCAATTGCCTGAGAATAACTATCGGGAGCAAAACTGAAAATCAGGAACTTCTGGCTGCACTGCGCAAATATTCGGAAGGGGTAAAGCCACACCAATCATAACGGATGGATTCTTCCATTGGCTTTACCCGTCGCTAGGCGGTGAAGTTGTCTTAAAACTCAGGAAACGGTAACAGGAAAACGGTTAGATGATGATATGATGCTGCCGTAAAATCCGCTTCCTTGAGCGACATGAAAGTTGACTTGTTTGCCTCTCGCTTTCTCTTAATGATTTTCTCCCGGCAAACAAATGAGTTCAAAGTATGACCTTTGCTTTAAAGGTCCATACCACCCAGAAGAGAAATGGAAGCGAATCAAGGAAAAGTTATCTGAAGGACACAAAAATCTGATTTTATTTGTCTCCCTTACCGGACAAACTAAAAGAGACCTTTCTCAAAGACCGGAGAGGTCTGTCCCACTATACGGTCAATTCACAAAGTAATGGGAATTTCGTTCTCATGCCTATGGGAATGGGGTTCATATACCTATATGAAACTCGTTCCCAAGCCATAGGAACAAGTTTCATAGACCGATGAAACGGTTTGTCGTTATTCCGTCCATGACCTGACACTTAACATATAAAAAGAACCGTGAACCGACGAGTCTCAAATCCAACTTATCTGCCACCATATTGCCAGTAATACCAATACGTATTCCCATAAGTATCCCGTATGGCCGTCTGACGCTGCATCGGATTAGGGATCTTTTCAAGAGTTTGGTAATCCTGGAAATCAGCATCCATCACACTGGAATGGTAAATGATCTTGGGTTTTGCCCGATGGTGTGTGTACAGGATCAAAGCCTCCCTATAATGTTTCGGCATCACGCTGTCCAGATTATAGAACTTTCCGACAGTGGCGACGAAAGCATCCAGATTCTTATCCATCAGATAGGAAGTCAACAGATAATCTGCTGCAGCCTTCTTGGCAGTATGGTGCTTGTAAGAAAAATGCAGATAATGCAAAGGCGACATATATTCGGTGTAACGTTTGCCCAACCACAAATAGACAGAGTCTAACGGATACATCATGCACTTCACGCTCTTTCCGTTCGGCAGCATCGCCGTACTCCCGCCTGTCACGGGCACTTCAAACAACTTCTCCCCCAATTTGCCTTCGTGGGACAAGGCTATCGCTCTCAGAAAAGTCAGACTGCTGTCCGCCGTATCCAAGCCGGCCGTCGCTTTCACAGCCCCATTCCAGTCACCCTGAATCAAACAGGATTCGGCTCGCATCCGATGATGGAAGATCTCGTTGTTCGTACTGAATAGTCCCACGCAGATCATCATGATGACCATCTCCAGAAGATTAGTCCAAGTCAATTGTGAGAAAATGCCGGTAGAGTTCATTTCCGGTTCTATCGTCTGGAATCCCCTTGCAAACATCACCCCCAGAATGTAGAGGATGAGGATCAGAGGAAACAACCACAACCAGGCACCGAAGGAAAAACCTTCATCTATGCGTGGACTGACAGCCGTGATAAACAGCAATAAGACAAACGACGGCAGATAGGTCATCGCATGCGTCCGCTTCCTCAACCCGGTAAGAGCAAAAACACCTAACTGCAGGAAATAGAGGATAACCGTGATGAGGATCGCCCCCAGAATACGGTTATAATGCGTTTTCCCGCAGGAAAGGACGTGCTGCTCAACTGCCAGAATATCGTTCTGATAAAAATATAAATAACAGAAAGTAAAAAGCAAAAAGACAATAGTGCAGATTACCCTCATGGTAATCGTGCTATTTTTATTTCTCCTCATCATTACTATTTATTGTAATCGATTACATTTTTCTAAGAACCAATGCTGAACGTGACGGAATATACAACTTCAGCCATTCCTTTCCCTGCTCGGCATAGAGTGGGTCAAAAATCGTCTGATGCATCATCGAATCGTCATTCCTTCCGTTTCCTCCAAATCCACGGTTATCCGAATCCAAGACAATCTGATAGGCCCCTTTGGAAACCAGAAAACCATAATCAGCAAACGACTGCGTCGGAGAGAAATTGAAGACGAAGAGGAGTCCTCCTCGCATGAATGCCAGTATCTGGTCTTTATCCTGATGCCATATCTCTTTCACAGGTGTGCGGATAAAATCTTTTTCACTCTTGACGGTCCGCAGCATTTCCTTGTCAAAGTCACCTAAATAATGATAGCACAATTGCTGGTCATCCACAAGATGCCATTGCCGACGTGCATATTTATAACTCCAGCCATTCCCTTCCCGAGGGAAATCGATCCACTCAGGATGGCCGAATTCATTGCCCATGAAATTCAGGTATCCGCCGTTCATCGTTGAGAGCGTGACCAGGCGTATCATCTTGTGAAGCGCTATTCCGCGACGGACGGTATCATTCTCATCTCCTATGCGGAAATGCCAGTACATATCGGCATCGATCAGGCGGAAGATGATGGTCTTGTCCCCGACGAGAGCCTGGTCATGAGACTCGCAATACGAGATGGTCTTCTCGTCAGCCCGGCGGTTCTTCACTTCCCAGAAAATACTACTGGGTTTCCAGTTTTCATCCTTCTGCTCTTTGATCGTCTTAATCCAGAAATCGGGGATATTCATGGCCAGACGATAGTCAAAGCCGTAGCCGCCAGCCTTGAATCCAGCTGCAAGCCCGGGCATTCCACTGACCTCCTCTGCTATCGAGATGGCATGAGGATTCACTTCATGGATCAACTGGTTAGCCATCATCAGATAGCAAATTGCATTATCGTCTTCGTGGCCGTTGAAATAATCGGCATAAGTGGTAAAGGCTTCCCCAAGCCCATGACTGTAATAGAGCATCGATGTCACGCCGTCAAAGCGGAACCCGTCAAAATGGAATTCCTCCAGCCAATACCGGCAGTTGCTCAACAGGAAATGGACCACATCATCTTTCCCGTAATCAAAGCACAGACTCCCCCATGCGGGATGCTCGTGACGCTCTCCGGGATAGAAGTACTGATTCGGATCGCCTGCAAGATTCCCCAGACCTTCCACTTCATTCTTGACAGCATGTGAATGGATGATGTCCATAACGACTGCCAGTCCTGCCTGATGGGCAGCGTCAATCAGAGACTTCAACTCCTCAGGTGTACCGAAACGGGAACTGGGTGCAAAGAAACTGCTCACATGATAGCCGAAACTCCCATAATAAGGATGCTCCTGAACAGCCATGAGTTGTAGACAGTTATAACCGTCCTTGATAATCCTAGGAAGGATATTATCCTTGAATTCAGTATAAGTGCCCACCTTTTCGGCATCCTGGGCCATACCTATATGACATTCGTAGATCAACAGAGGAGAAGTGGTAGGGACAAACGATTTCTTTTTCCAGGTATATGGCACCGGTTGCCATACCTGCGCGGAGAATATTTTAGTTTGTTCATCCTGGACCACACGTTGTGCCCAAGCAGGGATACGCTCACCTTCGCCACCATCCCAGTGTACATGCATCTTGTATAACTGACCATGACAGATAGAACTTTCCGGTAACCGGAGTTCCCAGTTGCCCGTACCTTCCAGACTCGTACAACGATAGTCATCCGTTTCCTTCCAGCCATTGAAATCACCTACCAGATAGATAGCCGTCGCATGAGGTGCCCACTCACGGAACACCCACCCGTCATTCGTCCGATGAAGACCATAGTAAAGGTAGCCGGAAGCAAAATCCCGAAGTGATACCTTGCCGTTTTGAGTCAACTGGTTCATTTTCCATACGGCATGCTCATGTCTCCCGCGAATAGCATCGGCATAAGGTGCCAGATACGGATCATTTTCTACGATTCCAATTGCAGGTTTATCTATTTTATTTGTCATGATTACTGATTTATTAAGATATGAAAGTTCCCGTATCTTCTCATCCCATATACGGATAGAAGACATTTCTTAGAATTGTCGAACCAATGAACTCTCATCATATGAATATTACGCTTTAAGATATACTGTCAGGATGCTCAAATCTGAATTTCTGTCAATGATCCTTGTTTCCCTGATGATAAGTTCCCTGGTCCGTTATCTGTCCACTCGGATTCTTCTCTATAAATTTGCCATCTTTCACACCGTTGGCATAATTGCCTTCAAAGCGTGTTCCGTCTTTGGATATCTCTATAGCCGGGCCGTCAGGACGCCCTTCTTTATAAGTACCTTGGAAGACATTGCCGTTGGCATAATGGATGACAACTTCTCCATCGACTTTCCCGTTTTTGAACTGTCCTTCGAAAATATCATTATTCTTCTTGACGAGTTTCCCCGTTCCATTCTGCACGTCATTCTTCCATTGTCCGGTATAAGTATCTCCGTTATCCCAAACCATGGTCCCCAGTCCTTCTTTCGCACCTTCATTGAAGGCACCGGTATACTTGTCACCGTTGGCATACGTGAAAGTACCCTGACCGGTCCGCTCGCCCTGAACGTAGTCTCCATCATAAAGGTCCCCGTTCTGGAATTTATAGACACCTTTCCCGTTTTGGATATCATTCTGCCAGTCGCCTATATAAACGTCACCGTCAGAATATTTATAGGTACCTTTTCCATTGCGCATATTATCAGCCCACATCCCGTCATAGGTCGAGCCGTCTCCCCAACTGAAAAAGCCTTTGCCTTCTTTCTGGTCATCCTTCCATTGTCCACGATAATAGGCTCCGTTGGAAAACGTATAAGTGCCTCTTCCCTGACGCTTGTTCTGAAACCAATAACCGTCATAGCGGTCTCCATTATAATAATACATCACGCCATGCCCCTGTTGGACATTCCGAAACCATAGTCCTACATACTTGTTGTTATTGGCGAAATAGTAGGTGCCTTTTCCATGCTGCTGATCCTGAAACCACTGACCTTCATATTTCTCGCCGTTACTGTAAGTATAGACGCCATAGCCCTCGCGTCTGCCTTTCACATATTCCCCCTCATAGGCATCCCCGTTCTTATAGAGCGTATTGCCTTTCCCATAGGGTTTGCCACCGGACATTTCACCCTTATACAGTCCGCCGTCACGAGTGGTGCACGAACCTAAAGTTATTTTCTGGGCAGTTGCGGCTGCAGAAGGAAATACGAATAATAATGTCAGTATAAGAGTTTTTAAAATCATGGAAAAAACTTTGATTACATCCACAAAGATAGGCAATTCCCATCTAACTACCAAATTATTTGGAAAAATTAAAACTGTAACTCATCCCCGATTTCCAGACAATTTTTCAAGGGTTGAGTTTCAACTTGTCATGAATGTAAAACCGATCCTACTGAATCATATTCCGGCAGAAGAATCCAATATCTTCAATATCAAAGTTTTATCCGTATGGGCATCTATGCAGAAGCGGTTATCCGTCCTCTTTCCTACCAGCCAAACCACATTTCCAGTGGTATCAGCAAGCACCAATTGGCGCCTTTTCTGAAAGAGATTGCACTTCAAATCCGTCAGAAAATCACTGACCAACTTTGTGCCATGCATCCCAAAAGGCACAAAACGATCACCTTCTTGACAATAGCGGAGGGTGAGGGGAAATTTTACCTTCCCTGCATCCAAGGTCGCTGTCCCTTCCTCCTTGGAGATGACAACAGTCTGAGCATATTTGACCTGAAGTTTGAGATCATCTGCAAAGACGTAAGTACCCGTTTCCGGTATCTGCATTTTTTTGACGCCATGCTCGCATACAGGTTGGATGAGAATCTTTCCCCTGTCTATGAGAAGTTCATGGGTCTTTGATTGCCACACCTTGCCGGACTTATCCAAAGATTCATAGATTTCCTCTGCCTGGGAACCACTGAAGCCATACAAGTTGATGATGGTAAAGAGCAGTAATTCCGGAGAAGGAAAAGCCCTGATACTTTGGACGGTGACAGATGCACCGGTCTCCTTAACGGTCGAGTCCCCTGCTTCCTGAGGCAAATAGAGGGTTATGCCCGATTTCATGGAAATGTAATTGTTGATATAATGCTCCAAAGCATGTACAGCCATCCCGACATATCTCGCCGTCTTCGTCACATTCGTCTTGACTGCCGGATTGATCTTTTCCAATAATGGAATCACATCCAGTCGTATCTTGTTTCGGGTCACATCATCTATGAGATTGGTACTGTCGATGACATCATTCTGATTCAACTGATGCAGGTAATCCTCTATATCTGACCGACTTACACAAAGCAGTGGACGGATGATTCGCCCTTGTAGGGGAAGAATTCCTTCGAGTCCTTTGATACCTGTCCCTCTCACGAGATTCATGAAAACCGTTTCCACTGAATCGTCCTCATGATGAGCCACGCATATTCCTTCTGCCCCGAGCGATTGCCGCAATTTTTCAAAATACCGGTAGCGGAGGTCACGGGCTGCCATCTCGATGCTCACCTGATGCAGTTCTGCATAACTGCGGGTATCAAAATGGACCAAATGCAGAGGTATACCCAGCCGGTCACAAAGGTCACTGCAGAACTTTTCGTCTCTGTCCGACTCCTCGCCCCGAAGATGAAAATTACAATGAACTGCTTCGATCTGATAATTCAAATTCTGCAAGACCCTCAATAGAGAGACGCTGTCAGGACCTCCCGACAAAGCTACGAGATAGCGGTCTTTTCTGTCCATCAAATGACGGACTTCGATAAAATGCTCAACGCGGTTTTCAAACGCCTTGAAATTCTGCATGTTATCCTTTATTTATTTCCTTCAAAAAAGCCTCAGCGCGTTTCAGATCTGCCGCGGTATCTATGCCTACAGTCTCCTCGCTGGTGATGCCGACCTTGATACGGTATCCGTTCTCAAGCCATCTCAGTTGTTCGAGGTTCTCCGCCTTTTCGAGTTGTCCTTGAGGCAGACGTGTAATTTCCTTCAGTACCTGGCGGCGGTAGGCGTAGATTCCCAGATGCTTCAGGAATGGATAAGCGCCCAACCAGTCCTTTTTCTCTTGTCCTCTGACAAAAGGAATAATACTGCGGGAAAAGTACAAGGCAAAACCTTTTCGGTCAAGGACGATTTTGGGGGAATTGACATTCTCAACTGCCTCCATCGAAGTAAAGCGCTTCCCCAAAGTTGCGATCTCTGTATCAGGATCGTCAAAACACCGGCAAACAGCTTCTATCTGGTCTTTCCGGATAAAAGGTTCATCACCCTGAATATTGACCACCACATCACAATCACTCCCGATCTTCTCCATCGCCTCTTCGATACGATCTGTACCGGTCTTATGATCGGAACGTGTCATCACTGCCTTTCCCCCGAAACCGGTGACTGCATCAAAAATCCGACGGTCATCAGTAGCGACATAGACGAGAGGCAACGTGCCTGAGACTCGCTCATAAACCCACTCTATGACAGGTTTTCCACCTAACACCGCAAGCGGCTTACCGGGGAAGCGTGAAGAAGCATATCGGGCAGGGATAATCCCTAAAAATTTCATAGACATAGCAATTCAACTTTAAATGCCAAACAACTCTTATTCAGATCCAACATGAGAACTGTCGATCTTTCTGATTGCAGGGGACTCGGACGCCCTATTCCACATAGAGGACGAGACCTTTCAGATATTCCCCTTCAGGATGATAGATATTGATCGGATGGTCGGCAGGCTGATGCAACTGATGCAGGATACGCACCCGACGGTGCGCTTGCGCTGCTGCCGTGAAGACTGCAGCTCTGAACTGATCCTTATTGACCGCTTGAGAACAACTGAAGGTGAAGAGGATACCCCCGCTTTCAATACGTTGGAGTCCTTTGAGATTCAATCTGATATATCCCTTCAACGCATTGTGCAAAGCAGAGCGGTGCTTGGCGAAGGCAGGAGGATCGAGAATGATCAGATCATACTTTCCTTCGTGCTCATCCAAGAATTTGAAAGCATCTTCGCTAAAAGCTTCATGCCGGTTGTCACCGGGGAAATTCATTTCTACATTAGCCTTTGCCAGTTCGATCGCCTTCGCGGAACTGTCAACGGAATGTACCGATTTTGCTCCGCCCCGCATGGCATAGACCGAAAAACCGCCTGTATAACAGAACATGTTCAGGACCGAACGGCCCCGAGAATATTTCTCGAGAAGGGCACGGTTATCGCGTTGGTCTATGAAGAAACCTGTCTTCTGTCCTTTCAACCAATCAATATGAAACTTCAATCCGTTTTCTATTGCGATATTATCGACGTTTCCACCATAGATAAACCCAGTCTCATCCTCGAGGTCATCACCCAAAGGCAATGTCGATTCACTTTTATAAAACACATTCTCTATACGACCCTTCATCACCTCAAGCAAGACCTTGCAGATCTCTTTCCGACAACGGTGCATACCCATAGAGTGCGCCTGCATCACAGCCGTCTTGCCATAGCAATCAATCACCAGCCCCGGCAAATTGTCACCTTCACCGTGAACAAGTCGATATGTATTGCCGGAGGGACTATCAGCTATTCCGATAGCGATGCGCATCTTCAAAGCCGACTCCAGTCTCGCTTTCCAAAAAGCGTCATCTATGGGACGTTCCTCAAAACTCAACACCCTAACGGCAATGCTGCCGGTCTGATAATGCCCCAAGGCGATAAAAGAACCGTCCTTCAAGATCACTCTGACCAAGTCGCCTTCTGCGATGCCGTCGTCCATATGACTGATTGCTCCGGAGAAGATCCAAGGATGAAACCGTTTAAGACTCTCTTCTTTACCTTTTTTTAAATAAACCTGCTTATATTTTTCCATCTTAAACTCCCTTGATCCTTTCTTTTGAAAGAGAGGTCTTGTCGGCCTCGGAACTATCCTGAACTGCTTGTACCGGAGCGACTGGCTCAGGTACCTTTACCAATTGATAATCGTGCGTCTTCAACAATCTCTGCATCTCCTCATACAATTTGATGCAGGTCCACGCATCTGTCGCAGCATACATTTTCTGATTCTCTCTCAACTGATCAGCTGCCCAATTGGTCAACCTCTGGGACTTGCTGATCTTCATGTGGAAGATGTTCGCATAAAGTTTCTGAAGACTCTTATCTTCAATCCCAAGTTTGGGAGCAATATTCTGCAAATCTATGAAATATCCCGGTTTGAATTTTTCTCTCCGTTCCAATCCCAGAATATCATCGTGCCACGAAAGTCCGACTTTCGGAACTTTGGTATCTTCCAGGAATCTGATAATATCCGGCGTCATGCCCGTCTTGTTCAGGCGGATAAGGAAACAGGTATCATGAGTTGAAACCTGCAGGAGAGAGACCTTATAACTTAGTCCGGCTTTGAAAACCGGCTTGGTCTCTGTGTCGACTCCCAATATATCGCAGTTGAGTAGATAATCAACAGCAGTGCTCACATCATCCTTGGTAAATATAGTGATAATCCTTCCCGGAAAACTGACTCTTGGCAAAGTTTCTATGAGATGTTTATCGAACTTATTATATATGACTTTTTTCATTTCCAAATTTTACTGTTTGCAAATTTAGAAAAAAGTTATGAAATTGTAACCGCCTTTAGAAGTTTTTCTTTATTTTTGCACCTAAAAAGAGAAGCATTTTAAGATGGTGAAAAAAAAAACTGAGCCTAAATCAGGGAAGACTGGTAAAAAGACCAGAAGACAAAGCAAGTATACAGAGCATTACAAAGTAGACTTTTTCCTGGGTCTCATTCTTTTTGCCTTTGCTGTATATGTGATTATAGCAATGGTATCCTATCTTATCACTGGGACAGAAGACCAGAGCATCCTGGAAAATATGCGACCGGGTGAATGGTTGAATCCCAATCACGAATTCATCAACTATTGTGGCTCTCTGGGAGCTATTCTCTCCTATTTTTTCATTACCGAGAATTTCGGATTCCCCGCTTTTCTCATCCCCCTGTTCATGATCCTTGGAGGATTCCAACTCATCAGGGCTTATCACCTTCATCTGTGGCAATGGTTTTTCGGTATGGCATTCGTCATGATCTGGTGCTCGATCGCCTTCTCCAAATTCCTCACTCCGATCATGGGAAACCTGTTCTTCAACCCCGGGGGTGAACATGGTCTTTTCTGTGTCCAGAAACTCGAAGGGATGGTAGGTCCTCCAGGACTCATTGCCATCCTTGTCATTACGGGGATTGCATTTCTGACCTACCTGACGACGGAAACCATTACTGTCATCGTCAAGATGCTCCACCCTACAAAATACATCAAAGTTCCTTTTTCCATTACCAATGCTTCCAAGTCGGAACAGCCCGAAGAACAACCTGAGGACAATGTCTCCAACGACACGGAAACTGAAGAAAGTGCATCAGAACCTTCTGAAGAGGTCCAACCTGAAGATGCCACACTGAACAATGGCGTCATTGACTTAAACGAGCAAGACCACGAGAACGAACCTTCGGAAGCCCCTGAAGATAAAGAGAGCGATGCAGCCGACAATACGCCACTCACTACACCTGAAATTGTCCCTTCACCTCTTCTGGAAGCACAGCGGACGGCCCGCCTGAAGACAGAAGAAGAGGCGAGCAAGAATATCGGAATGGAGATCCAGATTGCTGAAGAAGGAGACCGTGCAACCAAACGGACAGTGAACAACGATAACGTCCTCAAGACGCCTATCAATCCGAGAGAGCCTTTTGTGAATTATCAATTTCCGACACTCGACCTACTGAAGAAATATGCCAATGACGGTCAACCCTACATTGACGAACAGGAGCAGATAGCTAACAAGAATCGGATTTCAGAAGTTCTCCATAATTTCGGTGTTGAGATCCGTTCGATCAGAGCAACGGTCGGACCAACCATTACCCTTTATGAGATTCAACCCGCAGAGGGTGTCCGCATCTCCAAGATCAAGAATCTGGAAGACGATATAGCGCTGAGCCTCTCTGCTCTCGGCATCCGTATCATTGCCCCGATACCGGGAAAAGGCACGATCGGAATAGAAGTACCAAATGCCAAACCGAACATTGTCTCAATGGAAAGTATCCTGAATTCCAGAAAATTCCAAGAGACGAAGATGGAACTGCCTCTGGCTTTGGGGAAGACCATTACCAATGATGTCTTCATGGTCGATCTGGCAAAGATCCCGCATCTCCTTGTTGCCGGTGCCACAGGTCAGGGTAAGTCAGTCGGCCTGAACGCGATGATCACCTCCCTCCTTTACAAGAAGCATCCCAACGAATTGAAGTTTGTCCTCATCGACCCAAAGAAAGTTGAATTTTCCATCTATTCCAAAATAGCCAAACACTTCATGGCTGTTGTCGACGAAGACGAAGAACCGATCATCACAGATGTCACGAAGGTTGTCCGCACACTGAACTCACTCTGCAAACTGATGGATCACAGATACGACATGCTGAAACTGGCCGGTGCAAGGAACATCAAGGAATACAATGCTAAATATGTCAATCACAGACTGGATCTGACGAAAGGTCACCAGTTCATGCCTTACATCATCGTTGTCATCGATGAGTTTGGCGACCTGATCATGACTGCCGGCAAGGAGATAGAACTTCCTATTGCCCGCATTGCCCAATTAGCCAGAGCTGTGGGGATTCACATGGTTATCGCAACACAGAGACCGACGACGAATATCATTACCGGTAACATCAAGGCCAATTTCCCTGGCAGAATAGCTTTCAAAGTTGCCGCTGCCGTCGATTCCAAGACTATTTTGGACAGGAGTGGCGCCAACCAGTTGATCGGTCGAGGCGATATGCTCTATGTCAATGGAAACGAACCGGTCAGGGTGCAGTGCGCATTTGTCGATACGCCTGAAATAGAACGCATCAATGACTATATAGCCTCTCAACCTGGACCTGTGTCACCTATGGAACTCCCCGAACCGGACAACAAAAACGATACGGATGACAACAGTCTCAAACCCCGCTCTCTGGATCCCTATTTCGAAGAGGCCGCTCATGCCATCGTCCTCTCCCAAACCGGCAGTACGAGTATGATCCAACGCCGTTTCTCCATAGGTTATAACCGTGCAGGACGACTGATGGACCAGTTGGAAGCCGCAGGGATTGTAGGGAGTGCCCAAGGCAGCAAGCCGCGTGAAGTGCTCGTGCAAGACGAGAACCAACTGAACGTTATCCTCACCCAACTTAGGGGATAATCCACATAAGACTCAATGTATCAATCGATATAGATCAAAACAAGAATATGAAAAAGTACACTTTTCTATTTCTATTTTTAATTTTAGCTTGTACGATGCAAGCCCAGACAGCTGCACAAGTATTGAATCGATGTGCCTTTGTCATCGGTCATAAAAGCGGCGCAAGTGCATCTTTCAGGTTGTCATCAGCCAAATACGGTTCTGCAAGTGGGACGATTGCCATAAAAGGCAACCGTTTCCGTGCGACGACCCCACAAGCCATTGTATGGTACAACGGCAAGACCCAATGGAGTTATATGAAAAAGACGGGTGAAGTCAACATCAGTACTCCGACTCAGGCACAGCAGATGTCGATGAATCCCTACACCTTTATTCATATCTACAAGACAGGTTACCGTTCTTCTCTCCAGCGTTCAGGTTCCAACTACATCGTCCACCTGACAGCGGTCAATCAAAAACGGACAGTGCAGGAACTTTACCTGACCATCAACAAGAACAGTTATGTTCCAAGTAAAGTACGCATGAGACAGGGAAGTACCTGGAGCACGATTACGATCAGCAATTTCAGAGCCAAGAGTCTGCCGAATTCTCTGTTTTCTTTCAATGCGAAAGATTATCCCAAAGCAGAAGTGATCGATTTACGCTGAGCCATCCCCCTTTCAACACTTCGAGTTTCAAAAGACCATGAGCCTATAAACCATTCCTGTCCTGAATGCAAGAAACGACATTTCACAAAAGGTTTTCAATATACAGAGCACTACTCCATCACCGCCGCTTGGCGGAGAAAAGGAGTCTGTTCCACGGGAGAAACCAAGCCGCGAAAGTTGCTCTCAGCATTGCAGGGGCAGTCATCCTGGTCTATCTGTTCATCGTATCCATCTCATTGGCTTTAATGGTATCAGAGGACCACGGGATGTCTCCAATAGGTGTTCTGTTCAGCCTCATGCCCTTTCTCGTTGCCGTTGACTTTCTCCTACGCTTTATCGTTCAACAGACCCCTTCTCAGATGGTCCGCCCCTACAGTCTGCTCCCCTTGCCCAAACATGTCTGCATCGAGAGTTTTCTGATCTCCAATCTTCTCAGCATCGGCAATTTCATCTGGCTGGTACTGATTGTCCCTTACACGGTCATGACCATACTGCCGGAAAAGGGTCTACTGGCAGCCTTCTGTTCTATCCTCGCCTGCCAGTGGATGATCTGGCTATCCAGTCAGTTCTTTCTGTTGACCAGAACTCGGATCAATGATTCCGTCTCCTGGTTCATTCTGCCTCTGGTTTTATTTGCCGTCCTTTTCCTGCCGGTCTATGCGGGAGAGTCAGCAGGGTGGGATCAGTATTATAAGGTCTACACCTTAATAGGCAATCATCTGTCCCATCTGAACGTCCTCTATTGGACAGTGCTCACGGGCATGCTTGTCCTCTTGTTTTTTCTCAACAGGAAAGAACAGGAAAAACATATCTGGAAGGAACTCTCTAAGGTCACTGAGACCTCCGTACACAATATCAGCAAATACAGGTTTCTTGACCGTTGGGGGGAAATAGGAGAATACCTCCAATTGGAATTCAAGTTGATTTTCAGAAACGTGAATCCCCGCAAGACCCTACTCTTTACAGTTCTGAGTATCTTCTTCTATTTTGCCATATTCCTCTGCACGGCGGATGCTACAGAGACGGCAAACAACGGATCGTTTTCTTGGGAGTCCGATTTCTGGTGCTTTATCTGTTTTATACTCCCGGGCAGTATGCTCTCTTCACGACTGATGAGTTATGAAGGCAACTATATTGATTTCTTCATGGTAAGGAAAAACAATCTATACCCTTTGCTTCTCACCAAATATTATTGCTTTGTCGGTTTGCTCATCATACCGCTTATCGTTTCGATTGCAGCTGTAATACTCGGCAGATGGAGACCGCTGATGATTTCTGCATACGCGCTCTATGCCGCAGGACCACAACTGATCACAGTCATGCACACGGCCATCATCAACGACCAGACAACACCGTTGGATACACGACTCACCAGTCGTACTTCAAAGGATTACAACTATCTGGCCATGGTCATCCGGTTCTGTACTTTCCTACTGCCGGCAATGCTCATTGCATTATTCAAGGTCCTCTTCAACTCTTCCACTGCCTATCTGATGCTCATCATCCTTAGCATTCCCTTCCTTCTGAGCCACAGATGGTGGATCAGTCAGATCTATCAAAAGATGATGAAAAGGAAATATGAGCATCTGGAAAATTTCAGAGCTTCAAGATAACAGACACTTTCAGAAGAACAGTGGAATTATTCCTTCTGAAAATTCTGGAGTTCTTTATAAATACTCTGCACCGGCAATCCCATCACATTATAATAACTCCCTTTCAATCCGGTACAACCGATATAGCCGATCCATTCCTGAATACCATAGGCTCCTGCTTTATCGAAAGGATGGTAATGGGTGATGTAATAAGAGATTTCCTCTTCGGTCAAAGATTTGAAAGTCACCTCTGTTTTCACAGAATAATGCCGCTGTCTGTTTTTCGTTGTCAGGCAAACTCCCGTTACGACCAAGTGCGTTTTACCACTCAATAGCCTCAGCATATCGGCAGCCTGTTCTGCACTCTTGGGTTTTCCCAGGACCTGTCCTTCACACACGACTACTGTATCAGCAGTGAGCACCAGTTCCTTGTCGCCGATTGCGTTCCGATAGGCCTCGGCTTTTTCTACAGCGATATATTCAGGTACTTCGACGGCAGGCAACTGACTGGGATAGTTCTCCTGAACATTTGGAATCACCCTAACTTCAAAAGGGATATCCAGACCTGCGAGGAGTTCTTTTCTCCGAGGAGAGCCACTGGCTAAAACAAGATGATATTTAAAAGATTGCATGTATTCGATAAGATTTATTGTAGGCGTATTACCAACCAAATGCCTTTTTGTCTGAAAGCCATTTGCCCTGGGCCCTCAGCACCTGTTCGAGGACCTCTCTGCCACAACCGTCACCGCCATCGCGAGAACAGATATAGCAGGACACGGCTTTGATCTCTGCGGCTGCATCGCGGGGGCAACAGGCACAACCGCAGCGCTGCATCACTTCGTAGTCGGGAATATCGTCGCCCATATAGAGGACTTCTTCATCCTTGAGATGATATTTTTCCAATAGAGCATCATAATATTTCAGTTTTACGGCAGCGTCCATCACCACATCCTGAACACCGAGGTTCTCATAACGGATGCGGACAGCCTTTGTATGGCCTCCTGTCAATATCGCCTCCTGCAAACCCATCTTGACAGCCAACTGAATAGCATAGCCATCCTTGATGTTCACAGTCCTCAAAGGTTCCCCTTCGCTTGACAGGACAATGGTCTGCTTCGACAGCACACCGTCAACATCAAAGATCACCAACTTTATTTTCTTCAAATCGTAATCTATCATCAGCGTTTGTTTTTCTTGTCGGCGAGATGGATGCTCATGGACATTCTCTCATAGATGTCTTTTACGAGAGGATTGTCCTTCAACAATGCAGCTTGAGAACGGATGACATTCTCATCGAAGCGGACTGCCGGACCTGTCTGGGCCTCCAAAGGTGTGAGATGATGGACTTTGTGAGCTGTCTCGTCAATCAACGGCAACATCACTTCAAACGGAATATGATGGGCAGACAACAGGCCCGAAGCCAAGGTATAACAGTGATTGGCAAAATTGCAGGCAAAGACGGCAGCCAGATGCAGGTATTTCCGATCCTCTGAAGAGAGTTCGTTCACCCTTGTCGAGATGGTCTTCCCTAAGATGTGCAAGGTATGGATGGTCAATTCATCGTTACCTTCTATAAAAATAGGGATTTCGGAAAAGTCGACATCCCTGTTTTTCGAGAACGTCTGCATCGGGTAAAACACGCCATAATGCAAAGCCATGCCCTTGAATACATTCATTGGCATGGAACCTGCCGTATGGGCAAAGACCTTCTTTTCCCGTCCTTTACACAACTGGGGTATAATCTCCGCCAACACACTGTCCTTGACTGCGACAATATAAAGATCGGCATCTGTTCTTACTGCCCCGAGATCAGTCGTCGGTGCTCCCCCGGCTCTGGTAGCCAGTTCTGAGGCTGACTCCATTGTACGACTATAGACCTGTACGATATCATGACCTGCATTCAGCAAGGCCTTGGCTAATTGAGTAGCGAGATTTCCCGCACCTATAAATATAATCTTCATATACTGCAAAGATACTCATTTAGCTCTAAAGAAATTGAGTTGAAAACACTTTTTTATCAAATTTTAGCTAATATGTAGAGGTCATTCCAAACGAATATCGATTGTCATCAGACTGACATTCATTTGTCTTATATTTTTAAGGTAATCTTATTCTAATTCTCTTTTTTTTTATATCTTTGCAACAAGAGGTACACAAATGGAAGGAATCCATATCAGAATTATTCAGAAGGGTCGTGATCTGCCGGAAATGAAAGCAGATAACTTCTTTCACAGTCCGGAATTGTTCCGTATCACAGAACAAACACCAGGCACTACCCCTTATATGGTTGTTGCTGAAAACGCCCAAGGTCAGTGCATAGCCCATTTGCTGGCGACGATCCGCAGGCGGGGGACATTGATACCACCTTTTTTATATGCCAACGGCCGCATTTACGGTCAAGGAGAATACGACAGTTCTATCCAGCACCCAGAAGAACTGTTCAGGATGATGCTTGAAGCCATCACTCAAAAATTCAAGCGCCACCTGTGTTTCTACGTTGAGGTCTCGGAAATACACCCGAAGATGTTCGGATACCGCATGTTCCGCTTATGCCACTATTTCCCTATCCACTGGCAGGAAATACACAACTCGCTGCATAGCAAGGATCCTCAAGAGCGACTTACGAGAAAAATCCACCTTCGTATCGAGAAGGCTTATGCCCAAGGGGTTGAAACCCGTGCAGCCTATTCTCCTGAAGAAGTCCACAAATTTTATAAACTCCTCAAGGGTTTCTATAGAATAAAGTTCAGGAGACTGATTCCACCGGAGAAACAATTCTCAGAACTCAGCCGCAATGACAAGGCTCAAATTCTGGTGACGCTCTATCATGGCAAACTCATCGGTGGCAGCGTTTGCGTGTATTCTCAGGGGAATGCTTATCTATGGTATTTAGCTTCCAAGCGGAAATCATACCCCACCCTCCATCCGAACACGATGACGATATGGTATGCCATTCAGTATGCCTATGAACACCACTATGCCCACGTTTATTTTATGGATGTCGGCCTGCCTTTCAAGAAGAATCCATTCCGGGACTTCATCCTCAGATTTGGGGGAAAACCTGTAGCCCGTTACCGCTGGTTCCATTTTTACTTTCCTTTATTGAACCGATTCCTTGGGTGGTTGTTCAAGGAATAGCTCCGGCTCACTCCGCCTTTAACCAAGAGGAGAATAGCCTTTATCTAGGGGAAAATAGCATTGGTCGTCTCACGAAGGAAATAAAAGAACTTAAATCAACTTTATCAAACAGAAAAATAGGTTTGATAAAGTGATCTAGAAGATACGAGTAAACCAACACGGACTGATATAACTAACGAGAAAAGATACCGATACAATAAGGGTATCACTTGATGCCCAGCCCGTCTTTGCAAATCCGAGAAAGAGTTTCAGTAATATTTTTTCTTGCCGTTTCCGGTTGTACTGCTTCTTCCAATCTAAGACCGGGAGGATTTATACATACGATGCGGGAAAAACCGGCAAGTTGTAGATCTGCTTCATCCTTTATTTGTCCGGCAATCAAAATGACGGGAATCTTCTGTTTCCGGGCCTGATTGAGAACCCCTACAGGTAACTTCCCCATCAAGGTCTGGTTATCTGACTTTCCCTCACCAGTAACGACGACATCCCTGTCTGCCAAAAGACTGTCGAAATGGAGGAGATGGAGCAATAAGTCAATGCCATTCTTTTTCTCTGCTCCAAGATACTGCATAAAGGCATATCCCAATCCCCCTGCAGCTCCTGCTCCGGGACGGGAAGAATCATCATGCCCATAATGGCGTGCCGACAATGCCGCAAAGGTCTTTGCGCGTCTTTCCAGTAACGGGATCATTTTATCAGTAGCTCCCTTTTGAGGACTGAAAACAATGGCTGCCCCTTGGTCTCCATATAGCGGATTGTCGACATCGCAGGCGAGAGTGAACTTCAAGTTCTTCAGAGGAACGGCATCAAAGCCTTTCCCCGATGCAAAATGATCCACCAGAGCTTTGAGCATTCCTATACCGCAATCGCTCGTCACACTTCCACCCAGACCGATGATAAAAGTATCGCAGCCTTTGTCTATCGCATGAGCCAAGACCTGGCCCACACCATAACTGGTCGCAAGAAGAGGATTGCGCAAATCCGGAGGAATGGATGACAGTCCGATGATACGGGCAGTCTCAATAATGGCGGTATTTCCTATCCGCCCATATTCCACCTCTATTCTCTGCAACATGGCATTGAACACCCGGATCCTCACCTTCGTGCCTCCTAATGCCGAAAGGAAAGCATCGAGCATCCCTTCTCCACCATCACTGACGGGGATACACTTGATGTCTGCTTCAGAGTTCACCCGTTTGATGCCTTCAGCTGCAGCCTCTTCAGCCTCAGCGGAAGTCAGGCAACCTTTAAAAGAATCAATGGCTAATAAATACTTCATTTCCCAAAGCTTTTTCCAAGACGGACTGTCCCAAAGGTGTACAGACACCACGTATGAAGACAAACACGCAACTGCGGAGGATTTCCTTCATACCGAATCTTTCAAAAAGCTGTTCTTCGCCGATTTTCTGACCGGTAATATTAGATATCTGAATCAAAAGATTATAATCGATATCTGACCTGAAATAGCCTTCCTTAATACCTTTTTGGAAAAAGCCATAAGCTTCTGACTGACTCTTCTGATGCTTCTCCTTGGTATACAGCAAGACCTTCTCATATTTGTGGAGATCGTCATAGAATATCGGATTGATATTCCCCGAATATTCCAAAAGGCAATGCGTAAATTCCACGAGGATATCTATGACACTATGTTCTTCGGATTCGGAGAATTGGGTCATATGATCAGAGAACTCATCCTCCTTCTCTTTGACACCGGCATAGAGAAGGCTCTCCTTATCAGCAAAAATCTCATAAAGAGTGCGCTTGGATATGGACATCATTCTGGCAATATCATCCATCTTTACAGCACGGATGCCTTTCGAGAAAAATGCCTGCATAGCCACTTTCAGGATCTTGTCCTTTAAATCAAGCCTATAAGAGGATGCCGCAATCATTTTAGAAGCATGTTTAACTTTTTCGTGACAAAGATACAAAAAAAAATCAAAAACCTATACCCATTATCAGGTTTTTCATTATCTTTGCAATAAAGATTGTCGGTTTCCCAACCGGTGATTAAGGTAAAAAAGAATAGATATAGTAAATCACTAATCAACCAACGTATTAATATGGTAAAAATTTCTAAAGAGGCTGCCTTGAATTATCATTCAGAAGGTCGTCCTGGAAAAATAGAAGTAAAGCCAACTAAACCCTATCGTACCCAAAACGACTTGAGCTTAGCTTATTCTCCTGGGGTTGCTTATCCGTGTCTCGAGATTCAAAAGAATCCTGAAGACGTCTACAAATATACGGATAAAGGTAACCTTGTTGCTGTCATCACAAACGGCACTGCCGTTTTAGGACTCGGCGATATCGGAGCCATGAGTGGCAAACCGGTAATGGAAGGCAAGGGTCTGTTGTTCAAAATCTACGGCGGAATTGACGTTTTCGATATTGAAATCAATGAAAAAGATCCGGAGAAATTCTGTGATACGGTTGAACGTATAGCTCCTACTTTCGGGGGTATCAACCTGGAAGATATTAAAGCGCCTCAATGTTTCTACATTGAAGAGCGCCTGAGAAAGACTCTGGATATTCCTGTCATGCACGACGACCAGCATGGTACGGCCATCATCTCTGCGGCAGGATTGAAAAATGCTTTGGAAGTTGCCGGCAAGAAGATCGATCAGGTCAAGATCGTTGTCAATGGTGCCGGTGCTGCCGCAATTAGTTGTACCAAACTCTATGTCGCCTTAGGTGCCAAGAAAGAAAATATTGTCATGCTCGATTCCAAAGGTGTGATCACCTCAGATCGGGACAACCTGACACCACAAAAGAAACTCTTTGCTACTGACCGCCGCGATGTCCATACTTTGGAAGAGGCTGTCAAAGGCGCTGATGTCTTCGTAGGACTGAGCAAGGGTAATGTACTCTCACAGGACATGGTCCGCTCGATGGCTCCGAAACCTATCGTCTTCGCACTTGCCAATCCTGTTCCCGAGATCTCCTATGAGGATGCTGCCGCTGCCCGCCCTGATGTATTGATCTCCACAGGTCGCAGTGACTATCCGAACCAGATCAACAACGTCATCGGATTCCCTTATATTTTCCGTGGCGCCTTGGATGTTCACGCAAGAGCAATCAATGAAGAAATGAAACTGGCTGCCGTCAATGCCATAGCTGAACTGGCTAAAAAACCTGTTCCTGATATTGTCAACGATGTCTACCATGTTCTGGACCTGACTTTCGGTCCTAAGTACTTCATTCCGAAACCGATCGATCCGAGACTGATCACTGAGGTCAGCGCAGCTGTTGCCAAGGCCGCTATGGACAGTGGCGTGGCTCGTAAGAAGATCACAGACTGGGATGCCTACAAGGAAAAACTCAAACAGTTGGTAGGCCAGGAAACCAAACTCACACAGACGCTGCATGCCACAGCTCGCCTGCATCCACAACGTGTCGTATTCGCCGAGGGAGGACATCCGACCACAATGAAGGCAGCCGTTCAGGCCAAACAGGAAGGATTCTGCCAACCTATCCTCTTAGGTAATCCTGACAGACTGAAACGTGTGGCAAGTCGCCTGAAACTTGATCTGACCGGTATTGATATTGTCGACATGCGTGCTGACAAAGAACAGGGACGCCGTGCTACTTACGCTAAGCATCTGGCTGAAAAGCGTGCGCGTCAAGGCTATACTTTCGAGGAAGCTTATGACAAGATGTACGAACGTAACTATTTCGGTATGTCTATGGTCGAGCAGGGCGATGCTGATGCTTTCATCACTGGATTGTATACGAAGTACAGCAACACTATCAAGGTGGCAAAAGAAGTGATCGGTGTCCGGAAACCTTACAAGACTTTCGGGACCATGCACATCCTGAGCACCAAGAAGGGAAAGTACTATATTGCAGATACATTGATCAACCGTCATCCCGATGAGCAAGTTTTGGCAGATATTGCCAGACTGAGTGCACATACGGTCCAATTTTTCAATGAAAAGCCTGTGATAGCAATGCTGAGTTACTCCAACTTTGGAACCGATGACATCGGCTCTCCGGTCAAAGTACATAATGCTGTGGAAGAGATGCAGACAGAATATCCTGATCTCGCCATTGACGGGGAAATGCAACTCAACTTCGCTCTCAACAACAAATTGAGGGATGAGAAATTTCCTTTCTCCAAATTAAAGGGCAAGACTGTCAATACGCTTGTATTCCCTGATCTGAGCAGTGCCAACTGCAGTTACAAACTGCTCCAGGGACTTGATCCTGACACCGAAATCATCGGGCCTATCCAAATGGGACTGAACAAGCCTATCCATTTCACGGATTTTGAAGCATCCGTCAGCGATGTCGTGAACATTACGGCAGTAGCTGTCATTGATGCTTACGTTGAAAAGATAAAAGACAAAAAGTAACGAAGGACATACTTCACTTTTTATCATTCTAAAAAGGTCTCCCGATTGATTTCGGGAGACCTTTTGTTTTTTATGATCCCATACATCTTTTGGATAAAACGATGATAAAGCCAAAATCAGAGGAAGTTTGTTCATTCATTGGGAAGCACATTATTGGTTTATAATGGTTCTATAATCTGACAATGCAAAGAAGTTTGACAAACTTTGGGTTTGACAGAAGGGAGTCCTTTGAAACATCGAGATACCTATTTCTTCTCACTATGCTTGTGTTTCTGACCAGCAAGACGTACTTTTTATAAATAGAAGCCCTTTTTGCAATCTACAGATATCTTCTTTCCGGAATGGTTTCTCTAAACATTAAATAAAAGTTAAAAAAGAGAGTTATTTCACGCTTTAGTAGAAAATAATGGTTTAAATATTTTGATATAAATCAAAAATACCTTATCTTTGTTACGTTATCCTGAAAACAATCTTTTTACCTTAAAAAAAACTAATACCTATTGAAGATTTGGAGCGGTCACCTGTGAAGGTCATCGCTTTTTTTATGCCCGTACATTCGGGTTTCCTTTTTAAAGGCATACCATTTCAATCAACACAAACAGCCATTGCTCTTTCTCAAAGCATACACCGATCAAATAAGTTGGAAAAAGAAAAAAAGAAAGATAAGACCAAATTTTTCTTTTCATAAATTCATATCTCACTTTCGAGAGACGGAGAACACCATCACACGTTTGACAGAATATGAAAAAGAAGTATATCCCGCATTTCCTGCAAAGCCGCCTCAGGTCAGAACAGGTTTGAAAGAAATAAATGGATTTCCAATGGAGTGTTCATGATAAATATGGAGGGAAGGCAAAATGTCACGATTTCATGACCGATCCTTTTTAATCTTCGATTCCTCTATCCTACAATCTTCTTTCCTCTATCTCAACATTTTCCGACACCAATAAAATCGATAAAAGAGAAGAAGAGTATAAGAATTACAATAATGCCCGTTTCAGAATAACAATTTGTTACGATTATTAAGCTTTAGAAGAAGAAATTCATATTTTTTTAAAAATATAAAGTAAAAATTTGGAGGTTATCAAAAAAACTATTATCTTTGCTACAGTTATCCTGAAAACAATCTTTTTACCTTAAAAAAACTAATACCTATTGAATATTTGGAGCGGTCACCTGTGAAGGTCATCGCTTTTTGTGTCTCTAGATGTCATGAAAAATAGAATCCATTCAAGTTCATTTCTTACGAAACTCCTTTAACATCTCTTTAGCCTATGACTGTAGCGACAATATGTCTGCGGCCACCCTCATTCCTGAATTCGCAAAGATAGATGCCCTGCCAGGTCCCAAGATTCAATCTGCCCTCAGTAATCGGTATATTCAGGCTGACACCGGTTAATACTGTTTTTGCATGGGCAGGCATATCATCATCACCTTCCAGCGTATGCAGATAATAGGGTTGACGTTCCCTGACCAGACGATCATAGATCTGTTCCAGATCAGCCCTGACGCTAGGATCCCAATTCTCACATACAGAAAGAGCACAACTTGTATGCTTGACAAACAAGTTCAAGAGTCCGGTCTCAGGAAGAGCAGGGAGTTGACTGACAACTTCATCAGTGATCAAATGGAATCCACGGTCATACTCCTTTAAAATCATTTCCTTCTGTCTTATCATCGTTCGATTGCCTCCATAAAATCTTCAGCCAGGTCCGGATATTAATAGCCAAGGCTCTCACCGACCAATAACACAATATGTCGCCCTGCAGGATGGGACAGCCGCTGTATAGCCATGTAATTGCAAATACTGTCTTTCGAGAGACAGTCATGACAAATACCATCCATCTGGCAAGGCGTCTTATAGTTGAATCGTGACATATTGATAGGCGCGGCAGTATGGCGGGCGCGCTTGACAGCTGAGTCGAGGTCAGAACAGATCTTATTGAGTCCCACGACGAGAAGCACATGTGTCGGTCCCCAGCACAAAGCAGCCACACGATTCCCATTACCATCAATATTCACGATGATCCCGTCTTCTGTCATTGCATTGACACTCGACAAATAATAATCACATTCAAAAGCCTTGCGGTAGATCTTGAGTTTTTCCTGAGGATCAGTGACGGCATCACGGTCATAGACCAGATAATTGCCCCTTTTCAGCATCTCCGTCAATCCTGTCGACCGGATCGTCAGTGATCCGCCCCACGTGATACTGCTCCCTTCAGGAATCAATTTCCCTGCCTGTTGCAATAAAGCCGATTGATTTTCACAATAGTAAGCCTCATAATGCCTTCTCTTGAGCGCATTGATCAATTTATTTGCCAACCGCTCATTGCGTATGGTCATCGCCTCATCCATATAGAAAAATGTTTAAAACCTTGCTTTTCCTGAAATTTCACCTTCCCTGTTTTCCGACATCATCAGTTCCCGATAAGGAGGAAAGACCTGCCAGAAAACAAAAAACCCTTGTAACAGATACCTGTCACAAAGGGCTGGAAGTAGTCGGTACGAGAATTGAACTCATATGCCAAGATTGAGAATCTTGTATCCTAACCATTAGATGAACCGACCTTGGTAGCATTCTTGAAACTCGCCTCGCTTCTATGCGGAAGGAGGGGGATTCGAACCCCCGGTACGAAAAACTCGCACGGCAGTTTAGCAAACTGCTGGTTTCAGCCACTCACCCATCCTTCCAGAAGGCTCGTTTCCGATTTGCCAGACTCGTTTCTTAAATGCGTCTGCAAAGGTACAATAAAGTTTTTAACCCTCCAAACTTTTATTAAAAATTTTCTGTTGCCCTCATCATTCTTCTAATATATACAAGGTGTAGAAAGGACAAGCGAAAAACTTACAAGGATTACGATGTACCCAAGACTTGACGATATAGAAATACCCCGGAAGGCCACACGCTTTCCGGGGTAAATCATCATTATCAAGAGAGCTTCCGCTCCTCAATGATAAAACTACCGAAAGTTACAAATCAACTTTCCGTTATTTCAGATTCAGACTTTTCTTGATGGCTTCGATCTTTCGCATACCTTCCTCGCTCAATGCTTCATAGTCTTTAGGCGAGTGCATGACACCTTTCACCTCAATATAGAATTTTATCTTGGGCTCAGTACCTGAAGGGCGGACGCTGACACGGGTCTCATCATCGCAGAACCACTGCAGCACATTGCTGGTAGCAGGCATATTGATATGCGAGACGCTCCCGTCAACTCCTTTAGCCAACAAGGAATTATAGTCCTTGACCAGTACGACCTTAGAGCCGCCGAGTTCTTTAGGAGGATTATTGCGGAAATCCGTCATCATCTGTTTGATCTCATCTGCTCCGGCCTTTCCGGGACGTTCCACGTTGACCGTAAACTCCTTTGAGAAGCCATACTCCATATAGATATCCATCAGGATGTCATAGAGAGACTCTCCCTTGTCTTTGGCGTAGGCGCAGATCTCTGCAAGCAAAGAGCAAGCACTCACGGCATCCTTGTCGCGGACGAAATCTTCAGCCAAGAAGCCATAACTCTCTTCACCGCCACCGATGTAATGCTGCATGCCTTCAGAATTTCTGATCTCACGTGCAATCCACTTGAAACCGGTATAGACATCCCTCATCTCGATGTGATTCTTCTCTGCGATCTTCCGGATCACTTCAGTTGTGACAATCGTCTTGACGATGAAATCTGTCGGTTTCAACAGACCCTTGGCCTTGCGGTTGGTGATGATGTACCAGAGGAAGATCAGGGTGGTCTGATTACCGTTGATAAGCACCCACTCTCCCTTGTCGTTCTTGCAAGCCATACCGACACGATCGGCATCAGGATCACTTGCCATCAGGATATCTGCATCCAAAGCTTTGGCATCCCGCAGTCCCAGGGTCAGAGCCTCGGCAAACTCAGGGTTAGGACGGACGACAGTCGGGAAATTGCCGTCTTTGACCATCTGTTCCTTGACACAATGAACATTATCGAATCCCCAGAATTTCAAAGAGCGGGGGATCATCGTCATACCCGTTCCGTGAAGAGGCGTATAGACGATCTTCAGATCATGCTGCTTCTTGATTACCTCAGGGTCAATGGAAAGGCGTTTGATCTCATCGAGATAAGGACGGTCGACATCGTCTCCGATCATCTGGATCAGCGCTTTGTTGCCCTTGAACTTCACATCCTCCACACTGACCTTGCCAACTTCATCAATGATACCCGTATCATGAGGGGTCAGCACCTGAGCGCCATCTTCCCAATAAGCCTTGTAGCCATTATATTCCTTGGGATTGTGGCTGGCGGTAATGTTCACACCGGCCTGAGCCTTGAAGTATCTGATGGCATAAGAACATTCAGGAGTCGGCCGCATCTCTTCAAACAGATAGACTTTAATGCCATTTGCAGAAAAGATATCGGCAACCGTTTTGGAGAATAGATCACTGTTGTTACGACAGTCATAACAAACAACTACAGAAATCTGCTTTTTGTCCGTGAAGCATTTCTTCAAGTAATTGGCAAAACCTTGAGTAGCCATTCCCACCGTATAGATATTCATCCGATTCGTGCCGGCGCCCATAATGCCGCGAAGACCACCCGTACCGAATTCCAAATCTTTGTAGAAACTCTCCACGAGTTCAGTCTTATCCTTTGCATCAAGTTTGGCTTGAACCTCTTTACGGGTTTTCTCATCAAAATCAGGAGACAACCACTTTTTAGCCTTTGCTTCACATTGAGCGACTAATTCTGCGTTATTAACCATAATATTAAATTTTATAATATATTACTACTAGGCAAAGATAGTAATAAAATTTGTCTTAGGAGACTTTTATAAGATTAAATTTTATTGCAATAACCACTTTTTTTAGTTGTAAACTTATCTTTTGCTTGTGGCTTCACAAACCTCGCCATGATCTTCAATTGTCCTATAAACGGAGTACGACTCAAACAAACGAGCTTAAGATGAGATTGATAGGCGTGTCTTTCCCAAGACAACAGTCTTTCAATAGTGGACCCGAACCGGGCAGGTCGAAAGTCTTTGCCCCCAACCGGCATTGTCCCGAGGAGCCGGACGCCCACCACGGCAACATCAGGCAGTTCAATCCTATCAAAGAATACCGTCCAAGACCACGGATGACCACATTATTATAATGAGAACTTTTTATGAGATGAAATTTTATCATAAAATCATTTTATCAGATTATTTTTCTTAAATTTGCAGGACAAGAAAACAAAAGAAAGGAATTTAAGGATGTATTTCACAGGTATCGTCATTGCCCTATTGACATTTTTCATCATCGGCATCTTCCACCCTATAGTGATCAAAACAGAATATTATCTTGGGACACGCCCTTGGATCATTTTCATGATTTGCGGGATCATCTGCATCATTGCATCCCTACTTGTAAAGGCTGTCATCGCCTCTTCCATCCTCGGAATACTCGGGGCTAGTTTGCTGTGGTCCATAGGAGAACTCTTCAGCCAAAAGAAAAGAGTTGAAAAGGGCTGGTTTCCGATGAACCCCAAGAGAAAGGACAAATACAATATAGAGAATCCCAAGCAACCCTCTGACCATTCAGATCGATAAGCGTGGAGATCGGGAAATGAAAACCTTACTGATTGTCATGGGTAAAACCACTGACAAACATTTCATCGCGGGAATTGAGGACTATATAGGACGGATAAAGCATTATCTGCCCTTTCAATTCGTGATCATTTCTGAAATCAAAGACACCCGAAATCTTTCGGAAGACCAGCAAAAGGTGCAGGAAGGCGAACTCATTCTGAAGCACTTGCAGGTCTCTGACACTGTGGTGCTCTTGGACGAGCACGGGGCAGAATACAGAAGTGTCGAATATGCCAAATGGCTCCAAAAGAAGATGAATACCGTCAAGCGCCTCGTCTTTATTATCGGTGGAGCTTACGGCTTCTCTCAACCTGTGTATCAGAGGGCCAACGAACTCATATCCCTTTCCAAGATGACGTTCTCCCATCAGATGGTCCGACTCATTTTCGTAGAACAACTCTACAGGGCCTGCACGATCATCAAGGGTGAACCTTATCATCATGAGTAATTCCAAGTCTTGAAATCTGTGAATATCCAGTATCAAACTTATATATAAGCTGTTCAATAGAAACATTATGTCAGAAGAAAAATATATCACCATAAAAGGTGCAAGGGTCAATAACTTAAAGAACATCAGTCTGAAAATACCCCGCAACCAATTCATCGTCATTGCAGGCGTTTCCGGTTCAGGGAAATCATCCTTGGCTTTTGATACGCTCTACGCTGAAGGGCAGCGGCGGTATGTGGAAAGCCTTTCCAGTTATGCCCGCCAGTTTTTAGGCAGGATGAAAAAACCGGAATGTGATTTCATCAAGGGCCTGCCTCCTGCCATAGCCATAGAACAGAAAGTCATCGCGAGGAACCCGAGAAGTACTGTCGGCACATCTACCGAGATCTACGAATATCTCCGCCTTCTCTTTGCCCGCATCGGCAAGACCTACTCTCCTGTCAGCGGACAGGAAGTCAAGAAGCATACGGCGGAAGATGTCATCGAACAGATGAAGAAGTTCAGTGAGGGCACCAAATTTGTTGTCATGTCTCCTTTGCATGTTGTCGAAGGACGGACGATCCAGAAACAACTTGAGATGTATGTGCAGGAAGGCTATTCTCGTATATTCACGAAAGATGCCTTCATGCGCATCGAAGACTTCCTCGAGAAATACCCTAATGAGAATTTAAAACCTGAGGACATCTATCTTGTCATTGACAGGATGTCTGTCTCTCAGGAAAAAGATGCGGTCAGCAGACTGACGGACTCTTGCGAAACAGCTTTCTACGAAGGTGACGGATATATGCAGATCATGATCCTCCCTTCCAAACAAGTATTCAAGTTTTCCACCCGTTTTGAAGCTGACGGCATGCAGTTTGAAGAACCGACAGAAAACCTGTTCTCCTTCAATTCCCCTTTGGGCGCCTGCCCTACCTGTGAAGGGTTCGGCAGCATATTGGGAATTGACGAGCGGCTGGTCATTCCCAATTCCACTCTAAGTGTCTATGACGGCTGCGTACAATGCTGGCACGGTGACAAGATGAGTATCTGGCAGAAAGAATTTGTCCGCAGGTCGGCCAAGGACAATTTCCCTATATTAAAACCTTATTACCAATTATCGAGGAAAGAAAAGGATATGCTTTGGCACGGTCTGCCCTCAGAGAAAAATCTGGACATCCATGACCAGGTCAGCATTGATTCCTTTTTCCAGATGGTCAAGGAGAACCAATACAAGATCCAGTACCGCGTCATGATGAGCAGGTATCGTGGCAAGACGGTCTGTCCGACCTGTCATGGCACGAGATTGAAGAAAGAGGCGACTTACGTCAAGATCAACGGCAGGAGCATCACTGATCTGGTCGAAATGCCGATATGGGATCTGAAGACCTGGTTTGACCGTCTCCAACTTGATGAGCATGATGGCAAAATCGCCAAGCGCCTGCTCGTGGAAATCAACAACCGCCTCGAATTTCTGATAGAAGTGGGATTGGGCTACCTGACCCTCAACCGTCGTTCGAACACGCTGTCCGGAGGTGAGAGCCAACGTATCAATCTAACAACATCCTTGGGCAGTTCGCTCGTCGGGAGTCTGTATATCCTGGACGAACCCAGCATCGGACTCCATCCGCGAGATACAGACCGCCTGATCAAGGTCTTGAAAGAACTCCAGAGTTTGGGCAACACGGTTATTGTCGTCGAACATGACGAAGAGATCATACGTGCTGCCGACGAACTGATTGACATTGGACCTGACGCAGGAAGACTTGGTGGAGAGTTGGTTTTCCAAGGTCCGATGAATGAAATCAACGCAGCCCAAGGCAACCGGCAACTGAGTCAAAAACTCCTGGAAAAATTCCCGAGAAGTTATACCATCAAATTCCTCACAGGTGCAGAGAGCATTCCCATCCCCACTTCGAGACGGCAATGGAACAGATCCATCCTCCTGAAAGGCTGCAGGATGAACAATCTGAAAGGCATAGACGTCAGATTTCCGCTGAATGTACTGACTGTCATTACAGGTGTGTCAGGCTCCGGCAAGAGTTCTCTCGTGAAGGGGATCCTCTACCCGGCCATGAAGCGCCATCTTGATGAAGTCTGCGATGCCCCCGGCGAGTATCTTGCCATGGAAGGTGACTGGCAGCAAATCAAGCATGTGGAGTTTGTCGATCAGAACCCCATAGGGAAAAGTACGAGAAGTAACCCGGCAACCTACGTCAAGGCATACGATGCCATCAGGGAGTTGTTCGCGGAGCAGCCTTTGGCCAAACAGATGGGATTCTCACCCCAATATTTCAGTTTCAACACTGATGGAGGCCGGTGTGAAGTGTGTAAGGGTGCCGGTGTCATCACTGTTGAGATGCAGTTCATGGCTGACCTGACCCTTGAGTGTGAGGCCTGTCACGGCCAGAGATTCAAACATGATATTCTGGAGGTCAGATACCACGAGAAGAACATCAATGATGTCCTCAACATGACCGTAAGTGAAGCAATCGACTTCTTCGGGAAATACAAGGAGAAAACGATCACGGACAGATTGAAACCGCTTCAGGATGTCGGATTGGGATATATCAAACTCGGCCAGAACTCTTCTACCCTTTCTGGAGGTGAAAATCAACGTGTCAAACTCGCTTATTTCATAGGACAAGAACAAGCTGAACCGACGCTGTTCATATTCGATGAACCGACTACCGGACTGCATTTTCATGATATCAAGCGTTTGCTGGCTGCCTTTGACGCCCTCATTGACAGGGGCCACACCGTCCTCGTCATTGAGCATAATCTGGACGTCATCAAATGTGCCGATTATATCATTGACCTGGGGCCTGAAGGCGGAAACAAGGGCGGCAATCTCGTCGCTACCGGTACTCCGGAAGAAATAGAGAAGAGTAAAGACAGTATTACAGGCACCTTCCTGAAAAAGAAATTCGAATCTGATCATAAATCCATGCAGAAGGGATAACCCCGCTCTCAAGATGCCTGAATAAGCCATCGGATCGTCCGCACAGACGATAGCCAAATTCGAGGCTAAGGTCATTTTTCCTGATATTTATTTTCAGAAAAGACTTTTTTTTGATAATTTTGCGACGTCATCTTATTAAGATATTAGAAACTGAAGCAATTCAAACATATTATAAATACAGTCATCTGGACCATTATCGGACTCTTCGTCCTCCTGATTATTCTGCTCCATCTCCCTCCTGTTCAGAATTTCTTAGGAACAAGGGTGGCTGATGCCCTAGGGGAGAAATTCGGAACGAAGGCCCAGGTAGGCAGAGTCGACCTGGGATTTTTCAACCGTCTGATTCTGGATGATGTTTCTTTATGGGACCAAAAAGGCGACTCGATGCTCTCTGCCTCCCGCTTGGCAGCAAAGGTCGATCTGTTGGCTCTCACAAAGGGGCGGATCATCATTTCCTCTGCCCAAGTCTTCGGTCTAAAAGCCTGTCTATACCAACAGACGGCAAAGTCCAAACCCAATTACCAGTTTGTCCTGGACTCTTTGGCAGCCCATCCCAGTAAAAAGAAAACCTCCCTTGACCTTCAATTGAACAGTTTGATCATCCGCCATGGAGAGATCAAGTACGACCAAAGGGACATCGCCCCTTCCGAGACATTCAATGTCCACCATCTCCACATCACGGACTTCAGCAGCCATATCATCCTCAATCGCCTGACCGATCATAGCATTGATCTCAATATCAAGAAACTGTTTCTTCACGAAGGCAGCGGACTCAACCTGAAACAACTCCAGTTCAGATTGGTGGCAGATCAAAGACACGCTCGCTTAGAAAACTTCAAAATGGCACTTCCCGGTACCGAACTGGCACTGGGGCCACTGCGTCTGACCTATACCACAACTGCCAAAAAGTTGAATCCCTCATCCCTGAGGTATCAAGGTCATATACTTCCGTCGAAGGTCACTCTTTCAGACTTTTCTTTCCTTGCGCTCCCGTTACGGAAATTCGTCAATCCGATTTTCCTTAGTACCACTTTTAGGGGAACAACCTCAAGTTTGAGAATCAGAGGATTGGATCTCCGGGCAGCAACAGGCAGCCTCAATCTGA
The DNA here is from genome assembly GCF_024054555.1 of Segatella cerevisiae. Taxonomy (GTDB): domain Bacteria; phylum Bacteroidota; class Bacteroidia; order Bacteroidales; family Bacteroidaceae; genus Prevotella; species Prevotella cerevisiae. The sequence continues at coordinate 43,632 of NZ_JAMXLY010000004.1, read as the reverse complement.
AAGCCGACGCTGCCTTCAAGGGAAAAGGCAAACAGTTACGCTGGCAGGCACGTATCGATCACTTGTATCTGAGAAGAGACGGCATGCAACTGCTGTTGGACAACATGGGCGCGAAATTGCATATTCCGAGATCAGTCAACAGATTGGGGACTATCAGTTTCAGAGGTTTCTTAGGGGGCAACGCCCGGAGAGCGTTTGTCAATGGCACCATCAGCAGTGAGGTCGGTCATGCCGTACTGGCAGTCAGGAAAGACGGGAGGGACTTCACCGCCAGGATCAAGGCGCAGGAAGTCAACTTAAGGCGTATCCTTGCAGACAATCAATTCGGGATAGTGACGGGATACATCAATGCATCCGGCAATATTCCTGCCAAGGGTATTCCTGAACTCGTCGCCAAAGGTACAATCGACAGATTTGACTACAAAGGGTATTCTTACCGGAATATCATCATAGACGGCAACATCCACCATCACACCATTTCTGGAACAGGAAAGATCAACGACCAAAGTATCAGTTTGAACGTAAACGGCAACTTCGGTATAGACCAAGGCAAATATAATATCAAGGCTGACATTGCCAAGATCTCACCACTCATATTGAAGAAATGGACAGGGATCACTAAAAACTACACGTTCAGGGATATTCATATAGAGGCAGAAAAACAGGGCAGGAATTCCAATCTGAACATCACTACTCCTGAGATCCAGGCACATCTGAACGGAATCTACAACTATTCCACACTTCTGCAAAGCGCACAACAGTTGCTTGCCGACAAACTCCCCACATTACCGGGTTTGAAAAGTGTCTCAGGAAAGAGGAACAACAGTTTTTCCTTTGATGTTGCCGTCAAGGGTACAGACATGATCAAGAAATTGTTCGGGATACCACTGGACCTGAATACGACGACAGACATCAGAGGCAGAATCAGTGACTTTAGCAAGACGGCTGATATAGACGTCAACATACCCGGATTCACGTATGACGGCGTCAAATACCGCCAAGGGGCCATCCGCCTTTCGACACCCAATGATACGATGAAAGTGGATGCCAACTTGTGTGCCGAGAACGGGAATTGCTTCGATGTCCGTGCCTCTGCTGCACACAACCGCCTTTCTACTGCCCTCCTCTTCGACAACCACTCTCCCAAACTCCATATCCGGGGCAATATCCTCTCGCGGACACAGTTCTTCAAGAATCTTGCCGGTCAGAATACGGCACATATAGAAGTGATGCCGAGTGAATTTGTCATCGGAGACTCTATCTGGAAGGTTCAGTCCGGAGATATTTATTATCGGAAGAACCATCTCGATGTCGATCATTTCTCTTTCGGGCACCAGAATCAACATGCGATCATCAACGGTACCGCAACCCCCTCCTCGAACGATTCTCTGATGGTCGATCTGAAGGACATTGACATCAGTTACCTTCTGAACCTGGTCAATTTCCACGCTGTCGAATTTACGGGCAAGGCTTCAGGCAGAGTCCGCCTGGCAGCGCTCTTCAGCAAGCAACCGGATTTTTCTTCAAATCTGAGCATCGCCAACTTCAAGTTCCAGCAAGGGGAAATGGGGACGCTCTTCGCCCACGTCAACTACAATCAGACCAAGGAACAGATTGACATCCGCTCTATTGCCAAAGACGGACCGGGCATCAACACCCTCATCAACGGCTATGTCTCTCCCAAGCATAATCGCCTGGATCTGGATATACAGGCGCAGGATACGAAACTGCAGTTTCTCAAGAGTTTCTGCGGCTCTTTCATGAATAACATAGAGGCTTGGGGCAATGGGACATTGCACGTGGGCGGCCCGCTCAACAACCTCAATTTGACAGGAGATCTCATCGGCCACGGCAAGGTGCATATCATCCCCACCAATGTGGACTACTCCTTCAAGCAGCTTGTCCTGCATGCCATCCCCAATGAGATCCAGTTTCCCGGTGATTCCCTGCGTGACCGTAAAGGCAATCTGGGCATTCTCTCGGGTGCCATCCATCACAAGCACCTGACCAATCTGAGTTTTGACTTTGGCATCGAAGGCCGAAAACTCCTCGCCTATGATACGCACGAATTTGCAGACAACTCTTTCTACGGGACGGTATACGTGACTGGCAACTGTGGCATCCATGGAAAAAGCGGGGACGTCTCCTTCGATATCAACGTGACCCCGGAGCAAGGTTCACAAATCGTCTATAACGCTGCCAGTCCTGATGCCGTGAACAACGAATCCTTTATCCACTGGCACGATGCTTCCAAAGACACCCTGAAGTTAAACGCCATAGCCCAGCACCGGGATGGAAAGGACAATCCCAGAGAAGACATCCCCACAGACCTGCATTTCAATTTTGTAGTCAATACGAACCAGAACCTGACGCTCAAACTCCTGCTGGACAACCAGTCCGATGACTATATCACACTCAATGGAGACGGTCTGATACGTGCGAGTTATTTCAACAAAGGCAACCTTCAGATGTTCGGCAACTATGTTGTAGACCACGGCATTTACACGCTGACCATCCAAAATATCATCAAGAAAGACTTCCTCTTCCAACAAGGAGGAACGATAGCTTTTAACGGTGACCCCTATCGCTCGGCACTCAACTTGCAGGCTATATATGTAGTCAATGGCGTCAGTCTCTCAGATCTGAACATCGGCAAGAGTTTTTCCTCAAATAATATCAGGGTCGATTGTGTGATGGACATTACCGGTACACCAGAAGAACCGAAAGCCAGTTTCTCCCTGAATATGCCGACGTTGAACAGTGAAGCCCGGCAGATGGTCTATTCCCTTCTGAACAGCGAAGAGAACATGAACCAACAAGTGCTCTACCTCCTGGCTGTCGGCCGTTTCTATAATGAAGGCAACAACAACGCTGACGTCGAGAATCCGGAACAACAGAAACAGACGTCCCTCGCCATGCAGAGTTTGCTCAGCGGTACCATCAGCCAACAGTTGAATCAGGTGCTTTCCACAGTCATCAACAATTCCAATTGGAATTTCGGGGCAAACATTTCTACGGGTAATGAAGGGTTCTACAACGCAGAGTATGAAGGTCTGCTCAGCGGCCGAATGTTCAATAACCGACTCCAGTTCAACGGTCAATTCGGCTATCGGGACAAAGCCAACACAAATACTAGTTTTATAGGAGATTTTGATATCCGTTATCTACTCATTCCCAGCGGGAATATCGCCCTGAGGATCTACAACCAGGCAAATGACCGGTATTTTACCAAAAACAGCCTGAACACTCAGGGTATCGGGTTTATCCTCAAGAAAGACTTTAATGGAATCAGAGATCTTCTGGGCATCAAGAAAAAGAAAAAGAAGGAATCTCCAAAGGCCACAGACTCAGTGCCTTCCACAATCCGGAAGACAACTGATGACCGTTGAATCCTCAGGATTTGAGTTCGCTCAGTTCCAGCCAGCGCATGCTTTTAGTATCTAACTCATCCTTCAGTTGAGGGAGTCGCTTGCTCTTTTCCGTCAAATCCGCCACCGACAGTTTGCCACTGCAAAGATCGGTTTCCAATTGTTTCTGTTCAGTTTCCAAAGCCTTGATTTCCTTAGAAAGGTTTTCAAATTCCCGTTGCTCCTTAAAGGTCATCTTGCGGGTATCCTGGTGATGATGCTCGCTCTTTTCATGGGGCCGTGCTTCCGTTTTAGGTTTCTCATCCTTCTCCGACTGGAGTTCGCTCCATTCCCTGTATTGGGTATAGTTTCCAGGGAAGTCCTCGATCACGCCATTGCCTTTGAAAACCAGCAGATGGTCCACCACCTTATCCATGAAATACCTGTCGTGGCTGACAATGATCACACAACCGGGGAAATCCTGAAGATACTCCTCCAAAACCTGAAGCGTCTGGATATCCAAATCATTTGTAGGTTCGTCCAGAACCAGGAAGTTAGGGTTCTTCATCAGGACAGAACAGAGATACAGTTTACGCCTCTGTCCACCGGAAAGTTTGTAAACATAATCATATTGTTCCTGAGGTGTGAAAAGGAAATACTGCAGGAACTGGGTAGCGCTCATATGCCGTCCCCCACCTAAGTCGATGTCATCTGAAATACCGGAAATGACATCGATGACCCGTTGTTGCCGGTCAAATTTCATCCCTTCCTGGGCAAAATAGCCGAACCGCACGGTCTCCCCGATATCAAAACGGCCCTTGTCAGGGGGAACAAGTCCGAGTAGCATTTTGATGAATGTGGATTTTCCCGTCCCGTTATTCCCCACGATGCCCATTTTCTCAAATCGGGAGAAATTGTAATAGAAATCATTGAGGATGACCTTGTCGCCCCATTTTTTCGAGACATACTGACTCTCGAATATCTTACTGCCGATATAGACATGAGAAGCCATCAGTCGCATCTGACGGTCTTCCATCTTTTTCTGAGCGACTTTCTGCAGGTCGTAGAAAGCCTCTTCCCGATAACGGGCCTTATGGCCACGGGCCTGAGGCATCCGCCGCATCCAGTCTAATTCCTTTCGGTATAAATTCCTGGCATGCTGTATTTCAGCTTGGGTCTGGTCCATCCGTTCCTGCCGCTTCTCCAGATAGTAACTATAATTGCCGCGATAAGTATAGAGCTGCTGGTCATCCAGTTCGATGATGGAATTGCACACACGATCCAGAAAATAACGGTCATGCGTAACCATCAAAAGCGTCTTGTTGCCCCTCTCAAAAAACTTCTCCAGCCACACGATCATATCCAGGTCCAAATGGTTCGTCGGTTCATCGAGAAGGAAGAGATCCGGTTCCATGATCAGCACATTGGCAAGCGCTACCCGCTTTTGCTGGCCACCGCTCAACTGTCCCATAGGTTGCTGCATATCCCCTATTCTCAACTGTGTCAGAATCTGTTTAGCCTTGAGGACCTTAGCCGGGTCGCCATGATGGTTAAAACAACTGTCCAAAACCGTATCTTCAGGATCAAATTGAGGCGACTGTTCCAGATAACCAACCCTCAAGTCATTTCTGAAAATCACATCCCCGCTGTCTATACCTTCTTTTCCGCAAATCATAGACATCAGCGTCGACTTGCCGGTACCGTTCCTGGCGATCAATCCCACCTTCTGTCCCTCAGCTATGGAAAAGGAAATATCCTTGAAAAGCAGCCGTGCTCCAAAACGTTTTGTCAAATTCTGTACATCAAGATAAGGTCTTTCTTTTGCCATATTTTTCTTATTTACAGACAAAGGTACTGGAAATAAAGGAGAATACAAAAAAACAGATTTAAAATTTGGCTGAAAAGATATTTTTAGCTACCTTTGCATTCGATTTCAAAAGAACACAGCGTTTCCATTCGTTGAAACGCTTTTTCAACAGAACTTTTATACATAAATGTATAATGTATAGCAAAGACGAGTTATTATCGAAAAATATCTCAGAACTTGAGGATATTGCCCAAAAAATTGGCGCGGATTACACTTCCGGCGATAGCGCGGAACAGATAGTCTATGCCATCCTCGATCAGCAGGCAGCCGAAGAGGGAGAGAAAAATCCCCTTGGAATAAGGCGCAGGCGCATCCGCATCACCAAGCATGATGATCGGGTCTATTCAGTAAAAGGAAAAGAAGGGGAGAATTTTGATGTGATGAAAAATAAAATAAAAGGACCGGAAGACCAAAAACTCTTCCAGGATATTCAGGATCAGGAAACTTCCCAATCCCCTGACAACATAAAGGCAGCCGCTGATTTCCTAGCCAGCCTCCCCAAGCATCGGGGACGTAAAAGCAAGGCGGAGTTGGAAGCCATCGCTGCAGCAAAAGCGGTCATGAGTCAAAAAGAAGACAAACCGGTTCAGGAGGTTCCCGAAGTTCCCGAAAAAACGGAAGACACGGCCGAAACTCCTAAAGCTCAAGCCCTTTTACCTGAATCCAAGATAGAAAACGCACTGAATAAAGCTACAGATGTTTTAAAACAGGAAGAGACACCGGATGTCCGTCCGGAAAATGTGATCCCTGAAGCTGCTTTCTCATCTGAAGTACACAATAACAAAGAAGATGATCATAAAGACAGTCAACTCATTGCCCAATTACAGGCAAAGATGAATGCTCACAACGAGAAAGTAGAAGAAAAAATGGAACAACACAATACTGAAGCTGAAGGTGTCTGGGAAGGAGATCCCGGAGACGGAACTGACTTTATCACCGTTGTAGACCTCCCGATAGAAGATCAGGGTGCGGTACCTTCTTTTGATATGTTTGACCGCCCCACAACACCTCAGCCCAGGACCTATCAACCTGTCGTCGCTAAACCGGCAGAACCGGCAGCCAACTATGACTTTACTGACTTGATCACCTCTACAGGTGTGCTGGAAGTGATGCCTGACAGTTATGGATTCCTGCGTTCCAGTGATTATAATTACCTTTCTTCACCGGACGACATCTATGTCGCTCAGAACTTCATCAGACGCTATGGCTTGAAGACCGGTGATGTCATCAACTGCCATGTACGGCCGCCACATGACGGTGAGAAATACTTCCCCCTCACATCCATTGACGAGATCAATGGCCGCCAGCCGAGTGAGATCCGTGACAGGATTCCCTTCGAGCACCTCACCCCTCTGTTCCCTGACGAGAAATTCAATCTTTGCGGAGACAAGGCCACGACTGATCTGAGTACACGGGTTGTCGACCTCTTCTCACCTATAGGCAAAGGACAGCGTGCACTCATCGTGGCACAACCGAAGACCGGTAAGACGATCCTGATGAAAAATATCGCCAACGCCATCGCAGCCAATCACCCTGAAGCCTACCTGATGATGCTGCTCATCGACGAGCGGCCTGAGGAAGTGACGGATATGGCACGTACTGTCAATGCTGAAGTCATCGCCTCTACATTTGATGAACCGGCAGAACGGCACGTCAAGATAGCTGGTATCGTCCTCGAGAAAGCCAAGAGAATGGTGGAATGTGGACACGATGTTGTCATCTTCCTCGATTCCATTACCCGTCTCGCACGGGCCTATAATACTGTGGCACCTGCATCCGGAAAAGTCCTCACGGGTGGTGTCGATGCCAATGCCCTGCAAAAACCGAAACGGTTCTTCGGTGCAGCCCGGAATATAGAAGGAGGAGGCTCCCTGACCATCATCGCCACAGCCTTGATAGATACCGGAAGTAAAATGGACGAGGTCATCTTTGAGGAATTCAAAGGTACGGGAAATATGGAACTGCAACTCGACCGTTCTCTGTCCAACAAACGTATCTTCCCTGCTGTCAATCTGGTTGCTTCAAGTACGCGTAGAGACGACCTGCTGCTCGACAAGACAACGCTTGATCGCATGTGGATCCTCCGCAAATATATCAGTGACATGAATCCGATAGAGGCCATGAATACAATCCGTGACCGCATGATCCATACGCGTGACAATGAGGAGTTCTTGTTGTCGATGAATTCTTAGTATCTGAGTTCATTTGCCTTTTGGCAAATGAACTCGTGTGAGTGGCATAAAATCTTTTTTAAGATTTTATGCGCACAAATCACACATCAATTTAATATCTGTATCTGTAAAACCGTGGTCATTCAGAAATTTCTGATCTACTTTCATCTGCCTTTCCAGTTCCGTCACCCGATCCACTGAAGGATTGAAATCAGCGATGGTCATGAAAGTCTTGAAAAGTTTTACGGCATCCTCAACCTTGAGTTGCATCCATTTGCAATATCCGGCATTAAGGTAATCATCAGGATCTGGTGATTTCATCTCCAGAAGTTTCCGGTATTCTTTATCAGCCTGCTCCACTTTCCCCTGACAGAGGAGAGCCCATGCCAACACCCGATGAATATCACGGCTCCCCGGATTATCCAGATCGAGTTTGTACAATTCATTGATGGCTTCCTCATATTTCCCATTGCTGATCCGGGCGATGCAGAGATTGATCTGGTAAATCTGTTTGCTGGGGAAAGCGACGACCAACCGCTGATAAGCTTTCTCGGCCTCATCCATCAGGTTAGCCATCAGACAAGACTTTGCCAAACCCTTTAAGGCAGCCAGGTCATCCGGGTTCATGCGGAGAGCTTCGGAGAAATAGTCGTGGGCCTGAGTGTAACGTCCCATGTGCAAGGCATTGCATCCACGGAGAAAGACAAAAGGTTCTGTTGTCCCTTCACTGCTGGAGGCATAGGCATTGAGCAACCGGTATTCCAATTGCGGATACCCCTGTTTGGAGAGGAAGCGCGCCAGACTCAACACATATTTCTTCAAAGGTGTTTTCAGAAACAGTGAACTGGTGAAAAAGAACCCCGGTCCGCCACTCACAGGACTGAAATTCTCAAAGGGATTCCTGAAATCCTGGCGATAGGGATAGAGTCTGAAAAAACGGTAAAGGTCCTGAAGATAACTCCTCCGGAGGAAAGTCGTGCTCTCTTTGTCTATATTTGATGCCACAGGTCCCAAGACAGCCTCCCCGGAGTTCAACATCTCTTTCACACTATCCGGGATCTTGTCAATGATTGATCCCATGGCCAGGGCAAAACTGTATTTGTCGCTGTCACAGAAAGGACCGCTGTTGAAAAGAATCTGCAGGAACTTGTTCTCCCCCAGTTTCTTCCGAACGGATTCCAGTGCAGGATGCCCCAGATAGAACGGTACGAACCAGTTGCTGAGGGTATAGAAAAAGGGGAAACGCTTCATTTGTGAAAACCCGCCGAAATAGATATCAGACCCTTGCTTTTCCATATCGGAAATCTGCTGGATCCCCTTTTCCACGTCTTCAGCGGTCTTGTCTTCATCCTCGGGATGAAGGACATCGTTCATGGGATCGTCCTCCGTTTCCGTCATGCCGAATCGGGTGATATTGAAGTGGTTTCCTTTCATGAGGTTCGGCATGATATCATCCTGTATCTTCTGGACATCCCTGTCCGTACTGATGCAATAGAAATATTGCTCCTGCAACTCCAGCAATTCACGGCACAAACTCTCATCTCGGGTGAGTTCATCGGCCAACTCCTGTTGACGGGGGAAGAGGTCAGATGTGCCATTCATGGCAAACACCCACCCTACCAATGCTTTCTGCCGCAGATGCTCGTCTTGTGCGCCTTTCAGTACCCGTGCAAGGGTCTCCAGTTTGCGGACATCAAAGATATTGATGCATGCCAGGATGATGGCACTCACCAAAAACTGGGCATCGATGATGTCAATCGTCGGAGAGAGGATCAGTTGGGCGTAGAACGTCATATCTCCTTCATGCCATTGTTCGCTGACCAGGATGGCATCAAAGAGAAGGCTCATCTGGTGATAGTGCTTGTTTTGGATCGCCAGCATCTTATCGTGCCTGGTTTCCTCGGGTTCCAAACTCACCATGGCCATCTCCGTGACATAGCCTTCCAAGGTTTCCCTGACAGAATCCTGGGAGAAATGGATCCGGCTGACTCGATGATACGCCTCCCGGTAACTGACCACATGGTCGATTTTCTCATGGAGTTCCACATCCTGGACCAGTACGAAAAGGCGATCCAGAAGTTCCCTGTATATCTTGTCTTGTTGCGGATCATGAAAGCCCCGGTGCAGATAGTCCAGCATCAAAGAGTAATCATTTTTGATTTCTTCAAGCCGGCTGCCGATCAGCGCGTCAGGATTTTCAGACAGATACTGCTCAAATTTCCTGATTGACTTGCCTAAATTCTGTTCATGTCCGATCTCGTTATTCAATAATTCATTCAGTATTGAATCATTCATTATCTAGCCCTTTCTATATCCCGTCTTCGAGGGGATTGTGCATGTGTGAATACCAGTGAAGGTAAAGCTTTGATGGTCTGAGGATCACTGCCGCAATATTTGGTAATGAGAGAACCGTAAAATTGAAGGCCATGCTTGTTAATGCTGTCCACAGCCTGGTCATAGGCTTTCAGAAAAGCCGACAACTGTTGGCTCCGTTCGGGCAGATCGGCTTCCCTGAAGGCGAATACCCCCAGATGGAATCCCATGTCCCTACTGTCCAAAAGGACAGGACTGCCCAAAAGGCGGGCTTTTGTAGCTTGCGGCTCTGTGAGGAGCATCGCATCCATCTCATTGTTGATGAGCATCTCCAGTCGGATTTTCACGTCATTGATCTGGATCTTGTAGACATTGTACCGCGGGTGTCCTCGCTTGATCGCAATGTCTGCCAACAGATCAGTGGCCGAAAAACGGGTACAGGCTATCATCTTGTCACTCAACTGATGAAGTTCCCGAATACGGGCCAAACGATTGGTGACGAGTTGCCAATAGGTATTTGTGGCTATCGGATAACTGAGTGCCACTCCCCGCTTGCGCAGACGCTCGGCCCTGATCAGGTCAGAGATAGAGATCTGCACTCGCCTGTTAATCAAAGCCGTATCACAGTCCATCTGAGCTGTGAAATATTTCAAATGGACCCGAACACCACAAGTCTTGAAGAGACTATCCTCATAAGCGACATACACCGGCAGACAGTCCAAGGTAGGCATGACTCCCACCTTGAAAGCAGCCTGGTCAATACTGTCCAGCCTTGCCTTTTCAGCCCTTGAAAGCCGCCGGTTCTCATTATACGAATTACCGCATGAGACTAAAATGAAGAATATCCCGACAGCTAACACTGATATGATCTTTTTCATTACTTGCAAAATTACGTATTTATTTTGGTTCTGTCAAATATATCCGTAAAATTTAGGAAGCATAAACAGACCGCATCCCGGAGGCTGATTCCGAACCGGAAAAGTTTTTCCATACCTCTGCTCACAATTCAAGAATGTCCTTTCGCGGGAAGCATGGAATGGTCATCAATACACACGGACCTTTTGTTGAAATCCGACTTTCTCAATTTGCCCGCAACGCTGATCCTGATGATAAATCGGGGAATTCCAATCAAACAGTACTGCAAATCCGGAAAAACTTTGTAACTTTGTAAACTTGAAAAAGCATCGGTATGGCAAAAGACAAGATCGCTTACGTATGCAGCAATTGCGGGCAAGAGTCCTCTAAATGGATGGGCAGATGCCCCAATTGCGGAGAATGGAATACCTTCAAACAGATACGGATCCCCGCTGACGGGGGAAGCAGTTCACAAAACTCACTTTCCGGGGCCGATCAGGTCTCGGCTCTTTTTGACGGCCTTCCTTCAGGCGTAGGGAAACCTGTCAAACTCCGGGACATTTCGGCTCAGGATGATCCACGAATGGATATGCACGACGCCGAATTCAACCGTGTACTGGGTGGCGGACTCGTCCCCGGAAGCATCGTTCTTCTGGGAGGCGAACCCGGCATAGGGAAAAGTACGCTTACTCTTCAGACTATCCTGAATATGCCTGAACACCACGTCCTCTATGTCAGCGGAGAGGAAAGCACCCATCAGATCAAACTCAGAGCTGACCGACTGGCATCCAGCATGAAAAGCGCAGAAAGAGAAGCTGCAGGATCGAATATCTCGATCCTTTGTGAGACGTCTGTGGAAAAGATTCTGGAATATGTCAAGACGGACAAACCTGACCTGATCATCATCGATTCCATACAGACCATGTCTACGGAGCGGACCGAGAGCAGTCCCGGAAGCATTTCCCAAGTCAGGGAATCGGCTTCCCTGTTTTTCCGTCTGGCAAAGGTCAGTGGCATTCCAGTCATCCTCATCGGACATATCAATAAAGAAGGTACGCTGGCAGGACCTAAGATTCTGGAGCATATCGTCGATACCGTCATCCAGTTTGAAGGTGACGCACACTATATGTACCGGATTCTGAGGAGCACGAAAAACCGATTCGGAAGTACGTCTGAATTAGGAATCTACGAAATGGAGCAGAATGGACTGAAACCGGTCAGCAACCCTTCCGAACTCCTCCTTTCCGAAGACCATGACGGTCTTTCCGGTGTGGCTATAACTGCGGCAATAGAAGGTGTGAGACCTTTTCTCGTGGAAACACAGGCACTGGTCTCCAGTGCTGCCTACGGAACACCGCAGCGCAGTGCCACAGGTTTTGACCAAAGGCGTCTGAACATGCTGCTGGCGGTCCTGGAAAAGAGGGTCGGATTCAAACTCATGCTGAAAGATGTTTTCCTGAATATTGCCGGAGGACTTCGGGTCACTGACCTCGCTATCGACCTGAGTGTCATCGCTGCAGTCCTCTCAAGCAACTTGGATATTGCCATCGAATCAGGATGGTGCATGGCGGGAGAAGTGGGACTCAGTGGAGAGGTCAGACCGGTCAGCCGCATCGACCAACGCGTGGCTGAAGCTGAAAAACTCGGATTCAGTCATATCATCATCCCTAAATATAATATGAAGGGACTGCAAACGGGGAAATATCAGATAACGATTGTTCCTGTCAGAAAGGTGGAGGAAGCCTTGAAAGCTCTCTTCGGTTGAAATAAAGGAGACGAGCGGTAAATGGTCAAAAATGTAACACCTCTATTTACCTACCGGCAATTCCTTCATAAGTTCCCTGACATACGGCCGGTCCCAATCAGAGAAATGGAACTTTTGCGGACCGAAGAGGAGCAGATCAATATCTATCGTGATCTCACCCCGTGCTTTTCCTTCGGGCGTACGGCCACAGGAACGTTCTATCACTTTCAACGAGCGTTGCAATTCAGGGAGAGACAGGGGTGTTGAAGCTGCTGCCAAGGCATTCCTGAACTTTCGCTTCCCGAAATCTATCGGCTCTGTCATCAGAACCCGAGTAAAAAAGATTTTGTGGTCGAATAACAGTGTGAGCCGTGACTGGGCTTGAAGGAACATGTCATCAGTTTCCATATTGGAACCCAACGCAAGGATAACCGGAGTTAGAACTTCCATTTTTCTTCTGAATTTCTCATAAGGCGGTGCAAATATAGTGAAATTTTCAGACGGAGTACGGGATATGTGATATTTTTTATTAAATTTGCATCAAGATATCAGCTGTGACTACATGAAGAAAATATTTTCATTATTGCTCATGATGGTCCTCGTCATTCCAACGGGGGCACAACTGAGATGGAATTCCCAATTTCAGAATTATATTAATCAATATAAGGATCTGGCCATTGAACAGATGCTGCGTTACCATATACCTGCCAGTATCACTCTCGCCCAAGGCGTTTTGGAAAGCCGTGGGGGACTCAGTTCATTAGTTACTGAAGGCAACAACCATTTCGGGATCAAATGCCATAACTGGACTGGTCCCACCCAATATCATGATGATGATGCCAAAGGAGAATGTTTCCGTGTATACTCCAATGCAAGGGAGAGTTATGAAGACCATTCCAAGTTCCTTCATGACCAACCCCGCTATGCCAGCCTTTTCAGACTCGACATTACGGATTACCGCGGATGGGCTAAGGGCCTGAGGGATTGCGGCTATGCCACTAACCCCAACTATGCCAACCTGCTCATCCAGATCATCGAACTCTATAGCCTCAACCAGTATGACAAGGACCGCCACTATGACCATTTCATGGCACAGCATAGCGGAAAAGACCAACTCGTACAGTCTGAGTTGCAACTGCATCCGATTCACCGCTTCAACAACAACTACTACTTGTTTGCCCGTGAAGGAGATACCTTCAAGTCCATAGGCAAGGAAGTGGACATATCGTGGAAGAAATTGGCTAAGTACAACGAGCGTGACAAGAATGATATCTTGCACAAGGGCGATATTGTATTCTTGAAGAAGAAAGAGAAAAAGGCGCCGAAACAGTTTAAGAACCGCCCGCACATCGTCAAACCGGGCGAGAGCATGTACAGCATTGCACAGGCTTACGGCATGCGGTTGGAGAACTTGTATAAGTTGAATTCTCTTTCTCCGACGTACCAGATTTATCCGGGAGCCAAACTGAAAGTAAGATAAAATATGATACCAACTAAATAAACAGGAACGAGGGATTAAAGGATGAAAAGATCAGTTGTATTTTTCATGGCATTTCTAGTTGTCCTTTCCATAAAGGCACAGAAGTTCGAAGACTATTTCGAAAATCGCACATTAAGGATCGACTATATCTTGTCCGGCAACCAGAAGCACCAGGACATCGCAGTCGACGAACTCTTGTCTGAACCGGGATGGTACGGTAAGACCCAACGCTTGTCCGAAGTACCGGTAGAAGGTAACGGACAGTTGATCGTCCGCTCACACAAGAACGGGCAGGTCATCTACCGCAATTCATTCTCTACCCTGTTTCAGGAATGGCTGTCATACGATATGTCCAAAACAGAAACCAGGAGTTTTGAAAATGTCTTTCTGATGCCTTTTCCGAAAGACACGGTAGATGTCACCCTCCAATTGATGGACAACCGCAGGGCAGTCACAGCATCGCTGACCTCGACAATCAACCCGAAAGACATTCTGATCAGACATGCCGGAGAACAGAATGTGACGCCTTACGTCACTCTGCAAAAGGCTGCCCACCCGGAACGTTGCATTCATATTGCGTATATCTCTGAAGGTTACAAACCATCGGAAATGTCCACCTTTATAGCCGACGTGAAAACGGCAATGGAAGCACTCTTCGCACATGAACCTTTCAAGAGCCTGCGTGACCGGTTCAACATCATTGCAGTCGAAGCTCCGTCAGTAGACAGCGGGACCAGTGAACCGGCTAAAGGCATCTGGAAGAATACAGCCCTGCACTCCAATTTCGACACGTTCTACAGTGAACGGTATCTGACGACACTGCACTTGGAAGACCTCCACAACTGGCTCGCAGGGACACCTTACGAGCATATCATCGTATTGGTCAACACCGACAGATACGGTGGCGGCGGAATCCTCAATTCCTACAATCTGAGTACAACGCATAACAAATGGTTCAAACCAGTTGTCGTACATGAATTCGGGCATTCTTTTGCGGGCCTTGCTGATGAGTATGCCTACGAAGAGGAACAGATTCCCATGTATCCTCACGATGTAGAGCCTTGGGAACCGAACATCACCACGAAAGTCAATTTCCATGGCAAATGGGAAAACCTCATCGGGAAGAAGGACAAGAAGGTCGGCTTTTATGAAGGTGCAGGCTATTCCTTGAAAGGCGTTTACAGAGGATATCCGGATTGCAGGATGCGGACGAATACCTTCCCTGAGTTCTGTCCGGTTTGTCGTCAGGCCATCACCCGTCTCATCGATTTCTATACGAAATAGTCCGAGTGTCGGGCGACAGTCTTTCAGGTCTCCAGATAACGGGCTTGGAGTATGCTCCAACTCGAAGGTAAAAAAGGTATTGTGGCGTACCTGACTATAAAAAATCCATTGAAAATTTGGTCGGACAAAATAATTGTATTACCTTTGCACTCGGCTTGAGAAAGAGTCCTCAAGCATAAGTTTCGGGGTGTAGCGCAGCCCGGTAGCGCTCCTGGTTTGGGACCAGGTGGTCGCAGGTTCGAATCCTGTCGCCCCGACGGTTGAGGGAAGAGAGATAACTTAGGATTAAGTTATCTCTCTTTCGTCATCTTAAGGCAAAACTGATCTGCCCTTCTTTCACTGGCATGGCGCTATGTGTGATAAAAGGCTACAGACCTGATCGACAACATTCATACCTTTTCCGGTAATTGCCTTTTAAAGCGGTCAAAATACCGGATATCCATATCAACAAATAGAATAAAAATGATTATTTATGAAAAACTTAAGTCTTTCTATTTCATACCAACTGGCACAACTCTCGGAATTGGCACCCGAGGATCAACATCTGATCCATTCTGCCATTGAGGCGACGGCCAACAGTTATGCACACTACAGTCACTTTCATGTAGGAGCTGCCATAAGACTGGATGACGGCAAAGAGATCATCGGTGCCAATCAGGAAAATGCGGCTTTCCCTTCTGGCCTCTGTGCTGAGCGTACGGCCATTTTCGCCGCCCAGGCTCAATGCCCGCAGCATCGCATTGTGGCACTGGCCATCGCTGCCAAGAACACACGAGGGCTTTTAGCACAACCTGTCCCTCCATGCGGGCAATGCCGACAAGTCATTCTGGAAGTGGAAGAACGCTATGGGAATCCCGTCCGTATCCTGCTCTATGGCACGGAAGGCGTGCTGGTATTTCACAGCGTGAAAGATCTGCTCCCCTTCTCTTTTGAAGATGGCAATATGAAATGAAAAGTGAAGGGATACCACAACATCAACGCGGAAGCACTCGGATAAAGCTCAAGTGATTGACGGTATCCTCTTAAAAATACAGACTCACGGCATTAACGCAAAGACCGCCGAAATAACAATTATTCCGGCGGTCTTTTATCATCTAACAAGAACCCTGATTATTTGATCAGGCCCTGTTCTACAAAGATCTTCTTCAAAACCTGCACGCCCCGCTCTACCTGTTCTTTGGTATGCGTAGCCATCAGTGCGAACCGCACCAGCGTATCCTGTCGTGCACAAGCAGGCGGAACGACCGGGTTGATGAACACACCGTTATCGAAAGCCAGTTTTGTAACCAGGAAAGTCTTATAGTCATCCCTTACATACAGCGGGATAATAGGACTGTTGGTATCCCCGATTTCGAAACCTTCTTCGCGGAAACGTTTCACAGCGTACTTGGTCACATCCCAGAGACGTTCCTGTCTTTCAGGTTCGGTCCTGATGATGTGAAGCGCCTCAATAGCTGCAGCCGTTGCAGCAGGAGTATTGCTGGCACTGAAAATATAAGTACGCACGTTATGGCGGAGGAAGTTGATCGTATCCTTGTCCGAAGCAATGAAACCACCGATGGAAGCCAGACTCTTGGAAAAAGTTCCCATGATCAGGTCCACATCATCTGTCACCCCGAAATAGTCGCAGACACCACGGCCTTCTTTTCCGAAGACGCCGATACCATGTGCCTCATCGACCATGATTGAACAATTGTATTTCTTCTTCAACTTCACGATCTCCGGCAGATTGGCCAGATCACCCTCCATCGAAAACACGCCATCTACGACAATCAACTTCACGGCATCGTGAGGGAGAGCTTTGAGCACACGCTCCAAATCCTCCATGTCATTGTGCTTATAATGAAGTTGCTTGGCGAAGGAGAGTCGACGTCCGTCGACAATACTCGCATGATCACGCTCATCACAAATGAGATAATCACCCTTCCCGACGACTACGGCCAAGACACCTTGGTTGACTGAAAATCCCGTAGAGAAGCTCAGTGCAGCATCCTTATGCTCATATTCGGCAAGTTCTTTCTCCAACTGAACATGAATATCCAATGTTCCATTCAGGAAACGGCTTCCCGCACATCCGGACCCATATTTATCCAATGCCCTTTTAGCAGCATCGATTACTCTTTGGTCACCAGTTAAACCGGCATAAGCATTAGAGCCGAACATCAAGACTTTGTGTCCGCCCATTTCTACTTCTGTACCCTGTTTACTCGTTATGACGCGAAAATAAGGATATACACCTTCTTGCATGTACCTTTGCGGTTCACGATAATTTTTATATCTTTCCTGTAATTGTCCCATTATAATAGGTGAACTAATTTGGTTTCATTTTAAACGCTGCAAAGATACAAAAAAAGAAGTTATAAAATATATTTTTCACTAAAAATGTGGCTTTTAGCGAACTTTTATCATCTGAATCACCTATTTAACACCTCTCTTTTCAATCTCTGCGATCGTCCCCAAAGCATTTTTTCTCCTCAAAAATAAGGTCTTTGAGGAGGGTAAATAGTTTGATTACTCCTATTTTTAAAATTTTAACCTAGAAGAAAAATCCCAATCCACTGAAAATGCTTACTTTTGCCGAAATTATGAAAAAGAAGATACTATTTGTTGTCAATCCTGTTTCAGGGACATCGAGCAAAGACAAACTTCCTGAAATCATCGAGTCTGATCTAGACCACTCCAAGTTTGAGTATCAGATCCGGTGGACGGAATATGCCGGCCAGGCAACTGGAATAGCAAAGGCAGCGCAAGATCACTACGATATTGTCGTGGCTGCCGGCGGAGACGGAACTGTCAATGAGGTTGCACGGGGACTCATCCATTCCGATACGGTCATGGGCATTATCCCCTGTGGGTCCGGTAACGGACTTGCGAGACACCTTGCCTTGCCTGTGAATATCAAGGAAAGTATCAATATCCTCAATGCGTGCGATATCCATGAAATAGATTATGGCACGATCAACAACTATCCTTTTTTTTGTACCTGCGGTATGGGTTTCGATGCTTATATCGCCGAAGAATTTGCGCAGGCAGGCAAACGCGGCCCTTTCACCTACGTCAAGAAGATCATGACGGACTGGCTCAATTACAAGCCCGACATGTATGAGATAACTGACGAGAAGGGCTCCCGCTGCATGAAAGCTTTCCTGATCACTATCGGAAATGCTTCCGAGTATGGGAATATGGCTTACATTTGTCCGAAGGCTTCTATCTGCGACGGACTGCTGAACGTCACGATCATCAGACCCTTCAAATTCTCAGCTGCCCCGGAGATGACTTTCCAGTTGTTCAAGAAAACGATAGATTCCAATCCGAACGTAGAGACCTATTCTTGCAAACATATCCATATCCGCCGCTCTCAACCGGGCTACATCCACTATGACGGCGATCCGATCATGGCTGGTGAGGATATAGACATCGCCATCCACGAGAAAGGCATCAAGGTAATCGTGAATTCAAAAGACCTTTGCAAACACAAAATTTAGTGTGCGTTTCCAGCGGTTGCTTTTCTTTTGTCAACAGCCATAGATGAAGGCAGACTGGACAAAAGAATTACCCCTTGTTTTTTATCTGGCAGTGAGATAAAAGTCCCGACTCAGGCGTGCCCACCAATCCGTGAGTTTGCCGTCTGGAGTCATAAGGACTCTCGTCTCATCTTCCAACGGAAACGTTCTTTGTCTCGCGAAGGCAAGCAGACAACGCTTTGCCGCTTTCCTCTCAACGGTTTTCACAAAACATCTGCGTGTCAGGACCAATCCTGCCAAATAACCTTCTGCAGAAAAAGACTCTGATAACTCAGCAGGGATGATCGTACAGAAAACGCCGTTGGCCCCCAGAAGTTGTTTGACCCCCTTGAACAGTTCCGGATAGGTCAAAGTACCCGTCCGGCGTGCCCTGTCACGCTTGGCGTCAGGACTCTCCAGAAATTGATTTGAACTATAAAACGGCGGATTGCTGACGATCAGGTCATAGTGTGGAGAAGGCTCTGACCGGCAGAAGTCCTGAAGACTCTTTCCAATCACCCTGAGTCTGTCAGCGAAAGGACTTTCCTTGGCATTTTCAGCTGCCTGAAGGCAAGCGTCCCGATCGATTTCCAGAGCATTCACCTGCACTTCCGGAAAGCGCTGGGCAAGCATCAGGGCGATGACCCCCGTTCCCGTTCCGATGTCCAGGACCCTGCGGAAAGGTATTGAGGGTCTGTCAGGAACAGTCTCTGACCAACCTGCCCAACTCCCAAGGAGCACCCCATCCGTTCCGACTTTCATGGCACAGCGATCCTGACGAATCACGAAATGCTGAAACGTAAATTTTTCTTTCATATGAATATTTAACGTCTAAAATCCACATTTATTCTTTGAATCTGAAAAAATGACAAACTCTCTACCTTTAATAGCAAAAATCTGCAAATACCCTTCTCCTATCTCCAATCTTTTTAGTAAATTTGCAAATTAAAATGAATGAGAGAACTTATGAGTAAAATTTCAAATACACAATTCCAAATGGTTGCTGACTTTGACGGGGATGTCTCGTGCCTGTTCGGAGAGCACAAGGCTGGGGTCTACCCTATCCTTTGCACCCGTAACCTGGTACTGTTCCCCACCGTTGTCACGCCGATACTCGTCGGACGGGAACAGAGCGTCAATGTCGTCAAGCACATGCAAAAGCATGAGAAGGAGGTCATCTGCATCTTCTGCCAGAAGAATCAGGATATTGACGACCCTTCCCTGAATGATCTCTATCATACCGGTGTATTCGCCAAAATCATACGGGTCATGGAAATGCCCGGCCAAGACCATAATATCACTGTCATCGTACAGGCTTTAGGCAAATGCCAGTTGAAGTCCATCAAGCGGAAGAAGCCTTATTGTACGGGCGAGGTGGAGCCTTTGGATGAAAAGATCCCTGATGCCAATGACAAACAGTTCAAGACGCTGGTGGACACTCTGCGCAACTCGACCAAACGGTATATTGAAGCTGATGACGACATCCCCCGGGAAGGGGAAATAGCCTTAGGCAACATCAGTAATCCGGTGATGCTGGTCAATTTCATCTGCGTCAACATGCCTTTCAGCATCAAGGACAAGATCGATATGCTCTCTGTTACCTCTCTCGAAGAGCGGATCTATTCGGTTCTCAAGATTGAAGACCGCGACAGGCAACTGATGAACATCAAGTCCAAGATCAACCAGAAAACCCACCAGGACATCGATGAGCAGCAGAAAGAGTACTTCCTGCAGCAACAACTCAAGAACATCAAGGATGAACTGGGAAACGACGGAAATTCTGAATGGGAAGACCTCATCAAGAAATCCAAGACCAAGAAATGGTCTGAGGAGATGAAGGCGACCTTCGACAAGGAGGTTGACAAACTTGAATCCATGAATCCTCAGAATCCGGAATATAATGTGCAGTTGACTTATCTCCAGACACTCGTCAACCTTCCTTGGGGAGAATATACACCCGATGACCTCGACTTGGAAAGGGCAAGGAAAGTCCTCGACAGAGACCATTACGGAATGGAAAAAGTCAAGCAGCGCATCCTGGAATATATTGCTGTCCTCAAACTCCGTGGGGATCTGAAGAGCCCTATCCTCTGTCTCTATGGACCACCGGGAGTCGGCAAGACCTCTTTAGGCAAGAGCATCGCTGAAGCGATGAAACGCAAATACGTCAGGATCAGTTTGGGTGGTGTCCATGACGAGGCTGAAATCAGAGGTCACCGCAGGACCTATATCGGTGCCATGCCAGGAAGAATCATCAAGGGTATTCAGAAAGCCGGTTCAAGCAACCCGGTATTCATCCTCGATGAAATCGACAAGGTCACTCAGGACTCCGTCAACGGTGATCCGGCTTCTGCCCTGTTGGAAGTGCTGGACCCGGAACAGAACAATGCGTTCCATGACAATTACCTGGATGTGGACTATGACCTGTCCAAGGTCCTGTTCATCGCTACGGCCAATGACCTGGATACGATCCCCCGCCCATTGCTCGACAGAATGGAGGTCATCGAACTGAGTGGTTATATCACTGAAGAAAAGATAGAGATTGCCAAAAGACACCTGATTCCCAAAGAACTGGAGAACACGGGACTGAAAACTTACAAACCGGCGATTAAATTCTCCAAGCCGGCTCTGGAAAAAATCATCGAATCCTACACGCGCGAAAGCGGTGTACGGCAGTTGGAGAAACAGATCAACAAGGTTCTCAGAAAACTCGCATTCGAAGATGCTGAAGAGGGGACGATCAATAGACCGAACCTTACTCCGAAAGACATCACAAAACTCCTCGGCAACGCGCCTTTCTACCGTGACATCTATCAGGGTAATGACTATGCAGGCGTCGTGACCGGACTGGCTTGGACCAGTGTAGGGGGCGAGATACTCTTCATCGAGACCTCACTCTACAGAGGCAAAGGCAGCAAACTCACACTTACGGGCAATCTGGGGGACGTCATGAAGGAATCTGCTGTCATCGCCCTCGAATATGTCAAAGCGCATATCGACCAACTGGGAGTTGACTACCGGATCTTCGACTATTGGAATATCCATATCCATGTGCCGGAGGGGGCCACGCCTAAAGACGGTCCTTCTGCAGGCATCACGATAGCGACGTCCATCGCTTCGGCTATTACTCAGCGAAAGGTACGCAAGAATACCGCCATGACCGGAGAGATCACTCTCCGCGGGAAAGTCCTGCCTGTAGGCGGCATCAAAGAGAAAATACTGGCTGCCAAAAGAGCCGGCATCACAGACATCGTCATGTGCAAGGAGAACAAGAAAGACATTGAAGAGATCCCAGAGAAATACAGAGCGGGTGTCACCTTCCATTATGTCGAGAACATTCAGGAAGTATGGGATTTCGCATTGACAGACGAGATCGTCGCTCATCCGGTAAACTATGATATTCCTGATGAGGATAGTGAAGGGAACAGTAGCGAGCAAAAAGACAAAAAACAAATTTCCATTTCACGAAAATCAATCAGCAATGATCTTTGAACTGCAGCACACGGATCAAGCGTCTGAGGCCCGGACCGGTCTCATTCACACGGATCACGGAGACATCAGAACACCTATATATATGCCTGTGGGCACTGACGGCAGTGTCAAGGCCGTTCATTTTAGAGAACTCAAAGAACAGATAAAAGCCCAGATCATCCTGGGGAACACCTATCACCTGTACCTCCGCCCGGGTCTCGAAATTCTCAAGGCTGCAGGAGGCCTCCATCGTTTTATCGGTTGGGACAGACCTATGCTGACTGACAGTGGCGGGTTTCAGGTATTCTCCTTGTCAGGTATCAGGAAACTGACGGAAGAAGGTTGCCAGTTTCAGTCGAACATCGATGGTTCGAGGCACTTCTTCACACCGGAAAATGTCATCGACAAGGAGCGCATTCTCGGTGCGGACATCATAATGGCACTGGATGAATGTCCCCCGGGACTGAGCGATTACACCTATGCCAAGGAGAGTCTGGGATTGACCCAGCGCTGGTTGGACCGCGGTATCCGGCATTTTCAGGAGACACAGCCCCTATACGGTTTCCGGCAGAGCCTCTTCCCCATCGTCCAAGGTTGCACTTACAAAGACCTGAGACAGGAGGCTGCGCAGTACTGTGCTGACAAAGGTGCTGACGGATATGCCATTGGGGGACTGGCTGTAGGAGAACCTGCAGAGGTGATGTATGAGATGATTGAAATCGTCAATGCCATCCTTCCCCAAAACCGTCCCCGCTATCTGATGGGTGTAGGAACTCCCTGGAACATTCTCGAAGCCATTGAAAGAGGCGTGGATATGTTCGACTCTGTCATGCCCTCACGTGACGGCCGTAATGCCCTATTGTTTACTTACAACGGGACAATAAACATGAGGAACAAGAAATGGGAAATGGATTTCTCGCCGATTGATTCCGAAGGCTGTGAGACAGATCGGATCACCAGCAAAGCTTATCTCCATCACCTTTTCAAGGCGAAGGAGATCCTGGCGATGCAAATCGGAAGTATCCACAATCTCGCCTTTTACCTCAGGTTGGTCACAGATGCACGGCAGCACATCGAACAAGGTGATTTCGTTCAGTGGAAATCCTCTGTCATAGGACAGATGCAAAAAAGAATATAAATCCAATGGTTCACTCGGATCCCCTCTTCCCGTTGTTCCTTGGATGAATTCATAATGTAATGAGTAAATTTCGTAACATCAGAAGATATCACTGTTTTTACAGTCTTGGCAGAGCTGTGCAAAGGCATGCCTCCTGGCTGGTTAAGGTCTGGAAAGGGATCGCCCACCTGTTGCAGTTTCTACATCCCAAACGGTATGTCAGGAGAATAGACTGGTATATCATCAAGAAGTTCATCGGAACTTATATTTTCTCCATCATCCTGATCATCTCTATTGCTATCGTTTTCGATATCAATGAGAACCTGGCGAAATTCACGCAATACCACGCACCGCTCAGAGCCATTATTTTCGATTATTACGCCAATTTCATCCCTTATTTTACCAATCTTTTCAGCGCGCTCTTCGTTTTCATCGCCGTGATCTTCTTTACCTCCAAGATGGCGGGCAACAGCGAGATCATAGCCATCCTGGCTTCGGGGATTTCTTTCAAACGGCTTCTGCGCCCGTATATGATCACCTGCGCGCTGATCACTGTCGTGTCTTTCTATCTGTCTGCTTATGTCATTCCCCACGGGACCATCATCCGCCAGAACTTTGAGGCAATGTATAAGAACAAGGAGAAGAACACATCTGCCGACAATGTCCAGTTGCAGGTGGACAGAGGGGTGATCGCCTATATGCAGCATTACGACGATAATCTCAAGAAGGGCTATGGATTCTGTCTGGACAAATTCGAGAACAAGAAACTGATCAGTCACTTGACAGCCATGGAGATCCAATACGATACGGTTTCCGATACCAAGTATCATTGGAAGATCAGCAATTGGAAGATCAGAAGGCTGCAGGGTTTGAGAGAGCATATCACCAGCGGGGCCGAGAAGGATACGACGATCCAGATCGAGCCGACGGATCTGGTCTATTCGAAAGGGCAGCAGGAGACCCTGACGAGTCCGCAGTTGAAAGATTATATCTCCAAACAGGTCAACCGCGGCTCGCAGAATGTCGTCCAATACGAAGTGGAATACCATAAGCGCATCGCCTCCTCGTTCGCTTCCTTCATCTTGACAATCATCGGCGCTTCACTGTCTGCCAAGAAAAGGAAGGGTGGCATGGGCTTGTATCTGGGGATAGGACTGGGACTGAGTTTTATCTATATCATGCTTGAGACGATCTCCTCGACATTCGCCATCAATGCAGGGGCACCACCGGTTCTGGCAGCGTGGGTGCCCAATATACTGTTCGGCCTCGTAGCTTATTTTTGCTACAGGAAAGCGCCTAATTAAATTTGGCATCCGGACGGAATAACAAGAATGCCCGGAGCCTGTGTGAGTTTTTAAATATTGAATAGGAAATTTATGAAGTTTGAAGAATTAAATCTCAATGATCATGTGCTCGATGCACTGTATGACATGCATTTCGATAATTGTACCCCGATTCAGGAGAAATGCATTCCGGAAATCTTAAAGGGAAAAGATGTTTTAGGAATAGCTCAGACCGGAACAGGCAAGACTGCCGCCTACCTTCTGCCGATACTCAGTAAACTCGATGACGGCGGATACCCTGCCAAAGCGAACAACTGTCTCATCATGAGTCCTACCCGTGAACTGGCACAACAGATCGACCAGGCAATGCAGGGCTTCGGCTATTATCTGAGTGACGTCAGCAGTGTCGCCATCTATGGTGGAAACGACGGCAACCGTTACGATCAGGAAGTCAAGAGCCTGAAGATGGGTGTGGACATCATTATCGCTACACCGGGACGACTGCTGTCTCATATCTCTCTCGGCAATGTCGATCTGAGCAAGGTCAGTTTCTTCGTTCTGGATGAGGCAGACCGGATGCTGGACATGGGATTTTCTGAAGACATTGAGAAGATTTACAAATACTTGCCTAAAAACTGCCAGACGATCATGTTCTCTGCCACGATGCCGGACAAGATCGAAGGTCTCACCAAGACGCTGTTGAAGGACCCTGTAGTATTCAAATTAGGAGTCAGCAAACCTGCTGAGAAGATCCGTCAGAGTGCCTATATCTGTTATGAGACCCAAAAGATCGAAATCATCAAGGATATCTTCAAGGCTGACGACCTGAAGCGAGTCCTCATCTTCTGTGGCAGTAAGTTAAAGGTCAAACAGGTTTCCGGCGCGCTCCAGAGAAAGCATATCAACTGTGGGGAGATGCACTCTGACTTGGATCAGTCTGAACGGGACGACATGATGTTCAAATTCAAGAGCGGACAATATGACGTGCTCGTCGCTACCGATATCCTCTCGAGAGGGATCGACATTGATGATATTGCTATGGTGATCAACTACGATGTTCCTCATGACGCTGAAGATTACGTCCACCGTATCGGACGTACGGCTAGAGCTAAGAAAGACGGTATAGCCGTCACATTGGTCAGCCAAGAGGATATGTTCTATTTCTCTCAGATCGAGAAATTCCTCGGTAAGGAAATCGAGAAAAACCCGTTGCCTGATGATCTGAAGGGACCGGAATACAAGGTCTCCGGTCGTCCCCCAAGAGGCGGCAACAACAGACCGAAGCCACATCGAAGAAGAGAAGGGGATTCTACCGCCCCCAGAGACCACAAGCGTACTGCCTATAGAGAAGGTGCCTCTCGCAAAGGTGAGAGACAAGAAGAAAAAGAACCGGGACAAACTAAAACTGCTGCTACTGAGAAGAAGAACAGCCGGAGACCTTACATTCCGAAAGAAAACGGACAAAACAGTCAAAACAGTCCCAAACCACATCGGCGGAACCCTCAGTATAACGCGCCGCACCACAGGTCTGCACAGACGGATGAGTATCACGCCAAGGCCAAAGCACCGAATAATTCGGAGAATACAGGAAAGAAAACTTATACGCCGAGAGCTCACGGAAACAACAGACCCGGTTATAAACCTCGCCGCAATTATCCGAATTCTTCAAATAGCAATAGGCCTCAACAGCGTCCGGTCGCTCAAGAACCGGAAAAGAAAACCGGCGGAATCAAGAAGTTTTTCAAGAAACTCTTTGGTAAAGATTGATAGGGCCTTTAGGTCGATTTATCAATACAGTCCTTACAAAACGGTTTGAATACCTGAAAGCCAAGTTATTCCTCTCCAAATATTCAATCATTCCCACCTTCTGATCAAGGCGGGAATATTTTTTTAGTACAGTTTACTATTTCAATGGACACCTTTTATACCAGAGAAATGGACCTGAAGGATTCCTCGATCACTTAACCAACTCATGACACCGATTATTGTCTCATTTGAAGTCCTTTTGTTTTAACTGAGCCACCTCAAAATTCCTAATTAGAGTTAATATGACCTTTTATCTTCTTTTTTATCATTTTTTCAAAATAAAATATTTATCTTTGTATAAGCAAACCTATATTTAATAACAATCTAAACAATTAGAAATGATGAATGCAAAAGAAGTCACAGAGAGTTTGAGATCGAAATTCCCCGACCAACCGGAGTATATCCAAGCTGTCAGTCAAGTTCTGGAAACGATTCAGGACGAGTACAACAAGCATCCGGAGTTTGAGAAAGCGAACCTGATCGAACGCCTCTGTATCCCAGACAGGATCATCCAGTTCCGAGTCAATTGGGTAGATGACAAGGGTCGGGTCCAGACCAATATGGGCTATCGGGTGCAGCACAACAATGCGATAGGGCCCTATAAAGGCGGACTGAGGTTTCATCCCTCCGTCAACGTGAGTATCCTGAAATTTCTGGCCTTCGAACAGACTTTCAAAAATTCGCTCACTACCCTGCCTATGGGCGGAGCAAAAGGGGGATCGGATTTCTCTTCACGGGGGAAAAGCGATGCAGAGATCATGCGCTTCTGCCAGGCTTTCATGACTGAACTCTATCATTATATCGGACCTGACGAAGATGTCCCGGCAGGCGATATAGGTGTCGGCGGTCGGGAAATAGGTTATCTGTTCGGACAATACAAAAAACTGACCCATCAATATGCAGGTATTCTGACAGGTAAAGGATTGGAATACGGCGGTTCGCTCATCAGACCTGAAGCCACAGGATACGGAAATGTCTATTTTCTGGAAGACATGCTCAAGACACGTGGAGAAACACTGGAAGGCAAAACAGTCCTCGTCTCAGGTTCAGGAAATGTGGCTCAGTATACTCTAGAGAAATTGATCGCCAAAGGAGCCAAACCTTTGACTTGCTCTGATTCAGACGGATATATCTACGACCCTGAGGGTATCGATGAAAAAAAACTCAAGTTTATCATGGACTTGAAAAACAACGGCCATAAACGTATACGCGAATATGCGGAAAAATACAGTGTGAAATATGTCAAGGGCGGGAAACCCTGGTGTGAGAAAGCTGACATTGCCACACCCTGCGCAACGCAGAACGAGATAGATGAACAGTCTGCCGGAACGTTGGTCAAGAACGGGATCATTGCCGTCAGCGAAGGGGCGAATATGCCGACGACACCTGAAGCTATCCGCATTTTTCAAGATGCCCATATCCTCTATTCCCCTGGAAAGGCGAGCAATGCAGGCGGTGTTGCGACGTCAGGACTCGAGATGACCCAGAACTCTGAACGATTGAAATGGACCAGAGTACAAGTTGATGACAAACTCAGGGAGATCATGAACAGTATCCATAAGAATTGTGTCAAATATGGTACCGAGTCTGACGGATACATCAACTATGTCAAAGGTGCCAACATTGCAGGTTTTTTGAAAGTCGCACATGCGATGATGGCGCAAGGCATTTAACGGTTTGAAAAATCTGAGGTATCGGACGTTCACATACTGGGAGGTGTCATTCTAGGATGGCATCTCCTGATCTGTTGGAAGACTTTTCACATTATTTGCAGAAAAAATCAGCGATATATTTGCAAATATAGAATAAAATCCCTACCTTTGCACTCGCAATTGACAAATGAGTGTTAACAAAAGGTACGTTAGTTCAGTTGGTTAGAATGCCTGCCTGTCACGCAGGAGGTCATGAGTCCGAGTCTCATACGTACCGCCAGCCAAACTCAAGTCATTGCAACTGGTACGTTAGTTCAGTTGGTTAGAATGCCTGCCTGTCACGCAGGAGGTCATGAGTCCGAGTCTCATACGTACCGCTTACCTTCAAGATATGATCTTGAAGGTTTTTTATTTCCCGAAAATCCGGTGATTATCCCCCATTCACGTCCATCCTCCACGAATAGAGGACACGACTCAGTTTTCCACGTCATCCATGCATCTGCTCTTAGTCGGAGTGATGAAAAAGGAGCAAAGGAACAGGATGATCCCCATATACCCGAATCCGGGCGTCATGGAAGCATAATAGAAAAGAACATTGAAAAGAAGAGGCACAAAGAGGATCAATATCCGCAACAGCCCCCATTTGGAAAGGGCCTTTTCTTTATCCGTGACCAACTCCTGGTGCACTTTTTTGAATTTGAAGAGTCTCAAGGCAAGTGGAATGACGCCTATCGTGGCAATCTCCAGGAGTGTCTGGCAGAGAAACTGGATTTCTCCGGCACTCTCCGGTCCGAAGACCTGAAAAGACAAAGGCAACAACCCCCATTCTCCTGCCACTACCAAAAGCACACTCAGTGCCATCAAACCGAGAAAACTCGTCATCAATCGTCTCTGAACTCTTCGCATATTATTTTTCAAAAGGTGTACGACTTAAGATTGAACGGCCTAAAGTGACCTCATCGGTATATTCGATTTCATTCCCCACAGATATGCCTCTGGCAATCACGCTCATCCTGACAGGATAGGGCGACAGTTTCCTGGAAATATAGAAATTTGTCGTGTCTCCTTCCATGGTACTGCTCAACGCGAATATCACTTCTTTGACATCTCCCGAGGCGACTCGCTTGACCAGAGAATCGATCTCTATATCATTCGGACCTATCCCGTCGACCGGCGAGATCAACCCGCCCAGAACATGGTAGAGGCCATGATACTGCATCGTGTTCTCTATCGCCATCACATCCTGGATGTTCTCGACGATACAAACGGTTGAGGCATCACGATGGGGATCGGAACAGATGGAACAGATGTCCGTATCACTGATATTGTGACATATCTTGCAATACTTGACATTCTTTTTCAAGTCAGAGATGGCATCAGCAAACTGCTCCACAGCAGCATCGCTCTGACGCAACAAGTTCAGGACCAGACGCAAAGCCGTCTTCCTGCCTATCCCCGGTAATTTGGAAAATTCGGATACCGCCCGCTCTAAAAGTTTTGAAGGATATTGTTGTTCCATATTGATTTGATGCCGCTATCATAAGATTACCCTGACCTCTGTTCTCCCACACTCATCATTCCACTGTCACCAACGAGAAATCCGCTTAGGAGAATCGACAACTGGAAGATCTCTGACACCGGTCGCATGCGTCTGCATTGGAATTTTCCGAAAGAAAGGACCGCAGTTTAACCGGCTCACCTCACACCGGAAATAGTGTCAAAGGTCTGGCAGACCCGTCAGTTTATCTTTGCAAAATTAAGAATTTAATTTGGAAAAAGGAAAATTATCAGTACCTTTGTGAGCAAATTAAATGAAATGCGCCGATTCTATATCTTCCTCTTACTTTTACCTTTTATCGCAATAACTTATGCGCAGCCTGCAGCAGGCAACGCAAAAGCAACGTCTTCTTGGGATGCCCTGCTCTCTTTCGGGACACCCAAATACGAAGCTAGGGCCGTCTGGCTCACGACAATAGGTGGCCTGGACTGGCCACATTCTTATTCCCAGTCGCCCCGATCTATGGCCAGACAGCAACAGGAACTGAGGGATATCCTGGATCAGTTGGCAAAAGCGAACATCAATACCGTGATCCTCCAAACGCGTATCCGCGGCACCATGATCTACCCTTCTGAATATGAGCCTTGGGACGGATGCCTCTCCGGATTCCCGGGCAGAAGTCCAGGATACGATGCCCTTGCCTTCGCTATCGATGAATGTCACAAGAGGGGCATGGAAGTCCATGCGTGGGTCGTCACCATGCCCGTGGGGAAATGGAACAAACTCGGATGCCGGACGCTCCGCAAGCGCTTTCCCGGTCTCATCAGACGCATCGGGGATGAAGGTTATATGAATCCGGAAGATGCCCGGACGGGTGATTATCTTGCCAAGATCTGCCGGGAGATCACACACAACTATGATATTGACGGGATTAATCTGGACTATATCAGATATCCGGAAACTTGGAAACGCCGTGTCAGCGAAGCCCAAGGCAGGGACTACATCACTTCTATTGTCAGAAAGATCCATGATGCGGTAAAGTCTGAAAAACCGTGGGTGAAAATGAGTTGCTCTCCCATCGGGAAGTTCAGTGACCTCCCCCGCTATTGGAGCCACGGGTGGAATGCCTATTCGAGAGTGTGTCAGGATGCCCAGGCTTGGCTCAAGGAAGGCCTCATGGATGAACTCTTCCCGATGATGTACTTCAAGGATGAACAGTTCTACCCCTTTGCCCTCGACTGGGCAGAACAGAGTGACAAGAAGATCATTGCCCCCGGTCTGGGCATTTATTTTCTGGATCCGAAAGAAGGCAACTGGAGATTAGGGGATATTACACGCGAAATGTATCAAAGCCGACTTTACCATATCGGCCAGGCTTTTTTCAGAAGCAAGTTCCTGACAGATAATGTACAGGGCATCTATGACTTCAGTTCCAAGACGTTCAACCGCTACCCTTCTCTCGTACCTCCGATGACATGGGAGAAGACGGTGCCCACCGATACGACCTATAATATTTACGTCAGTCCTGAAACGCAAGTCGACATCGACGACGCCCGCAATCTGATTGCAGCCCGTCTGCCGAAGCCACAAATGGAAGACTACTGTAAAAAACTCGGGAATCATTATTACAAGGTTGTTGCGATGGACCGCTTTGGAAGAGAGATCAGGACTCCTGAAAAGCAGGACGCAGGTCCTTTCCTCAGCATACCCCTCTTGAGATGTGACGGAAGCCGACTCCTGTTGCCTGACCAGAAAATGTATGACGCTGATGTCCTGGTCATCAAGACCTTGGAGGGGCAGATCGTCACTTCTGAGAAATGGTCAGGTCGCACGCTGGATGTCCGGCGCATCCCCAATGGGATGTATACACTTCATTCTTTGAACCGGAAAGGTGTCACCCACAGGATAGGCACTTTTGCCCTGAATCATAGCCAATATTGAGGCAACAGCCTTTTCTGTCCGACGATTCACCTCACGCAGAAAAACGTTTGGACAAAGAAAAAAGCAAGACAAAAGTTTGGTAGTCTCTAAAAAACTCACTACCTTTGCACTCGCAATTCAGGCTGGAAGCCTTTGATGACATCGAAGGAAGCACTTGCGCCCTTAGCTCAGTTGGTAGAGCAACTGACTCTTAATCAGTGGGTCTAGGGTTCGAATCCCTAAGGGCGCACAAACGACATGGATTGCTTTTTCAGCGCCCTTAGCTCAGTTGGTAGAGCAACTGACTCTTAATCAGTGGGTCTAGGGTTCGAATCCCTAAGGGCGCACGTGATGAAAACATACAGAAAGCCAGATAATTGTTCTTCAATTACCTGGCTTTTTTATTGCAATTTTCTTCGTCAAGGAAGAGATGGTCAATCAATTACTTACTCTTTTTGGACAAGTTTTCCTTAACAAACAATTTGATGGCGCCTTCACAATCGGCATCATTGCCTTCACGCACACCGGCACACATCCAATAAGCATACTTGCCTGTCCTGTACTCTGTCAACTGGGTCAGGTCACTGCCATAACGGAACTCGATGTGATAAGTGTCGATGGGATTATCGGACAACGAGACAAAATAGGTGAATTCATCCTTGTTGCCATCGTCACTCTTGTATTCATGACCGTCAAAGACCTTATTATAACCAACTTCTGAATAATTGTGCGAGAATACCTTCCTGCCGTTGGCATCCAGGCCTGTGATGTTCTTGCCATTGAAAATGAGTTTCACCAGTCCGTTTCTGAAATGGCAATCAAACTGAAACTTCCCGCTGAAGTCAGTGTTGTCATTGGTATAATCACCATACTTTGCGGTAGCCTCGCTTCCGATGACAGATCCGCCAACGGTACTTTTCAGATAGTCGACGGTCTCCTGTGCCTTGTCCTGCCCCACATACTTTGCTACTTCCGACAACCACAGTTTGTCCCACTTTGAGGCATTGATTCCCCGCTGGGAAAACAAGACGATATAGGTACCCTTCTGCTTGATTTGCAAGGGTGTCGGTTGAGATGAACCTGCATTGTTACCTGCCGTAACGGTCATACATACAGCAAATAGCAATGCTGCAATCCCAAGAACTCTTCTTTTCATATTATGATCTCTCATTTTATTATTGTTTTAAAAGATTGGTTTCAAAGTTAAGGTTTAATCGCAACATGGGCAATACCCAAAATGGATGAAATCAGATGCCAATATACATGACGAATATTGATTTTTCATACATATAAAGCATTTATGTGTGGATTGTGATAGGAACGAAGTCCTCTGTGAAAAAGAAGTGATGATAAAAAATTTCCAGTTTTTCCCGGACGATTGACAACTGATATTCAAATGTATTTTGTAATTTTGCAAGTGTATAAAATATTTTACGTATGAAATACGGATTCAGAAGTCCTTCATTGAAGAGGAGTATCAGTGCCAGGACGACAGGACGGGCAAAAAGAGCGATTAAACGTGCCATTATCCCAGGTTATGGACGGAAAGGGATGGGATTGTTGTTTCATCCCAAAAAGTCCATTTACAACAGAGTCTATCGCCGTACGACCTTCGGGTTGGGCGATATCCTCAAAGCTTTATTCAAATAAGGTGGATCACAGACTGTGATGGTCCTTGGTGGTATTTTTGTCTGAACTGACAGCTTCTTGCCAACTTGAAAATGACGATAAACAAGTAGTCTTCCTCATTGAAACGACTCGTTTATAACACGACAAGACAGGACCACTCTACTGCCCTATATCACCGTTCACAAAGCACCTTGGGATATTCAGAAAAACCATGTCCGCTTCTCTGACTTTGATCAAAAACCAGCAATTGAAATCTGCACAGAACTATAGTTCTGCAGATTCCCTTGCCAGAGACAGACACTCTTTCTGCCCTTCTCGACAAACTCTTTATCCATCAGAAGACTTTCAAAATTATTCGCAGTCAACTTCTGCTTCTGATTTCTAAAGAATTTATTGACACTTGACATTAGCACCTATAAGTGCTCAAATAAAAAACTATCGAATAAGCATTTTTAAGTATATTTACTACACAAACACGAATTGTATCTGCTCCCTAACCCTGAATACGAACCTTCATGCTTATCCTATAGTGTAAAAATACCTTGATTTTTTATATATAAAAGCAAAGTTATTAAATATTTTGTAAAAATCAAAGGAAATATGTTAACGAATACACTAAATCATCCAATATTAACATGATTTAGTATCGCATTTTACAAATAATCAATTTTAAAGTAAAACAGAACATTCGTTTTGCCCGTATTCAGACCTCCACTACTCCTGTTTACTTTATTTGGTGACATGAATCAGAAAATGCGGATGACCTATTGACGCATCTTCAAAGGACAGACAGAGCGGCACTAGGCTATAGAACAAGAACTCCTCCCCATAAGAGTTTGTCTACACGCTTATAGGGAGGAATCCCAACCGGAAGGAGTCAGATCAGACTTTCCTCAAAAAGGAGATATATGCTTTTGTATTTGCTTCCAGTTCATCCGCAGTCACGTTATGGCTGTCGTTCAGCGTGTGAAAACCCTCATAAGTCATGCCACAGAACAGTGCCGTCGTCTTGAAAGGCTGCAGGAGACCTTCAATAGTGACCTGGTTTTTGCCGTCCAACTGATAATCAGAGGCACTACTCCCCGTAGACACAGCAATCGCAAGTTTCTTCCCTCTCAGTTTTGTACCGTTGGAACCGAATGCCCAACCATGGAGGAACACGTCGTCCAGATATTTCTTCAAAAGAGGGGTGCAGTTGAACCAGAACATGGGATACTGGAACACAATCGTATCGTATTGCTCCAGGAGATGCTGCTCTTTCTCCACGTCTATCTTCCAGTCAGGATACAGTTCATAGATATTATGAAGGGTAAATTCCTGAGGATACTTGGAGATTTCCTCCACCCATCTCTTGTTGATAACCGAGTCCTGCATGTCAGGATGGGCTAAAATGACTAATTTTTTTTGTCCCATAATGATTTTTTATAACTTGAGAATTCAAAACACTTTGTTTTGATATTGATTGCAAAATTACTTCTTTTTATCCATCCACGCAAGAACCTACCTCTAGGTAACATAGTTACTAAAAGGGGTACTTCGTATAAAATAAAGGAGATGAAGAAATAATATTTTTCAGAAAAAATGTGACGTTATCATTTTCCAATGACGGTTTCCATCCGAAATAGAAGAATTCTGCCCTCCTATTTTTTATTGAACGCAAGTTTCCTCCCATAGAGAATATCAGACTATGGGCAGAAACTTTTACGCTGGAAACTTACAGACTTCTTAGAAATGAGAGATATGCTTTCGCATCTTCTTCAAGTATTTCTGGAGTCACATGCGGACGGCCATTCAATGTATGAAAGCCCTCGTAGGTCATACCGCAGAACTCAGCCGTTGTCTTGAAAGGCTGTAAAAGGCTGCCGACCGTAATGTGGCATCTGCCGTCCACCTGGTAGTCTGAGGCACTGTTGCCGGTAGATACTGCTATGGCAAATTTCTTTCCTCTCAACTTGATGCCTTTGGAGCCGAAAGCCCAGCCGTATGCAAAAACATCATCCAAGTACTTCTTCACCAAAGGAGGACAGTTGAACCAGAACATCGGATACTGGAAAACGATCGTATCGTACTGTTCCAGGAGATGCTGTTCTTTCTCTACGTCTATCTTCCAGTCAGGATATGCATCGTAGATGTTATGCACGGTGTAGTCCTGAGGATATTTACTGACTTCTTCAACCCATCTCTTGTTGATTGCAGACTGCCTGATGTTAGGATGAGCGACTATGATTAATTTCTTTTGTCCCATAATAATTTATTGTTAATACTTTGAAAAAACTAAAATACTTTATTTCTATCTTGACTGTAAAGATACACAATTTTATTTATCTTTGCAAGAGCTTACCAACAGGTAAGCTAGTTACTAAAAGGAGTAATATATGGGAAACAGGGAAGAAAAAAAGCAATATTTTTTTCATAAAAAAAGATATGACTGTGCTTTTTCGCTTGCGATAGACCTTATTGGCGGAAAATGGAAGGCAAAGATGATCTACCAGTTGAGAGATTCCGCCAAGCGCTCTTCCGATTTACAACGGTCTATGCATGAGATCTCTAACAAGATGTTTACACAGACGGCACGTGAGTTGGAGCATGAAGGCATCATCTTCAGGAAGGTATACCCTACCGTCCCTCCAAAAGTGGAATACGATCTGACGGATTTAGGCAAATCTGTCTTGCCTGTGATCCTGCAACTGGAGGAATGGGGCATCAAGATTTCAGACAAGGTATAAACGATTGCAAATAGTTGATGCCACCAAGCATATAGCGACAAATAGAGAAATGCAGACTTTCACAAGCCTGCATCTTCAAATTCTCAATTCCATCCTCTGATGGACCTCAACATGTTTACAGTTGAATAACTCGCAATCTTAGATTTTACTAAATACTAAAGATTTAGTAACAGAGAGAATTATCTTATTTTCTAAGCTCATCCATCTTGTTCTGAGTAATGCTACGCTCCGGCAAAGCTGCTGTCTCACAAAAGTTTTTCAGTCCTCTCAAGTTGAACTTGAAATCTTCTGCCGACAGTTTCCCTTCGGAAAATTGGAGCGTATATAAAACCAACGTATTTTGACAATCTCCATAAATACAGGGATGGCTTTTCATTCAATCACTTTTCATATCCTTATCATTTTGGACCATATATAATAAGGTGAAATTCATATCTGATAAAGTGTTCCAATCGTTCTTCGGTTAAAGTCATATCCCCATTGCCGAATTATTGACAATGGGATCATTTTTCGGATTTCAGATTCAGGTTGGTCCTTCATCCGGAGTAGAGATAGAGAAGATGTCCTCAGACATTCCCCAATTCCCAAGATGCCAAACTTGCACTGACACCTTCATACATTGATGCCATCATTGCGCATCAACGGAATAAAATGAAATCTTTCGTCCTTAGGTTCCTAGATTAAGTTATATTATTTCTTTATGTGGTCTTACCGTGGATTTCCCTGCACATCATTTATGATGTCTGAAAGCGGATACCGAAACCCGAGATCTAAGTTGTTGCTCTCAGAACTACCGCGTCCCGATACCCAACGAGCACAAAGATGGTTTTACTTTTGAATCATTCAGAATATTTTCATTACAGGTTCACCCATGGTATTATAACAATTTTATATTTTGATGAATTCGTTTTTTCATAGCGGCTCTCCAGAAAGTGAATCATGGATGTCGAAAAGAAGGTTTAAAATTCAGGGTTCCGGTCGTCAAAGCCATAAACCCGACATTTCTCATTATTACTCTTACAAAGTTAAGGAAAATCCATTTAAAGTCCAAAGGTTTTTAAGATATTTTTAGGAAAAAGGAGAAAAGTCCGAGACCGCAGACCCTATCCCATGAGATGACAAGCATTGCCGCCCCTCGCCGTATATCTCCTTCAGCACCTACTGAATGGTGCCAATTCCAGAAAGGTCGCAAAACAGCCTACACATCTCCCCCACCAATAGCACGATACCCCTCAACTATTCCAATTCAAGGTGGTCGAACGCCAAACATCTCCCACCTTCAGTTTTCTCTACTTCAAAGGAATATCGGGTTTGTCGGAGGAGGATTTCACTGATCAGAGATTCCTGAATGGGAGTAATCGAAGACTCTTTCCTGCCCAATGTGCCAATGGATGGCAGTGTGATGCCGCAACGCCGGTCCTTCTCCTCATCCGAGCAAATCCAATAGCGGTCATGGAGCGGACAGTCTTCAGGCTTGTCCTCATAAGACACGAAATCTATATGGACCGGAGTCTGTATTCCTCCTGAAACATGATGCCACTCAAAGTCGTAGTCCTCTTTCTTATTCTTGCCCAAATGAGTGAGGATCCGGATCCGCAGGTTCGTATTCTCATCCGTGAGTTTCTTGATCAGCACTAATCCGGAAGGGTTGAAATACGGGTCAATGATGGTCAATTCCATTCCACCCGACTTACGGTACCACTCCAGCAGATATTGCTCTGCCTTCTCGTATTCTCCTATAGGTATATAACCCTCGGGCTCATTATGCCGGACACACATCATCCCATCGATACTGGCGATACGTTCCTTCGTTCCGGCTGCCAAAGAGAGTACCAACCTCAGATTGTTGCGGATGATCTCGTGCAGGTTGAGAAGCATTCCCTTCTGATTCCGCGACTGGCGCTCTTTCTCGCCAATGATTTTCAACAGATAAAGGACAGCATCATTTGTATCCGAGATATTGCCAGTAAAAATAAATGGCAAGGTTATGAAAAAGGCTTGTTCGATACTGATAATCTGCCCCGTTCCATCCGTGAGACTTTCCAGCAAACTTTCAAAGAATCGCTTTTGTTCCTTGGGATTCAAAGTATTGATCAATTTTGTGTCTTTCTTGGCTGAGTCAATTCTTTTCTTCGAACTGATGTGGCGCAGGAGTTTGTTCTTATAAAGAGACCTTGCAGGATCCTGATCCATGCCCTCAACGAGTTCGGTAGCAAGTTCCGGTTTATATTGATAAATCGTGTCGATCAGATGTCTCTGCTCATCAAAATCACTTTCTAGGGTCAAACTTGACAGTGCCTTTTTAGCTACATCACGACCAAGCGCTCCCAGATTGTTTTCCCGGCATTCATCTATGGCCATATCCAGGCGTGCAATCCGGTCAAAAGAGAAATGAAGTTCTTCCGTTTTCTTGATTCCCAGATCAATGACATCGCGAACATCTTTATGGTTGGCGAAAAATGGGGCGATATCAAAATAGAGGAAAGCCTGGTCTGCAGTATTACCGACTGTTTGTATTTGGGTCTCCCAACCCTTCCGGTCTCTCGAGGAGAAGGATTTCTCGGCATGCTGAAGTGCTGCCAAACATACGATCTTGTAGCCATTATGCTGTATGCCATTGCGAGTAGGCAGTTTCTCATTTACGATATCCCGTGCACGCCTGAGTACCGACCTCTTGATATCAGTGCTCAAGGGCCTCTTCTGGTAAGTCTTATGCAGACTCTGACAGATGATATTGATGATTTGATAATAAGTATCATCATCAGTGCTGTGAGAGAGAATGGAGAGCAAATTAGAATAGTCTGCTTTTGACAGTTCGTAGGCTGCCGGCTTCAAGTCGTAGCCTTCGTCAAACACCTGTTTTCTCACAATAAAGGCAGCTAGGCGGGCAAGGCATTTATTGCGGAAATACGCATCAAAACGATCGAGCAGAGTGAACAACCTCTCAGAATTTTGTCTATACAAGACAGGAGCGATCGTAAAGACCGTAAATTTACGTTCATCAATGGGCAAGCTTTCCAAATCACCAGGAATGTATTTTTCCGTAATCTCCTGAAACATCCGGTCGTTGCCCACCAGTGAATATTGCATCGCGATGATCCCCCAAAGCCTGATCTTCTCACAATTCGACAACAGATGGTCGATGTCTGAGCTGAACTGGTTTAATAAGGCATCGTCATCAAGTTTGAGCTCCACCAACTGACACAATGAGTGCAGGTATAAGTCAAGGCTTTGATAGAAAGTATCCTCGCAGGAAGAGGTACTCAAGAAGCAGTCTTTTTTGATAGAAGAGCAGCGGTCAATCATCTTGTTGGCATCCTCTTTGGACAGAGGCGCAAAACTCTTGGCAAGATAATAGCCGATAGTAAGTTTATGCCAGTCAACATCTATTGATTTCCACGCTTGCAGGATCTTGGTTTTGACGCGGTTCAGGAACTCCTCATCGTCCTGTGATTTCTTGGCCCAGATATAAACCCGCATGAGCATCTGGCACCGCACCTCCGAATATTCCACCTTCTCAATATACGGAAAATTCTTCTTGAGAGAGGGCCGTAATTTCTCATTGTTCAGTTTCCGAGAATGTGCAAGGATGTCCGTCAACAACAGCAGAGGTCTCACGTTATCGATGCCGCTCTCGTCAGCCTTTCCCAAGAGTTCGAAGAAATAGTCCGGATCGATATGCTCATCCTCTACCTGGAGCAGATACTGAGTAGCGGCAAAGGAATAAGCCCGACTCTGCCGCTCCCGGGTATTCATACAGGAAATCATCTCATCTACCATGGTCGGATAATTGACGACCAACGCCGTCAACGGTCCTTCAACAACCATAAGGTGATAGGCTGTTTCAGAAAGCAGAGCCTTGATCCCATCAATGATCATTTGTTGCAAATCAACGGTTGAGATGACTTCCTTTTCTATTTTATTTCTGTCACCTAACTGATCATACTTACCCAACATTTTTGCGAAGCATGTCAGACGGATACCCTGATCCTGAAGCTCGTCAATATAGAAATAAAGGTTGCCCAAACGGTCTATGGCCTTTTCCGGCAGCTTGGCCTGCAAGGCTTCTATGATCGTCAACTCTACATCGACATAATCAAATGTAGGAAATTTAATGCTTTCCCCCATCCCATCTATATAGGGCAGTGCCTCTTTCATTTCCTCCTCACTCATACAATGCATGGACGAACAGATCTCGTTGAGGATTTTAGCCCTGGGCATATCCCTGTCAGAAGTATTCACCATCAACTTGATTGCTGTGAGTACGGCCTTTCCGATGCCCTGTTTATTCTCATTTTGCGGCAGCCAATAACGCAGCAGTTGCAACTTCTGCGAGTTGCTGTTGAGGTTATCCAGACTTGACAAGAATGTTTCTACGTCAGCGTCAGCAAGAAGTCCTTGAGCTGCACGTGTAAATTTACGCAAATTTTCATCTGTAATTTTCTTTGTAACAAGATCACGTCTGGCTATGTTCTCTTCGGGATCATCCACTTGCTGGATCAGAGAAAATATGGAATACAGGCGGTCGGTATTGACCTCTTTCTTGTGCTTTAAGGCGACCTTGTCGACAATATTTATGGCAGCCTCATAGTCGACACCTAACAATAATTTCGCTAATTCTAGTGCCTTTTCCGGGATATTTTCAAAGTCTATCTCATTGACCAACTGGTCAATGCTCTCTTTAAGCGCATCAAAATCTGAAGATTTCATTTTGAGTTCTTCTTTCTTGCCCGCAATGAGCAGGTAGTATTTCAAGCGTTCTTCTTTCAGGTAAACATTATCAGCAAACAACATCGCCTGATCATATTTACCGACCGAAAGCAGGGCCTCAACCTCATAATCCCACAACTCGTTTTTCTCTATCTCACGGGAAAAT
Organism: Segatella cerevisiae; assembly: GCF_024054555.1. GTDB lineage: Bacteria > Bacteroidota > Bacteroidia > Bacteroidales > Bacteroidaceae > Prevotella > Prevotella cerevisiae. Next base: position 3,090 of record NZ_JAMXLY010000004.1, on the reverse strand, counting down.
GTTTTGTTGAGCGCAAACCGGAAAGCCGTAGGTAAATGGTCTTTCAGTTGCTCCTCACATGCTTCATAACCAAAATCACATTGCTCATTCAGTGAAGCCTGAGACTGTTTGTGCAGGAAAATTTCTCTCAGATTGTCCGGGTTCAGGTAGTTGATGAGGTTCTCTGTCTGATTCAGAGATTTATAAATAGACGGTATGACACTACTGTACTCCATATTATATTCCTTACCGCTCAGGACACCGATAATTTTCAATTCGATGTCGCGTTGATGACTCTCCAGTTTCCGGCGTAAGTACCTGTGGAATCCCTCGGACCGGAAACAGACGATCCCGTCATTGGTTAGTCTCACAAAGTCAGTGTTCTTCCGGATCAGTTTATCCGCCTCATCAGAATTGACACCGATAAAGGAAGGGATCATCTCTCGGCGGACAGGAAATTCAGCATAGGCGAGAAGGGAAAAGAAGTCGATAATGGTCTGGGAGGCATTTGCGAACAGAGTCTGACAATCTTCCGCATACAAATCGCTATCTGATGTTGCCGAGGAGTTAAGCAGGTCCGTCAGGCGGTTTTTCTCAATATATCGGCTGCTCACGATTTCCATGCGATGGGCATTTCCCCTTGTAATATCATACAGTTGTTTCAAATCTCCATCCGCTAAAGAGGGATCCATTCCACGGAAATATTGATTCACCTCAGCTTCGCTGAACCTGAGCAAATCGCCTTGTGTATATGGCCAGGAGATGCCATCAGGGAAGATATTCTTTACGGCTTCGGGACTGCCAGAAAACAAATATTTGCCTTTTGCCCACAGGACATCTTCCAACAACCTCTTTACCCCTTCTGTTTTTGAAGGGGGAATCTTGTCAAATCCGTCGAATACGAAGAATAGCGGCTTCTTCGTACGATTGATTTTCCTCAAAACAAGTTGATAAAGGTTCTTCACCTTTGGAGCTACAGTCCAGCTCTCTCGATTGCTGCCCTCACTGACATACCACGTCAACTGCTTCACCAGACTGCACTCGATAATTTCAGGATCAATGCTGGTCAAGTCAAGACCATTATAGAAATAACTGACGCAATTTTCCGGGTGTTGCTGCGCAAACTGTCGTAGGGAAGTCGTCAAGCCAACTCCCTCTTCACCACATATAAACATGAGTCTATACTCACGCAACCGTTCATCATACAAGTCTAGGTAGTTCTGGCGCAAGATCTCATGGTCCGGCTGATCAGGTTTGCTGTAACTGTAATAATACATGTTCAGCACCTGATTGTCATCTTCCGGGGTGTCCGGGGTAAACATCGGGATTTTCGAAGGTCCGTTCTGTAAGAATACATTCTGGATGGCCTTAGTCGCGTTCGGCAGAATTTGGTTGCAGCCGCCACTCATATTGTTAGTCGTGTCCATAGTCAATAGTGATTAGTAGTTCATAAGTTTCCTTGTTCTTTTCTGATTTTTCCATTTTTCCCATTCATCATTGATACGCTTGCGGATGTTGCTGACCCCCGTTTTCACTTTCGGGGCCAGAGACTGGAGGATACAGATGAATCGTTCCTTTACCATTTCCACCTCGTCTACCTTGACATCAGGATCCTCCACCATCTTCACGACAATCTTTGCCAAGGTAGTGGCTTGCTCACAGGCAGCCAGTTGACCCACATATCCGGACAGTTTTTCCACATTATTAATATAAGGGACCAACGCTGCGACTTCCGCAGGCATCTCCGACTGCTGTTTCTTCTTAACGGCCTCTTCCATATACTGATTACCATAGAAATTCTGTTCGGCTTTCGTGGCGTTAGGAAGGATTTGGTTAGTTCCGCCACTGATGTTGAAAATGATTTTACTTTTGTCTGACATAGTTTTATATTTTTTCGTTTCTGTCGGTACAAGTCTTCGCATCTGAAAATGCACGTCCATTCATTACTTCGAAACTTATCCATTCATTTTTTGCTGCACGACTATACGTTCTTTTCACCGCTTTATGAGATTATGCGTTTTTTGAGGTTCTGATAAAACGCTCCTACACGCCCTGTTAAGCCGCATCAGCAGATTGCCCCATCCGGTTTGGTTTGTCAACCAAAAACCGCAATAGGGAACGGTGAGGGAACGAGAAGGGAACGAGAAGGGAACGAGGAGGGAACGGCAGGGAACGGATTTGTTTTCGACTTGTTCCTGATCTATCTTTGCAACCGAACTACTGAGGAGCTGGTGGTGATTATCGGGTACTTTGCCGGCAAGTGGCGGTACACTACGACTTTCAGCAGAATGTTTAATTTTTAATTTTTTATATTATGTCTAAAGCGTATAAAATTGTCGCCAAGAAGTTGACCATGGGCGACCAAAAAGGAGAAACTGTTTACACGGTAAGACCCGTAAGTTATGGAACATTGAGTACTGAAGACGTCGCCCGTCAAATCTCGGCAGAATCGACCGCCACCCCTGGTGACGTCAAGGCCGTACTTGACCGCTATGCCTATTACGTCAAGGAGAACCTTAAAAAGGGTTACAGCATCGAACTGCTCGGTTTCGGTAATCTGTATCTCCGCTTCATCACCGGCAAGGCGGTCAACGAGAAGAAAAAGGCAGACGCCTCACTCGTCAAGTCGCTGATGCCGGGGTTCAGACCCTCTTTCACGATCACAGGCAATGGCAATAGGCTCTATGACCTGATCCCCGAGAAGATCTCTCTCGTCAAATACGGCGAGGAAGAGACTACGGACAACGGTACTGCTACTCCTCCTTCCGATGGAGGAACGACCACCGGTGGGGGAACCACAACGGCCGGTTGATCCGGGAACTGACACGCATCTTACCGGTACCCGTAAATATGACGGGACCGGTGCATGAAAGCTCGTTTGTGAACCATTACTATCCTACTATTAACAGGGACACCCTCCTAAGTGTCCCTGTTTTTTTATATAGGGCCACCTTTGTTTAACCACAAGTTTGTGAATCTGTTGTTTTTCATTCGAAAATGTTTTTATTGCGAACAGCCAGTAAATCGGCTATTCAGGTTTAACTTATTTGTTTTGACACAATAAAAGAATAAGCAGGCTGCGGTATGCTGTCTGCGGCTATTGGCTTAGGC
>NZ_JAMXLY010000049.1 GCF_024054555.1 Segatella cerevisiae | reverse complement strand
CATCGGGGAAGCGTTTTGAAAATTCTATCAGTTTCATTTTGACGAGGTTTTGATAATTGATGCAAAGGTAATGAATATCGGGGAATACTCAAAATTATTAATCACCCAATTGAGGATAATCATAAAAAATTATTATTCCTGCAGTTTCGTCAGAACGAAGAACATATATTCCCATGGGGTATCTGGAGGCGGGGACTGTTGTCTCTAATTCCGCTTTTGCTATTTATGGGGCTAAAACGTGGCTTTTCGGTTTGCTTGAGAGTAAGATGCACATGGCCTGGGTGAGGACTGTCGGAGGGAAATTAAAAACGGATTATCGCTATTCAGCCCAACTTTGTTATAATACATTTCCTTTTCCAAATCTCACGTCAGTAAAGCGTGATGCATTACAGTCTGCCGCAGAAAACGTACTTATTACGCGGGCAGGACACCCTGGAATGACCCTTGCGGAGATGTACGACCCAGACCGGATGCCGCATGATCTTCGCCAGGCGCACAATACATTGGATGATGTTGTGGACAGCTGTTATTCCGGTTATCCGTTCTCTTCTGACGATGCAAGGCTGGAATGTCTTTTTAGAATGTATGAAAAGTTAAATAACCAACAGCACCAGAAGGAAAAGAGTAGTGGAAAGGAAGTCAGAAATAAATAAGGTGAGGAGTTGTTAGATAGAGATATAGAGACTAATGATAGATATACAAAACAGAAATAATTTCGTGGATATACATTACGCTCAGACTGGAAAGTCGAGCAATGTGGATCAATTGGGCATGCGTGAGATGCAGGCTAAAGCTTATAAGCATAGAAACCAGCGTTTCCTTCTGATTAAAGCACCTCCTGCAAGTGGCAAAAGTCGCGCTTTAATGTTTATTGCATTGGATAAGTTGGTCCATCAGAATATCCGAAAGGTGGTGGTGGCTGTTCCGGAGAGGAGTATAGGTCGCTCGTTCAGGAATACGGCTTTGAAAAAGTTTGGTTTCTTTGCCGATTGGAAAGTAGCTCCGTATTTCAATTTATGCTCAGCAGGGGGCAATGAAAGTGACAAGGCGGGCAAATTCTGTGAATTCATGCATACTGCTGCAGGAAAAATTCTGCTATGTACCCATGCTACTCTCCGTAATGCGATGAAACAGTTGGAAGATGCTGATTGGGATAATTGTCTGCTTGCCATTGACGAGTTTCATCATACCAGTGCTGATGCTAATAGTGAATTGGGAGATATTGTACGTCGGGTGATGAATGGATCTACGGGTCATATCGTGGCGATGACTGGCAGCTACTTTCGTGGTGATGGTGTACCTGTATTGAGAGCCGAAGACGAGGCTCGTTTTTATCCCGTTACCTATAATTATTATCAGCAATTGAATGGATACAAGTATCTTAAGAATCTTGTTTTGGGCTATCATTTCTATAAAGGGGTATATCTGGATCACCTCAATGAAGTGCTGGACACCCATAGGAAGACCATTATACACATACCACCTGTGCAAAGCAGAGCTTCTACTGCTAAGGGGAAGTATGCAGAGACGGCAGAAATCAGACAATTGATAGGTGAAGAGGTCAAATATGATTACAATACTGGTATTTATACCCTGCGCACTTCCGATGGGAGATTGTTGAAAGTGGCCGATCTTGTGGAAGATAATGCCAAGACGCGAGATAGGGTCTATGATTATCTGAATAAAATTAGGCAGGCTGATGACTTGGATATTATTATTGCGCTGGGTACTGCTAAAGAGGGCTTTGACTGGGAATGGTGCGATACATGCCTTACGATAGGTGTGCGTGGTTCTTTGACGGAGGTAGTCCAGATTATCGGAAGGTGTACAAGGGACTGCAAAGGGAAAAGTACCGCACGCTTCATTAATATGATTGCCATGCCAGATGCTGATCAACCTGATGTGAAAGTAGCTGTCAACGATTTTCTAAAAGCCATTACCGCCTCCTTGCTTATGGAGCAAGTTATGGCTCCAAGCTGGCATTTCAAGACAGTTAAAGAAGAAACATCAGGTGATAATCCTCTTCGTACCGTTGTCGTGGAAGGTCTTAAGCCTCTTTCGAGTGCCAAGACAAGACAAATTGTGGAAGAGCAATTAGACGATTTGAAGGCGAGTATCCTTCAAGATGACATGGTTGTTAAAGCTATTAGTGGTAGCTCAACGGCTGAGGCTATTACCCAGCATTTGATACCTAAGGTGATCCGTGAGAAATATCCGGATTTGAACGAGGACGAAGTAGAAGAGGTACGGCAGCGGGTGCTGCTGGATACAGTTGTAAAAGGTAACGATATTGTAGATGAAAAAGGTAGTCCGGTGGACGTGTCCAAAATATCTGAAAATAGAGAAAATCAGGAAAGTGAGGGGAATCGATTGCTGAAATTGACTAATCGATTGATTAATATTGATCAATTGAATATTAATTTAATTGATACAATTAATCCGTTCCAACGTGCTTATGAAGTATTATCTAAGACGGTGGATACTGAAACATTGAAGATTATTCAAGATACGATAGCCGAGCAGAAATTTAATATGTCCATAGAAACGGCGGTCAAGTTGTTTAAAGGTCCTTTGAAAAAATGGATTGCCAACCATGGAGGACAGATACCTTCAATGAATGATCCTAATCCTCAGGCACGTGAGTTGGCTTATGCTTTTCAGAAAATAAAAAATCTCAAGATTCGCAAGATGATGGGATTGGAATATGAACCGAATAAGGATGAGTGATATGGAATGGCCAAAAGAACTATTGGAAATTTTTGAGGATGACTTGTTGGATGACGTTCATCCTAAAGTGGTACCACTTACAGCTGATGACAGGGAAGTAAAAACTTTGATGGAGATTACATCGTGGTCGGAGGCTAATGACCACAGGATGCCACGGGAAGACGGTAATAGCCTGAAAGAAAAAATGTTGGCTCGTGCGCTGAAGGCATTGAGGGAAGAGTCTAGCGGAAAATTAGCCGCATATGACCGTTTGAATCTTTTGAAAGAGAAAAAACAATGAATATAAAGAAAGAATTGGATGATATCTTGAATGATCCTCTCTTGAATATTTCTGATAGGGAAAAATCACTTTTTGAAATCCCTTCTGACATGAAGAAGGTTCAAGGAGAAAGAAACCAGCCTGATCACTATGCTCAACGAAAGGTATGCGAGGACTTTGCTCTTTATAAATCGGGTTTTGAACAGATACATCAAGACTTGAGGTGTGGAAGAAGGAGTCTGGTCAAGACCTCAAAGACCGACAGTATGGTGGTTGGCCGGTATTATGTAGTCGAAGGACAACTACTGCTCCTTCAACGCGTAGAAAATTATATTCAGGCTGCTAATGGGTTGAAAGATGGCCGTACAAGATGTATCATTGAAAACGGGACAGAAACGGATATCTTGCTGCAAACTCTCCGGAAGAATGTCATGGCTAATGGATATGCCGTTTCGGACACAGAAGAAGAAACGGGAAAATTACTGATGAATGCAGATTTCGTTTCAGGAAAGGATCAAGAGACAGGGTATATCTATGTCTTGAGTTCACTTTCTCAAAGACCGGAGATAGCCGGCAAAAAGGATTTGTATAAGATCGGTTTTACGACCCGCTCAGTCGAAGAAAGAATTGCTGGTGCAGCCGATGATCCGACTTATCTTATGTCACCGGTCAAAATAGTGGCGACTTACAAAATCGTAAATATGAACAGTCATGTATTGGAGACTTTGCTTCATCATGTCTTAGATGCCGTGCAGATGCAATTCTCAATTACGGACCAATCAGGCAAGTTGTACCACCCCCAAGAATGGTATGTGGTTCCGCTTGAAGTGATCAATACAATTATTGGAAAAATTAATGACGGCAGTATTACTAACTATACGTATAATGTCCAACAGCAATGCTTGGAGCAGATTGTCGTCAAAAATAGATCAACATTCAATACTAAGGGGATGAAGATTTTAAAACTTAGTATCAAGAAAATCTATTTTGACCAGATTATGAGAGGGGAGAAAGCAATTGAATATAGAGAATTGAAGCAGACGACTCTCAATAAATATACTTATATTGATGAAGATGATGGCAAGCGTTATTTAAGGAGATATGATGCACTCCGCCTTTGTGTGGGTTATCATAAGAACTGTGAGAGTGCGATTGTAGAAATTAAGGATATTATTTATAAGGAAGGTATGGTGGAATACCATCTTGGGCATATTTTTGAACATCTAGGTTCCGGAAAATAGATTTTTCTGGTAATGAGATATTTTTGCATTTTCCAACTAATATAATACTCTGTGAAGTAGAATTTAAATATGGAATTTGACTGGTCCCAATTATGTATATACATTTACGAATAATGAGTGTGTGAAACTTATGATTGAAGTCAACTGCCTATTAATTGGATCAGCACAACTTGATGAACTGTGATTCTTTGTTCTGAAAGGTTCAAAAATTCAGATATTTATTTTTGGCTTATAAATGGGAAATAGATCGACTAATTCCTGTAATTTTTATACTTTTATCTTTCGAGAAAGACAGCGCTATGTATCGAGAAAATCGGTGTCTTGTTTCTCGAAAGAGCCGGCTATGTTTCTCGAAACTACCAAATCGTTTTCTCAGGTATGCTAGCATCTTTATTTCCAGAGTAAACGGATTTTGTTCTTTCTTCAGAAATTACACGGATAAGTATTCTCTTTTCCGTTCTTTTTGGGAAAGGCGCCTCTTCTCGAAAGATCTATTATAGATGGACGGTATTTTTCCGTCCATCAATAGTATTTGCTGATGAATGTATTTTATCCTTGTCATTTGATAATGGTACAGAGATTCATCACGTCCTCTTCAAAAGTTTCCTTGTTCTTTGCTCTGTTCTTCGCAGAGGAACGGTAATTGTAGATCGTTTGCGGTGAGTAAAAGAGTAGGGCGGCTATTTCTGAACTTTCTTTGATTCCCAATCGTATCAAGGCATAGATGCGTTGCTCGGTGGTCATGGAATGACTGGCCGAATCTTTTTTTACGTTTTGAGGGTCATTCAGGAGGGCATTGAATTCGCCTACGAAAGTAGGATAGAGGTCCAGAAAGGCTTTGTCAAAACGGTTGATGAAGGTCGTGGCATCTTCCTCTGACAAACGGGACGATGAAATCGTACTGAGAAGTTCATTGACCTGATGGGCTTTGATTTTCCTTCTGACAAGATTCTGATATTTGCTGAGCCTGTCGATATATTTTGCACAGAGATCAATATAGAGTTTGGCGAGTCCCTCCCTTTTTCTGTTAGTGTCAAGTAGGGCACCGTTGAGGACATTCAAGCGTCTGTTGAGGCTGGTAAGTTGGGTGTTGTTTTCAGACAATTGTTTCCGGTGTTCAGTGAGAAGTTTGTTCTGTCTGAAAATGAAGACGATGGCGAAGAGGGAGATGATGACCAGAATGGAAATGATGAAAAGCGTGCCTTCCAGTTTCTTGTTGTTCGACTTCATCAGTTTCTCATAGGCAGATACGATAGTCGGCAGTTTCTGGGAGATCTCAAGTATTCTCAAACGGTTATTGTAGAATTTGGCATCTTCCAAGGCGATGTTGATATAACTGTCTGCTCGTTCGATATTATGCCTGCCCTTTTTGAACAGGAAGGTAGCGAGTTCCTGAAGGGCCAGATTCTCCCTTGTGTTGCACAAGGCATCGCCGATGCAGGCACGGATCAGATAGGTCTCGTATTTGCTGATGTTGTGATGCGCGCTGTAGTTGTTGGCTATGGCGAAACAGGCCATGGCATAGTAGCGGGAAGTCTCTTTTTGATGTTGTATGGTTTTGAAATAATACTTCAAGGCTTTCTGGTCATTACGTTCCACGTAGACATAGTATTCCCCGTGGTAAAAATCGTATTCCGGCATGTTCCGCGTCAAGTACGGCATGGCACTCTTGAGGCTCGAAGCGGCAATGGCACGGTATTGGGGTGCATAATAGTTGTCGTTGCAATAGTCGCTCCAATAGGAATAGAGTGTGAATCGGGTCATATAATATTGGAATCGTAATTTCGGACTGATCTGATTCACGTTGATGGAATTGAGGATGTTGAAAGCCTCGCTGTACAGACCTCCGATTCCGAAAAGTTGGACCTTCCGGAGTTGGTTCTGGATTTCATGATTGGTGTCATGGATCTGCTGGGAGAGTTGGAGGGCTTTGTTGACATAGATCTTTGCGGAATCAAATTGGTAGACATAGTACTCATTGTAGAGGAGTTCATATAATTTGAGGAGTTCTTCAGGTTCGTGACAGATGGCAGCATAGTTCTTCAGCATTTTGAGATGCTGCTGCTTGGCCGTATCATAAACCTCACGGTGGGCCAGAATATGATCCAACCGCAATAAGAGTTTGTCATTTGTCGCCGATGCCGGTGAAAGCATGAATAGGCTGGTAAGTAGAATGAAAAATAGGTTCTTAAACATGTTTATCTGATATTTCTGCAAATATAATTAAAAAATTGGTAATATTATATACCTACTTCGGCTTTTTTTGTTTTTTGTTAAAATTATTGGTTTTCAATAGATTATAGGAACATCCGAAATTATATTATCTACTGATATCCTACTTTTGAGGTTAATCAGGGAGATAAACGACTATTTTTGCATCGAAACCTAAATAAACGTAAACATATCTTTATATGAACATCTTTAAACAATTAGTAAAAAGAATGATGTTCTGTTGCGTAGGCCTTCTGCTACCTTTATGCCTATTAGCCCAGAACATTAAAATCCATGGTGTTGTCAAAGACGAAACCGGTGAACCTATTATAGGGGCATCTGTGATGCAGAAGGGTACGACGAATGCAACTGTCACCGATTTGGATGGCAATTTCGACATGACTGTACCTTCTGATGGAACGATCACGATTACCTATTTGGGTTATGCCACGAAAAATGTGGCAGTCAACGGCAGGCAGAATCTTGACATTGCCCTTACTCAGAATAGTAAGCAACTCAATGAGGTCGTGGTCATCGGCTATGGTACGATGAGGAAGAGCGACTTGACTGGGTCTATCGGTTCTTTGGACTCAAAGAAGTTGAATGACCAACCTGTCGCAAACATCGGTCAGGCATTACAAGGTAAGGTGGCAGGCCTCCAAGTTGTTGATGCCGGTAAACCTGGTGACAATGTGTCCATTAAGATCAGAGGACTGGGCTCCATCAACAACAGTGACCCACTTGTCGTCATAGACGGTGTTCCGACTGATTTAGGACTCAACAGTTTGAATATGGCAGATGTCGACAGGGTGGATGTCTTGAAAGACGCCTCTGCTACCGCCATCTATGGTTCTCGTGGTGCCAATGGTGTCATTATGATTACCACAAAGAAAGGAAAGAACGGCGTTGGCCACCTCTCTCTGAGTGCCAATTTCTCTTTCCAGAATGCAACGAAAAAACCGTCTCTTCTCAATTCTGCCCAGTATGCAGAACTGAATAATGAGATGATGGCTAATGCCGGTTATGACCAGAACCCTTTGTGGATCAATCCCGAATCACTGGGGAATGGGACCAATTGGGTCGATGAAGTTTTCCGGACCGGTTATCTGCAAAACTATACCTTGAGTTATTCCGGTGGCTCTGACAATGCCCATTATTATGTATCCGGAGGTTTCCTCGATCAGACAGGAACAGTGAAAAGCATCAGCTACCGTAGGTACACCTTTCAGATCAACACCGATGCACAGGTCCTGAAATGGCTGAAGTTCTCCAATAATCTTACGGTCAGTGCCGATGTCAAGAAACAGGGCAGTTATGACTTGGGGAGTACCTATCGCGCACTTCCGGTCTTCCCTGTCAAGGATGATAACGGCGAGTGGTCAGGCCCTGAAGGCAACGCTTTGTGGTACGGTTCTACAAGGAACCCTGTAGGACCACTGACAACTGACCAGAATAAGACGAACGGCTATAATCTTCTCGGGAACATAACCGGAGAAATCAGTTTCACAAAAGACCTGAAATTCAAGAGTACCCTGGGCATTGATGCCAAGTTCTGGTACATTGACAGTTTCACGCCGGCTTATGACTGGAAACCTATCCCTACGGAAGAAAGTTCCAGATATAAGAGCGACAATAAGGCTTTTACCTATCTGTGGGATAATTATTTCCTCTACGACCATACTTTTGCAAGCAAGCATCACGTGTCCCTGATGGCAGGTACATCTGCTCAATGGAATGACAATGATTACCTGAATGCGCAGAAGAACATCTTTGCCTTCGAGAATGTCCATGAAATGGATAACGGCGAGAAGATGTATGCCATTGGAGGCAATGAGTCTGAGTGGGCTTTGTTCTCCTATATGGCACGTGCCAATTACGATTATTGCAACCGTTACCTCCTCACGGCGACAATCCGTAAGGATGGCTCCAGCCGCTTCGGACGCAATCACCGCTGGGGGACATTCCCTTCAGTGTCTTTGGCATGGCGGCTCACGGAGGAACCTTGGTACAAGCAGAATGAATTGCTCAACGACTTGAAGATCCGTATGGGCTATGGCGTCACCGGTAGTCAGGCGAGTGTAGGCGATTACAGTTATATGGCTACTTATAATACTAGCGTCTATCCTTTCGGTACAGCCGGGAATGAGCAGACGGCTTTGATCTCCACTACTCTGGCTAACCCGAATATTCATTGGGAGCAGGTCGCCCAGGCAAATATCGGCTTTGACGCGACGATGTTCCATTCCCGCATCAATCTTTCTGTGGATGCTTATCTCAAGAAGACGACGGACATGCTCGTAAAGGCTTCGATCCCTATCACTTCCGGTTTTGAAGACACCAGTACCACTTATACCAATGCGGGCAAGGTGACGAACAAAGGTGTGGAGTTGACTTTGCATACTGTCAACCTCAAAGGCATCCTGGGTTGGGAGACCAACTTGTCTTATACTTATAATAAGAACAAGATCGATGATTTGAACAGCGCCACGCCTTTCTACATCAATCAGATCAACAATTCCTATGTCACGATGTTGTCCAAAGGCTATCCGATCAATGTGTTCTACGGCTATGTCACTGACGGTGTTTTCCAGAATGCGAAGGATGTACAGGATCATGCTTATCAGGCCGGTGCACAACCCGGTGATATCCGTTTCAAGGATTTGAACAATGATGGCGTCATCAATGATGATGACCGTACTGTCATCGGCAACCCGAATCCAACTCATCTGTTTTCAATGAGCAATGTCCTGTCGTGGAAAGGATTCGAACTGAACATCTATCTTCAGGGTGTTGCCGGCAATAAGATCTTCAATGCCAATAAGATTGACCTGACAGGCATGTCTGCTGCTTACAACCAGTTGACTGATGTCCTCTCTCGTTGGCATGGCGAGGGTACCAGCAATGTGATGCCTCGTGCAGTCTATGGCGACCCTAATGGCAACAACCGTATTTCCGACCGATATGTGGAGAGCGGGTCTTATCTCCGTCTGAAGACCATCTCCCTCTCTTACGACTTCCCGAAACAGTGGTTGAAATACTTGACTGTCGAGGGGGCGAGACTGACGCTGTCTTGTGAGAATGTGGCTACGATAACAGGTTATTCCGGGTTCGACCCGGAAGTGGGAGTCAATGGCATTGACTTGTCCAGTTACCCTGTTTCAAGAACATTCAATGTTGGTTTAAATATTAACTTCTAATATGGCATCATGAAAAAGTTATCGATTTTCAGTATATTAATTCTGATGGCCTTGACCATTACCTCTTGTGGAGATAGTTTTCTGGACAAGGACCCTAAGAACACAGTAGACCCGGAGACCAGTGTCACTGACTCTGTGGCCGTAGCCATGGCTAATGGCTGTTATAGAACGCTCCAGTCTTCAAATATGTACAATCAGCGTTTATGGACGCTGGATATTGTCGCAGGCAACAGTATCGTCGGTGCCGGTGGGGGTACGGACGGCTTGGAAACCGTGCAGGCTTCTAATTTCACTGAGGGCAGCGATAATGGAATGGCTCTCTACATGTGGCGCTCACCTTGGGTGGGTATAGGCCAGTGCAATATTCTGATCAAGGATCTTGAGGGCAAGGATATGGATGCTTTGCAGAAACGTTGCCTGGGGGAGGCTTATTTCCTCCGTGCTCATTATTACTATATCCTCGTGCGTCTCTATGGTGGTGTTCCTCTTCGTCTGGAACCTTATAATCCCGGTGATCCTACGGCAATCGCCCGCTCTTCTGCAACTGATGTTTACAAGCAGATCCAGTCTGATTGCCAGAAAGCCATCGATATCCTGCCGGCCAAGAGTGAATATGACAGTCGGAATGTGGGACGTGCTTCCAAAGACGCGGCCTTGACGATGATGGCTGACATGTATTTGACGCTGGCACCTGATCATCCTGAATATTACCAGCATGTCGTCAACCTCTGTGATTCCGTGACTGCTCTCGGCTATGACTTGAGCAAATGTGATTATGCTTCCAACTTTGACGCAAAGGTCAACAACGGTCCTGAATCTATCTTTGAAGTGCAATTCAGTGGGGATACCCAATACGATTTCTGGGGAAGTAATCCTCAGTCGAGTTGGCTGTCCACTTTCATGGGTCCTCGCAATTCCGATTTCGTAGCCGGTTGCTACGGCTGGAATCAGCCTACGCAGGAATTCATGGATCAATGGGAGCCGGGTGACAAGCGCAAGGACATCACGGTCTTGTATGACGGTTGCCCAGACTTTGATGGAAAGGCTTATAAGAGTTCTTATTCTTATACCGGTTATAACGTGAGAAAGTTCTTGGTCTCCAAGAGCATTTCTCCTGAGTATAATACCTCTCCTGCCAATTTCATCGTCTACCGTTATGCTGACATTCTGTTGATGAAGGCTGAGGCACTCAATGAAATGGGTGAAACGGCTCAGGCTGCAGTTCCTCTCAATATTGTCCGCAAGCGAGCAGGATTGGATGCTGTATCCGGTCTCACACAGTCTGAAATGCGTGACAAGATCATCCATGAGCGCCGGATGGAATTTGCCTTTGAAGGGTACCGGTGGTTCGATATGATCCGCTTGGATCACGGCAATTATGCCTTGAAGTTCCTCAAGTCCATCGGCAAGACCAATGTGACCAAGGAGCGGCTGCTCTTCCCAATCCCTCAAACGGAAATGGATGCCAATCCGCTTATGAAACAGAATCCAGGTTATTAATCAAAGAGATATCATCATGAAAAAATATATTTTCGGTCTTCTTGGCATACTTCTGGGAGGTTTCGCCCTCTCAGGATGTACCGACCAGGACTATGAACAGTTGGATAAAGGGTCTGACCGACTCACCCTGACCGCTGCACAGGAAGCGGATACTCTGGCTGAAATCAACCATGCCAACAACGCGGTCACGCTGAATTGGACAACAGGGAATAATGCAGGTACAGGGAACAAGATCGGTTATCGACTCGAATTGGCTAAGGCGGGGACAAACTTCGCTGAACCTTATACTGCGCTGGCTGACGAGACTCAGGTCTACACTTGGAGCATCAATGTGGAAAACCTCAATAGCCTCATCCTTGACAAATTTGGTGGAACAGTGGGTAAACCTACGGCTGTCGATGCCCGTATCAGTGCCATTGTGCCTGGTGTGGATGAAGTGCAGACTGATTCGCTGACTTTCCATGCGACGCCTTACCAACCTGTGACGACTACGCTTTATCTGCTTGGCGATGCTGCTCCAAACGGCTGGAGTGCGGACAATGCTGAAGCAATGACTCGGACTGACAACGGTATCTTCACTTGGGAAGGTAATCTCAAGGCCGGAAATCTGAAATTCATCACGACGCTCGGACAATTCCTGCCGTCTTACAGCAAGGGCACTGACGGACTCGCTTTCCTGCGCACCAGCGACACTCAGCCCGATGGTCAGTGGAAGGTCACTGAGGAACATTATTATAAGGTGACGGCAAATCTCCTGACTGGGGAAGTATCGTTGACTCAGGAGGAAGGCAATAAACCGCCTTACGATTTTATCTATTTCGTTGGCGATATGACTGGCTGGAGCTTTGAGAAGATGACTCAGGATCCGCTGGACAACTTCCTCTTCCGCTATGGACATTATTTCGACCAAGGAGGTACATTCAAGTTCGGTACTGCTGAAAACAGTTGGGAAAATATGTACAAGGCAACTCAGGACAATGCGCCTTACACGGATACGTCTATGGAATTGGTATCCGGGTTTACGCCTGACTATAAGTGGAATGTTACGGACAGCGAGACCGGCAAGGCTTATAAGGTCTGCGTGGATATCAGAAAGGGCAAGGAGCGTATGATGATGCGTGAGTTCACGCCTTATACGATGGTTTATCTGGTAGGCGACGCTTCGCCAAGCGGATGGGACATCGCAAATGCTGCACCGATGACGGTTACTGACAGCCCTTATATCTTTACTTGGACCGGCACTCTTAATGCAGGTGAATTGAAGTTCTCCTGTGACCGTCAGGCTGATTGGATGGGCGCCTGGTTCCTGTGCGCTGCAGGTGATGATGTAGAACCTACAGGTCAAACTGAAAAGGCCTTGTTCGTCAATAAGAGTGACGACTATCTGAAAGCTGAATATAAGGATGTTGATATTTCCGGCATTGACCAGAAATGGAAAATAACAACTTCCGGGACTTATACGATCACCCTTAACCAACTTGAGGAAACGGTCTCCATCGTCAAACAATAGTTCACTGTATCATAATGAAAACAAATATGAAAATGATTCCTATATTAATGGCTGTTCCGCTGCTTTTCCTGTCCTGCAGCAGTGACAATGACACTTTTGACAGTTCTCATATCGAGACGCTCCAACCGGCTGTTCACTTGGTATCTGACTTGAAAGTGGATATGAATACGGACAAGGCGTTTTACAAACCTGGAGGAACTGTGACTTTTACGGCTACCGGCACGATTCCTGCAGGCGCCAAGATTCGTTACCGCTCGGGTGAAGAAGTCGTAGGGACGGCTGACTTGACCGGCAATACTTGGACTTGGAAAGTTCCTGCAACTGACTATAAAGGTTATCTGGCTGACATCTATACTCAGGACAATGACTCGACGGAAACAGTCTATGGGACCGTCGGCATTGATGTCTCAGGAAACTGGGCAAAATATCCCCGCTATGGGTTCGTGTCTTCCTATGATGACAGTAAGACCCATTCTGTCATTCAGAATGAAATGGGCTTCCTTAACCGCTGCCATATTAATGGTATACAGTTTTATGACTGGCACTACAAGCATCATTGGCCTCTGGGGGGCACTCGTGGCAATCTGATGGACAGTTATACGGACATCGCTAACCGTACGATCAAGACGAGTGTCATCAAGGACTATATCGCTACCCAACATGCTTATGGCATGAAGGCAATGTTCTATAATCTGTGTTATGGCGCGCTGGACGATGCCGCTCAGGATGGCGTCAGCGACAAATGGCATATCTATGATGATACCGGGCATGCGACGATGGACAAACTCACGATGCCTGCCGGTTGGAAGAGCAATATCAATTTGATAGATCCTGCCAACGTGAGCTGGCAGAACTATCTGGCTGACCGTAATGATGATGTCTATGCCAGTCTGGATTTTGACGGTTATCATATCGATCAAGTCGGAGACCGGGGGACTGTCTATGATTACTATGGCAGCAAACTGAATCTGACGGATGGCTTTGCCTCTTTCATTAAGAAGATGAAGTCCCGTCAGCCGAATAAGAGTTTGGTGATGAATGCGGTCTCTAATTTCGGCTCACAGCAGATTGCTGAGACCCGTGATGTTGACTTCCTGTATTCTGAATTGTGGGGCGGTGAATCGAAGTTCAGTGATTTGCTGACGATCCTGAAAACCAATCAGGCTTACAGTGACAGTCTGGGGCAGGTTTATGCCGCCTATATGGATTATAACAGTACTAAATCGGAATTCAATACACCGGGTATACTGCTGACTGATGCTGTAATGTTCGCTATCGGCGCTGATCACCTGGAACTGGGCGATCACATGCTGTGCAACGAATATTTCCCGAATGCCAAATTGAGTATGAGTGATGCCTTGAAAACGGCGATTGTCCACTACTATGATTTCTTCACGGCCTATGAGAATCTTCTCAGGGATAAAGGCAGTCAGAACTTTGACGGCATATATAGTGGGAACAGTGGCGTTACAGTCAACAACTGGCCACCGCAGTTGAATACCGTGACTGCTTATTCGAAAGAGGTCAATGGCAAGAAAGTCATCAATCTCCTGAATTTTGTCAAGGCAAACAGTTTGAGTTGGCGTGACCTGGATGGTTCCATGCCTGAGCCGGAGACGATCAGTTCCCTATCTTTAGGCGTCCGTGCTTCTTCTGTCAAGAAGGTGTGGGTGGCTTCTCCTGACTATTGCGGAGGTGCGCCTCAGCAACTTCAGTTCAAGCAGCAGGGCGATTATGTCGTGTTCACTGTTCCTTCATTGAAATACTGGACAATGGTTGTAATTGAGAAATAAACAAAGTTAGAAAAGAGATGAAAAAACTATTAAGGGTAATTCTTGCTCTGCTGATTTTCTTTCCCGGCATGATGAATGCCCAGACTGTAAAATCGCCGAACGGGAAGGTATGGGTGAAATTTTCACTTACAGGAAACGGCGTCCCGACTTATGAGATGTTCTATAAGCATAAGACGGTCATCAAACCGAGTCACTTGGGATTGGAACTGGCTAAGAACCGGCGCTCCTCCAAGGGCATGGATGAGACGAATCTGATGGATGGTTTCACAGAGACGGCTGTCCATGACTCGACATTCGATGAAACGTGGAAACCGGTCTGGGGAGAAACCTCCACCATCCGGAACCACTACAATGAGATGGCTGTCAACCTTTATCAGAAGTCGAGTAACCGCCACATTGTCATCCGCTTCCGTGTCTACGATTATGGTATGGGACTGAGATACGAGTTCCCACAGCAGGCTGACCTGAATTATTTCATCATCAAGGAAGAGCATACCCAGTTTGCCATGACGGGTGACCATATGGCTTACTGGCTTCCCGGTGATTATGACACACAGGAGTATGAAACTCAGATATCCCGACTTTCGCAAATCCGCAGTAAGATGAAATCGGCAGTGGGATGGAACGTCTCTCAGACGCTATTCTCACCGACTGGGGTGCAAACTGCCCTTCAGATAAAGACGGACAATGGGCTGTACATCAATATCCATGAGGCTGCCTGCGTGAACTATCCGACGATGAGCCTGAACCTCGATGACAAGAATTTCGTCTTTGAGTCTTGGTTGACTCCTGATGCCGAGGGCTTGAAAGGCTATGTCCAGACACCGTTCAACACGCCTTGGCGGACAGTCCTGGTCAGTGATGATGCTAGGGATATGCTGTCCTGCAAATTGACCCTGAATCTGAACGAACCTTGCAAGTTGGAAGATACTTCCTGGATACACCCGATCAAATACTGCGGCGTATGGTGGGAGATGATTGTCGGAGCAAAGTCATGGAGTTATACCAACGATCTGCCCTCTGTAAAACTCGGTGTCACGGACTATTCGAAATGCAAACCTAACAATACGCATGGTGCCAACAATGCCGAGGTCCGTAAATACATCGACTTTGCTGCGAAGAACCACTTGGACGAAGTCCTCGTTGAAGGTTGGGATCAAGGCTGGGAAGACTGGTTCGGACATAGCAAGGATGATGTCTTCGACTTTGTGACGCCTTATCCCGATTTCGATATCAAAGCTTTGAATGACTATGCACATTCAAAGGGCGTGAAAATCATGATGCATCACGAAACGAGTTCTTCGACCCGGAATTATGAACGTCATTTGGAAGCTGCCTATGACCTGATGAACAAATATGGTTATGACGCTGTGAAGAGCGGTTATGTGGGGGACATCATCCCTCGTGGCGAGCATCACTATAGCCAGTTTATCAATAACCACTATCTGTATTGCGTTACTGAGGCTGCCAAACACCATATCATGGTCAATGCCCATGAGGCTGTTCGTCCTACAGGACTTTGCAGGACATATCCTAACATGGTCGCCAACGAGAGCGCCAGAGGTACTGAATATGAGGCTTCAGGTGGCAATGCGCCTTATCATACCGTCATCCTCCCGTTCACTCGTCTGCAGGGTGGTCCTATGGACTATACGCCGGGAATCTTTGAAACGAGGTTGAGCACATGGACCAATAATAAGAACTATGTGCATACGACTATTGTAGGGCAACTTGCACTTTACATGGTGATGTACAGTCCGCTGCAGATGTTGGCCGATACGCCTGAAAACTATGCCAAATACGATGATGCCCTGCAGTTTATCCGTGATGTGCCTTTGGATTGGGCTGAGTCTAAGTATCTGGAAGCAGAACCGGCGAAGTACATTACTGTAGCCAGGAAGGCGAAGAACAGCAACAACTGGTTTATCGGTGGAAAATGTGACCAGGACGGGCACCAGTCGACGATCAAACTCAATTTCCTGGATAAGGGGCGGAAATACAAGTGCACGATCTATGCTGATGCTTCGAATGCAGACTACGAGAAGAATCCTGAGGCTTATACGATCCTGCACCGGACCGTCAAGAAGGGCGATACCTTGACACTCAAGGAAGCCAGAGGCGGCGGTTTTGCAGTATCTTTGTTTGCTGAATAATAATTAGTGGAAAAATATTCTTTATAACGGGGAAGCGGAAAGATGTTGTTCCCGTTATAAAGGATTTAGAAGGTTTCTCATTTTGTCTAGTTTCTTTAGCAAGGAGTATGGGTGTCGATAATTACTATAGTTAATATAAATATCTGAAAAATAAATAGTATAAATGATTAAATATGAATAAATAATTTCGATTTTCTTTTATGTCATCAACTAATATGCCATAAAAAATAGATTTGGAAGATTTGGCAAATATCGTTTTGTCGTTTTGGTTTCTGAATAGGTTAAAGAATTCTACTCTTTTGAAAATAAGGAAAGTGATTCGTCTTGTCCTTATTATCTTAGTGAAAATGAAATATGTTCTGCTGGTAATCAACAGTTCATGATACGAATCTAATACCAAATTAAAGAATAATTAATATCTAATCTTATGGAAAAAACAAAATTAAAATACTTTTTATGGGTATGTGTCGTAGGAATTCTTAGTTTTCTGGCTATTCCTTCCTTTGCCCAAAACATGATTACTGGTACGGTCAAGGATGATAAGGGTGACCCTGTCATTGGAGCAAGTGTTGTCGTTAAAGGAAATCGGTCTATCGGCACGGTTACAGATTTGGATGGTAAGTATACTCTCAATCATATAGAGAAAGGAACCATTTTGGTCTTTTCTTACATTGGATATACTAATCGGGAAGTTACAGTTGGGAGCAATTCTGAAATTAATGTCACAATGAAAACTGACAATAAGCAACTTGATGAAGTCGTTGTTGTCGGTTATGCAGTAGGTACAAAGCGTACAGTTTCTGGTGCAGTCCAAAGAGTTGGACAGGAAGACATGAATAAAGGTGTTGTAACTAGTGCTGCTGATGCATTGAAAGGCAAAGTGAGTGGTGTGGTTATCAGTCAAAGTGGAGGTGATCCCATGGGGACAACAAATATTCGTATTCGTGGTACGGCTTCACTTTCTGGAGGAAATGATCCATTGGTAATTATTGATGGCGTCTATGCAGACATGAATCTGTTTAATGCCTTACAACCTGGTGATATTGAGAGCATGACCATATTAAAGGATGCTTCAGAGACAGCCCAATATGGTTCGCGTGGAGCCGCTGGTGTAATCGTCGTAACAACCACTCATGGAAAGAACGGACATTCAGAAATTACTTATAATGGTACGTTCGGTATTAATTCAGTTTATAAGAATCTTAATATGTTGAGTGCAGATCAATACCGCCAAACTGCAAAGGATTTGGGACTTACTTTTACAGATTTAGGTGAGAATACAAATTGGTTGGATGAAGTAGAGCGTTCCGGAGGTATTACTACGAACCAAAATGTGGCTTTTTCTTCTGGAAATGCAAATGGAAATTATCGGGCTAGCCTCGGCTATGTAGAACGTCAAGGTGCTTTGAAAAACTCTGAAATGCAAAATTATACTGTAAAATTGGACGCTACCCAGTTCTCCTTCAATAATAGACTAAAACTTGATCTGGGAGTGTTTGGTAGCGAACGTGATGGTCGACCTCAATATGATATGCAAAAAATGTTTTATTCCGCAGCAGCCTATAATCCTACTTATCCAAATTATAAGAATGTTACAACTGGTGAGTGGGACGAGGATATGATGGCAAATGAGATTTATAATCCGTTGGGACAATTGGAAATCGTGGATAAATATAATGTGAGTTCACTAAATACACATGGAAAACTAACATGGAGGATTATAGATGGTCTGTCTTTGAGCGCTTTTGGCAGTTATACAAAATTGAATCTTTATAATACTCCCCAATTTTAGTACAGGTGCTAAAGTTAAAGAATATTGTTTATCTTTGCACTAAGTAAGAAAGGAACAGAAATGGGAAGAAGAAGTAAGTTTGAACCAAGTTTTAAGGCAAAGGTA
>NZ_JAMXLY010000048.1 GCF_024054555.1 Segatella cerevisiae | reverse complement strand
CATGCCCTTCGGTAGGAACATGGATAGAATGGATTTATAGTCTGTTGTCTTTTTGCTTTCCATGCTACAAAGATAAAAAATTATCAATAGACTCTTATGTTAAATCCCCAAGATTATGGACTGACCCAGTTTATCTTCGAAAAAAGGATATTTTCATGAGTCTGATAAAGATAAAATAAATGGTATAAAACAAATAATGATTTCTTTTAATTGATAAAGACAAATAGGGAAGTGCAATTATTCCAGTTCGTCTGTTTCAGATGTAAGGCAAATAACAAGGAGTCTAAGAGATGAAAGACTCATCAACAAACCCAAGCATAGGGGATCTGACCGAGAAGTCATGATAAAGACAAGCAGAAACCTTCAGCACCTTGAACATCAAGCTGTAATCAACTTGATGTTCAAGGCTTCAGGCATTCTATCTTTCCGAGTCTTATTTACCCGTCTTGACCTCTTCCCATTTAGGAGGATTCACATGCAACAAATTCTTGACAAAGAAATCGAAACGCTTATGTTCGCCATAGTCTTCTCCCAATGTATGATGCACACCAGGCAAGACAACCAGGTCAAAGTCCTTGTTCGCCTTTTCCAAAGCATTGACAACCTGATAAGTACTTGACGGATCCACGTTATCATCCAGTTCTCCGACAACAAGCATCAGCGGACGCTGCAATTTAGGCGCATTATAGACGTTACTGCATTTGACATAACTGGAGTCAACAGGATAACTCATCCATTGTTCATTCCACCAAATCTTATCCATCCGATTGTCTTGACACCCACAAGAGGAATAGGCAGCCTTATAGAAATCACCATGGAGCAAGACTGCCGTACAACTCTCCTGCCCACCGGCAGAAGCGCCGAAGATTCCCACATTTCCAGCATCCATATAAGGATATTTTTGTGCAGCCGCTTTGATCCACAATTCACGATCGGGGAACCCGGCATCTTTTAGATTCTTATAGCAGACTTCCTCGAATTTCTTCCCTCTCCATGATGTCCCCATTGCATCAAGTTGTACAACCACAAATCCCAGTTCAGCCAGAGAAGTCGTAGTCCAATTGTAAGACACAAAGTTCTTTGGAGTATAAGCATCACCCGGTCCGGCATAAATATATTCAATGACTGGATATTTCTTGGACGGATCAAAATTAACCGGGAGTTGGATAATTCCCCACATATCCGTCTTACTGTCACGTCCCTTTGCTTTGAAAACGAGCGGAGCTTTCCAGCCTTTAGACAGAATGTCTGAGATATCAGCTTTTTCCAGTATCTTTATCAATTTTCCGGTACCTGCATCGCGGAGAACAGTTATAGGAGCCTGATCAACCAAAGAATAAGTATCTACAAGATAACGGTAATCATTACTGAATACCGCTTCATGTTGGGCCTTTTCCGGAGTGAGACAAGTCATATTCTTCCCATCCCAACCTATACGATAGTAATGGACGAGATAAGGATCTTCGTCCTTATTGACCCCACTTGCAGAAAAATAAATGACTTTGGCAGCTTCGTCTACATTCAGGACTTGCCGGACGCACCAAGCACCTTTTGTAATCTGTCGGACGACCTTCCCGGTAGATACGTCATAAAGATACAAATGATTCCAATTGTCCCGTTCGCTCATCCATATCAAGTGTTTCCCATCTTGAGTATAATAGCGGAACATCCTTTGATAATTGATATATTTCGGAGACGATTCCTGCACGACAACCCGAGTCTTACCAGTAATAGCATTCATGGACAACACCTGATAGAGGTGATGCCCCCGTTGATTATACTCCATCATAACCTCTTTGCCATCAGCATTCCACTGGAAACCAGCCAAATCATACTGATTACTGATGACGGAAGGATCTGCCGCCAACTGTTTACCGGTTTTCAAATCAAAGATGACCGGTATCTTCTGAGGTAAAGCATCTCCAGGCTTGGCATATTCCTGTTTGTGCAGAATAGGCTGGAGCTGATCCTCAGGAGAAGACTCCACAGAATAGACATACCGTTTTTGGACAGGTATCCGCTTACAATCGAAAAGATAGCGTCCGTCAGGTGACCATAAGATCTGATTAGAATAATAACACCCCAGTGTTCCATCCTGAGACAACACGCGTTTTGTCGAAAATGGAGTGCCTATCTGATGTACGACGATATTCTGTCCCTCCACATACGCCTCCATCTTCCCATCAGGCGATGTAACAGGCTGAAGTTCCGTCTCCTCATCCACTTCCATCCAATGCCGCTGATGTATCCTGCCCGGCCAGGGTCTAGGCGCAGGTTTCTTCACAATACCGAGAGACTGATTGAGTTCTTTTTCGGAATCAAACGCCTTTTCCGTACCTTTGGTAGCATCATAGGAGACATATTGTCCTTTACCATCACGAGTATTTATCTGATAATAGAACACGTCAGAAGAGTCTTTCCACTGTACATCATGAGCCCAGTGATATACCCTTGAAGAACTGAAATCCTTCTTGAGAGCATAAGCACGATTATAATCTTCCAAAGTACCTTGAGAAAATGCCGGGACAGATAACACCAAGCCCACAGCAAAAAATAACGGTCGTAAATTCATCATTATCCTAATATTTAATTCATTTTTCATCTATAGTCAGTAGGTTTTACTCCAAACTGCTTCTGAAAGCATTTCGCAAAATAGGAAGGACTGCTGAAGCCTACCATGAAACAAACTTCATTGATCCGATAATTACCCTCTTTCAAGAGTTGGGCAGCGCGTCTGAGACGCACAATCTGTATCATCTCATTAGGTGTAACGTCTGCTAGAGATTTGATCTTCGCAAACAGACTGGATCGGCTGATATTCATCTTTTCGGCAATAAAGTTGACCGACAAGTCGGCATTATCAATATTATCTTCTATGAGATGATTCATCCTCAAGAGAAAATCATTATCAAGAGGCGTTCTGGCAATATGTGTAATCGGTTCTGTCGGTGTATCAGAAAACTTTTTCATCAACAATTTCCTCATGCTGATCAGATTGCCGATACAGGCATTCAGGTACTTGACAGAAAAAGGTTTCTCAATATAAGCATCCGCCCCGCAATTCATGCTCTCGGTCTTGCTCTCATCATCTGTTTTGGCCGTAAGCATGATAAAAGGAATATGACTGGTATTCTGGTCAGCCCTCACATGACGACAGAAAGCCACGCCATCCATTCCAGGCATCATCCAGTCTGAAACGATCAACGTGACAGTATGGTGCAATAGGACATTTATCCCTTCGATGCCATTGGAAGCCGTATAGACAATATAATTATTCCGAAAATTAGAAGTTAGAAAATCCCGCATGTCTTCATCATCCTCAACGATAAGTACAGAAGATTTTTCACTGTCTGACAAGGCAATTATCGCAGTCGGTACATCTTGCACGGTCTTTAGCTTTCCGCCCACCTCCCCACAGGTTGGCGCAGACGGATGAGCCACGGCAATGCCTTTCTGGTTAACTGGAAAAGTAATAGTAAATTTAGTTCCCTTGTTCAGTTCCGAATCAAGCTGCACCTGACCATGGTGGAGATCAACGATGCTTTTAACGATAGCCAATCCTATCCCTGTGCCCGGGTTATTAGACTGGACCTGATAGAACGCATTAAAGACTTTCGCCTGTTCCGACTTGCTGATCCCCACTCCATTATCAGAAACGACGAGTTGAAAACTCTGTCGGTCATCCGCCACTATAATGCTCATATCTATTGCATCACGAGTATATTTCAGGGCATTCATCAGCAGATTACTCACAACTTTCGTGATGCCTTCAGAATCAACGACTGCAGAAAAATGACCGGGAGGATAATCGACATGGAAACGAATCCCTTTCTGGCGAAAAAAAGGTTGAAACTGAATCACCACCGATCTCAGAATTGCCCCTATATCCTGTGATTTGAAATGAACCAGAAAACTCTGTCGCTGCTCTTTGCTGAAATCCAGCAATTGATTGACCAAATACAGGAGACGATGCGCATTCCTATCTATCACCTCCAAGGCGGAGATTGTATGAGGGTCCTGCTTCGCAGCGGAACTAACATCAGATTTCTGGTGCGTCATCAGTTGTTCCAAAGGTCCTATTATCAGAGTCACAGGTGTGCGGATCTCATGGGCGATCATCGTAAAAAACTTCAGATGCGCTTCTCTGATCTCTATATTTTTGCGGTTATCCAGAGTTCTCATCTCTTCCTGATGCCTGATTTCCACCCGCTTCAAGCGGAAATGGGTATATGCGTATACCAGATAGAGAACAGCGGCCAAATATAATATCTTAGCAGGCAATGTCCACCAGAAAGGCGGATGAACGACTATCGTCAAAGAAGCCTCATGAGGACTCCATACGCCATCATTATTAGTTGCCCTGACTCTGAAAGTATAGGTACCTGAAGGAAGGTTGGTGTAAGTAGCGTGACGGCAATTCCCCACATTATTCCAGTCTTTATCAAATCCTTCCAATTTATAGGCATATTGGTTTTTCTCCGGTGAGCAGTAGCTGAGTGAAGCGAACGACAAACTGAACATCTTATCACTGTACCGCAAATCTAGTTGATTGATATATCCAATAGCCTTAGGCAACAACTTGGATCCCGCCTTTTGAGGTTGATTATACACTTCAAGACCGGTAATAAATACCGCCGGGTCCATCTTGTTGACTCTGATTTGATAAGGATAGAAAGCCGTAAATCCGTTGATGCCCCCGAAGAAAATCCGTCCGTCAGAAGTCTTCAGTTCGGCATTCGGCCGAAAAACTTCACAAGATAATCCATCATATCTGTTGAAGAAGTGAAGTGCCTCTCCTCGTTCATACCTTAAGATTCCATGAGTCGTCGCGAGCCACAATACCCCCTGATCATACACAATGCCACTGACATCAGAACCCTCCTGGGCCAAGGCTAGACGTCGGAAATTATCTTTTGTAGGATTATAGTAGCATAAGCCTCCACTTGACCCGATCCACAATCTGCCTTTATCTCCCACGCATAAGCAATTGACTTGGTCAGAAGGAATAGAAAAGACCGATTTGGAATTCCGGTAGTTGCTCCAACTCCGAGTCATATAATTATAACGGTACAAGCCTGCTCCTTGAGAAGAAAACCAAAGATTGCCCCTATTATCGTCATCAATATCCAAAACGAGAGCCGCAGTCTTATAAACTTTGCGGAAACAGTCTGTCTGCCTATCATAGGTCAGTATACCGTATTCCATAGTAGAGAACCACAATCTCCCAAAATGGTCTTTATAGATGGCATAACAGCTTTTACTGTCGAAGCCGTTCCTTTCATTATACCGTTGCATCTTTCCTGAGATCAGATTCATCCTGATGATACCATTAGAGTAAGTCCCAATCCATAGATCAGAACCATCTATGCACAAAGCATGTACATTATAAGAAGAGAGAAGAGTTTGACCTGCATAAGCTATCAATTTCCCGGTCTTTTCCTCAAGGCAAGTTAATCCCCCGTCATCACTAGCTATCCAGACATGTCCGAAATCATCCTCACAAAAATGACTGACCACACTGCCCCTGAAACCATCTTGGCCATTTGTATAACTTGCAAAGCGTTTTCCTATAGGAGAAATGTATACCACCCCACCATAAAAGGTACCTATCCATATTCCTCCCTCACGGTCACGTAAGATAGAATAGACAAATTTACCATCAATGAAATTGAGATGATCACCCTGAAAATCCAGTTTGTTCCATTTTCCTGTTTTTTCGTCATAGACGATGACCCCTTCGTCACAGCCCAGATACATCTTATCATCAGGCATTTCTACGAGTGTATGGATATGTTTCCCAACCCCAGTCAAGGCAGGATCCAGAACATGTATGAGTCGCCCGTCTGTCATACGATAGAGTCCATCATTCCATGTCCCCAGCCAAAATTCTCCATTATGAGCCTGGATTATTCTTGCATCAGAAGTATTGATACCCGCACTAAATTGTCGTAGCTGAAAACAATTTCGAGCCTTGTTGAATTTACTGACAGCAGACAAGCCGTACTTGGCGATAGCCCACACCTGATTGTCTGAATCGATGAAAACCTGGGTTACACAATTCTTGGAAAACTTAAAAGCGAAATGCGAAAGATCCTGTGATTTGACATGATAGCGAAAAACACCTTGACCGATAGTGGAAAGCCATATATTACCGTCTTGATCTTTTGCGATAGAACTGATTTCAGATTTGATCTGAGGAACAAACCGAGAGAACTTCTCTGTACTGTAATCAAAATAAAAAGCGCCATGGGCAGTACCTACAAGCATTCCATCAGACAATGGGAACAATGCAGAAATATACTGATCTGATCCAGTCTCTAAAATAGGATAATATTCCACTTCATATCCGTCATATCGGCAGAGACCATTATCAGTACCCATCCATATAAATCCCCGGTGATCTTGAGCGAGATGTCGTACGGTATTATACCGCAATCCATCTGCTATCGTAATTGTACGATAACGGAAGTCAAAAAATTCTGCTCCATAAGAGAATGCAGACACTGACAAGATTATTAGAAAGATGTATACCCGATTAAGTTTTTGTTGAACAATCATCCATGAATTTCTTTCACATAGAATTCTACAACAAAGATAATATATTTTTATTTCATTCCAAAATATTAGTTTCTTTTAATTGTTTTATCTTAAACACCCAATATATTCTCCGTATTCTCTATGTGAATAGTAATTCACAATGATTGCATTTAATTTTACACAGAAGATGCTTTACTTAAATCATTTGTAACACAAAATATTTCAGCAACCTTATGCTCAGCTATCATAGAGATTATGTTTATTATACTTAGATTTTAAATACATAACATCTAAAAAAAATGGTCGAAAATATTCTAATACTTTCGTTACTTTATTTCTTCGGGCCTACGTTAATCTTTTATTGAATAGGAAAAGTTAAAATTTCATCTTTAATGATAAAACTGCCTTATAAAGCTTGCCTTTATGATTATATACTAGTGTAGGGCGCATGGAATAAGTAGTATTCTGTACACTACTACCTGGCTTATGCCCATAGGCTAGCGAATAGGTTCTAGGATTGTACTCGAAATAAACAGGAGCTTTCCCCCAAGAAGAGGCACTTCCATCAGCTGCCACCCAAAATCCCAATCCATTAGCCGAATAAGCATACGAAAGACTTCCGTCTGGATTTGTCAGTGCGACTGCTATATGACCTTCAGAAGGACCGGAAAGTGGCACACTACCGGGAGCAAGTGTAACCGAAGCTATTTCAGACGGTTGGAGCTTGAACGCTTTGGCTATCCGCCCCATATCCCCATTGCTGAGAAGATCAAGAGTACCCTGCACATAATTACTCGAACCAAATTCGCAACTTACCGTATGGCTAAGTTCTATACTCTCAGGTGTACCAGATGGAATATTCATATTACCCAATAAATCCGTATTGATAAACTTGACCCAATAAGGCCACTGCTCATCATTAGTCTCGTCATCATCCCAGGCATGACGATTATAAATATCCGGTGCTCCCATAATACAAAAATACAATTTAGTCGTACCTGCAGGTATAACATAAGAACAAGTCCCCTCCTTGCCAGACGTCATATCACTGTAATAGCATTTATCACCGGCAATAGCAACATAACCATACCGAAAATTCTCACTGTTATTCGTCTGCGTATTATAATGGGTAACCGTACCCTTCGTCTTTCCGTCTCCGTCGACAACCGTACCCGGATCACCAGAAGCGAGAGCAGAGCCAGGAGCAATGCCCTTTATAGTTGCAGTAACCTTAGTACCGGCATCAGGTACATTCAAAGGTATCAGATTGAAGCCTGTAGTACCCGGACAATTACTGTAACTCACCTGATAATAATCATTACTCTTGAAAAGTTCTGTTGAATAATTGAGTGCTGCATCTGTGACATATTGATGGATAGCCGTGAAATCATAATTCGCACAATGAGCTGAATAATCATACATATCCTTATAAAGGCTATTCAAGTTATTATTACAATAGAGCCGCATATAAGTCTGTACGGGATCTTCAGGATATTTGCTTTCCTTCCAGATACGGGAATAAGCCGTAATACCGTGTTTTTCCGTATAGTAATACGGGAACCAATAACTGGCATAACGCTGCCATTCATGATTAAAATGACGATGATGATTTTTGAGCCAGACCTGGACATTCGCATCCTGTGTGAAAGCCTCCTGAGGGTAATCCTGAAAAGACTGCCACTGGGCGCACTGCTCCCAGAAAGTACATCCTCCAGCCCCATTTTCTCCAAATCCATACCGGAATCCGGCAGGAAGGATTCCGCCTGAACCTATAGCCGCCTCACCGGTATAAAGTTTGTCTGCAAAGACTTGATACTGGAAACTGTGTCCAATCTCATGGCCGATAGTAGAACCAACTGGCTGACAAGTACTAGGATTGACCCATAAAGCACCAATTACATTATCATAACCCGAACCGGTAGCCAGCCAATCGGTCTGATATAACAGATAAATTTCCATCTTGTAATTATCCAACTGCGATTTCCCCTGTCCTACTGTAGCCATGCCTAATCTGGTAATATTGGTGTTGTAAAACTGCTCCGCCTTATTCAGTAGATCATCAATATTAACTCGCAAAGCTTTCGGAATAGAGTCCGCATTTGGGTCTTCTCCGAATCCTGGTTCCCAAAAAACGAAGAAGTGGTCGCTCTGTTTCATGCGCCACCACGACC
Organism: Segatella cerevisiae; assembly: GCF_024054555.1. Lineage (GTDB taxonomy): Bacteria > Bacteroidota > Bacteroidia > Bacteroidales > Bacteroidaceae > Prevotella > Prevotella cerevisiae. The sequence goes on along the minus strand of NZ_JAMXLY010000048.1, from coordinate 15,083 downwards.
ACCGATTGTCACTGCGCAACATACCCTGGGCACCTTTTTCAAATCCTTCATTAGTAGCTGCCGGCAAATAATATTTACTATAATTTGGTATTTCCGAAGGAGACTTGATTTTGACAGCATTTGGATTGGCGTTCTGGTGTACAGTAATGACAGAAGAGACACCGCCACTAGTAATAGTAATCAGAGCCTCACGATAACTTTCATTATCATTTTTAGTTACTACAAAAGGCATTTTAGCATCACCAGCATCACCAGAAGTAATTGTTTGTGTAAGCCAGCTCAATTTTATACCTGCCGCATGAGTTGTCACATCCGACACGGTAGCTATCCATGATGCATCAGTTGTAAAAGAAACGGAACTTTCTGTCTCATCCCAGTCTATTATTTTATTTAGTTCATCTTTGGCAATTGTAATATTTCCTACAACGATATCATCACTACATGCTGCAAATGGAAGCACTAGGAGTGCCGCAAGGACGCTCCTGAAGCAAATAATGGTTATTCTTTTCATAGGCTTCATTCAAAATTAGCCGTAATGACAAATTCCATAAACTTACTGTTGTCAGATTTACTGGCGTAGACAAAATGTACTTTTGCATGTGTACCGGAAGCAATACCTGCATATCTGCCTATACCTACAGAACCATCATGCGTCTCTACGAAATATTGGCACTTACTACTCCAAGATATCGGGTTGCCACTAGCGTCACACCAGAAGCCAATGCCGTTGGCAGTATAGTCCTTTCCCTTTATCCAGTTTCCGCTGGTATCAACCATATACATGGCAATATCACCAGAAGTATCCTGTACAATCTTGTTGAAATCAGTTGATGACATATCAAAACAGGCCTTGATAGCTGTTTCTATATCGCTGAACTTCAACTCTGTGACGGAATAGTCACCAGTAGGTATAGAAATGGTCTTGATAACAGTACCAAGATCCGTAACAGACATACTGATATTGAAACGGACATACTTGTCAAAATCCTCACCATTGTTAATGGCAAAACCGACATTCTCGTTAAGAGAAAGACCTGCATCCGAATTAGTCGGAACATTTAAAACAAGAGACTTGTTCACTTTATCCAAGGTGATACTTGCTACCTGGGCTGTATCAGAAATATTACCGGAAGCATCATATCCCCAACCTGTACTGTCATTAGGAGAGGTCTTGTCCCAAACCCCTTTATTGATATTGATATTATAAAATACCACCTTCCCAGACTCCAATCCAGAAATCATATCATCTACCGTCATACCGAGATGACTCTGAATCTTAATAGCATAATCTTTCAGGTCAATGGCCTTCTGCAGAATATGTCCTTTGCGAAACTCTGCTGTAATGGCAATATTAGCACTGGTATCCGTACGGAGGTAAGGAGATTCTTCCGCCGTGTAAACATGCTTTGACACAGCATCTTCAGGATCGGTGCTACAGGCAGCCATTCCCAAGACAACAAAAAAAGCAGTTATATAGATTATATTTTTTTTCATGATACAAAATTATTTAATCATCTTAGCGGATATAGTCGTAGTAGTGCCGTAACCTGGATTCTGCTTTAGTTTAGGATTACCGTCCATAGCTTCTTTCGGTATTGGGAAGATATCACTATGCCGGTCAGACTCAGCATCTTTGCAGAACCAGGACTTTCCACAATAGACATCCATATTAGTACCCTTGATATTAAATCGGATCAACTCGTCACGGCGGTGTGCTTCACAAACAAACTCACGGGCATACTCATCAAGAAGCCCGCCAAACTCGATATCATCACCACCTTCATGAGTAATAATCCATTTATCAGCTTCTCCCTGTTGTCCTTGGTTCTCCCTATGTCCATAGTCATACTTGCTACCGCCTTTCAGATAAGCAGCAGTTACTATAGCCTTGGAAGGATCAGACTTAAAGTCACGAGCACGGACCTTAGATACAAGGTCTGCAGCCTCATCTTCATTCTGACCCAAGCGAAGAAGGCATTCAGCCTTGATCAGATAGGCATCAGCAAGGCGGAAATAAGGGACATCGTCATAGCTGGTTCCATAATCACCACTTTTAATCTCATACTTTATAAGACGGTCACTCTCAAAAGGATAACAGCCGGGATTATCAATACTGTGGAGCTCACGAGTATATACCAACGGTTCCCCATCTACTAGAATCTGACTTCCATCAGCTGCATATTGCTGTCCTTCAGTCCATGTATTATCATACCTTGTATCACCATCTTCATAGATGTCAAGGAACTGTGGAAACACAATACCCCCGCCTGTAGCCCAGCCAGAGAAATTCCAGCGGGCACGGCCAGCATTATGAATCCAAAGATTTGCCATATAATTTCCGCTTGCATATTTCATCTCATATGGAATGCCAAAGATAATTTCGGGAGAGATGGAAATATCTTCCTTAAAATTATCACTGTAATTCGGGGATAAAGAGAATGGACCAGTAATAACTTTATTGATCTCGTCAAGGCTCCTCTGATACCAACTCTTATCTGTATCATCCTTAAACCATGCATTATGATTCAGATAAAGTTTGGCCAATAGCATGTGGGCTGCATACTTATTGATCTTTCCCATCTCCACTTTGCTCGGACATTCGTCAGCAACCTCTTTTAGTTCTTTTTCTATCCAATCAAAAGTAGAATCAGGAGATTCCTGACTTGGAACCCATCCAGTAGGGTGAACATAAGTAGTATCTAACGGGATATTGCGGAAAAGATCAAAGAGATTATAATAGTAGAGTGCACGATAAGCACGTACTTGAGCTACAATATCCTTGTTATTAGCAATAGCACTGTTGGCAAGAATCTTATTGCAAGCATTTACACCAGAATAATTATTATCCCAATTAGTTGAGAAGAACCCCATCTCTGAATTGAACTGATGCTTATGCATTGGAACATACAGATCACCCCATCCGATGCCGATGCGGGAAGGAACCCCCCATACATCCGAACTCATATCCATAATATCTGACATGCCAAACCATCCCCAATAGACGGTTCGCAGACTGCTATAAACAGGGGCAATGGTATGCTCCAGCTCGGTATCCGAGAAGTCATGCTGTTCCGATGAAATAGTATCATACAATTTTTCATCAAGATCTGTACAACTTGCCACCATAAGCGAACAGACTCCTATAACCGAATACAGCATTATTTTATTCAATCTTATTTTCATAGTTTTAAATCTTTAGAAAGTAAATTGGACTCCAAAAGTAAAAGATCTGATCGAAGGATACTTGTCACGCCAGTCAATGCCTGAACTCTGCGGATCTGAATCTGACAGTTCCGGATCAAGACCTTTATAGCCAGTAAGCGTAAAGAGATTTTCTCCTGACAGATAGACATAAATATTCTTAACATACTTATTGACCTTGAGAGGGACAGTATATCCGAGAGTAACATTTGATAACTTCATATAATTTCCATCCTCGAGGAAATAGCTACAGAAGGTCTGCTTCTGGGCTACAGAAAGTATATGACCGTATATAGGAATGGCAGCACTCTTCAGGCGATTGTACACCTCTGCATTATTCTGATAGAAAGCACGTGCCTCATTCAGAATTTTATAGCCAAATTGTCCAGTAAACTGCATAGTCAGATCAAAACTTTTATAGTTTAAGGTATTGCTCCATCCCAAGTTTACTTTCGGTATGGCATTTCCTAGATACTGATGATAGGTATCATCGGTAAGCATATTATCTGTAAACTCATCCGAATTGCCAGTCACCTTATTCTGTACCATCCACAGACCATTGTCAGAAACTCCCGTCACTTTCATGCCATACCATTGACCAAGAGGTTTTCCAACTTCAAGACGTTGTGTACTAATAGAAATCGGCTCCCCAAGATAAGCAACATCATGCTGATTTGCAGTCTGATAAAGACTATTGGAGAGACTCAGCAGTTTATTGGCATTGTGAGACAGTGTCACAGTAGTCTTCCACTGAAAATCCATTGTCTTTACAGGTACCCCGTTGATAGCAATTTCAATACCTTCATTGCGCATTTCACCGACATTGGCAAGTGTGGTAGGATACAAATTTGGCGGACAAGGGACATCATAATTCCAAAGCATTCCCGTAGTTTTCTTATGGTATACATCAATCGTACCAGAGAGACGATCACTAAACAGACTCCAGTCAAGACCAACATTAAATTCCGTCGACTTCTCCCATTTCAGATCAGGGTTAGGATTAGAATTCACAACCAGTCCCTGTTTCCATGTTCCATTATCATAGTAATAGGTACTACCTAATTCCCAGAGCGTAAGCGATTTATAACTTTCAGAAGGAATGACGCCAGTAACACCAAAACCAGCACGGAGTTTCAGATTGTCCACCCATTTAACATTCTTCATGAACTTCTCATTGGAAATCGTCCAGCCTAAAGAAGCTGAAGGAAAATCACCCCACTTGTTGTTGGCACCAAACTTAGAAGATCCCTCGCGCCGTATACTGACTAGGATATTATAACGGTCGGCATAACCATAACTCACACGACCAAAGAAACCTATCAACTTGTCATCATTCTTATAGCTGCCCATACCAGCCTTACCGTCTTTCAGATACTGACCTACACCAAGGTTATTATACTGATAAAAATCACTCATAAAATCAGTATTATTAGCATTAAAGCCTTCATATTCATCATATTGATAACTGTAACCGACCAATGCCTCGAAACGGTGTATGTCCCACTGGTGCTTATACGTAGAGGTTAACTCCAAGTTATCTGTCTTGCCATAAGCATAACTTTGATAAGCATAACCAGTATGACCATTGATAACCTGATCATAGTATTTAGAAGTATAATATCCCTCATCATGATCATTAAAGCGTTCAGAAGACATCATCAGGTTTGTCTGCCAGCCTTTAATTGGTTCTACGATCAGGTTTCCCGTAAGCCGAGTATCCTCAGTTTTATATTCACCGGTATGCTCCTTCAGCAACTCTACCGGATTCATATAATAGTTAATAGACATGTTTTCATAGTAGCTGCCATCCTCATTATAGATCGGCTCTGTAGGATTTCGCATAATCGCCTGACGGTAGATTTGAGTAGAAGCTGCATCAACAGGACCATTTTTATGCCAACGTTTCATCAGGTTGAAAGCCAGTTTTACCTTGTCATTGAGGAACCAGTGAGAAAGGCTACCATTAAAATGCATCTCATCAGAATAAGTATTAATAAATACCCCTTGCTGGTTCCGGTAAGTAAAGTCAGCACTATAGGTTGTCGTCTGATTTCCCCCACGGATTGCCACATTATGATTATGGGTGAAAGCGGTACGAGTAACCGCATCAAGCCAATCTGTGTCATAGCCCTTGTCCTTAAAATCAGTAAGACCGGCACGGACATCACTGCCATCCATCATATCCAGTTTCTTGCCAAATCCGGAAAGAGAAAGATAACCAGAATAATTTACCGTCGTATTCTCTTCACGATGTCCGTTCTTTGTAGTAATCAAGATAACTCCGGCAGCGCCACGAGTACCATAAATGGCCGCAGCAGAAGCATCCTTCAAAACATCAATACTGGCAATATTTTCCGGAGCCACTGTAGATAGACTACCTTCAATACCATCTACTAAAACCAATGGTGTGTTTCCTCCCTCGAGCGAAATGACACCTCGCAAGCGAATACTGGATGCCGTACTAGGGTCACCAGAACTGTTTGTAATAATCAGACCAGCAACCTTGCCTTTAACTAGATCTCCAGCATCATGAATACTGCCCTTGGAGAAATCATCCGACTTGATACTGGTAATAGCTGAGGTGACATCACCCTTTCGCTGAGTACCGTAACCGATAACAACTACTTCATTTAATGATTTAAAATCTTCCTGGAGAATAATGCTATGAGCTTTATTAGCCGAAACATTCTGCGTAATAAAACCGATATAAGAGACTGTCAGAGTAGCTCCTTGATGAACATTAATTTTAAAATATCCATCCATATTAGTAACTGTCCCATTACTAGGTGTTCCTCTCTCTTTGACACTAGCACCAATTATAGGATTGCCTTTAGCATCTTTTACAATCCCTGTCACAGTAATCGAATTTTGCTGGACACTTTGTACAGAAGGAATATTCAATTTGATCTCCGGTTCCGCCTCTATAGGAAACGCCACAGCTACAAATCCTAAAATTAGGCACATGAAGGCTTTTTTGCAATTACACAAGAAGCCAGAATCATTCTGAATTTTTCTCATTTTAATAAGGTTAGGTTATATTAGAGTTCTTACGTCTTCTCCAGAAAAGGAAAGACGAGATTAATTGACTTTCCATTCGATGATACCACCGCTCTTGCCCTTTTGGAGTTTGGCGACAATTTTCAGTCCGGTCGTTTTTACGGGTTTGAAATCCACGCTGTTATAGCAGTCTTTAGCCACGCCATAAGCACTATGATTTTGCACTTCCTTCCACTTCCCTGACTCATCTTTATAGTAAAGGCGCCAATATTCTGGTATGCGGAAATCTCCGTCATAGAAGTCGAAATCCAACCAGTAGACCTGAACATTACTGACGGTGTAAGGTTGGTCAAACTGATAAGAAATGCTTTCTGGTGTACCTTCCTTTAACCACCAATATTGATAAGGTTTGCTGATATCCGAACTGCATCGCGGTTCCCACTGATCATTGACGCCCCACGTTTCACCTTCTACTGCTGATGATTCCGGTGCATCTTTCTGAATCGGACTCTGGTAAGAGAAGGTCTTCGACTTACTTGCAATAGTAGGTTCGGGGGCAATATGCGCATAAGCAGGAGTAGAGGGAATCCACACTTCCATCTGGCCCGGGCCACGATTATCCCACGTGCTATAAGGTATGGCGCGGAAAGGTACATCTTTTACGGTCCCGTCTTTTTCCAATTCTTCAGCCTGACCGGAGAGTTCGACAATGCCGTTTAATTTATTTGCTACATACTGTGCCTTGATTGGAGCCGTCTCGGTAATGACTTTATTGAATACCGTAGAGTCTTTCTGATCAATCCCTTCAAGACAATACATGACCGGTCCTCGCTCCAAAGCCAGTTTCCCCCTGTCATCCTCCACATTATTATTAGCTTTTACTCTTCTGACCGACATGGGAAGTGTAATTTCTACCCGATCCCCGTGTTTCCACTTGCGGTTGACAACGACATAACCCTTTTGCATCTCCGAAGAGAGATTGAGAAGTTGGTGTCCGTTTACTTTCACGACATAGGGTTGCGGTGCATCGGCAAAGGTGTAGAGGTTGGTGGGTACAGGACTGTTTTGTGCCCACCCGGGGATACGAAAGAGAATGGAGAACTTGCCGCTTTTCTCAGGATTTACAGTCACGTCTATTTTTCCGTCCCAAGGGTAATTGGTCTTCTGTTCGATTTCGATATTGTGGTTGACTTTAGCCTTGCCTTGGATATAAAGATTCACATAGATGTTCTTACCCTGTGTCGCATATTGATACTGGGGTACGCTTGCCATAAAACGAGTGATGTTCCCCGGACAGCAGGCACACCCGAACCAAGGAGAACGGTCATGCTGCCCCATACTTTCCAAGGGGTTATCATAGAAGAACCGGTTGCCACTCAGCGAGACACCACTGATCACACCATTATAGAGAGCCCGCTCATAGACATCTACATATTTGGCATCGCCTGTGGCCAGAAACATCCTGTAGTTCCAGAAGACATTGGCAATAGAAGCACAAGTTTCAGCGTATGCAGTCATATTGTTCAGTTCATAATTGGGACCGAACCCTTCACCTTCAGCCCTGCTTCCCATTCCTCCGGTAATATACAGTTTCTTACCTGCCATATTGTTCCAGATGCGTTTCAAGGCATGAAAATAAGCCGTATCTCCAGTCAGTGTACTCACATCGGCGACACCGGAATAAAGGTATCCGGCCCGTACGGCATGACCGACTATTTCATCTTGTTTCAAGATCGGTTCATGATCCTGGCTGTATTCACTCAACTGATGCCCGTCAGTACCCCGTCCTGTCTCTTCAATGAAATACTTTGCTGTCTGCAGGTATTTCTTATCATTGGTCACCTTATATAATTTGCATAATGCCATCTCTACAATGGGATGTCCAGAAGGGCGATGCAACTGCCCCGGATGAGGGCCGAAAGTCTTACAGACCAGATTCGCATTTTTAATCGCCACATTGAGGAATGTCTTTTTCCCTGTTGCTTTATAGTGAGCGATGGCTGATTCGATCAGGTGACCGCTGTTATAGAGTTCGTGAGAATTCAGTTTCTCCCATTTATGAGTTCCCCACCAACCCGAAAGGCGATAGCATTTATTGGTGACACAAGTGGTAAGATAGCCATCAGGTTCCTGCGCTGCTGCTATAATGGATATAACACTGTCAAGGTAGTGATCAAGTTTGGCATCATAATGGACCGCCAACGAATAACTTGCACCTTCTATTACCTTATAAGGATCCGTATCATCAAACGGAAAATCTCCGCGTTGTTCACCTTTCTTTAATCCTGCCGCAATGGCGAAATTATCAAACCGCCCATTGACTTCACATTCATGGAAAGCATACGGAATGGTAACCGTACGATTGATTTCAATACGTGGACTCCAGAACACATCAGACAGGTGGACATCTGTAAAAGAGACCTCTTTTATAGGTTCAGGCCGTTGCAGATCAACAGGTAATTTAGACTTTGCGCTGATCTGCAAAGCAAACAGCACTCCTCCAATTAATAATAATGGTACTTTCTTATTCATGGCATGCTTTTCCATTCAAAATGATATTTAAACAGTTGACAATTATTAAACCTACAAAAAGTTTAATGACACTATAATTTTTTAGCAAAATAACACGTATTTTTATAAAAGCACTGAAAGAATCATCCTAAAAGATAGCAAAATCGTCCAATATGCTTAAATTCATTACGATTAGACGATTATTTTAATAATATTGGACTTTTTTGACACTCTCCTATCATAAAAAAACAGTAACTTTGTATAAAAATAAACAAGTCTTTCCAATTATTAAGAATGACAAGAGCTCTACCCGCTCCTCATAACAATTAAAACTCGTATTATTACCATCAGCAAATGAAAACACTGTTATTGACTACTGCATTGATTGCCACGGTTTTATCAGCTCAAGCAAAAAATGCTCCGACAGGAAAATATCCTATTACTCCCGTTCCTTTTACCTCTGTAAAAGTATGGGACAACAGTTTCTGGGGGCAACGCCTTGAGACAAGCAGAAAGGTAACCATCCCCTTAGCATTCAGCAAATGTGAAAGCGAAGGCAGATATAAGAACTTCGAGCGTGCTGCCCACCCGAGTGATAAATATAATGTCGGGGAATTGATGCCCTATCCTTTTGATGACACAGATGTCTATAAAACTATCGAGGGGGCAAGTTATATTCTCCAAACCTATCCGGACAAGAAACTCAAACTTTATATTGATAGCGTCTTGAATATCGTAGCTGCTGCCCAGGAGCCTGACGGTTATCTGTATACTGCCCGGACACAAAATCCTGCACACCCGCATCCTTGGTCAGGATCCAAAAGATGGAGCAAGGAAGAAGACCTCAGCCATGAACTTTACAACCTCGGGCACATGATACAGGGAGCCATCGCTCATTACCAAGCCACTAAAAGCCGGAAATTCCTCGACATCGCCATCCGCTACGCTGATTGCGTTTGCAAGGAGGTCGGACCAAATCCGGGACAAGCTCATGTCGTACCCGGACACCAGATTGCCGAGATGGCTCTGAGTGAACTCTATGTCACCACCGGCAACAAGAAATATCTCGATGAAGCCAAATATTTTCTTGATTATCGAGGGAAAACCAAGATAAGACAGGAATATTCCCAGAGCCATATCCCGGTTGTCCAGCAAAGTGAAGCCGTAGGACATGCCGTGCGTGCCACCTATATGTATGCCGGTATGGCGGATGTAGCTGCACTCACAGGCGACACGGCTTATATCCATGCCATCGACCGCATTTGGAATAATATCGTCAGCAAGAAACTCTATATCACTGGGGGCATCGGCGCAACCAGCAATGGTGAAGCATTCGGTGAAAATTATGAATTGCCCAACATGAGTGCATACGCTGAGACATGCGCTGCCATCGGCAATGTCTATGTCAACTACCGGTTGTTCCTTCTTCATGGTGAAAGCAAATATTTTGATGTCCTCGAGCGCACACTTTATAACGGTCTCATCAGCGGTGTGTCCATGGATGGCGGAGGCTTTTTCTATCCCAACCCTCTGGAAAGCATGGGGCAACATCAGCGGCAACCTTGGTTCGGATGTGCCTGCTGCCCTTCCAACATCTGCAGATTCCTGCCTTCCCTGCCAGGGTATGTCTATGCCGTCAAAGACAAGAACCTCTATGTCAATCTCTTCCTCAGCAATACCTCACGCCTGAACATTACAGGCAAAAATGTTTCCGTCAGCCAGGATACCCAATATCCCTGGAATGGAGACATCAGCCTTAAGATCAACGAGAACAAGGCAGGGGCATTTGATTTGAAGATACGTATTCCGGGATGGGTGAAAGGACAGCCTGTGCCATCTGACCTCTATGAATTTGCTGATGCAAAAAGAGCCAATTACAAGATCACGGTAAATGGCAAACAACTTCCCGCCCGTTTAACCTCTGACGGCTATTATACCATCAACAGGAAATGGAAGAGAGGCGATCTCGTCAGAATACATTTCGATATGGACACGCGTATCATCCGTGCCAACGACAAGGTAAAGGCAGACCAGGGACAAGTATCCATCGAACGCGGACCTATCGTCTACTGTGCAGAATGGCCGGACAACCATTTCAATATTATGAATGTCCTGCTGAACCAGAATCCACAATTCACGACCGGAAATATATCAGATGACCAGTTTATCGCTGACAGTTTGAAGAATCGGCTCACCCTTTATAAGAATCAGGACCTGACGACTCTGACGACTCAAGCTCAGGTTCTTGCTTATAATAAAGAAGGTAATTTGACCGTACAGAATGTCGATTTGAAACTCATTCCTTATTTCGCATGGTGTCAACGTGGGAGCGGGAATATGAAAGTTTGGATTCCGCAGGATGTCAAGGCTGCACGTCCAGCACGGCCCGCCACCTTAGCTTCTGAAGCGAAAGCAACTTCTTCATCCACTTCTCTCTCCCTCAGCAGCATCTCTGACGGATTGGTTCCTGCCGATGAAAATGACCGTTCTATCCCTTATTTCCATTGGTGGCCTAAGCAAGGTACGAAAGAGTGGATCACCTACACTTTCCCGGAAGAAAAGAGCATCCAGACTTCTACCGTATATTGGTATGATGACCAACCCTGGGGAGGTTGCAAAGTTCCGGAGAGTTGGAATATCCAATATATGGACAGTGAAGGTCACTGGAAAGATGTCAATCATGCAGACCACTATCCGACATCAAAAGGACAGGCATGTACCGTTCAATTTGACCCTGTCAAGACCAAAGCTGTCAGAATCAACGTCAAGCAACCGGAGAAGTTCTCCTGTGGCGTGTTTGAATGGTCTGTGAAATAAATTGACAGTCTCTTTCAGATAAGATTGCGAGTCAGTAAAGGCTCTTCATAACGTAAGAAAAGATGATAGGCGTGAGCGGCAAATGTTACTCACGCCTATCGATTTTAGATACAATTGGTCATCCCCACAAGGATGAGTTTCTATGATACAATAAATTTTAGAAAAAATTCTTAGCTTCGAACAGATAAAGTCATTCGAATTGCAGTCGGCATTACAGCCTTCTTTTCCTTCACTTTATCCCGATGCCCCTCTCCGATGCACGACTGCTTTTCTAATGGATAAGCCGCCTGTTCATCTTCTTCACAATCCCGGGACCGTTATAGATGAACGCTGAATAGATAGCCACCAGGTCTGCTCCTGCACCTATCATCTCCTCGGCATCTTCCGGTGTCATCACATTTCCGGCACCTATAATGATCATGTCCTTACCAATATGACTGTGCAGGTATCTGACTACATTTCTGGAACGAGAACCTATACCTTTACCGCTGACCTGACCACCGCCAATATGCTCAAGTGTCTTCGGAGAAATATTCTTCAGTCCCTCACGACTTGCAGTAGGTCCTGTAGCAATGAAGCCCTGCAAAATCCATAACGCGTTGCCAAGGCGATGACCTGATCCAATACTTCTTCAGAAACGTCGGCAGGCAATTTGAGGAACAAGGCCCGTTGTTTCGATCGCCGAGCTCTCAGATCAGTCAACCTGCACAGCACTTGCTCCATAGCCTCAGCACTGATGCTCCCCCAATCTATGGTGAAATAATCGATGACATCGTACAGCCGCGAAAATACTTTCTCAAAATCTTTCACGGTTTCCAGTCCTGCGGAATTTGCATCCTTGTTGATATTCGCTCCCAACACATAGGAGTGTTTCCTGCCTTTGGAAATACGTTCAAAAGCCACGTCCATACCCGGGTTATTAAAACCCGTACGTGCGATCAAAGACTCGTCTTCCGGTGCACGAAAGATTCTCGGACAAGGATTGCCTTTTTGAGGAGACGGGGTAATAGTGCCTACTTCTACAAATGCAAATCCGAAATCAGAGAGTTGATCGAATATCTGTGCCTCCTTATCAAATCCTGCAGAAAGTCCTACACGGTTCCTAAAGACAAGATTCTGGAAACGAAAAGGATTCTGGACGAGATAAGATTTTCTGAAGATATGCCTCAAAGGGGAAACTGAACCGTAAAGTTTCAACAACCTTGCCAACTTTCTGTGGCAATTCTCCGGATCAATCGTAAAGAACAAGGGGTTAAAGACGTTTTGATACAACATGGCGGTATTATTAATTATAAATTTCCTCTCTAATTCGACAGACCTGTCGATCCTAAACATCATTGCCTGACTGCTTACAAAGGTAAAGGAAAAAGGAATGGGTTGGTTATACCCTTATTTTATGAACTATAACAAAAAGTAATAGAGAGTAGAGAAGAACCGATATTTACGAGTTGAAAGTTCCCGAAAAGTAGCCTTTATTTCCTTTGCAGACCGTCATCTTGCGTTTCTTATCCGGCAGCGACTCTCATTGCACTGCCTGAAGGAAAAATTGCTTTAAAACTTTTTGGAGTCCAGTACTTTCCCCCTGCTTTTCCACGAATACCAGTTCACGTGACAGGTCGAGTCCCTGGATATTGATCATCTTGTATGTCCCGTCAATGATTTCTTTTTTGACCGAGCGGATACTGACGATCCCCATACTATCAGGAGAACAACAGACAAACTGTTTGATGCTTTCCGTAGACCCCAGATACATTTCCACCTGCAGATCATTCAGTCCCATCTGGTGCTGATGCAAGGCATTTTCGAACACCTCCAAAGTTCCTGAGCCATGTTCGCGGAGTGCAAGAGGAATATCTCTCAGTTGTTTAAGGCTGATCCTTCTCTTCTGTGCCAGTTTACTGTCAGATCTCACCACAGCGACCAGCCTGTCCCGCAGGAAGGGTGTATATTTCAGATGCGGCTGCCTGATGACCCCTTCAACCATCCCTATCGCGAACTTATCCGCCAGAAGCGCCTTCTCTATTTCCTGCGAATTGCCACTGAGCAAAGACACTTTCGCTTTCGGATACCGTTTGCAGAACGCAGCCAGGATCTTGGGAATCACATATTGGGAGATCGTCGAACTGGCACAGATCCGCAATTCGCCCTCCGTCTCCTGTTGCAGAGCCCGGATATCATAGTCCAGAGTACTGTAGTTCTCGAGGATCCGGTTCGCATGCTCCAGCATCAGTTTCCCGCTCGACGTGAGTTGAATGCTGTTGCCCATGCGGTCAAACAAACGCGTATTGTATTCCCTTTCCAGTTCCCGGATATGCTTGCTGACGGCAGGTTGGCTCATGAAGAGTTCGTGAGAAGCCTTTGTAAAACTCAGATTTTCAGCTACACTACGGAAAACTTTTAAACGAATATCTATCATGGCTTAAGATTAAAGAGCAATCATTACAGGGCCCTTCAGCAAAGCGGATTTCCCAACGGGGAAAGCCCCTTTGCCGATAACCTGCCGGATATGCTCATTGATAATTGCGGATCCTGACATCAATGCCGGATCCCTTCAGCAACTGTGCGACGCGCTGTATTTTGGTCTCTGAATAATGATAGGGGAACAAAACTTTCGGAGCTATCATCTTCGCCGCCTTTGCAGCTTGTTCAGGAGTCATCGTGTAAGGCTGGTTGACAGGCAGGAAAGCGATGTCAATGGATTTCAACTGAGCCATCTCAGGAATATCTTCCGTATCTCCTGCTATATAGATGCGCAGGCCGTCAAGCGTCAGCACATAACCGTTGTTCAGTCCCTTGGGGTGGAACTGCAGATGACCGGGTGTCGTATTATACGCCGGTACGGCATCTATGCGGATATCCGGTCCCAAAGTCAGATGATCACCGTTCTTCATCACAGTACTCCTTCCCATGATCTCTTTTGCAGAAGCAGGGTTGGCAATGATCATCGTACCAGCCTTGGACAGTTCAGAGATCGCTTTCAGGTCAAGATGATCGAAATGGTCATGGGTGATCAGAATCAAATCAGCTTTAGGGAACTTACTGTAATCCGTTTCAGGCTGCAAGCCGCTCACCGGGTCCACCTCTATTTCCTTTCCGTCATAATTGATTTCGATACTCGCATGCTTAATAGCAGTCAGAACAACCTTCTTGCCGGTTTTGGTCGTAAAGGTATCCTTCTGATATTCCTGTGCACAAGCAGTAGTCATCATTAGCATTAAAAAAATCAGGGCATTTGCCCATCGGTTCATTATCTTCATTCTGCGTACGAAGATAGTTATAAAGCTGTAAATATCAAAATATTTTAATACCTTTTTAGAAAGATAACCCGTTGGCGGAATTAAATTCATTAAATAATGATGTATAAAAAGTTGCGCATATCGCTGATTTTTAGTAAATTAGTAGTGTCAAAACTGTTAATTTCAAATCATCGTATGCACAACCTATATACAAAGTTCGTCAAAATCCTTGGGATATGCAAACAATTTTCGAATAATCTCGTAAATGAACAAGGTAACATACCCCGTCGTGGTCCAGTCCCTAAATTCTCAGATTTGGAG
>NZ_JAMXLY010000047.1 GCF_024054555.1 Segatella cerevisiae | reverse complement strand
CATCGGGGAAGCGTTTTGAAAATTCTATCAGTTTCATTTTGACGAGGTTTTGATAATTGATGCAAAGGTAATGAATATCGGGGAATACTCAAAATTATTAATCACCCAATTGAGGATAATCATATAATTTTTTAATAATGCCTACTCTCTTAGTTTTTCGGTTCCCACTCCTTTTTACCAGTCTGGTCTGGATATATCATGCGCTAGCAAAATGATAGGTCAGTCTATTCTCAATTCCATTCGGTACATTACTCCTTTTTATATTCTAAGGTCTGCCCCTCTGATATTATAGATTGATTTTTCGATACAAATATAATAATAAGATACGTAAAAGCGAAATAAGTTAACAAAAAAACAAAATTAATAATAATAAAGACAATATGACTGCTTATTGTTCTTATTTATTTCATATTGTCATTGTGATAAGCGCGTTATCTGGAAAGAGTTATGATACAGTTTTATTGCCAAATGGGTAGACTAAACCTCTTAGATTTCATCTATTATCATGCTTAAATTCTCTGCCAGAGTGTCCGGTCACTGACCGTGCTTTCTCAGCGTCTAGAGAACTCTTCTCGTTTATGTTTGATCAGTTCCTTTCCTTGGATCAGTGACAAAACTTTATGTCAGTAGATATTCGTACCTTTTCTCATCTGTTAAATTTATACCTGGAACATATTATAATAATATTATATCTGAATACTGAACTGATCGGTGAATCCTTCATTTAAATACTGGGGATGTTCTTGATAATGAACATGATGAGGTGTAAAGAGGTAACGTACACTTAAATTGAAATATAATTTTTCTATACTTATCTTTTTAGATTGCTTATATACATATCTTCTAATTCTTGTATATAGAAATTAGAATTTGGATAATGATCCTGTCTTTTTTGATTCCTTCAAATAATATTTCAATATCACATATCCCAATATCATCATGATCAAATCATTTATAATAATGATAAAGTATGTATCTATATCGATCAAGTTCTTTCCTTTAAAAAATAATTGTATCGTAGCATTGGCTTTGGCAAATGGGAAGAGCATCATCAATATCGGTTTCTTGTTTAAAAGGATAGCACCATAAGTCAGAATACCAAAAAGTATGGCCGATACCATACTGTAGAAAGTAGAAATATTCTTGTATCTTAAGGCGAAAGAGGCACAGGCTATGCCAATGCCGATGAGTGAGAATATTGCGATAAAGAGCAATGGCAAGATGTATATCCATTGCAATATCATACTTAATTTTACATTTGGTTCGAACAATACACACAAGGATAAAGTAAACATTGATTCTATAATTGATAATATACTTGCCGTTACTCCCTTTATAGTCAGCAGGCTATAGAATGAACGTGCATTGAGATATAACTGTTCCAGAGTACCCTGAGTGTTTTCCTTCATAATAGATTCTACGATGGCGATAAAACTATTATTGGTAATCAGCCAAATCATAAATGAATTGACAAATATCGGTATATTTCCCGGATGTTTAGTGGAAAGGACATGGGATACGATCACTATTAAAACAGCCCAGAAGCATATATTAAATATGGTGTCAAACTTGTATCGTATAGCTATTTTGCATGCCTTCTCAAATTCTTGGATAAATAAGCTCAAATAATATTTCATGGCTTTTTATTAAGATAGAAATTTGTGATATTCTGATTTTCAGCTTCTACATAAACGATGTCATGACCGGCTTTGTTCAATTTCTGTATCTCTTCGCCTAGTCGTAAAGAAGAAGTCGAAATCTTGATGGTGCAATATAGGTTGCAGGTGTCGATAACTTCCAATCCCTCATTCTTTATTTTATCAATATCCGGATGATTGATTCGTATGATAAAGGTATCATCATTTTCTCCAATGTCCTTTTTCTCTATCATCATGCCTTCCTGTAATTTGTATATCTGTGAGGCTGTATTCTCTATGAAACTAAAATCATGTGATGTGATGATGATAGATCTATCTGAACTGAATTTAGGGTTTCTCAAGAATTCACTCAGATTGATAGAACTTTCCATGTCAAGGCCAAGAGTAGGCTCGTCCAAGAAAGTCACCGGAGTGTTCATACTCAGTGCACATACAACGGCAACTTTCTGTTGCATACCTCTCGACAGATTCTCTACAACTTCATCTTTTTTCTCATATAGGTTGAGTTTTAGGAGCAGGCGGAGGCAATATCCTTTAATTGATTCAAAAGAAATGCCTCTTAATGTAGCAAAATATTTAATATTTTCCAATGGCGTGAGTTTGTAATACAGATTTCTACTCCCTTCCGACAACAGAGAGAAGGTTTGGCTTTTTTCCTTCTTGGTCATGGCTTTTAAATCTTTGCCATGATAAGCGATATTTCCTCCTTCGAATTCGAGCAGATCAGAACAGATCTTGATTAATGTGGTTTTCCCAGCCCCATTGGGTCCGAGGATAGCTGTCACGCCATTGCCCAGTTCTAAATTTACATCTTTGAGAACATGAATGGTACCAGAAGAAGTCTTGTAAGATTTCTTCAGGTGATGAATAGAAATTATATTTTCCAATTTTTCCATAGATTTTTCACTAGCCAATAGTTCGTTATCATCCTAGAAAGATCCTTTGATCTTAATTTATCTCTCTTTTTGATGTAACAAAACTATTTTGAAATAACGGGAACGCCGAATAATTTACTTTTTCAAGTACTGTAGTTGGAAATGACGGTAAATTGGACTCTCTATTTTGCTTTCCCTAGAACGGTCTTTTGGTATACAAAAAAGAGTTACGAATGTCGTAACTCCTTTCACTCGCGCTTCAAGATGGACTCGAACCAACGACCCTCTGATTAACAGTCAGATGCTCTAACCAACTGAGCTATTGAAGCTTTTCAGTCCCTTGCTTGAGATTGCGAGTGCAAAGGTAAGACGTTTTTCCCTTATTACCAAATTTTTTAAAAGGAATTTTCTGTTTTCTATTAAAATAACTAAGTTTTTCAATGATTCTTGGCGTTTTCCCGCTTTAATATCGTAATTTTGCAGACATCCATCGACTCCTTTATAAAAGGGTGTCCGGGATAGTCATTGAATCAGAATCTAAAAATAAGCTTCATGAAGAAACTGCTCTTAGCGATTTTTATGGTGGCGGCTTTACCTGTTGCCGCACAGAAGGGGACATCCGGAGACAACCATGCCTTTGAGGTCTCAAAGAATATGGAGATCTTCACGGATATCTATAAGTATCTTGACTTGATGTATGTGGATACTCTGAATGCCAACGAGGTGATCGGAAACGGTATCAATGCGATGCTGAAGAGCCTTGACCCTTATACGGAATATTATCCGGAAAACAAAGTGGCTGACCTGAAGCAGTTGCTGACTGGTAAATATGCCGGTGTCGGTGCTATTGTCCGTCTGAATAATCAAAATCATTATATTATCATCGACGAGCCTTACGAAGGGATGCCTGCTGCTCTTGCCGGATTGAAGAAGGGGGATGAAATTCTTTCCATAGATGACTCTTCTATGGTGGGCAAGGACGTGCAGTATGTGAGTGACCACCTCAGGGGTGATCCCGGAACATCTTTCCTGATTAAGATCCGGCGCCCGAGTACGGGGAAGACAATGAAGTTCAAGATCGTGCGTAAGTCGGTACAGATGCCGTTCCTGCCTTACTATGGAATGCAGGCAAATGGCATCGCATATATGAACCTGAGTTCTTTTACTGATCAGTGTTCGAAAGACGTGCGCCGGGTCTTCATCGATTTCCGTAAGCAAGGTGCCAAGGGCCTGATCCTCGACCTGAGAAATAATGGCGGTGGCTCTCTTCAGGAAGCTGTCAACATCATCAATATGTTCGTGCCTAAAGACATGACTTTGGTGAAGACGATAGGAAAATTGAAGCAGGCTAACCATGATTACAAGACGACGGTGGAGCCTATTGATACTGTAATGCCGATCATCGTGCTGGTAAACGGGAATACAGCGAGTGCCAGTGAAATTACCTGTGGCTCTCTGCAGGATCTGGATCGCGCTGTCATCCTGGGGACACGTACCTATGGCAAAGGGCTCGTGCAAATGCCTGTAGATATTGCCTATAACGGGCAACTGAAACTGACGACTGCCAAATACTATATTCCTTCAGGCAGGTGCATCCAGGCAATCAATTACAAACATGCCAATGGCGGGTATACGGAGCATGTGCCGGACTCTCTTACGCATGTGTTCCATACGCTTCACGGCAGGATTGTACGTGACGGTGGGGGCATTCAGCCTGATGTGGTGCTGGAACCTGATTCTCTGCCGAATATTGCTTTCTATCTTGCCGCAGGCCGTGACAGCAATGAAGTACTGCTCAATTACGAACTCGATTATATCGCCCGTCACCCTGCAATCGCTTCACCTGATAAGTTCCAACTGTCAGACGCTGACTATGAGGATTTCAAGCAGCGGGTCCTGAAATGCCACTTCACGTATGACCATGAAACGGAGAATTATCTCAAGAACCTTGAGAAACTCGCCAAGTTTGAGGGTTATTATAATGATGCGCAACCTGAATTTACCGCCCTTGAGAAAAAACTGAAGCACAATGTGGCGAAAGACCTCGATTTCAATAAGGCCGCCATCAAGAATTTGATAGAAAATGATATTGTCACAGCTTACTATTATCAGCGTGGCGGTATAGAGAATGCCATACACACAGATAAACAGATGGCAGCAGCAATGAAACTTATCCAGAACCCTACTGAGTATAAAAAATTGTTACAGCCAAAGAAAAAGTAAAAAATATTTGTGCATTTCCGAAAATATTGCTATTTTTGCAGCATTCAGTGGAATGAGGGGCTCCTAATGAAGCTCCTCATTTTTTTAATAAGCATAGGTTAAAGGATGATTGATAAAAACGTCGTAAAGAATATCGTAGAGGACTGGCTGAAAGATAAAGAATACTTTCTGACAGACCTTCAGATCAGTGATGATGATCATATCGTTGTAGAGATAGATCATGCTGATGGCGTTTGGATAGATGATTGCGTAGAGCTCAGTAAATTCATAGAAAGCAGACTGAGCCGTGACGAGGAAGATTATGAACTTGAGGTGGGTTCTGCCGGTCTAGGACAGCCTTTCAAGGTGCCCCAGCAATATAAGAACTATATCGGCAAGCAAGTAGAAGTGGAGAACCAGGATGGCAAAAAAGTCCGGGGTGTCCTCAAAAGCGTGGACGGTAATGACTTCGTGGTCGCTGTCAGCGAAAAGGTAAAGGTGGAAGGCAAAAAGCGCCCTGTGAAAATGGACGTCGACCACACTTATCAGATGAATAAGGTAAAATATACAAAATACTTAATCAGTTTCAAATAAGCTATGGCAGTAAAGACTAAGAAAGAAGAAACTCAGAGTATGATCGATTCCTTCAAGGAATTCAAGGAAACCAAGAATATTGACCGTACAACGTTGGTGAGCGTACTGGAGGAGAGTTTCCGTACTGTTCTTGCCAAGATCTTCGGTAGTGACGAGAATTTTGATGTAATTGTCAACCCGGATAAAGGGGATTTCGAAATCTATCGTAATCGAAAGGTCGTGGCTGACGGCGAAGTACAGGATGAAAATAAGGAAATCAGTCTTACAGACGCACGTAAGATAGAAAAAGACTATGAAGTGGGCGAGGACGTGAGTGAGTCGGTGAATTTCAGTAAATTCGGCCGCCGCGCTGTCTTGAACCTGCGGCAGACACTGTCTTCCAAAATTCTGGAACTGGAACATGACGCTTTGTACAATAAGTATAAGGATCGGGTGGGACAGATTATCGCCGGTGAGGTGTATCAGATATGGAAGCGCGAAGTGCTCATCGTGGATGACGAGAACAATGAATTGATTCTCCCCAAATCGGAGCAGATCCCTGCTGACCAATACCATAAAGGTGAGACGGTGAGAGCTATCATCGACCACGTGGACAATGAAAACAATAATCCCAAGATCATTCTCAGCCGCACCAGTCCGGTGTTCCTCGAGCGTTTGCTGGAAGGGGAAGTACCGGAGATCGCTGACGGCCTGATCGCTGTCAAGCGTGTGGCACGTATCCCCGGTGAGCGTGCTAAGGTCGCTGTGGAAAGTTATGATGACCGTATTGACCCTGTAGGCGCTTGCGTCGGTGTCAGGGGCAGCCGTGTGCACGGCATCGTGCGGGAACTGGACAACGAGAACATTGATGTCATCAATTATACAGACAATATCAAGTTGTTTATCCAGCGTGCCCTGAGTCCTGCAAAGATCTCATCGATCAATATTGATGAGGAAAACAAAAAGGCTGAGGTCTATCTGCAACCGGAAGAGGTCAGCCTGGCCATCGGACGTGGCGGACTGAACATCAAGTTGGCTTCCATGCTGACTGAGTATACGATAGACGTGTTCCGTGAAATAGCTGAGAGTGAGGCTGAAGATGATATCTATCTGGACGAGTTCTCCGACGAGATCGACCAGTGGGTTATCGACGCCATCAAGAGTATTGGCCTGGAAACAGCCCGCCAAGTGCTCAACGCTCCGCGTGAGATGCTGGTAGACAAGGCTGATCTTGAAGAGGAGACGGTAGATCATGTCATCAATGTCCTGAAAGCTGAATTTGAAAAACAATAAATAACAATGGCCTCGCTTGCTGAAAGGATAGAGGCCATCTCAATATATAATCATAAGATCAGAAGTACATAACAGATCATCCATTAATGAGCATCAGATTAAATAAAGCACTACGTGAATTAAATATAGGACTTCAAACGGCAGTTGATTTCCTGAAATCCAAAAAAGGATTGGGAGAGGTTAAGGAAGACTTAAGTTTCAAGCTCAATGACGCACAGTATAAGGCTCTTGAGAGCCAGTTCAGACAAGACGCCGAAGTGAGAAACCAAGCTGAAAAACTCTTCCAAAAGAAGCCAAAGGAGAAGAAGCGTGTGCAGGAGACAAAGAGGGAACCTCATGTTTCCCGCGTTGCTGATGTGCTGGACAACGAGCCCGGCCATCAGAAATATACCCCATTGGGAAAGATCGATTTGAATGATACCGGTCATCAACCCGTGGTGCCAACTGCTGCTCCAAAGCAAAAGGATACTTCACGTCAGGAAAAGAAAGAAGATACTGCCGTCAGTCAACAATCAGTGAAATCAATGCCTAAGACGAAACCGGAAGACGCTACTCCGGTAAGGAAGAATCCTGAGACCGTAACAAAACCTGTGTTTCAGCCGCGTCAGAAAACTTCAGAGCCGCCTCATATGGATAGGCCTGTTAAAACTGAAAAAACTGTTCGCCCGCAGACTCCGCAGACGAAGAAAACAGATTTTCAGCAGAGTCGGACTACCGCTACAGCTCAGCCTGTACAGCATCCGCAAACCCCAAGTCCCGCACCTCAAAAAGGACTGAAACTGGCAGCTCCTGCCCCCACAGTCCCTAAAAAGCAGGCGGAAGTACCCCCAACGCATCCTCAACCCGAGGTGTTCACTTTGAAGAGCGAACGGAAAATCGCTATCAATGAACCTAAGGTCTTGGGGAAGATCGACTTGTCAACTCTGAACCAGAGTACACGCCCTAAGCGCAAATCGAAAGAGGAAAAGCGCAAGGAACGTGAAAGCAAGTTGAATCACGGCAATGGAGAACGCAAGAAGCGTGTCAGAATCAATAAAGAGCGTGTGGATGTCTCCGCTGAGGCTCGTCAGCAACAGCAACAGGGTAACGGAAACGCGAATCGTAACCGCAACAGGAATCGTAACCGCAACCGTAGCCGCAGCCAGAAACCTCTGGAAGTGAATGAGGAGGACGTTGCTCGTCAGGTTAAGGAGACGTTGGCACGTCTGACCAATAAGCAGAACCAGAACAAGAAGGGTGCCAAATACCGTAAGGAGAAGCGTGTAGCTGTTCAGGAAAAACTGGAGAAGGTGGCTTCTGCAGAGGAGAAGAACAGCAAGACCCTGAAACTCACGGAATTCGTTACTGTCAGTGAGTTGGCATCCATGATGGATGTTCCTGTAACGAAGGTCATTTCCACGCTGATGAGTGTGGGGATGATGGTCTCTATCAATGAGCGGCTGGATGCTGAAACCATCAATATGGTGGCAGAGGAATTCGGCTTTAAGACAGAATATATCAGTGCTTCCGTTCAGGAGGCAGTGAATGAGAGGGCAGACAAGCCTGAGGATCTCGTGTCCCGTCAACCTATCGTAACGGTCATGGGACATGTCGATCATGGTAAGACTTCTCTGCTGGATTATATCCGCAAGACTAACGTGATTGCCGGTGAGGCCGGTGGAATCACACAGCACATCAGTGCTTATGATGTCAGACTGAGGAACGGGCGGCATATTACTTTCCTTGACACTCCGGGACATGAGGCATTTACTGCCATGCGTGCCCGTGGTACTCAGGTCACGGATGTCGCCATTATCATCATCGCTGCCGATGACTCTGTGATGCCTACGACTCGTGAGGCTATTGCACATTGCCAGGCAGCGGGCGTTCCGATGGTCTTCGCCATTAACAAGATAGACAAGCCGGGTGCTAATCCGGACAAGATACGTACGGACTTATCCAAGATGAATCTGCTCGTGGAAGACTGGGGTGGTAAATACCAGTGCCAGGAAATCAGTGCCAAGAAAGGTATCGGAGTAGACGAACTGCTCGATAAGGTGCTCTTGGAAGCTGATATGCTTGACCTGAAAGCTAATCCTCGCCGGAAAGCTACAGGTACTGTCATCGAGTCAGCCCTCGACAAGGGCCGTGGCTATGTCGCTACTGTCTTGGTATCTAACGGTACTTTGAAAGTAGGTGATGTGGTATTGGCCGGAACAGCTTGGGGCCGTGTTAAGGCGATGTTCAATGAGCGTAATCAGGTGATAGATGGTGCAGGACCGGCTATTCCTACAACTATTCTGGGGCTGGACGGCGCTCCTGCAGCAGGTGACCAGTTCCATGTGATCGACACTGAGCAGGAAGCCCGTGAGATCGCCAACAAGCGTGAACAGTTGCAGAGAGAACAGGGATTGCGTACCCAGAAACGACTGACGTTGGGAGATATCTCTCGTCGTATCGCCCGTGGAGAGTTCCATGAGTTGAATATTATCGTCAAGGGTGATACCGATGGCTCTATAGAGGCTTTGGCTGATTCGTTCATCAAACTTTCGACACCGAAGGTTCAGGTGAATGTGATAGAAAAAGGCGTGGGCCAGATCACTGAAAACGATGTCATGATGGCGAGTGCATCTGATGCCGTCATCGTCGGCTTCCAGGTCCGTCCGTCTGCTGATGCCAGAAAACTCGCAGATCGCGAGGGTGTTGAAATCAATACTTATTCGGTCATCTACAATGCCATTGACGATGTCAAGTCGGCTATGGTCGGAATGTTGGATAAGGTGAAGAAAGAAGTAGTCACAGGCCAGATGGAAGTGAAACAGGTCTTCAAGATCTCCAAGGTGGGAACGATTGCCGGTGGTATTGTGACCGACGGCAAACTCCATGCTAAGGATAAGGCTCGTTTGGTCCGTAAAGGCATCGTCATCAAGACGGCTTCGATCAGTGAACTGAAGCGTTTTAAGGATGATGTCAAGGAAGTGCCTACAGGAATGGAATGTGGCCTGAGTTTGGTCAATTTCAATGATATTCAGGTGGGAGACGAAATAGAAACCTTTACGGAAGTTGAAGTGGATCAGAAATTATAGTCTCATGAGAAGGTTTTAGCCTTGCGTTGATCAGACTGTAATATTCACTCCAGTTTGAAGAAAAGATATAGCGGTACTGCCTACCTGTCACTGACGGGCCGGAGTATCGCTTTTTTGGTATGATATTTGTTGCATCTTTCATAATGATGATTATTGCATCAAATGCCCTGATCCGCATGAATATTGGCGGATATGTGTAGAGAGCCTGGCAGGTTTCCATGGCAGGAAACCGTAAAGGTGTTTTATTTTTTAAGAGTAAGTATATGGCACAAATGAAAACAGATAATGAGTTTGTCAAGGAAGTGGCCAACCAGAAATATGAATATGGATTTACCACTGATGTACAAACCGATATCATTAAGAAAGGATTGAATGAGGATGTCATCAGACTGATCTCGCAGAAGAAAGGTGAGCCCCAGTGGATGCTTGATTTCCGACTCAAAGCCTATAATTTTTGGAAGACTCAGAAACAGCCTTCGTGGGGACATGTACATGTCCCGAAGATCGATTATCAGAATATCTCTTATTATGCTGATCCTACTGTAAAGGAACGGAAGGACAAGAAGATAGATCCGGAACTGGAAAAAACTTTTGATAAACTAGGGATTCCTCTTGAGGAGCGGCTTGCGCTGAGTGGCGTTGCCGTGGATGCTATCATGGACTCTGTCTCTGTGAAGACTACTTACAAGGACAAACTCCGGGAAAAGGGAATTATCTTCTGCAGCATGGGTGAAGCCATCAGAAAGCACCCTGACCTCGTCAGGCAATACTTGGGTACAGTTGTCCCCTATAGGGATAATTTCTTTGCCTCGCTGAACAGTGCAGTATTCAGTGACGGTTCTTTCGTCTATATTCCCAAAGGTGTCCGTTGCCCGATGGAACTGAGCAGTTATTTCAGAATCAACGCCCAGAAGACGGGACAGTTTGAGCGGACTCTGATCGTCGCTGATGACGATGCCTACGTGAGTTATCTCGAAGGGTGTACTGCTCCTATGAGGGACGAGAACCAGTTGCACGCCGCCGTCGTTGAGATCGTGGTCAACAACAATGCAGAGGTGAAATATTCTACCGTACAGAACTGGTACCCCGGTGACAAGCAAGGCAAGGGCGGGGTGCTGAACCTCGTTACGAAGCGCGGCGATTTGCGCGGCGTCAATTCGAAATTGTCCTGGACTCAGGTAGAGACCGGATCGGCAGTGACTTGGAAATATCCTTCTTGTATTCTGAGAGGGGATCATTCCCAAGCTGAATTTTACAGTGTCGCCTTGACCAATAATTACCAGGAGGCAGATACCGGGACCAAGATGATCCACATGGGAAAGGATACGAAGAGTACGATCATTTCCAAAGGTATCTCTGCCGGACACAGCCAGAACTCTTACAGGGGGCTGGTGCGTGCGACTCGCAATGCTGACAATACCCGCAACTACAGTAGTTGCGACTCCCTGCTCTTGGGTTCTAATTGCGGTGCACATACTTTTCCTTACTTGGATATCCACAATGAGACTGCTGTCGTCGAGCACGAAGCGACGACTTCGAAGATCTCTGACGACCAACTCTTCTATTGCAACCAGAGAGGCATTCCTATGGAACAGGCCGTCGCTTTGATCGTCAATGGCTACTCTAAGGAAGTTCTCAATAAACTCCCGATGGAATTCGCAGTGGAGGCACAGAAACTCCTGTCTGTTTCGTTGGAAGGAACTGTGGGATAGATCCAATAACTAATAGATAAAAAGATACTCAGGACTTCAGTTCCTGAGCGGATAACGACTATTTAATTTATACAAAAATGCTTGAAATAAAGAACTTGCACGCATCAGTTGCAGGAAAAGAAATATTGCGGGGCATCAATCTCACTGTCAAAGATGGCGAGATCACTGCCATCATGGGCCCGAACGGATCAGGTAAATCAACCCTGAGTGCCGTTCTGACAGGTAATCCACTCTATACTGTCACAGAGGGAGAAGCCATCTTCAATGGCAAAGACCTCCTGAAGATGAAACCTGAGGAACGTGCATGGGAGGGCTTGTTCCTGTCCTTCCAGTATCCTGTGGAAATCCCCGGTGTGTCTATGAATAATTTCATGAAGGCGGCTGTCAATGCCAAGCGTGAGCACCAGGGACTGAACCCTCTGACTGCCAGTGAATTTATGAAACTCATCCGGGAACGCCGGCAACTAGTGGAACTTGATCCTAAACTCTGGCACCGTAATGTCAATGAGGGCTTCTCCGGTGGCGAGAAAAAGCGGAATGAGATCTTCCAAATGGCTATGCTGGAACCGAAGTTGTCTATCCTTGATGAAACTGATTCTGGCCTGGATGTGGATGCCATGCGTATCGTTGCCAGTGGCGTGAAGAAGTTGCATACCCAGGAGAATGCCTTCATCGTCATCACCCACTATGCCAGTTTGCTCGATATCATCAAACCTCATTCTGTCCATGTCCTCTATAAGGGACGTATCGTGAAGACAGAAGGACCGGAACTGGCCAATGAGATCGAAGAGCGCGGCTTTGACTGGATCAAGGAGGAAGCTGACGCAGAAGAGGCTAAGGAAGATAAGGAAAAAGCATGATCTCTATGAATCTATTTCGAACGAAAGGTGGTAAATCATGAATAGTGAACAACAATATATCGATCTCTTTCAGGAGAATCGTAAGATCATAGACGACCATTCTGCCGCGCCTTTGAATGCCGTGAGAGACAAGGCTTTCGAGGCTTTCCGCAGGCAAGGCTTCCCTTCCCGGAAGGTGGAGCGGTACAAATATACGGATATGGAGAAACTCTTTGCGCCGGATTATGGCTTGAACCTGACCCGCTTTGAGATTCCTGCCAATCCTTATGTCGCCTTCAAGTGTGCGGTGCAGAACCTGAGCACTTCGCTCTATTTCGTAGTCAATGATGGATTCTATTCGAAAAACCTGCCTCAGGCTCATCTGCCTGAAGGGGTGATCATCGACTCTTTGAGCCATGCTGCTGAGGAACATCCAGAACTGCTCTCGAAGTACTATGCGCAGATAGCAGACCCGGATGAAGATGCTGTGACGGCACTCAATACGATGCTGGCACAGGACGGACTCCTGATCTATGTCCCGAAGAATACCAAGTTGCCAAGACCCGTGCAGGTGGTAAATCTGCTTCACTCTGACCGTCCTCTGATGGTTAACAGACGTGTATTGATTGTCTTGGAGGAGCGGGCTGAGGCTAATCTGCTTTTCTGTGATGATTCGGTGGATGATATCCCATTCCTGACGACGCAGGTCATTGAGGCTTATGTCGGTGAAGGTGCCGGACTGGAGTTGAACTGTCTGGAGAAGACTCATGTCAAGAACACCCGTGTCAGCAATGTCTATGTCCGGCAGCAGGCCGACAGTCATCTGACTCACAATGTCATTACACTTCACAATGGGGTGACACGCAACAAACTCGATCTGGTCTTCAAGGGCGAGGGTGCTGAGTGTTCTTGCAACGGTTGTGTCTTGGCAGACAAGAGCCAGCATGTCGACAATAATACGCTGATCGATCACCAGGTGGGACATTGCACGAGCAACGAACTGTATAAGTATGTCCTCGACGATAAGGCGACGGGTGCTTTTGCAGGCCGTGTACTGGTGCGCCATGGTGCCGAAAAGACGGTCTCGCAGGAGACCAACCGCAATCTGGTGGGTACGAAAGATGCCCAAATGAACTCCCAGCCTATGCTGGAGATCTATGCCGATGATGTGAAATGCTCTCATGGGTCCACTGTAGGACAATTGAATGATGAGGCGATGTTCTATATGGAGCAGCGCGGTTTGTCCCGCAAAACTGCCCGTGCGCTTCTGGAACGTGCTTTCGTCAATGAAGTGATAGACAAACTTGACTTGATTCCTCTGCGTGACCGCCTGCGCTATCTGGTGGAGAAGCGTTTCGACGGGACGTTGAGTAAGTGTGCCGGTTGCCGGCTGTGCAAATAATAACCCTGCAGATCATTCAGGTGGCAGGAAAAGACAGGAGGGGCAGCCCCCTTCTGTAAAGGAAGGGTAGAATATATGTATGATGTAAACAAGGTGAGAAAAGACTTCCCGATCTTAGGAAGAAAAATTTACGGCAAACCTCTGGTCTATCTGGACAATGCCGCCACAACTCAGAAACCGCTTTGTGTGCTTGATGCCATGCGCGATGAGTATCTGAATGTCAATGCAAATGTCCATCGCGGGGTGCATTGGATGAGTCAACAGTCTACGGAACTGCATGAGGCGGCTCGTGAGACAGTTCGCCGGTTCATCAATGCCGGGTCTGCATCGGAGATCGTGTTCACACGGGGAACGACTGAGGGCATTAACTTGGTCGCTTCTACTTTCAGCGATGAATTCCTGAAGGCTGGCGATGAGGTCATCGTCTCTGTTATGGAGCACCATTCCAATATCGTCCCTTGGCAACTGCAGGCTCTGAAGAAGGGCTTCCGGATCAAGGTGATTCCTATGACGGACAAAGGTGATCTGAAACTGGATGAGTACAAGAAGTTGTTCACTGACCGTACGCGTTTTGTCAGCATCGCCCAAGTCAGCAATGTCCTGGGTACGATCAACCCGGTAAAGGAGATCGTCAAGATCGCTCACGAGCATGATGTCCCTGTTTTGGTGGACGGTGCTCAGAGTACGCCGCATTTCAAAGTGGACGTGAAAGATATCGATTGTGATTTCTTCGTCTTCAGCGGTCATAAGATCTATGGTCCTACGGGTATCGGTGTACTCTATGGAAAGGAAAAGTGGCTGGAAAAGTTGCCGCCTTATCAAGGTGGAGGCGAGATGATCGACCATGTGAGTTTTGAAGGTACGACATTCGAAAAACCGCCGTTGAAGTTTGAGG
This sequence comes from Segatella cerevisiae, assembly GCF_024054555.1. Lineage (GTDB taxonomy): Bacteria > Bacteroidota > Bacteroidia > Bacteroidales > Bacteroidaceae > Prevotella > Prevotella cerevisiae. Next base: position 9,702 of record NZ_JAMXLY010000047.1, on the reverse strand, counting down.
CAGGTACTCCTGATTATATCGCTTCACACGGTTTGGCTGTAGCCATCGATTATGTCAACCGCTTGGGAATGGATCAGATCGAGGCCCATGAGAAAGACTTGACAACTTATGCCATGCAACGCCTGGGTGAGATAGAAGGTATGCGTATCTTCGGACAATCCGATCATAAGGATGCCGTCGTGAGTTTCTTGGTCGGAAAGATTCATCACATGGATATGGGCACCCTGCTCGATCGCCTCGGCATCGCTGTACGTACAGGTCATCACTGTGCACAACCCCTGATGGACCGCTTAGGTGTCCTTGGGACCGTCCGTGCAAGTTTCGCTCTTTACAATACCCGTGAAGAAATTGATGCTTTGGCTGACGGGATAGAGCGGGTCAGGAAAATGTTTTGAATGACTTGAAAACAGGATGGAATGAATAAGAAGAGGTGAAGGCTTCATCAGTTCCGGAATGAGAACGGGTGAGCTTTCACCTTTTTTATGTTCTTTCAGATGATGCCGTTCAAGTATAGGCTTCCATTTATACATACCGATTTTTTAGCAATAAAAGCATTTGAATGAAACACGGATTGATTCCCCATTTATTTTATCATCAACTGGAGTGTGGCTGTGATGAGGCCGGCAGGGGTTGTCTGGCCGGCAGCGTGTATGCAGCGGCAGTCGTCTTGCCCGATGACTATGACAATCCGGAACTGAATGACAGTAAGAAACTCTCTCCCGAGAAGCGTTATGCTCTGCAGGAGCAGGTACAGCACGATGCTTTGGCATGGGCAGTAGGGATCGTTTCACCTGAAGAGATAGACCGGATCAATATCCTTCATGCCAGTTTTCTGGCCATGCATAGGGCTATAGACCAACTGAGGTTGCTTCCTCAGGTGCTGATCATTGACGGCAATCATTTCGATCCTTATTATCCTTTGGAAGAAGATGGCGGGCGGAGTGCCGTGGCATTGCCATTCGAAATGATAGTCAAAGGAGACGGGACGTATCAGTCAATTGCTGCGGCAAGTATCCTGGCAAAGACTTATCGTGACGATGAGATGAATCGTCTGGACCGTCTGTATCCGCAATATGACTGGAAAGAAAATAAAGGTTATCCCACAAAGAAGCATTGTGAGGCGATTCTGAAATACGGGATTACACCTTATCATCGCAAAAGTTACCATTTTCGAGGGAAGAGTTTGTCGGATTTAGGCTGATAATGGTGGCTCGTTTGTGTTGTCCACAGATCGTGTAAGAGAAGTGTTCAAAAGGTGATTTGCAGTATCTTTTGAAATTGTTTTTTATTGCCATTCCTGTGATTTTATAAAGTTAATGCCTTTTGGTGGAAGCAATAAATTCCATCTGAGGTCAATGGTGTTATCATCAAGTAAACCTACATTGCGACCTTACAAAAATACGATAACTAATAATTAAGATAGTCTTACCTTTTTTAATTTTAGCCCTATTGTCTGACGTCTAATTTATCACTATCTTTGTCACATAATATATTTGTGTCAATGGAAAAAACAATATTACTGTTTCTTTTGCTGCTTGTTGTTTCGCTCAGTTCTTCAGCATACGATTTTCTTCGACCCGTTAAAGGACAGATACCCGGAGGATATAATTTCTGGGTATATACGCCACAAGATTATTTTTATTCACTCGAAAGAACTCCGGTAATTATATTCCTGCATGGTGCCAGTCTTTGCGGACACAATCTTAATAGAGTGCGTCGCTATGGTCCACTTGATGCCATTGTAAAAGGACGGGATATAGAAGCGATAACGATTGTTCCTCAAAATCCCGGTGGGGCATGGAATCCTAAAAAAATAATACAGGTTTTGGATTGGGTAAAGTCTCATTATCAGTGTGACAGTACTCGTGTATATGTGTTGGGGATGAGTCTTGGCGGCTTCGGTACGATGGATGTCTGTGGCACTTATCCTGACCGGATAGCAGCAGGTATTGCCATGTGCGGAGGCACGTCACTAAAAGATGTAAGTGGGTTGGGTGAACTCCCCTTCTGGATCATTCATGGTACAGCCGATAAGGCAGTCTCCATCAGACAGTCTAAAGAGGTAGTAGAGAAGCTACAGAACTCTCATAATGACAGTCGTTTGCGTTATGAGTGGCTGGAAGGTGGCAGTCACAGTACATTAGCCCGTATTTTCTATCTCAAAAAGACCTACGAATGGTTGTTCTCTCATAGTTTAGTGGATAAAGACCGCCCTGTCAACAGAGATATCGACATTGGGATGTCTGATATTCAGAGGGCCTATAGTAATATACATACAGGTATCGATAATCCGGAAATAATAAATGGCCCGAGTATAACTACCGGACAAGAATACTAATTGCAAAAAAGTCGATTTCCTGACATCAAGAAAATAATACCCATATCCAAAGGCACTGCTAAGATAGGATCATGAATCAATTCAATACGGATTGAATATGAAGAGCATTGCTATGGAAAAACAGAAAATTCTATCCTCTAATATCAAGTGAACCAATAGGTCTACTTTTTATGTTTCTCGTTTCTGTCGGTGCGTATCTTCGCATTTGAAGATACGTGTCCATTCATTGCTTTGGCACTTATTCTTTCATAGTGTTGCTGTACGACTATATGTCTGTTCACAGTTCCATGAGGTTTTATTAATGAGTTTTTTGAGATTCTATTAATGGGTTTTATGAAGTCCTGTCAATAAGTTTTATGAAGTCCTGATGAAGCGTTTTATTAGCTTCTGTTCATACGTATCCTGACACTGTCCGGATACGCTTTATGAGATCCTAATAAAGCACTTCTTTAGCACCTAATAAAGCGCTTCAACAGATTGTCTCAACTGTTTTGTCAACTAAAAGCCCAAATAGGGAACGGTGAGGGAACGAATAGGGAACGAGGAGGGAACGTGAGGGAATGGGATGGGAACGGCAGGGAACGAGGAGGGAATGGCAGGGAACGGAGAGGGAACGGATTGTCTTTGGTCTATTTTTGATCTGTCTCTGCTATGGGACTATTGTGTCGCGTTATATCTGCCTTTTCGGTTGCAGAGATAAGTCGCCTTTATGTCCCGTCAGATTGATACTTGTCAACTTTCTGATTGCAGTTCAGGATTTTTTTGCAGTAAGAGAAAATAAATATCAGGTGTTTTTAGTACCTTTGTGAAAGAATTTGGATATTGGTTTTTCCGGACCATTTCTGCATCATGGATTCGTGTCCGGTCATTGATATGAGGAAGATGAGAAGGTATTTGTTATTATCGTTATTATTAAGTTGTTTTTTCATTGGAATTCAGGCACAACCCAAACAAATAGTAAAGACTTTGGAAACCCATCATTGGGTGGGTACATGGGCTACTGCGCAGCAGATTCCGGTCAAGTCATTTATGCCTTATAATAATAACCTGACCAATCGTTCAGTTCGGCAAGTAGTCAAAGTGTCCATCGGGGGGAATATTCTTCGCTTGAGACTTTCCAATGAATTGAGTACCAGTCCTCTCGTTATCCGTTCTGTTTATGTCGCATACACGACAGATGCATATTCCATATATACGAAGTCTGCAAAGTACCTGAAGTTCAATAAAAGTTATAAGGTGACGATCCCGGCCGGTAAAGCTGCATGGAGTGATGCATTGCCTTTTGAACTGAGACCCCTTTCCCGTTTGTCAATTACCATTAATTATGTCCAGGCGCCAGTTGCTCCTACAGTCCACATGGGTTCTCGTTCCACCTCTTATATTATGAAAGGTGTAACCAATGCGCATTCGGATTTTTCCAAGGCATTCAAGGAAGATCACTGGTTCAATATTTCCGGGCTAGATGTCTGGAGCGACAGTTCCAAGTGTATCGCAATTATAGGAAATTCAATTACAGACGGGAAAGGCTCTACAGACAATGCCAATAATCGCTGGCCGGATATCTTGTCAGAGACCTTACAGAATAAATACAAGGTCCTGAATTTAGGAGTTCTGAATCTAGGAATCGGCAATAACCGGGTTGCTCTTACAGGGGGATTTGGCTACATGGCAAAGATTCGTTTTGATCATGATATAATGGATCAGAACGGTGTTGAATCAGTGGTTATCTTCGAGGGCGTAAATGATATTGCAGCTGCTAAGGGCGATGAGAAAACAGTAGTGCGTAAATTGATAGAGGCTTATGAGGAGATGGTCAAGAAGGCGACCGCAAATCATTTGAAGGTCTATCTGGGGACAATCACTCCTTTCTTAGGTTCTCCGGTCTATTCCGCTGCCCATGAAGCTGCTCGGGAAGAAATAAATGAATGGATCCGCTCCCAGAAATCGAAGGTCGAAGGTATACTCGATTTTGACCAACTCCTTCGAGATCCTGCAGATCTTCATCGTCTGAAGAAAAATGTACATGAAGGTGATTGGCTTCATCCTAATCCCGAAGGCTATCTTCAAATGGGCGAGTATGCTGCTGAAATCATTTCCGGCAACACCTTGACAAAGGTTAAGAGTAAATGACAGGGCAGTTTATTGTCACTCTGACTCTGTTAAATAATAAGGTGAAGATCATCTTCTCGCCTATTGGATCGTTTTCTGTTATTTTTGCGAAGTTCATGCGTTAGAATAATGGGGAATACCCTGTTTTGCGTAGTCGGATAAATTAGGTATTTTGCATAACATATTTTTGTGGTGCAGAATACCCGATTAGGGCGATTGATTATTGGTTCAGATGTTTGTAATTTTGCAAACAAGAACTAATGGATTATGAGAATATTGAGATTGATGTTGAGGTTTTATCCCGGATATTTTATTGGGGGGATCCATACACAAGGTATGTCTGCAAGGTTTGCTGCTCATGCCGACCATTTTATGCGACTTATGCATGAGTGTGAACGAATCTACGACTCTACTAGCATAGCAAATAGGACGCTTATTGCATTTCTCTATTTGAAAAGTGCAGAGGTATTACAATCTGTAGAGAATGGTACTGCTTGTATGTCGCAAAAAATGACTTCTCTGGGTTGAAGAATAGTCAGAGATATAAGGCTGATTCTGCCTTCGGGTTATTTGATAGACGCCATGTTGATTTATGTGCTTTTATTTAATTAAACTCCACCTTGGAGATTATTATCATTTAATCATTTATGAGTCGTACTTGTTATGCCGTTTGTCAACTAAATGCCGAATAAACAATGCATAATGTTAAATGATAGTATTTATAATTAACTTTTAGTGATAAATATTTGTATTTTAGTTGAATATTGCGTATTTTTGTACCCTAAATAAGAATAGATTCTAATTCTGTTTAGAAGAGTTTAATAACCAGTGAGAGGTCTAATGAATAACGATAACTTTAATAGGGATTACTTAATAAGTTTGCTGTTTACGATAGGCAGGAATTTCTTGGGAGTTTAGAGAGATTCTCCAGATAAAAGATTTTTGTGTTCTAATAAACTATAATGAGATTGTAGAGAGATAAGCTAATAATTATTTGATTTAATTTTCTGAGGTAAAGATTATGGGAAAAAGACTAATGATGTTTTTAGCCTGCATGTTCCTTTTCGTAGGAATGGCAATGGCACAATCACAAGTCACAGGTGTAGTTGTTTCTTCAAGTGACGGGCAACCGATAGTGGGTGCATCCGTCATGATTACAGGAACAAAATTAGGAACTGTGACAGATGCAGATGGTCGCTTTACTTTAAGCGCTCCATCGGGGAGTAGACTTCGTATATCTTATTTGGGAATGCAGCAGAAAGAAGTAAAAACTGCTCCTTATATGAAGATTACTTTGCAAAATGATAATAAAACCTTAAATGAGGTTGTCGTTACAGCGTTCGGTATAACTCGACAGAAAAGATCGTTGGGGTATGCTACGACTGAGATTGATTCAAAAGATCTTACTTCAGTTAATGAAGGCAACTTAAATAACGCTTTGGTCGGTAAAGTCGCTGGTGCACGTTTTATAGGCGGTTCCGGTGCAAAATTTGATGAAGGTACAATTGTCCTTCGTGGAGTCACATCCATTACCAGCCCATCCGGGACAGCGCCTATTTATGTTGTTGACGGTGTCATATCTTCTCCATCTTCAGTAGATATGAATGACGTTGCCAGTGTCAATGTCCTGAAGGGGCCTGCAGCCACAGCCCTTTATGGTGTCAGAGGCGGCAATGGTGCCGTTATCATTGTTACCAAAGGTGGAAGCGTTGGAAGAGAAAGTCAGTCTGTAAATATCGGACATACCATAGAGTGGACTTCCGCTTATAACCATGTAGATTTCCAAAAAGAATATGGTGGCGGTTACCTAGGCAGTGATGGTCTTGAAACCTATCATTGGGAAGATGGCGATCCTGAGAATTATAAGCAATTCGATGGCCGGAAATACTATGACTATGCTGATGACTCTTCCTGGGGACCAAAGTTTGATGGTTCACTCTATATGACTGCAGCTTCATGGGATAGCACAAGTCCTTATTTCGGGAAAGAAGATACTTGGAGTAATCATTTCAATATCAAGGACCTGTTCAATACCGGTGTTACCAATACGACGAATGCCAGTTTTGACAAAAGTGGTAAAGATTATTCTGTGCATGTCGGCTTAGGAACGAGTAGTATTGGAGGTGTCGATCCTAATAGTGATGCCCAGCGTCGTTTTGCCAATGCAAAACTGATATTCAATCCTATGAAAAATCTAAAGGTCGATTTCAGTTATAAGTATACTTATAGAAAGAATCATAATGCAGCTGCGGAAGGTTATTCTTCCAATAACCCTTATGCGGATCTTTTGCAATGGGGCAATACCAATGTTGACTTAAAAGAGTACAAAGATTACCAACGTCCGGATGGAACTTTCCGTACTTGGAACATCACTTCGCCAACGGATTTTACCCCGGCTTTCCATGATAGCCCTTATGCTACCTATAATGAAATAAATGATGCTAATACGAGACAGTACCATACGATTAGCGCTGATTTGGAATATTCTCTTCCTTTTAATATTAAAATAGGTTGGAAGACAACGGCCGACATTCATGAGTATATAGAAACTTATGATAACCCGGCTTTGACAGGAGTCATCGCTTCCCATAAACAATGGCAGGAACAGAGTTCCGATATCTATAACCAGGCAAGGATAACCTGGAATGATGTCTTCGTTGATGGAAAATTGAATATGAATGCTGCCTTTTTCCTGGAGAACCGTTACTATCATTATGAGGGCGTGAATGCCTTTACTCAAGATGGACTCTTGATCCCCGGTCTGTATAATACCGGTAATTCTGCAGGTACGGCTCATGGTGATGATGCCGGTGCAACATATGATTATTTCGGTAATTATACCGGTACCCAAAAATTGAAGACACAATCAATCTTTGGAACTTACAGTGCAGGATGGGCAGACACCTATTATATAGAACTTTCTTTGCGTAATGACTGGAACTCAACGCTTCCCGTCAATAATAACAGTTATCTCTATGGCGGTGCTTCTGTATCGGCTATTGCTAGTAACTGGTTCCATCATGGGAATTGGCTAAATTATTGGAAGCTCCGCGGGAGTTTGGCCCAAGTCGGTTCTGCTCTTAGTCCGTACGAACTGTCCAATGTCTATAATTTCGGTACCCGTTATGGCTCTACCGCGACTTTGGTCAACAGTGCGGTATTGATAGATAACGATATCAAGCCGTCCATCACGACTTCTTATGAGGTTGGTACAGAATTCAGCCTTTTCAATAACCGTTTATGGGGTGATATCAACTATTACCGTCGTGATACCAAAAATCAGATCATCAAGGTTTCGACATCTGCTTCATCAGGTTATTCTTCCCGACTTACCAATGCTGGACTTATTCGCAATGAAGGATTCGAAATCAGTTTGGGCGGCTCACCCATTAAAACCAAGGACTGGGAGTGGCGAGTTGACGGCAATGTAGCTCATAATTCCAACAAACTGGTGCGGCTTACTAGTGGAATGAACCGGTACACCCTTGAATCTTTCGGCTTTTACGCACAGTTGTACAGTTATGCAGAAGTCGGCAAGCCTATCGGTGCCCTTTATACATCCCGCAACTGGGAATATAATGAGGACGGAAAGATCGTTATGACGGCAAACGGTGATGGTACTTATACGCCTCAGATAGACAGCAACACAGAACGGTATCTGGGCAACATCCAGCCGAAAGTGACTGGTGGTTTTTCTACCTCACTGCGTTGGAAAGATCTCACGGTGAGAGCCTCACTTGATTTCCGTTTTGGCGGAAAGATTGCTTCCATTACTAATATGTGGCTTGAAGGGTCCGGTATGGCTTCCAATACTGCCGGCTTGAACAATAAGGGTGGTGAACTTCGTGGAGCCCTTTCTGACAATGGCGGTGTGGCTATAGACGGTGTTGTGAAGAACTCTGACGGTTCCTACACAGACGTTACGGCTTATATGGACGCTATGGAGTATTTTATGAATTATAAGTCAACGCTGTGGGAACCTTATGTCTACAATGCTTCTTATATCAAACTGCGTGAACTTTCACTTGCCTACAGTTTACCGTCCAACTGGTTGGAAAAATTGCATATTGGCTTGACAGCAGCAAGCGTTTCGTTTATAGCAAGCAATCCGTTCTTGATTTGGAGTGATTGTCCCAATATTGATCCTTCGGAAACTAACGGTTCTGCATTTGAAGAGGGCCAGGCTGTATCGACCCGTTCCTTCGGTCTTTCTGTTAATTTGACATTCTAACTTAAAAAACAGATGATAATGAAAAAAATATTATATATAGGGTTTGCTGAATAAGTTGATTTAACATTTATTTGGTTGATTATCAGCAAGATACATAATGAAACATTTGGCCAATTAAGGGAAAATCAGTAACTTTGAGTGTTAAAAGTAAGTAGAAATGAAGTTCAGATCACAAAACCGGGAGTTGACACTCGAGGCATTCCGGTCCTCTCTTGAGAATCTCCCGAAGAGCAACCGGTGGGTAAAGCTGGGCGACACCCTGCCATGGGATAAGATCGAAAGGATCTACAACAGCCGTTTGCATAATGTCCATAACGGTGCGGGTAATAAGCCAGCCCGTATGATAATTGGAGCACTTCTGATCAAGCACAAACTGAACCTTTCGGACGTAGAGACCATAGAAGCCATCCGTGAGAACCCTTACATGCAATATCTTCTGGGTCTGTCCGCCTATACGGACCAGCCGGTCTTCGAACCGTCCCTTTTCGTATCAGTCCGCAAGCGTCTGGACATAGATGATTACAATGATATGAGCGAGTCCCTTCTGAAACTTCAGGTCAGGATGTATGACAGGAAGCAGAAAGAAGAGGATAGGCGGGAGAAAGACGGGAATGATAAAGGAGGAACTAAAGGGGAATCATCCGATAAGCCGTGTTCCTGCACAAAGCCGTCAGTCCCAAAGCCTAACGAAGGCCTGATGAAGATAGACGCGACCTGCTCGGATTCGGAGGTACGGTATCCGACGGACCTGGATCTGCTCAATGACGGCGTGGAGGCCATAGACCGGATACTGGACCGTTTCTGCAGGATGACAGGCCTTCCCCGTCCGGAGACCCACTTGAAGGAAATCCATTCCCGGTATCTGAACGTTATCAAGCTGCGGAAGAAGCCGAAGAAGAAAGTCCGGGAATGTATGGAATACATGCTGGCGCGCCTTAGAAGGAACATCAGTACGGCTCTGGAAACATTCGGCAAGGCTGACAGCAACTACTTCTTTACGCTTAAGCCTCGTGACCGCAGCCTG
>NZ_JAMXLY010000046.1 GCF_024054555.1 Segatella cerevisiae | reverse complement strand
ATCAATCTGCAGCGTGACGCTCGCCGAGGCGTTACACGACGCCTCTTGCCGCTATGCGCGCTCTCCGTGGATGAGTATATTATTTAAATAAAAGTTAAACATTGTCTAAAATTGGGGTATAGTATACGTTTCCATTTTAAGGTTTTTGCATCATAGATGGATATGGCTATATTCTGCCCACGACCATATTCGAACTTTTCTATTCCACAGTATAATTCTCCATTCCAAATATCGATATCTCCAAAGTGATTGCGTAATTCTGCATTCTTGAATGGGTGGTCATTTTTCATGATAAGCTTTCCCTGTTTATCATATTTGTAGAGAACTTTCGAATCTGAAATGTAATAATAATTGCTGTCAATTGCAATACCTTGTCGACCTTCTATTGGTATTACTTTTTTTAGTTGGTATTTACTTCCTATGTGCTGTGCACTAATTATTATTCCAAAAAATAATAACATTATAAGCAATAATCCTTTTTTCATATTTTTATTCTTTAAAGAGTTAAACACTATTTGTTAGAATTTATACATACCCATTATTTGAATTTGATTTGCACCACTCTTTCCTATAGCCGCTTTTACATTATTTTTATATCTAATATAGCTATAATTGGTTTGAATTTTGATAGATTTATTTATTTGGTAAGTTAAACCACAAAGAATTGAGTTAAAATTATTGGTACTGTTTTTTAATATATTGTCGCGATAGAGTTCATATTTCAATATTGGTAGAAAATTACCGGCATGATAGCCTACTAAAATATAACAACCATTCTCTTTTACAATATAATTCCCTTTATCTTTACTTTGTATATGACCATATTCTGTTCTAAAATCAATTCCAGTAGGATCATTGTACCAAATTCCAAAGATGTAGCGTGTCATTCCCTGGTGTTGATATGTTTTCGTTGTTCCTGTATTAGAATCTTGTAGAGAACCAGCATATTTCCCCCAATTGAATGACCCTTTTAAGTTCAAAAATTTTGTTGGTCGTACTTCTAGGGCGGTTACAAAATCCTTTGATTTGTTGTTATCATCCTTTGATGGTAAACTTCCATTTGTTATAGCCATATTGTAACTTACATAATAAAATTCTTTTTGAAGGTTAGGAAATAAATCACCCAAAATCATTACACCTATATCTCTTCCATAATCTATAAAGTTATAAGAAATAGGATTACGACATACCATTCTGTAGCAAATATTTGAAAAATCAATAGTTTCGAGTGTGGCTGGAGAAATATCGTAGTTTTCATAACCTAAAGGTAAATAGAATTGACCAGTACGTATTTGAAATTCATTTGATAATTTTGTCGTAACAAATGCGTCCATTACTTGGACATTCTTTTGTCCATTGCCATTTGTAGAACCACTGATTCCATTAAATAATTCTAGTTGGAGTCGTAATGAGAATATATTTGAAATAGGATCATCAAGAATGAGACGTAGTCTCTTAGCTTGAAATGAAGAAGATTCCTTCCCTGCAGTTGAATAATTCCATCCTGTCTGCAAATATCCAGAAATTGTTGGCAAAACTTTAAGAACTTCACTCCAAATAGATTGCTTGGAATTAGTAATAATTTGTTTATTACTTGTTGAATCTGCGAATGTGATAATTTCTGTCTTATTTTTATTTTCTATTTTATTGGACGTCTCTTCTTCTGCAGATATGGTGGAAGGGGAAATGAAAATTAAAAATACACCAGCAATAGTATCAATTGAAAATAAATGTTTCATAATGGTATAGTTTAATAAGCTCTATTTTTGCACATAAAGACATATCTATTGTTGTATAATGATAGCCTTTTATAGATTAAGATTGAAGAATATTTTTTATATTTTGTTTTGTAAATGTTGTTCTTCTTTGTACGTTAATGACATAAATGCTATTGCAAGTACACAAGCGATTATTAGTAGAATAAAAGTCGCACTCCATCCAAAACTTTGTGCCACATATCCTATGACGGTATTAGCAAGAATAGCCGTTCCAAAAAAGTAACCGAAAAAACCGGTAAGACCTGCTGCCGTTCCAGCCGCATTTTTGGGTACAAGATCAAGGGCTTGTACTCCAATAAGCATAACTGGACCATAAATGAAAAATCCAATCCCTATAAGAGAGAATATTACGATATGAATGTTGCCAAGATTAAACCAGTAAAGGAGGATAAATGCTAATACAAAAGCCATAAAAATTATAGTAGGTAATGCCCTTTGACCTTTAAATACATGGTCTGATATCCAACCACAGATCAGTGTACCAGGAATAGCCGCAAATTCATAAGCGAAATAGGCCCAACCTGCATCTTTCAGATTTATTCCTTTTTCTGTTAGTATTGTAGGTGCCCAGTCTAAACACCCATAGCGAACCATATAGACAAAAGCATTAGCACATGCAATAAACCAAAGAAACTTATTATTTAATACGTTCTTAAAAAAAATCTCTTTTACAGTTAAAACTTTTTCGGATTTTTCACTATAATTTTTGGGGTAATCGTTGCGCCATTTCTCTATGGAAGGAAGGCCACATGATTGTGGCGTATCGCGAAGGAGACAATATGCAATTATTGCTATGAGTATAGACGTTACTGCTGGAAAAACAAAAGTCCCAATTAAAAAATAAAATTGTGTATGTGAAGCATAAAACCATGAGCCGAACCAGATTGCTCCATATACGGACATTGGACCTACTAATGAACCGCCGACGTTATGTGCACAGTTCCAAATTGACATTTTTGTACCACGTTCATTTTGAGAAAACCAGTGTGTCATGATGCGCCCACATGGAGGCCATCCCATTCCATTAAACCAGCCAACAAGAAAGTTAAGAACTCCCATTATGATAATTGCCAAATAATGATGGTTGAGACCAATGAAAGTTATAGGTACTATCATAAACATCATAGCTAGTGATGCAAGGACTAGTCCGATAGGAAGGAATTTACGCGCATCACTTCGGTCGGAAACAGATCCCATCAAAAATTTTGATAGTGCATACGCGATGGCATTCATAGCTAATACAGTTCCTAATTCTCCTTTATCAAACCCGAAAGGTTTTAGCATAGGAATTGCCATCGTGAAATTCTTGCGAACTAGATAAAATGCGGCATAACCAATGAAAGCACCGATAAATACCTGTAAGCGTAATCGATGATAACGCTTATCAGCCTCAGGTCCTGATTGTTCTGGTTTAGAAATAGGTGGTGTTAAAAATCTTGACATAATCTTGTTTTTTATAGTTTTTGTTTTTCAATATTATTTAGCTTTTTCGTTTCTTCCACATCGATTGCCTGAGCAATCAGGGATATCGGATTTTCGACTGTATATCCAGTAGACATTTCGATTTGCCACTTGCAGGTCTCGCAATCCGTGGCTACGATGTCCGGGTTGACTTCTTTGATCTGTTTGAACAGAGGCACTCCGATTTTCTGAGAGTTGCGATAGTTCTCTTTCTTGAAACCGTAGGTCCCGGCAATGCCACAACAGCAGGATTCAAGGACAGTCAGTTGAAGTCCCGGTATCATCTTCATGAGTTCGATGCTGTAGATGGCCCATCCCATACGTTCCATATGACAGGCTGTATGATAAGCGACCTTCATATTGAAATCCTTTCTGAAGGCAAGTTTGATCTTGCCGGCTTCCAGAAGTTTATATAGATAGCGGGTAGCCAATGATATCTTTTCCCTGACATCATCATTCTGTATATTCAGCAAGGCTTTGTATTCATCCCTGACTGTAAAAGTGCAAGTGGAACTTGTCGTCAATACAGCTTCATTCGTTTTGATGGAATCCCGCATCGCATGGATGTTGTTCACCCCCTGCTTTTTGGCTTGCCCATACAGTCCGTTGGCGATAAGTGCTACGCCGCAGCATTTCTCATTCTCCAACAGATTGACGCCATAGCCTACGGCATTCATCACTTTCACGAAATCTTTACCCAACTGCGGGTAGTTATAGTTGGCATAGCAACCGTGGAAATAACTGACGTGATGTGGGTATGCCACTTGTTCCAGCGCATGTTTCCTGTACCAGGATTCGAATTTCTCATGACTGTAAGACGGAAACTGGCGGTGCTTGTCTATCTTGAGCGTCGTATCCAGAACCTTCTTCGTTATGCCCAGTCTCAAAGAAAAATTGGCAATAGGGGCGAACACTGTAGCCAGACTCCCGACAAAATCGGTATTGGCAAGCATCCAGTCTCTGAGACCGGGTTTGTGTGTACTGTATTTAATGCGGGCAGCTTGGATGATGTCACCTATCTTCACGCCTTCAGGGCAAGCCACTTCACATCGCTTACAGTTGAGGCAGAGTTTCAGCATCTCATCGAAATACTTAGGGTTCTTCAGGCGATAGCGCTCTGTGTCAGGCCCATCTTCCTTAGGTCCCCGGTATTTGGGTTCGACGGCTGCCACAGGGCAATAAACCGTACATATCGTGCACTTGAGACATTTCTCCAAATCGTGTGCACTTATATTTTCTGTTTGAGTTCTTTCTGACATGGCTTTACTCCTTTTCTAATATGTTTTCTGCTACCTGCAGTCCTGTGAGAAGGGAAACTCCTTCTCCGTCAGCAGACTTGACAGCATCATGACCACTAAGGATCAATCCTGCAGCGTATAAGTTGGTGATCGTCTTTCCGCCCTTTCGCCCTTTAAAGTCAGAATCAGTTTGAACACCGTATCTCATATAAGGTTGAGGTTCGAACAAATTCTCTTTTGTCCATTGCTGGCGGTCGTCACCGGTCGTAATATCAAGATTGAAAAGTGTTTCGAACACCTTTCCATAGTTAGAGTTCAGGTCCCCACTGAAGAACGATCCCGTTGCCAACACGAAATGGTCGGCTTCTAGAGGCTCATCCTGCAGGTTTTCTGTATAGACACATCTGAGTTGGTCGCCTTCAAACTCACCCTTCACAACCTTGTTTTGTCTCAGGAATGTTCCGCCCAGGGACTGGAAATATTGTATCAGTCTGGTTTGGATCAGAACACCTGGAACAGACGGCGGCATGGTCGCTACGAAAGTGATCGGGGCTTGGACCTTCTGCTTCAACAGTTGTATAGCTTTGAGGTTGGCAATGCCTAAGACAGCCGGAAGGAGGATGAGCTCCTGTTCGTGGCTGATGGCATTGATCTGCTCTGCCACTTTTTCGACATTTTCTTCTTCATCGAGGACCTTTGCGATATTCGTCGCCCTCATCTCTGAAGGATTCTCCCGTGCACGCTCCAATTCAGGTGTAGTGAAAGATTTCACAGTCACCGTGATGCCTCTTGTCTCAAGGCTGTTCTTCAGAAATTCCACCGGAAAGTCGAGGAATCCGCAAATGTTGGCGATGATCACTTCCTGAGCAGGAAACTTGTCCGGCCCTTCGAGGGTGATCATGTTATCCAGTGTGAGCCATGTCGGTTTGACCATGCCAATAGGCGTGAGTCGGAAGTGATTTTTTCCAATTTGCCCTTTGACGGTGATGCCGGCATTGGCCAGTAGGCCTTCAGCCTGTTTGGCCAGCACTTCTATCTTCTGGACACCTAATTTCGAATAAGGGTGTTCCTGTCCCAGAGCCTTAATGGCTTCTAAAGGATTGTCGACGATCGTTCCGCTCTCGTCATATCCCAAAAGATCGAAAGATCCGGAATTGAAATGCAAACTGCTCTGGCCCGCAGAAGCGACCATGACTTTCTGTCCCCGGCTTGCCAAAGAAATTCCGCAAGTCAGTCCGGTGAGTCCTCCACCTATAATTACTGTATCGTATTTCATTTCCGGTCCTCCTTTTTGGTTGTAGATGAGTCTAATTGGTCCAATCCGCAAAGTCCTTCGTAAATCATAGACATCAATTGTCCTTCTTTTAGCGTTTCACCCCAGGCGACAGGGTACATCCCCTTCCACCGCTCATTGATGAAATTGAAGAGATCCGATTCACTCTTCTCGGGTTTCAAGTGTGCTATCTTGCAAAGGACATTCGCAGCTCGGCAGGCACAGAGTTCACTTTGACAGGTCCCCATCCCCATTCGGGTATGGCGGCGAAGATTTTCCAGATTTCCGGTATAGAGTTGATTGACGGCATATCTTACTTCTCCTACACTCACTTCCTCACATTCACAGACCATCGCTCTGTCCTCAATGGACTGCATCGGTATGTCTCCGGTCAGGGTGCCATGTCTGCCTTTCTGCACCATGACGGTGTAGTTGTACGGTTTGGACTGAGGCAAGTTCTCTTGTTCAGAACCCGGCAGAGGTGTTGTGGCAGTCGTGCACTTTTTGTCGATACCCAGTTTCTTGCATGCCAGATCAGTAGCCTGCTCTGCCATCCGTCTATAAGTCATCATCTTCCCTCCGGTGATCGTAATGAATCCCGAAAGTCCATCTCTCGTTTCGTGGTCCAGGAGAACGATGCCCCGGCTGATGCTCCTGCCGGAAGGGTCATTGTCTTTAGCGACCAATGGTCTTACCCCGGCATAAGTGCGGAGGATTCTTGTAGATGCTAGTGCAGGAGCCATCTTCTCACCCTCTGTGATCAGAATATTGACTTCTTCTGGTGTGACCCTCAGGTGATCGATGACGTCGACTGGGACGCGGTCACTGGTTGTGCCGATCACGCAAACGGCATCATCCGGTACGAGAATATCAGCGTTGGCAGGTTTGCGGCAGCGGTTGATGACCATATTGTTGACACGATGTCCGAAGATGAGCAGAGAACCTTTCGCAGGAAACATATTGACTGTTATACCTGCCATTTTAGCGATGGTGCCGCCCCAACTCCCGGTCGCATTGATCGTAAGTTTGGAGTGGATCTCACAGGTTTCTCCTGTGAGGTTATTGCGGAGTTTAACCCCCTTGATGCAACCATTCTCATTGATGAAACCGACAACTTCATGGTAAGTCAGAAATTCGCAACCATGCCTTTTCGCATCTATGACGTTGGCAGTGCATAGGCGGAACGGGTCTATTGAAGCATCGGGAACTCTGACGGCTCCTATGAGGTCAGGATTGACGGCAGGCTCTATTTTCTTCGCATATTCAGGATCGATGATCTCTGCATTGATTCCGGCAGCGTGGCAGGCATCAACAAATTTCTTCTGGTAATTCAAATCATCCTCCGGCAGAGTGATAAACAGTCCGTCAGTAGGATCGACACAATGGCGTGCGATTTTACGAAGAATGGTATTTTCCTGGATGCATTCACGGGCTGATTCAGGGTCTGTGACCGCGTACCGTGCCCCACTATGCAGCAGACCATGATTGCGGCCCGAAGCGCCATTAGTGAAATCACGTTTCTCCACGAGTAAAACTTTCAACCCGCGTAACGAGCAGTCTCTCGCAGTTCCTATACCAGTAATACCACCTCCAATGACAATGACGTCATAAAGGTTATCTGTAGATTTCTTCATACTTTCTTTGGTCAATAGTTTAAGGTTTGGGAGAACTTTGAAATGGTTTTCCTTCTTTCACTTTATTTCTAAAGGTAAGTTAGAATTGGAATATGATTGTTATTCGCAAGCTTTTTCCTTCTTTGCGAAACAAATATAGTTTCATTTCGCTTTCCCTCCAAGGAATTTAACCTTAATTGTACTAATTATGATTCCATTAACTGATACTGATGAAAGCGGAGTGTATTTGGCTTTAAAAAGTGTATCATCCGTTGACAACTTTAGTGGAAATGGGCGTTCGGACTATCTTTATGGGATACCTCTTTCGTTTTTTATAAGAATATTTGTTAAATATATGGTTAAAAAGAGATACTTCTTATTTGGTCTTTGGAAAAAAGCTTAATTTTGTAATAACGAACTTTGAATCAGTGGTGGAATATTGAAAGAGATTAGGACGGTGCCATAGAGAATGGGACGAGTCCTGATTTTTCATTAGTATTGGCAAGCGACAAATGCAATGGAGCATAATATGACGAAAGAAGACAGGCAAAGTCTAATACTTAGTCAATTGATGAAACAGGGGTCTTTACTCGTTTCAGATTTGGCATTGGCATTGGACGTTTCGACTGTGACCATCCGCAAGGATCTTACGGAATTGGAAAAGAAGGGCAGACTCTACCGTAGTCATGGACGTGCTATCATGATGAATCCTTTTGCAAATAACCGTTCTATAAGTGAAAAGGGAAAAGTCTACCAAGAGGAAAAATATTGCATTGGCCGTGAGGCTGCACGTCTCATCACTAAGGATGATTCCATCATCATTGCCTCAGGTACCACGGTGCAGGCATTTGCCCGGAGCATCAAACCTTCCCATCGCCTGACCGTCGTCTCGGCGTCTTTGCCGGTCTCGGAAGCCTTGGCTGCAAATGAAGGCGTCGACATCATCCAGTTAGGTGGAAATCTCCGCCACAGCAGCCTTTCCGTGATAGGTCTCTATGCCGAAACTTTCCTAAAAGATTGTTTCTTCAGTAAACTGTTCCTGGGGGTAGATGGCATTGACTTGGATTTCGGATTTACAACGACAAATATGGGGGAAGCCCAACTGAATCAGAAAATGATAGATTCTGCACAAAAGACCATTGTACTTGCGGATTCTTCAAAATTCGGACGTCGGGGGTTTGCCAAGATCGGTAATATGGACGATATAGACATGATTATTACAGATGACCATATTACTGACTCCCAAAAGGAAGCCATTGAAAGTCTGGGTATCGATCTGATCATTGCAAAGCCCGACGCAACGGAAATGGAAACAAAAAGCATTTAAATCCCCTTAGATCATATAATATTAATCATTCATTATGAATATACCTTCAGAATTTGATGATATACGGCCTTTTGAGCCGGAAGAACTGCCCGCCGTATATGACAGGCTTATTGCCAACAAGCAATTTCAGGCTGTAATCAAATTTTTGTACCCCGATGTTCCTTTTGACACCATCGCGGCTAAGATGCGTAAGTGTAAGACAAATATAGAATTCCAACGCGAGTTTTGCTATGCCTTTTTGGAGAAACTCCTGGTCAATACGAGTACGGGATGCGAGATGGATACTTCTGAAGTGGACAAAACGCACTGTTATACTTTTATGAGTAACCACCGTGACATCGTTCTGGATGCTGCGTTCTTGGACAAGTTGCTCTTGGACGAAGGTTTCCCGACAACTTGTGAGATCGCCATAGGGGATAACCTCCTAAACCTTCCATGGGTGCAGGATATTGTCAGAGTGAATAAGTCTTTCATCGTCCGCCGAGGCCTGATGGCACGCGAGCGTTTGCAATCGAGCAAGGAACTGTCCAAATACATGCATTTCGTAATCAATCAGAAGCATCAGAGCATTTGGATTGCCCAGCGTGAAGGCCGTGCGAAGGATTCCAATGACTGCACTCAGGAAGCTGTACTGAAAATGATGGCAATGGGAGGCGAAGGCTCGATCATCGACAGTTTGATCAACCTTCACATCGTGCCTTTGTCCATCTCTTATGAATATGATCCTTGCGATTTCCTGAAGGCAAAGGAATTTCAGCAGAAAAGGGATAATGAAGGTTGGCAAAAAGGTGCAGATGATGACATTATCAGCATGAAAACAGGTCTCTTAGGTTATAAGGGCCATATCCATTATCATGCCGCTCCTTGCCTGGACGCATACCTCAGGACACTTGATCCTAAGACTAAGCGGACGGAACTGCTCTTGAAGGTGGCTTTGCATATCGATCAGGAGATCCACAGCCGTTACATGCTTTATCCCAATAATTACATCGCCTTAGATGAATATGAAGGCAATGACGTGTATGCTTCGCATTATACATCGGAGCAAAAGGAACATTTCGATGATTATCTGAATGACAAACTCGCGAAGATCGACCTGCCCAATAAGGATGTTGTCTTCCTTCGTGAGCGTATGCTGACGATGTATGCCAACCCTGCACGGAATTATCTGGCAACACAACAAACTCCTGTCTGTAAAAAAGAAGAAAAGACTTTCCAGTCTTTGGCTTAATGCACCGCTATCCGGTCATTTGACCGGATAGCAATCTTACAAAATTGTATTTTCCAGTAAGAGTTCTTCTTACGAACGCCCTGACTTCTCGGCTACACATTCCATTTCTATGAGCCATTCCGGGCGGCATACTTTGGCGTGGACGAGAACGTGGGGAATATCGGGATAAACTTGTCTCATGAAGTTCTCGGTGGTTGCTGCATCGGCATCATCCCGGAGATAGATGATGAAGTAACTGATGTCGTTCATCGTAGCGCCTCCGTCGGCCAATAAAGCCCCGATATTTTCAAGCAGGCGGGCAGTCTGTCTCGTAATGTCCTCAGGATACATGACCTTGCCGTCTTTGTCGATGCTGGCTGTACCTGAGATGAAAAATAGTTGTTCGTTATTCTCAAGTTGAATTCTCGTGCCGCTCTCAAAGGCAACGCCGTAATCCATAGTAGGATTGAGATAGGCCGGTGCTTTGAGGTATTTAATCTGATCCGCCTTTACTTTAGGATAGGTCAGGAAATCCATGGCGACAAGTGCTCTTGGATCAGAGGAGTATCCACCGATTCCAGTACTTGCTATAAAATGGGTGTCTGCTGTGAGACCTTCTTTCTTGAAGACAGCATTCCGCGCTTTGACAAGTCCTGAATAGTTGTTGTCGATATCCCTGGCGTACAGCCATGTGCGTATCAGATGCTTTGCCATACTCAAACCGGAACCTTCCAAACTCTTCAAGTATTTCTGGAACAGGGCGAGAGCCTGTGAATAAGAATCATATCCGGTCTTTTTCAGTTCTGCATCGGTCAGACGAAAACTCTGGAAGATAAAAGGACTTGCCTCTGTAGAAGTTTTGATGAGCAGGGCTATCTTGGACCGATCCAGTGGGGCCTGTTCGATAATGGAGTAGTCTTTTGGAGAAATGAATTCCGTGAATAATAGTGATTTTTCTAATTGTTGGCGTTGGTTAAAGGCATCACTTAAGAATATCCTGGTGAAAGTCAAATGCCTTCCTTCGGCAGCTTCCATATCAAGATAATTTCCGAGACGCAAATAAAGTCCGCTTAGGCGATGTGAGAAAGTTCCTCTAGTTTCAGGTGAAAGGACAGCATATCTGTTCATTAGAATTGGTTTTTGAATTGATTTCTCACAAAGATACGATTTTACGACATAAAAAGGTGTCTTTCCACTCATCAGATTAGAAAAATACTCATTTTTAGGGATAGGGTATCTCCCTGATTCTGATATCCGACTCATCGGTTTGTGCTGATGACTTTCAGAATGTTGTGAAGTGGAAAATATAAAGGGCGACTTATCCAATAAGATGAGTCGCTCTCTAAGTTTTTTCTTCTTTGAAGGTCTAGTTCCTTCAGGTGAGACTGGACGTCTAAAGGGATTCCAATAATTTCTTGAGGACAACTTCAGCGGAAATCTCACGGTTGGCAGCCTCGGGGATCACGAGACTGTGATCACTTTCTATCACGTCATCCGTAACGATAAGTCCTCGGCGTACAGGCAGGCAGTGCATAAAATAGCCATCGTTTGTCCAACTCATATGTTGCTTGTCGATGGTCCAGTTCATGTCCTTGTTCAGAATCTTGCCATAGTCTGCAGGGTTAGTGACTCCCGGACAACTCCAGTTCTTGGCATAGACGAAATCAGCGCCTTCAAGAGCCTTCTTCTGGTCGTATTCTACTTTTGCGTTGCCGACGAATTTCGGGTCCAGTTCATAACCTTTGGGTTGAGTAATGACAAAGTCCACGTCTGCCGCATTCATCCATTGCGCGAAGGAGTCAGGGACTGCTTGCGGGAGAGCCCGGCAGTGAGGTGCCCAACTCATGACGACCTTAGGTCGCTTGCTCTTCTTATGTTCTTCAATCGTGATGAGATCGGCGAAAGCCTGCAGTGGATGTACGGTCGCCGTCTCCATCGCAAAGACCGGTTTCCCACTGTACTGCACAAATTGGTTGACGATGGTTTCCGCATAGTCATAGTCTCTGTCCTTGAGGCCGGCAAAACTCCTGACGCCAATCAAATCGCAGTAGCAGCCCATGACAGGGATTGCTTCCAGAAGATGTTCACTCTTGTCACCGTCCATGATGACACCACGTCTGGTTTCGAGTTTCCATGCTCCTGCATTCACATCCAGGACGATAACGTTCATGCCCAGGTTCAATGCTGCTTTCTGTGTGGAAAGGCGGGTGCGTAGGCTATTGTTGAAAAACACCATCAGTAGTGTCTTGTTCTTTCCCAACTTCTGAAATCCGAAACGGTTTTGCTTGATTTCTTTTGCTTCAGCCAAAGCCTGGTCCAGATTGCCGATATCTTCGACATTAAAAAAAGTTTTCATATCTGTCTTTATGTGTTAATGATGATCGTGTGCGGTCTTGTTTATGGACGGGTTTGTCCGTGTCCGTCAATAAGCCATTTATAAGTTGTAATCTCTTCGAGTCCCATCGGTCCCCGTGCACCTAATTTCTGTGTACTGATACCGATTTCCGCTCCTAGTCCGAATTGCCCGCCGTCTGTAAAACTGGTTGCTGCATTGACATAGACGCAGGCTGCATCGACCATAGCCTGGAAGTGCTGGGCTGACGCAGGATTCTCTGTAACGATACATTCGCTGTGCCCACTGCCATAGATCGCGATATGTGACAGGGCTTCATCGAGAGAGGCCACCGTTTTGATCCCCATGGCATAGTCCAGCCACTCTGTCTCATAGGTTTGTGACCCTGCATGGAAGAGCAGTTCATCGGGGTACTTGCCTTTGAGGGCAGCATAGGCTTTCTCGTCAACTGTCAACCTGACCTGCTTTTTCGTGAGGGGCTGACAGAGTTCAGGGAGTTGTGACACCCGACTCTCATGGATGATGAGACAGTCCAGAGCATTGCAGACACTGGGTCTGCGGCATTTTGAATTATAGACAATTGCTTTCCCGATTTCGAGGTCGCCAGACTCATCGAAATAGATGTGGACGACCCCTGCACCAGTCTCTATGACCGGTACTTTCGCATTTTCACGTACATAGTTGATCAGCCTCTTGCTCCCTCGGGGGATACATAAGTCGATGTAGCCGACAGCCGACAGCATTTCACCGGTTGCTTCGTGTGTAGCCGGCAGGAGGGTGACGACGGCAGGGGCGATATGAAAGTTTTCCAGTACCTTGTGGATGAGGGCTACCTCCGCCTGATTAGTCTGATCGGCATCTCTGCCACCTTTGAGGATACAGGCATTGCCACTCTTGAAACAGAGTGAGAATACATCAAAGGTTACATTAGGGCGCGCTTCATAGATCATCCCGATAACCCCAAAGGGTACACTGACCCTCCGGAGATGCAGACCATTGGGGCGGACCGTATCTTTCGTGATCTTTCCCAAGGGAGAGGGTAGGCGGGCGACATGGCGCATGTCGGAAGCAATGTCCTCCAGTCTTTTTGCCGTCAGCATGAGACGGTCATACATCGGATTCTGGTTTCCCATCTGCTTCAAGTCCAAGGCATTGGCCGCCAAGATCTCGTCTTGGTGCTTCGTCATTGCTGAGGCTACAGCATCAAGGACTTCTTTCCGCTGACCGTCAGTCATCAATCCTAATGCCTGACTTGCAGCCTTTACTTTCTTGAATGTATCTTCTAATTGCATTTGCTTCCCTTTTCCTAAATTCACCGTAGAAGGTCTTGGAGATATCGTAAAGATCCGGGCGCTTACTCCATATAGAGATAATCGTAGTGTATGAGGGGTCTGATATCGTGTACGCCGATATTTTTTCGGGCTTCCTCTGCAGAATATCCGCTTCGGCCGACAGCAATGGTCTTTCCCTTGTCGTCTACCACATCTATGATGTCCCCCTCTTCGAAGTCTCCTTCTATGGAAGTCACACCGACGAGCAACAGACTTGTCGCCTTGTCACCTTTGAGGACCTCACTGGCTTTCTTGTTGATGAAAGCTCTGCCTTTGGCAAAACTCTCACTGTGTGCGATCCATTTCTTTACAGTAGTCGTGGGGTTCGGATTAGGTCTGAATTCCGTATGCATCGTCTGCTGGGGTTTCGTTGCCAGATCGGTCAGGATGTGAGGCGTTTTCCCATTTGCCAGAATGACTTTGATGCCTTCTTCTGCGACGTACCTTGCGATGCGCGCTTTGGTAATCATGCCGCCACGTCCGAAATCACTTTTGGTATCTTGGATATACTCGCTCAGGTCACGGTCGTAGTTGACCATAGGGATCACCCTCGTATTGGGTGAATTCGGGTCACCGTTATAGATGCCGTCTACATTGGAGAGGATGACGAGAGTCTCGGCTCCCATCATTGAAGCGATGAGACCGGAGAGTTCATCATTATCAGTAAACATCAGTTCGGTGACGCTCACGGTATCGTTCTCATTGACGATAGGCATGACACCGTTTTCAAGCATCACAGTCATACAGGACCTTTGATTCAGATACTCTTCCCGGGTCGAGAAACTTTCTTTCATGGTAAGGATCTGTCCGACAGGAATCCCGTATTCACGGAAAAGTTCATTGTACAAACTGATCAACTTGACTTGTCCTACGGCAGAATAGAGTTGTCGCTGAGCCACGCTTCCAAGTCTTCGGTCGATCTTAAGGTCATTTTGTCCACTCGTAATAGAACCGGAAGATACGAGAATAACCTCGTATCCATTCCGTTTCAAGGCCACGATCTGATCCACGATGGCCGACATTCGAGTGACGTCAAGTTTTCCATCACTTTGGGTCAGAACATTGCTGCCCACCTTGACGACTATTCTTCTTTTCTTCATTGGTCTTTTCATTATCCTTTTCCCGGATCTCCACCCTGCGAATCTTGCCTGAGATCGTCTTTGGAAGTTCGTCGACAAATTCGATGATCCTAGGATATTTGTAGGGCGCAGTCTCGTGTTTGACATGTTCTTGCAGTTCCTTGACTAGTTCAGGACCGGCTTTAGGTTTGTATTCCTTTGACAACACGACAGTAGCTTTCACGACGAACCCGCGGATCTTGTCAGGAACGCCTGTTACAGCACATTCCACTACAGCAGGATGGGTCATCAGGGCATTTTCCACTTCGAAAGGCCCGATGCGGTATCCACTACTCTTGATGACGTCGTCGATTCTGCCGACATACCAGTAGTAGCCTTCTTCATCGCGCCATGCCATATCTCCGGTGTGATAGAATCCGTCGTGCCAGACTTCCCTGGTCTTGGCCTCGTCACGATAATAGCCCTTGAACAGTCCTAAGGGTTTCCCGTTGAGGGTGTTGATGCAGATCTCACCGCGTTCACCGTCTTCACATTCTTTTCCGTCAGTGCGGAGCAGGCAGACATCATATTGGGGGTTAGGTTTACCCATACTTCCCGGTTTCGGCGTAATCCAAGGGAATGTACCCAGGGTCATTGTCGTCTCTGTCTGTCCGAATCCTTCATGGATATGCAGACCCGTCCGCTTGAAGACCACATCTTCTACCGACGGATTCATAGCCTCACCTGCTGTGGTGCAGTATTTCAAACTGCTCAGGTCATATTTGCTGAAATCTTCCAGAATCATGTATCGGTAGATGGTTGGAGGGGCACAGAAAGAGGTGATATGATATTTGGACATCACCGTCAAAATCTTTTTGGCTGTAAATTTCTCATGATCGAAGACAAACACGGTTGCTCCGGCAAACCACTGCCCGTAGAGCTTGCCCCAGACAGCCTTTCCCCAACCTGTATCAGCAACTGTCAGGTGAATGCTGTCTTCATTCAGATTATGCCAGAACTTGCCGGTCGTCAGATGACCGAGAGCATAGAGGAAGTCATGTGCTACCATTTTCGGCTCTCCGCTCGTGCCACTGGTAAAGTAGATCAGCATCGTGTCCTCATTGGAATTGACATATTCAGGGCGACGGAATTTCGGAGCCTTGCTCCATTCTTTGTGCCAGTCATGAAAAGGCTTAGGGACAGATGGTCCCACAGAAACAAGGACCTTCACGCTAGGACTCTCCGGCATGGCTTCCTGGACTTGGTCAAGCACATACTCGTCACCTACGCAGATGATCGCTTTGATGCTGGCACGTTGGTTACGGTATTCGATATCTTTGCTCGTCAACATGTGAGTGGCGGGGATGGCGACAGCACCGATCTTGTGCAGTCCCAGCATGCACAGCCACCATTCGTAACGCCGCTTCAAGATCAGCATGACCTTGTCGCCACGTCCGATGCCCAGACTCTGAAGGTAAGATGCGGTCTGGTCGGTTTCTATTTTCAGGTCCTTATAAGTAGACCGGACTTCCTTACCTTTTTCGTTGGTCCATAGCAAAGCCAGTTTGTCAGGCTTTACCCTTGCCCATTCATCCATGACATCATAGGCAAAATTGAAATTTTCCGGTATGATGAACTTTAAATGTTTTTTAAAATCCTCCTCTGAAGAAAAATGAGTTTGCTCTAAAAATCTCTCAATCATTTCTTTTTATATAAAGATGTTGTGTATTGAAGACCACACAACACCATGTTTATTATTAGTTCAGTTATTTAGTCGATGACGATATCCAAGAATATGGCAGAATGGCCGTTAAGTGCACGCATGCAATGAGGCACACGACCGTCATAATAGATGCTGTCGCCTTCATTCAGGACCAGGACCTTGTCATCAATCGTCAGTTCAAGAGTACCGATAAAGACCATGACGAATTCCTGTCCATTCGTGGTATTCTTGCTGTGGTTCTTGTCCCCCGGTAATGGATCCACCTGAGCGATGAAAGGATCAACTTTCCTTCCTCTGAACCCAGAGGCGATGCTCTGGTATTTGTAGTCATCACCGCGGTCAATCTCAGGGCCTTCACCTTTGCGGGTAATATAATAACTGCTCATGTGAGGCTCTTCTCCGAAAAGCAGAACCTCGAGGTCTATACCGTATCTCTTGGAAATTTTGGACAACCTGTATACAGAAGGATCAGCTTCTCCAGCTTCGATTTTCTTATAGTGTTCCAGGGTGATTCCGCAAAGATCCGCTACTTCCTGCGCGGGGATATTGAGTACTTCTCTCAATCCTTTCAGGCGTTCACCGATTTGTTTAATATCTTCTTCCATTATTGTTGTTTTAATGCGTTGTGTTTGCGAATTTACGAAATCTTTTCCGAAGTTTCCTTTCAGCAGACTGCTTTTTTGGTACGATTTGAAATAAAAAGTAAAAAATTGCACAATCGGCTTAAAGTGTGTAATTATTCCTTGCACAAATCTTTTTCGTCTGTGCAGAATTAACGCTTGACTTTACTTGCCGATGCGCAATATGAGAGATTCTAGTTGCTTGGCAAACTCATGTGTTCTCCGGTTTCAGGAGATTATATTCCGGCTTTAAGGCCTCGTATAACAGCACTTGTAAAACCCGCATGTTCCATTTCGTTGAGCCCTTGGATCGTGACACCGCCAGGAGTGGTGACCTGGTCGATGAGCGCCTCCGGATGCCCGTTCTTGGCCTGAAGTAATTTGACGGCACCCTCTACGGTCTGGGCGACGATCCTGGTCGCGTCACTGGCTTTGAAGCCCAGTTCTACTCCGCCTTCTGCGCTGGCACGGATATAGCGCAGCGCATAGGCTATGCCGCAACTTGCCAATGTCGTTCCTGCAGCAAGCAGGTTTTCTTTCGTGATCATGCTGCCACCCAACTCGTCGAAAAGACTGGTAATGGTCTTGGTCTGTTCGTCACTCGCGCCTTGGGGGACGATGAATGTCATGGAGGCTTTCTCTGCAATGGCAATATTGGGGATCACCATGAAGTAGGGTGGAAGAGTACCCTTCTTATCCAGCCAACTGTTGATCTGACCGGAAGATATACCGGCTGCAATGATGATCAGCATCTGATGCCCGTAATCCAGACTGTCTTTGATTTCTTTTAGAATACTTTCTACTATTCCAGGTTTGACCACTACGGAAACAATATCTGCCTTGGCAGCTATCATGTTCTCTGTGGTGATACTGGCACCTTCTTTGGCATAGTGCTCCAATTTTGCAGGTGTGGGATCTGCAACGGTAATGTCTTCAGATTTGAACAACTGACTTTTTAACAGGCCTTCCGCAAAGGCTCCTCCCATAGCGCCGGCCCCGATAACTGATATTTTCATACTCGTATTTCTGTCTGTGATAAAATTTCTGTGTTGACGTCTCGCCTTATCTTTCTTGGAAAGGTATGGTATGGTTTACAAAGTTAAGAAAATTTGATCAACTTCCCATCTGATTCTGTTTTATTTCATGACTCTGAAGAATCAAATGGCATCGTATATCTGTTTGTCAGACGTGTCTTTGAAGATAGATGCTGTGGTCGATGCAGTTTGGAAATTCTTCCTGATAGTGAGAGACCATAATCAGAGTCTTGTTCTTCCTCTTGCAGAATGCTTCGATGATGTCCTTGACCATGCGCCGGTTAGTATTGTCCAATCCGTGCAAAGGCTCATCCAAGATCAGAAGCTCCGGGTCTTTTACGAAAGCGCGTGCCAAGAGTACGAGCCGCTGTTCTCCACTGGAAATCTTGAGGAAGGGGAGATGCTCGAAATGTCCGAGTCCGAAAATCTGCATCCAGAAGCGGCATTTCTCAAGATCGTCATCCGAAGGTTTGGCATATAAGCCCACGGAATCTTTCAGTCCACTGGCCACAATACGGATGCAGTCCAGATTCTTCTGATAAGCTCTTTGCAGTTCAGGGGAGACATAACCGATATGCTTCTTGATATCCCAGATGCTCTCACCGCTGCCTCTGGGGCGGTCGAAAAGAGTGATGTCACAGGCATAGCTCTGGGGATTGTCAGCACAGACCAAACTCAGGAGAGTCGATTTTCCTGCCCCGTTCTGACCTTGCAAAGCCCAACGCTCTCCATTATAGACTGTCCAGTCCAAGTCTTTCAGGATGGTACGTTTGCCATAAATGATGCTGACCTTGTCCATTTTGACGACCTCATGGGCATGGTATTCATTGGTGTTGTAGGGGAGTGCGATGATAGCCTCTTCTTTCTCCTTGCTGAGCACCCTTGTCGGGAAAGGGGAACGGTGTGACAGATATTCGGCTTTCGGCACTTTCGGATGGACTTTCAAGTCTTTGACTTCCACCACGTGCGTGATGAATTCCGGAATATCGTCTGCTTTTGACAGAATCAGGATAATCTGCAAACTGTTTTCTTTCGCAAGTTGGGATAGCAGGATATTCAATTGTATTCGGGTCTCTGCATCCAGTCCTATGAAAGGATTGTCCATGATCAGTACCCGAGGCTCGGCGAACAGTGTCTCCGCCAATTTGAATTTCCTGAGTTCTCCGCTGGAAAGGAGGATAATAAACTTATCCAGAAAGGATTCCATGTCAAACTGCTTGTAGATGTGCTGCTGCAAGGCCCGGCGTGCCGGCGTGTCTTCACCGGCAAGTTGGAAGGCCTCTTCGAGTTTTTCTTTTGCAGTAGGTGTGTTGTCGTCGATTTCCTGTTGATTCCAGCGCTGCTGAAGATAATAGGTCTTGTCGTTATCCCCGCCATAGGAGTCCCTGAAAGTGATATAACGTATATTATCGCTCACCCGTTCTTTCTTACTGGGGGAGAAGTCGTACGCCGGATCTTGTCTCAATAGCGGATGACTCCCGATGATGATGTCTGCCAATAAGGATTTTCCTCCTCCATTAGGACCGACTATGGCGATGTGCTCTCCATCTTTGGATTCAAAATCGACTGGTTCTGCCAAGCGCCATGCCGGCATACGGGGAATGCCTTGATTGATACGGATGATTGTCTGCATATATTAGGATAAAACTCTTCTGATTTTATTTTTTTGTTGCTGTTCGCTCAATGGGGTCTCAGAGATTAAAATTCGTTGAGAACGGTCTCCAGTTTCTCGATGAACAGGTCTGCCTCGTCTCTTGTCAGGCAGAGTGGAGGCAGGATCCGCAGGATATTGTTTCCCGCACAACCTGTAAAACAGTGCTGCTGATAGATGAGTTTGTTTCTGACATCTTTCTGTGGAATGTCCATGACAACGCCGATCATCAGTCCCCGGCCTCTCACTTCGAGGATATGCTTGTTGCGTTGTTGCAGTTCCTTCAATTCTTGGATGAGGTATTCACCGACGAGGTGGGCATTTTCCACCAGCCCGTCTTTTTCAAAGACATCCAGTACGGCCAGGGCTGCCGTACAAGCCAGATGATTCCCCCCGAAAGTCGTACCTAATTCTCCGGGGAAGGGTTTGAACTCGGGTGAGATGAGTACGCCGCCCATAGGAAAGCCATTGCCGATGCCTTTGGCTACAGTGATCAGATCGGGTCTGATTCCCAGCCACTGATGGGCAAAGAACTTTCCACTTCTGCCATAGCCGCACTGTATCTCGTCTGTGATGAGGACGGTACCGTTCTCTTTACAGGCCTTTTGGAGTCCTTGGGCAAATTCGGGTGTCGCCATATTGACGCCTCCAACACCTTGGATACACTCCAGAATACAGGCACAGACATCTCCTTTCGACAGTTCTTTCTTCCAAGCGTCCAGATCATTGAGGGGCAGGAAAGTCACATGACTGTTGGCATTGATGGGAGCCGTTATCTTGGGGTTGTTGGTGACCTCTACAGCCAAGGATGTCCTTCCGTGGAAGGATTTCTCTGCAGCGAGGATTCTGGTTCTCCCTGTGTGGAATGAAGCCAGTTTGAGGGCGTTCTCATTCGCTTCGGCACCGGAGTTGATCAGGAAGAACTGATAGTCGTCATAACCGCTGATCTTGCCCAGTCTGTCAGCCAACTGTTGTTGCAGGGGATTGATGACAGAGTTACTGTAAAATCCCAACTTGTGGAGTTGGTTGGTCATCATCTCTATATAATGAGGATGGCAATGTCCTATACTGATGACGGCATGGCCGCCATACATATCCAGATATTTCTGACCTTTATCATCCCATACCTCACATCCTTTTCCCTTGACGATGTCAACATCAAAGAGTGCGTATACATTGAATAGTTTCATTAAAATGCGCTTCCTTTTAAATTTAATCCTGTTTTCTGGTCTATTCCGAACATGATATTCATGTTTTGTACGGCTTGTCCGACGGCCCCTTTGAGAAGGTTGTCGATACATGAAGTAATCAACAGTTTATCATCTATCTTGTCTACGTGTATGAGGGCTTTGTTCGTATTGACAACTTGTTTCAAGTCCAAGGGCTGGTCGACATAATGTGTAAACGCGGCTCCCTGATAGAATTTCTTGTATCCTGCGACGATGTCCTCACCCGATGTTTCGGTCTTTACAACTTCGGTAGCGAAAACACCTCGGGTAAAGCATCCCCGGTAAGGGATAAAGTCGATGCCCGCATCCAGAAATCCCTGGATTTGCTTCAGACTCTGTCGGATCTCCGGAACATGCTGATGGCGGAAGGCCTTATAGATACTCAGGTTGTTATCCCTCCATGAATAATGAGTCGTCGCCTGGGGTTTCTGACCTGCCCCGGTGCTGCCGGTGATGGCATTGACAGACACATCCTTTGTGATAAGGTGCATCTGAGCTGCGGGGAGCAATCCTAATTGGATGCAGGTGGCAAAACAACCGGGATTGGCGACATGTCGGGCCTTGGCAATCTTTGTGGCATTGATCTCCGGCAGACCATAGACAAAGTCGTGTTTTTGGGCGGTCGGGTGCTGAGTCTTGGCGACGACATCCGGTGCCAGGCGGAAATCCTGTGCAAGGTCAATGATTTTTACGTTTTCAGGTATGTCGTGGGCTTTCATGAAAGCCTCGCTCTTGCCGTGACCGAAACAGAAGAATAGGACATCCACTTGGTCAAAAGGCATCTCGGAGGTGAATTTCATATCCGTATCGCCATACAATCCTTCATGGATGTCTGTGATATATTTTCCGGCACAGCTCTCACTATTGGCAAAGACAATTTCTGCTTCAGGATGATTGAGGAGAAGCCGGATGAGTTCGCCACCCGTAAATCCGGCAGCTCCTAATATTCCTATTTTTATCATGATTTGATGATTTTAGTTGGGTCTCCGGAATCTCGCTTTTGATCGGGAATCCGTCAGTTTATTCACCCGTATCTTCAGTATTCATTCCTTTAGAGTCCTCTCCGTCTTGTTTTATGGTGGTATCTTTAGGAATGATCAGATACAAGGCAATATAGACGATGATACCGGTGAAAATGCAGGTGATGACTGTAAAAACGACATAGGCAATTCGTATCCATGTCGGGTCAACATCGAAATAGTGGGCGATGCCTGCACATACTCCGCCCAGTTTTGCATCAGTCATTGACCTTGTCAGTTTTTTATCCATCTGCTTCATATATTTGGTTTTAAAAGGGGTGATACATTTTGAACGGTTCAGAGATCGATAGTTTTCTGACTCTGAAACTTCGGGAAGTGTTCCCTTAATGGATGAGACTCTGAAGGGTTATCTCTTTTCATCAGGGTGAATCCCGTAATAGACGCGGAGAGGAGTAGACAGCACTTTGATGAATCCTTTCATCTCTTCTGCCGTCCAACCATGTTGCATTTCTCCATATTCACCTAACTTGGACTTCAAGAGATCGTCGGGTGAATCTACGCCGACAGTTTCAAAACCCAGAGGTCTGAGTTTCAGGATGACTGTACCGTTGACATGTCTTTGGGAAGACGTCATCATGGCTTCGATATCCGGCATGACAGGTTCGAGATACTGACTCTCATGGAGGAACATTCCGTACCAGTTGCCGATTTGGTCTTTCCAGTATTGCTGCCATTTGCTGAGGGTGTATTTCTCCAGCAGGCGGTGTGCTTCGATAATCAGTTTGGGAGCGGCAGCCTCAAAGCCTACCCGTCCTTTGATTCCGATGATCGTATCACCGACATTGCAGTCACGGCCGATGGCATAGGCAGAACCTATTTCTTCGATCTTCTGTATGGCTTTGACCTTATCTACGAACACTTCACCGTTGACAGACTCGATCTCACCTTGCTCAAATGTGATCTTCAGTATGCTTTCTTTGGTCTGTTCGACATGTTTCAGGTAAGCTTCTTCCGGTAATCCCTGTGCGGAATCGAGGATCTCTCCTCCACAGATACTGGTTCCCCAGATGCCGACATTATAACTGTATTTGAGTTTGGTGAAATCTGCATTGAAACCGTGGCTGTTCAGATAATCCACTTCTTCTTTACGTGTCAGGTGATGGTCACGTGTCAATGTGATGATTTGGATATTCGGGCACATCACGAGGAAGGTCATATCGAAACGGATCTGGTCATTCCCTGCGCCTGTTGAACCGTGGGCGATGGCATCTGCATCGATCTCCTTGGCATAGCGGGCTACGGCAATGGCCTGGAAGATACGCTCGCTACTCACGGAAATAGGATAACAGTTGTTCCTGAGAACGTTGCCGTAGATCATATACTTGAGAGATTTCTCGTAATATTCCTGGGTCACGTCAAGTGTGACGTATTGCTTTGCTCCCAGTAGATAGGCGTTCTCTTCATTTTTCTTCAATTGTGCGGCACTGAATCCGCCGGTACTGGCACATGCGGCATAAACATCCCAACCCTCTTGTGAGAGTTTCATAACTGTATAAGAGGTGTCTAGTCCTCCACTATAGGCGACGACGACTTTCTTGTTTTGCATTTTCTTATGGATTTTAATTGATGATATTTATTTAGACATTTGCGGCAGAAAGGCGGATGGGTTGAAAGGAAAAAGGTGACTTAAGAATCATCTTCCGGGCATCTGACTTGATGCTTTTGCCCGTTCGTCCTGCTCGGTTTTTCCGCTTATAAACTCGGATTTATTTATTGCTGTCAATCCTTTTGATCCTTTCAAGGACTTCATCAGGTATTTTTACAGGCAGGACTTCTTTTGGATCGAACAGCATTGCTGTACAGATGCAATATTTCCGATGTGTCCTGTGAAGAACATCTACATTGATGCAACCTTCACACCCTCTCCAGAAAGCTTCATCTTTGGTGAGGTCGTTGAAGGTTACGGGTAGATAGCCTAATTGGGTATTCATCTTCATGACCGCAGAGCCGCTAGTCAAAGAGAAAATTTTAGCATTCGGCCATCGCACCCGTGCCAATGAAAAGGTGAGATTCTTGATCCGCTTGGCTATGCCATAGCCTCGGAAGTCGGGATGGACAATAAGTCCTGATGTTGTGACATACTCTTTGTTGCCCCAGGTTTCAATATAACTGAAACCGGCAAATTTGTCTCCAGAAAGGGCTATCACAGCTTTGGCTTCTTTCATCTTTGTAGCCAAATACTCGTGTGTACGTTTGGCAATCCCTGTGCCCCGTACCTTTGCAGCTTCAGCAATCGTCTTGAGAATGGTATCTACGTATTTCTCATCAGAAGCGTCTGCTACCCTTACTTTGATTTCTTCCATTTCCTTGTGATTATTAATTCTGGCCTTAGGCCTTTTCTCGTTGTTGTCTTATGCCTGTACGCGGTAATGCTATTATGTGATCGATTACTCGTTCGGAATAATTGACATCAGGTCGTCTGTGATGATCCTCTCACTTGCATCGTCTTTCTTGACAATGAAGATCGTGTCGTCTCCTGCAATCGTTCCTAAGATTTCCGGGAGTTTGGCATTGTCGATATTATAGGCAATGCTGCTGGCATACCCCGGACGTGTCTTGATGACCCCTATGTTTCCTGAGAAATTCAGGGAAAGGAATCCGGGAGATTGCATCATCTTTATGGCTGACTGGGGACTGTGGACACGCTTATACATGGTCTCATTCGGTAAGACGTATACATACTTCCCATTCATACTGGCTGCCTTGGCTACCTTTAACTGTTTGAGGTCGCGGCTAAGCGTAGCTTGTGTAAGTTTGAATCCTTCTTTTGAAAGAGCTTCAAGAACTTCTTCCTGACTTCCCAGTTCTTGGCTGGAGATAAGCATTTTCAGGGCTTCCAATCTGCTGTCTTTTACTTTCATAAGATGTATTTTTATTCATTCATGACTGCAAAATTATAGATATTTATTGAAATAAACAAATAATATTGCATAAAAATAATAGAAAAACTGAAAGTTAAACTATTTATGTTTAGTCATTGCATATTAATTCATTTAGTTGGTGAGAAAAATACAGGAATCGGTGGACTGTTTCTTTGGCTTTCGATAGGGCAGAATATGTTGAGAAAAGAGTCTGCCTTTGAGGCGATAAATCAGGGGATTTTCCTTCTTCTCTGTTGAGGGAAACTGAAATGCCGGCCATGGACGATCTGAGAAGTGATGGGGATGTGTAGGAAAATGAGATGTTTCCTGATCCTATATCCGCTTCATATCGTAGACGTAACGACAGTGGAAATAAATCTGTAATGCTATTATAAGAGGTGCCGTCAACCTATGATAAAAATGAAGTACCATTTAAATGCCCCGAACTAACTTGGGTCAATAGTCATCCAGTTCTATGATGAAAAATGAAGCCGCCGAACTTAAGTTTTCTAGCAATCGAATAAGGAACCGACCAATATGCTGCATAATGGTGTACCAAAATGGTGGATAATGGTGCACCATTATGTAGCATATTGCAAAGTGCCTCTCGTGATGGGAACAAGTAGGTCTCTCGGAGTGGACAATGACTACTGTAATATGCCAGTTTTAAGGTCTTCCAGATAATCCTTGGACCCAACGAATTGGGGGATATCCTAAATAGGCAATGCCCTTTCTGCCAATTCGGGATAAGACGAGGAACAAAAGTTTGTGGATCTTTTGTATAATTCAGGAATCGCCGGTGTTCTGGAAAGGGGGATTAGACGATTTTATGATAAAGATGGGGCATAAAAAATCCTCAATTCTACCTTTCTTAAGAAAACTAGAATTGAGGTATGGGATGTGGAATCAATTATTTGTTGCTATTACCAAATATTCTCAGGAAATAGAGAAATAAGTTGATGAAATCCATATATAGGTTCAATGCCCCGAGTAGAGCAATCTTCTGGGCACCTTCGCTGACGTCATATTGCGTAGACAAGACTCTTTTCATCTTTTGGGTATCCCATGCCGTCAAACCTACAAAGACTGCGATGCCGATATAGGACAGGATGTAGTCGAACATGGCACTCTTCAGAAAGACATTTACCAGGGTGGCAATGACTAAACCGATAAGGGCCATAAAACAGATGTTCCCGATTGAACTCAGATCTTTCTTCGTCGTACTTCCATAAACTGCCATGACACCGAATGTCCCTGCCGTTATGAAAAAGACTTTCGCTATCGAGGTCATGGTATAAATCATGAAGATAGACGAGAACAATGCCCCGTTTAGTACAGAATACAGAATAAACATGAATGTAGCTGTACCTAGTGAAAGCCGGTTGATGCCTGCCGTTACTCCAATTACTAGGGCAAATTCTCCGATAATGAGACCCCACATGATAGCGGAGTTGGTATAGATGGCTCTTAATAAATTAGGACTGCTGGCTACTCCGAAAGCTGTTACGCCTGTCAGTACCAATGCCAACGTCATCCATACGTACATCTTCCTGGTGAGGATTGGCAAAGCTCGGTTTAATTCTTTAACTTTGCTCTGCTGTGGATCCCCATAATGGTTTAGTGAGTTATACAATTCCTCTTCTGTCATAAATGTCTTCCTTTAATTCTTTTCTTAATATTATATTCTGCAAATATAAAGCCATTGCACTATATAAACAAGAAAAAACACGAATTTTAACGTTTTGTAGGTTGATTATATCCTATTATAAATGCTTTTGACAGTTATGGCCCTGTTTGTAGAACTTCTTCTTTCTCCTTTCTCATGGCTTGTCATCCTTGCGCAGTCTGTATCTTCTCGGTTAAGTCTACGGACATATAAGATTTCTCTTTCGCAAATCGGATAAAAGATTAAACTTTAGTCCTCTCATTATATAAGGTACTAAGGAATTGAGAATTGATCTAAATCAATAGAAGAAAAGAAAATGTATTTTTCTTGAATTTTTTCCTCTAAATATTTGGAGGGTTCGGAAGAAATGCATACCTTTGCAACCGCTTTCGGCAAAAAACCGGGAGCGAAAGAAAGAGTTCTTTGAAAAGATTCACATAAAACAGACAGGCAGTACAAGAATGGGACTTGCCTATGTACTTTCGGGTACACAGGCAGATCCCGAGCGTAGAAGAAGAAAGAACCG
The DNA here is from genome assembly GCF_024054555.1 of Segatella cerevisiae. GTDB lineage: Bacteria > Bacteroidota > Bacteroidia > Bacteroidales > Bacteroidaceae > Prevotella > Prevotella cerevisiae. The sequence goes on along the minus strand of NZ_JAMXLY010000046.1, from coordinate 219 downwards.
TCCGTCTGCCGAGACGAAAGTCGCGGTCGGAACGGAAGGGTACCCTGAACAGAACAAAGGCGCCGTCTTCCTTTTCCCGCAAGGGAGAGGGGAGCGGCGCAGGAAAGACAATTTACAATGGAGAGTTTGATCCTGGCTCAGGATGAACGCTAGCTACAGGCTTAACACATGCAAGTCGAGGGGAAACGGGCGCCAAGCTTGCTTGGCGTTGTCGTCGAC
>NZ_JAMXLY010000045.1 GCF_024054555.1 Segatella cerevisiae | reverse complement strand
CATACAGCCCTCGTAGTAATCCTTCAGGACTGACCGTTGCTCTGCTTCCGTGAATTCGTAATATTTTTTCATCTCTTTCCTGGTTTAAATTTAACTTCTTTAAGTCAACTTTTTCCAGGCTAAGACACTAACCTGAGTAACATAACCTACAATCGAAAATAAATCCTCACAGAAAGATGACCAGGGAAAGATCATCAATATGTGTTTTTCCAAAGTATTCTAAAAACAAAAAAGAATGACTGAAGGACAATCATTCTTATAAGTCTTGTTATGGAGACGAGGATTCCGATAGATCAAAAAAGAAGGGCAAAACACCACTCATAACTCCTTCGTCAGCCTGATCTATTTTTTCTTCATATCCCTGAGTTTGCGATAATAACCTATCAGCGCTCCCCTCGGATAACCCAATTTGACGGCCAAGTTCAAATCGGCTTCTGCGTCATCAAAGCGCTTGAGGTCCATTCTCAGATTTGCGCGGTTCAGGAGATAATCGATGTTGGCCGAATCCAATTGAAACGCTTTGGAATAATCATATTCCGCCACCTCTTTCATCTGCCGCTCATCTTCGATCCCCGCTCTGGCAGCATAGGCGACGGCACTGTCAGGATACTGATCCACAAGGTTGTTGATCTCATCATAGGACTCCGTATAGTGCATGTCCTTTTGGTTCAAAAGTGCCAGACCTAATTCTGCTTCGAAATTACCGGGTACGATAGCCAGCAGGTTCTGATAATCCAGTCGTGCAAAATTGTAACGGTTCAGTTTCTGATTCACAAAAGCCCTATAGAACAATCCCGCTACATTTGTCGGTTGCAGATGAAGCACCTTGTCCAGATCATCCTTGGCATACTGCCACTGCTCGAGTTTGATATTCCATGCCACTTTCTTCAGCCGAAGATCCACGCTATCCGGATGATAAGCCAAGATGTCAGTCGCATTTGCCAAGGAATCCCTTAGCGTCTGATTGCTCTGAGCCATGATGGGCTGTCCGAACAAGACCCCCAGCATGCAAATCATAAAAACTTTATGCATGACCATTAATTTTATCAGCAAAGTTACAAAAAAACAAGGATGCCCCAAAGAATCATGCCACCTGTTAGATAAAATTAATGATTGCGGGCATCGGAATAAAAAATCCACGACGGAAATCATCACATTCCCAGTCGTGGATAGGTGGGTTCTCCTACAGGTATTCTGTATGAGAACTTTTATTCAGAAATTACTTTGCAGTCCGGATATAGTCAACTATCCAGGAACCTACATCTGTAGTGCCATACTTCTTGCCGCCGGCAACCTGAATCTCAGGTGTACGGACTTTTGCTTCCAGACTGGCATTGACAGCCTTGCGTATCAAGGCACCCTCATCCTTCAAGCCGAAATGTTCGAGTAACATCGCAGCAGAGAGGATCTCAGCGACAGGGTTGGCAATATTCTTGCCTGCAGCCTGAGGCCAACTGCCATGAACAGGTTCGAACAAAGGCGTGTGCTCACCTAACGAGGCAGAAGGCTGCAGTCCCATAGAACCGGTAATACTGCTGGTCTCATCCGTGAGGATATCGCCGAAGGTGTTTTCCGTGACGATCACATCGAAGAACCTCGGTTCGGTCAATACCCGCATGGAAGCGTTGTCAATGAACATATAATCCGTCTTGACTTTCGGATATTTCTTAGCCATCTCCATAGCGACCTCACGCCAGAGACGTGAACTGGCAAGGACGTTTGCCTTGTCGACAACGGTCAGATGCTGATGACGTTTCAAGGCAAATTCAAAACCGACCTTCAGAATACGCTCTATCTCTGGACGGGAATAGATATCCGTATCATAAGCCATGTCTTTGCCCTGATATTTCTTTCCGAAATACATACCACCGGTCAACTCGCGGATAACGACAAAGTCTGCCCCCTTGATGATCTCATCCTTGAGCGGACTATTGTGCAAGAGGCAATCGAAAGTAGCCACAGGTCTTACATTCGCATAGAGACCGAGTTGCTTGCGCATGGCGAGCAGTCCGTTCTCAGGGCGGACCTTGATGGTAGGGTCATTATCAAAACGAGGGTCACCGACAGCTGCGAAAAGGACAGCATCAGCATCCATACACGTTTTGAAAGTAGCTTCAGGGAAAGGATCCCCTACCTCATCTATGGCATGAGCCCCGCAGACAGCTGGAGTATACGTGAACTGATGTCCGAATTTCTCTCCGACAGTGTCCAGGACAGCAACGCCCTGTTTCATGATTTCCGGTCCGATGCCATCACCGGCCAGAACAGCGATTTTCAAATTCATTCTTTAAACTTTTAAGTTCTTTATTCTTATTCAGCCGGGGATTCTTTTTCCTCAGCTGCTTTCTGTTCTTCGTTCTCAAACAAGTTGAGCATTTTCAGAGTTGCCTTGATGGCAGATTCTGTCTGGTCTGCATCCAAGCCTTTTGTCCGCCAAAAGCGATTGCCGTAATGCCAGGATATGACCGTCTGGACCAAAGCGTCCGTATGTCCCCCAGGAGGAATACTGACTTGATAGTTGTCCAAAAACGGGAAAGTACGGTCCAGTTTGTCCTTATAGATCTGGCGCATGGCCTTCACGAAAGCATCGTACTGACCGTCTCCGGCATGAGCCGCTTCATAGTCTTTGCCGTTGATCTTCACTTTAAGACTCGCAATAGGTTTCAACCCATAAGCGGTGGAGACCATATAACTGACGAGTTTGACCTTGTTCTCAGGTGCGTTGTGCTTCAAGACATCACTGACGATATAAGGTAAGTCATCCTGTGTGACGAGTTCCTTCTTATCCCCAAGTTCCGTGATCCGGCGTGTGACCGCCTTCGTCTGTTCAGGAGTCAGCACCAGTCCTAGTTCTTTGAGGTTCTGGATGATATTTGCCTTCCCGGAATTCTTTCCCAAGGCAAACTCGCGATGCCGGCCGAAACGCTCGGGGACGAGCGCATTACTATAAAGATGGGCTTTTTTGTCACCGTCAGCATGGACTCCGGCAACCTGAGTAAACACGTTTTCACCGATGACCGGTGTGTTGGGTGCTATACAGATGCCGCTGTAGCCCTCGACAAGGTGACTGACATCGACGAGAGCCGACTCATCAACACGAGTAGAGACCCCAAGTTGGTCGTGGAGCATTACCTGTACAGATGAGAGAGGTGCATTGCCGCAACGCTCACCGAGACCGTTGACAGTGACATGGAGGCCGGTAGCACCGGCTATGACAGCTGCATAGGAGTCACCTACAGCCATCCCATAGTCATTGTGCGCATGGAAATCAAATTTGACACCGGGGTATCTGGTGACCATCGCCTCAAGATATTCCTTCGTATTGAAAGGATTCAATATACCGAGTGTATCGGGCAGCAGGAACCGGGCAATCCCCTCGTCTTTCAGTGCATCCATCATCCGGAAGACGTAATCCCTGCAATCCATCATCCCGGAAGACCAGTCCTCAAGATAAAGATTGACAATAAAATTCTGGCTATGTGCATACGCGATGACCTTCTTGATGTCCTCGATATGCTCTTCGGGCGTTTTATGAAGTTGTAAAGTGCAATGGCGCACAGACCCTTTCGCCAGTAGGTTGATGACCCTGCAGCCACAATCCTTGATCCAGTCTACAGACTTCGTGCCGTCAACGAATCCCAGGACTTCCACGCGGTCCAGGATATTCTGACTGCTGGCATACCGGCAAATCATGCTGACTGCATTCTTTTCACCATCCGAGACACGTGCTGAAGCAACTTCTATACGGTCTACCCCCACATATTCGAGGAGTGCCTTGGCAATCATCAACTTTTCGTGAGGCAGGAACGAGACCCCATTGGTCTGCTCCCCGTCACGAAGCGTCGAATCCATTATTTCAATAGTTTTCTGTTTTGAACCGCTATCCATAACATCAACGTGCTTTAATCCTGAAAGCTGAGCGCTTTAGACTGCTCCCAAGCTTTGACTTTATCCAAATTCTTCACTAGAAAGTCCACATCATCCAAACCCTCTTCCAGACAATGCTTCTTATAGCCGTTGATCTCGAAGTGCTCTGAATGACCGGTCGCAAGGTTAGTCACCGTCTGGTTGGGCAGATCGACTTTCACCTGCGTCTTGTGATCTTTCCGGATGCTGTCAAACAATTCTTTCAGGAAAGGTTCGCTGACCACTACAGGCAGGACGAAGTTGTTGAGTTCGTTGTTCTTGTGGATGTCGGCGAAGAAGGAACTGATCACGACCCTGAAGCCGTACCCTGCGATAGCCCACGCAGCGTGTTCCCTGGAAGACCCTGAGCCGAAGTTCTTTCCGGCTACCAGGATCACCCCGGAATAGGAAGGGTCATTGAGCACGAAATCTTTCTTCGGCGTATTGTCCTTGTTGTACCTCCAGTCTCTGAAGAGGTTATTCCCGAAACCCTCCTTATCAGTAGCTTTGAGGAAACGGGCAGGGATGATCTGATCAGTATCGACATTCTCTAAAGGCAATGGGATGCATGAAGATGTTATGACGTTAAATTTCTGTTTCATTTTTCTACGTTTTAAAGGGTTCTCGGATCTGTGATTTTACCGGTAATGGCAGCTGCTGCTGCAACCAGCGGGCTGGCGAGAATGGTACGTGAGCCAGGACCCTGTCGGCCTTCAAAATTACGGTTACTGGTAGATACGGCATACTTGCCCGCAGGAATCTTGTCATCGTTCATGGCCAGACAGGCAGAGCACCCCGGTTGCCGGATTTGGAATCCTGCAGCCTCGATGATCTTGTCAAGGCCTTCCTGACGGATCTGACGGTCGACAAGCCAACTCCCCGGAACCAACCAGGCAGTGACGCCCTCAGCTTTCTGATGGCCCTTGACAATATGGGCAAAAGCCCTGAAATCCTCTATACGGCCATTTGTGCAGGCCCCGAGGAACACGTAGTCTATAGGGTGCCCCATAAGTTTCTCTCCCGGATGAAAACCCATATAATTCAAGGCTTTCTTGAAAGAAGCCTGATCCTCAGCAGGAATCTGATTTAAGTCAGGTACCTTCCCGTCAATGGCAATTCCCATTCCGGGATTTGTCCCGAAAGTGATTCGGGGTTCGATGTCTTCACCCTTGAAATTGAGTTCTTTATCGAAAACGGCGTCATCACCGCTCTTCAGCGTCTTCCAGTAGGCGACAGCCTTATCCCACTCTTTTCCTTTGGGGGCAAACTGCCGACCTTTCAGATAAGCGAAGGTCTTCTCGTCAGGGGCGACAAAACCGCCTCTGGATCCCATCTCGATGGACAGGTTGCAAAGCGTGAAGCGGCCGTCCATACTCATGTCCCTGATCACTGGTCCGGCATATTCCACAAAATATCCTGTTGCGCCAGAAGTTGTCAGTTGGCTCATCAGATACAAGGCGACATCCTTGGCCGTCACACCGGGTTTCAGTTTGCCACTGATATTGATGCGCATGGACTTAGGTTTCTGCTGCAAGATACACTGGGAAGCCAAGACCATCTCAACCTCAGAGGTGCCGATACCGAAAGCCACTGCTCCCACTGCCCCATGGGTAGAGGTGTGGGAATCCCCACAGACGATGGTCATCCCCGGCAAGGAAAGAGCCTTCTCAGGTCCGACGACATGAATGATACCGTTGTCCGACGTATTCATCTTATATTCGGTCAGCCCGAAATCCTTGCAATTCTTGTCCAGAGTATCGATCTGCTTACGCGAAATCGGGTCCTGGATAGGTTTGTCCTGGTCATGGGTAGGCGTATTGTGGTCAGGCATGCAGAAGATCTGTTTCGGACGAAAAGGTTTGAGCCCTCTTGCCCTCAGTCCTGCAAACGCCTGAGGAGAAGTGACCTCATGACAGTAGAGTCTGTCAATGTAAAGTTGAGTCGGACCATCCTTGACGATTTGTACGACGTGACGATCCCAAATTTTGTCAAACAGTGTATTCATATTTTCGCTTAAAATTTACTTGTTCCTGAATTTATTGATACAATCGATATAAGCTTCCACAGATGCAGATACGATATCCGTATCGGCTCCGAAGCCATAATACATATGGCCGTCATACTCCACCTGCATGTGTACTTTGCCCACATCATCAGAACCCTTGTCGATAGCCTGGATCGTGAATTCCTTCAAGGTCATCTGTTTGCGTATGATGCGTTTCAGGGCTTTGATGGCAGCATCGACAGGACCGTTGCCTGACGAACTCTCTTCGAATTTCTGACCGGAGATGTCCAGTCCGATGCTGGCCACACTCTTCACACCTTTGCCTGTCGTCACCTGAAGATAATCGAGTTTGACGCTATGAGACAATGCTGATGCAGCTCCTGCAAGAGCGAGGACATCGTCATCAGTGACCTCCTTCTTCTTGTCGGCAAGAACCAGGAATTTCTTATAGATCTCATTCAGTTTGTCTTCCGACACCTCGACGCCGTTGACGTGGAGGCGGTATTTGAGTGCAGCGCGACCACTGCGGGCAGTCAGGATGATGGCATTGTCATCTACCCCTACATCTTTCGGGTTAATGATCTCATAGGTCTGGACGTTCTTGAGGACACCGTCCTGATGGATACCCGATGAATGGGCAAAAGCATTGCGGCCTACGATGGCCTTGTTAGGTTGGACAGGCATATTCATCAAACTCGATACCAATCTGGATGTAGGATAGATTTTCGCCGTATTGATATTCGTATCAATACCTATGTTCTTATGACATTTCAGAATCATTGCAATCTCTTCCAGGGCCGTATTTCCTGCACGTTCACCGATGCCGTTGACAGTCACCTCCACTTGGCGTGCCCCGTTCAGCACACCTTGCAAAGTATTGGCAGTAGCCATGCCCAGGTCGTTATGGCAGTGGGTGGAGATCTGAGCCTTCTCGATACCATCGACGTGCTCCATGAGGTACTTGACCTTGTTGCCATATTCATCCGGAAGGCAATAGCCTGTCGTATCAGGGATATTGACTACGGTAGCGCCTGCCTTGATGACAGCTTCACATACCTGTGCCAGATATTCATTGTCTGTACGGCCGGCATCCTCTGCATAGAATTCGACATCCTCAACGTATTTCTTGGCATACTTGACGGCGTCCACCGCACGCTGAAGAATCTCCTCCCTCGTGGAATTGAATTTATATTTGATATGATAGTCACTGGTCCCCAGTCCTGTATGGATACGTTTACGTTTGGCATACTTCAATGATTCGGCTGCGCAGTCGATGTCTTTCGGGACCGCACGGGTCAGAGCGCAGATGACCGGCCATGTCACAGCCTTGCTGATCTCCACTACAGAATTGAAATCCCCCGGACTGGAAATAGGGAACCCGGCTTCAATCACATCCACCCCCAACAGTTCTAGTTGTTTTGCCACTTGGATTTTCTCTACTGTGTTCAACTGGCAACCCGGCACCTGTTCGCCATCGCGAAGTGTTGTGTCAAAAATAAACAATCTGTCTCTCATATTTAAATCTTGTTAGTCATTTACTATCACCCAATAAAAAAGCCTTCCCCACAATCCAGAAGTGAGAAAGGCTCATATACGTTATCACGCAAATTTATACACGTACCTCATCACTTCCGGCCACTCGATGCAGTCGAATTCGAATAATAATACTTAGTATAATCTGTGGAATCATTGCTTTGATATATTTTTGATATATTCTTTACTAATTCGGACGCAAAGGTAAAGAATTAAAATGAAACTAACAAGAAATAATTACTTTTTTAACATAAAAAGTGATAGATTCATTCATTTGATGACCTTAATCTGTTAATATCTTCAACAATAGATTCGTTTCAAGGACGAGGAGCTGAAGGGGTGCTCCCGCCTTCGGCATCAGAAAGGCGGCGCGTCACTGTCCCCGTTCATCTTACTCCCGATGATTTCCCCACCTTCCTGAGGTGGAAGCGGAGCAAAGCCTCCGTCGTCATCAGGATTGAGGAAGGTCGTAAACTCACCCCTAAAGCGCAGGAGAACATCTCCCGTCGCGCCCTTACGGTGCTTGGCTATGATGATCTGTGCCATACCATGGAGGTCATGACCCTTTTCATCTTCATAGATGTGATAGTATTCGGGTCGGTGGACGAAGAGCACCATATCGGCATCCTGCTCAATGGCTCCGGATTCACGCAGATCACTCAACTGAGGCCGCTTCCCTTCCAAGCCTTCACGGTTTTCTACAGTACGGTTTAACTGTGACAGGGCGAGGATAGGAATATCCAGTTCCTTGGCAAGTCCCTTGAGCGATCTCGAGATCGTGGAGACTTCCTCCTGACGGTTGCTGAAACGTGCACCGTTGGCATTCATCAACTGCAAATAGTCGATCATGATGATCTTGACATGTTGCTCTCTGACCAGTCGTCTCGCCTTCGTGCGGAGTTCAAAGACAGACAGTCCCGGCGTATCGTCTATATAAAGAGGTGTACCGCTAAGCAAACGGAGTTTCTTGTCCAGTCTGTCCCAGTCAGCTGCATCGAGTTGACCGTTCAATATCTTGTTACCGGGTATTTCACAAACATTGGAAATAAGTCTGTTGACAAGTTGGACCTTATTCATTTCCAATGAAAAGAATGCCACAGGGATATGGTGGTCTACGGCTATGTTCTTGGCGATACTCATGGCGAAGGAGGTCTTGCCCATTGCAGGACGACCGGCAATGATGACGAGGTCACTCTTCTGCCATCCGCTGGTAATCTCATCCAGTCTGGTAAACCCTGTCGGAATACCTGTCAGACCTTCGGGATTACTTGCTGCCCGCTGGAGGATTTCCGTCGCTTCATGTATGATCGGGTCGATCTGCGTATAGTCCTGGCGCATGTTTTTCTGCGAGAGTTCAAACAAATGGCCCTCTGTCTTCTGCATCAACTCATCGATGTCGATCTGAGGGTCAAAGGCTTCTGTCTCCAACTCACTGGCAAAATGGATCAACTGTCGTGCCAGGTATTTCTGGGCAAGAATATGCGCATGGTACTCGATGTGAGCGGATGATGCCACATGCTGACTGATATCGAGTATATAAGCAGGTCCTCCAATCTCGTCCAGAGTCCCCTCATGCTTGAGTTCCTCTATGACGGTCATGATGTCCACAGGACGCTCCTCCAGATTCATGGTCTGAATGGCCTGGTAAATCTTTTGGTTCCGCGGGTCATAGAAAGTTTCTGGCCGAAGGATCTCAGAGACAACCGAGAAGGCATCCTTGTCCACCAGAAGGGCACCGATGACGATTTGTTCAATTTCAGTTGCCTGAGGTTGTAAATGCCCGTAACTTTCATCGATAGGCGTCGGCGTACGGCGCTTCCGAGTGTTGTTTTTCTTTTCTTCTGCCATCTTAATTTTTATAGCTTAGGCTGCAAAGGTAATAAAAAAACAAGGAGGATTCGTTGCTTGGTATTCCTTTTTTTAGTAATTTTGTCATATCAGATCAAACAGAAACGAAATGATTACTTTTCCCTGTGCGAAAATTAACCTCGGTTTGAATATTGTCGGAACATTGCCAAACGGCTATCACAGTTTGGAAACTGTTTTCTACCCTATTCCCATTTATGATGCGCTTGAGATCAAGGCAATGGATGCAAAATTCCCGAGCGATATCCCTTGTGACTTGAAGGTGACCGGGAACGGTATAGACTGCAACGAACGTTCCAACCTGGTGGTAAAAGCTTATGACCTCTTGGCCAAAGACTTTTCTCTGCCACGGGTCCATGCCCATCTATACAAGCAGATTCCTTCACAAGCCGGTCTGGGAGGCGGCTCTTCTGACGGAGCTTACATGATCCGACTACTCGATGAGCGTTTCCGCCTGAATATCGGCAATCCTGAGATGGAACGCTATGCGGCAAGATTGGGTGCCGACTGCGCCTTCTTCATCACAGCAGAACCGAGTTACGGATCCGGGATCGGCGATATTCTGGAACCTGCGGATAGTCCCAAAGGGAATCTCTCCGGGTATTGTCTGGTCGTCGTCAAACCTGACATCTCTGTCAGCACAGCCGAAGCTTTTCAGGAAATCCAACCTCATAAACCTGCAAAATGCTGCCGTGAAGTGGTGAGACAACCTATAGATACTTGGAAAGAAGATCTCGTAAATGACTTTGAAAAACCCGTATTCAAGAAATGGCCTGAGTTGAAAGCCATCAAGCAACATTTATACAACAGGGGTGCAGTATACGCCCAAATGAGTGGAAGCGGAAGTGCCATATTCGGAATCTTCAGACAGAAAACACTGGGAATCGAGGAAGAGTTTCCCGGGGCTTATGTCGCCGTGAAAGTTTTGGACTAAGTGATATGAAAGGAATTCAGAGATGAGAGACAATCCAACTGAGAAGTTTCCGATAGTAGACGAGAACGGAAACATATTAGGTGAAATTACCAGAGGGCATGCCCATGATGGCTGTAAAATATTGCATCCGGTGGTCCATCTGCACCTGTTCAACAGCAAGGGCGAGATATTCCTCCAGAAACGTCCCTTGTGGAAGGACATCCAACCTGGCAAATGGGATACTTCTTGCGGTGGCCACATCGATTTCGGTGAAAGTGTGGAGCAAGCCCTGAAAAGAGAGGTACGTGAAGAACTGGGCATCACGGATTTCCAGCCTATCGATATGGGACATTATGTCTTCGAAAGTCAACGGGAGAAAGAACTGGTTTACGTACATCGTTGTGTTTACGATGGCGAAGTCCATACTGCCAAAGAAGAACTTGACGGCGGGAGGTTCTGGTCAATAGAGGATATAGAAAAGCAACTCGGGAAAGGGGTATTCACACCTAATTTTGAAAACGAATACCGAAAGTTCTTCAGAAAATAAACCTAACCTTATAGGATACTGAGGCATCATTCAGAAATGGAGTTCATAACAATAGACCCAAAACTACCCCACTGATTTTGAATGGCACAAACTTATGAAGCTGATCGTTTCTGAAGGATGCTTCAAAACGATTTGATATCCGCTTTGAAAACGATCTGAATTTCTCAAGAAAAAGTTTTTAGGGACTGATACGATCTCTTTTAGTTAAAGGTACCCTAAGAAATTCTTCTCTAAATACATCAGAGGACAGTCAGAGAAGAACTTCATTTCTATTTCTAATTCTCACGAAAGCCTAAATTCACAGAAAGAGACAAAAACATCCTCAATGAAAAGTTGTTTCACTTATCCCGTAGTGAGGAGTTGTTTTCTTTCGATATATTTTATAACCGATTAAGAGACAACTCCTTGAACTGGAATATTCTATCTTCTCTTCTTTAATTCCAACTTTGGAATACGGACTTTCTGCCCTTCTTTAACTTCTGTGATGCCATTCACTGCCTCTACATAACACTCCATTCCATTTCCCAAGTAAGTCCGACTCAATCCTGAAATCGTCTGACCTTTCTTGACAGTGACAACCTTGTCAATACCTATAATCCGATAAGCGCCTGTACGCACTCTAGGGTCAGAATCATAAGAAGGAAAAGATTTAGTCTGAGTTTTTTTCGCTACAGTATCTGTCTTAGGTGCCGCTGGAGGCAAGACGCGTTTCTGAGCACGAGGCTTGGGTGCCGGTTTGGAAGGTACCATAGAAACGGCTGATTCCAAATGATGGATTTTGGAAGATACTAGATTATACTCTGATACTAACCTGCCATACTGATAACTCAATCCGACTAATCCGGCAATTAAAGCCAGGAACAGAAAAGCGGTAATAAAAATGAGGTATGAAGGCATGGAAACATGCCCGATGTGATGTTGGTGAGATCTCTCAGACTCGTCAGTTGACAAAGGCGTATCTTCATGTCCTTGTTTGTCTGTAATAGTCGTAGTCCCCTGAGCCGTTTGGTCTTCCTGCAAAGAAGAGGATTCCGTTTTGACGACTTGCTCTTTGGCAGGCATCGGTTCGGTTTCTGCAGACGGTTCCTCTTCCCCGTTCTGTTTGTCAACTATCGGGGTATTTTCTTTGATCTCTTGCTTCTTATCCAACGAAACGCTCGCAGATTGAACGTCTTGTTCCTCAGAATTCGGTGTATCTGTTTCGGGAGAATCCTCATCTGCTAAGGAAAAGACCGGTTCTTTAACCTCCTGCTCATTTGCTGTAGGAGTTTTTTCTTGTACAGTCCGATCATCTTCCAGAGAGAATGTCGAACCTTTGCTTTCCGGTTTTTCTACAACCGGTGCACTCTCTTTCTCAGACCGGTCATCCTCCAAAGAGAAGACAGGTTCTTTCACTTCCGGCTTTTCTTGAGTGGGAACATCCGCTTTGCCAGTCTCTTTAAGAAAAGGCGCTTTCTCTTGGGGTATATTCTCCAAAATAGGAGAAGAAGGTGCAGGAGATTCTGTATCAGTCTGATCAGCTTTTTCTCCCTCATCCGAATCTTCTGATTCCGGAGCGTCCGGTACTGGAGCGGCCTTCTCAGGTGTCGAGATCTCAGGACGATCTTCAGAGATTTTTGAAAGTCCTTCTGCGGAAGGTAGAGGATTCTCCTCTGTATCTACGTCTCCGCCTTCATCATCATTAACCCCCTCAAGGGATGTATCATCAGCAAACTTCTGATCAATCGAGTCAAAGTCTACACCATCGTTAACGACGACCGTTTCGAACTGTTCAAAAGGTTTGTTCACAATTTCCTTCAAGACAGACTCAGGCGTAAACGTGAGTTTGTCACGGCCTTCAATGACAATCCTTTCTCCGGTATTGACGTCCACACTCTCCCGATCATGGACATGGATGACTTTAAGAGTCCCCCAACCCTTGATCTTTACAACTTTGTCCTGCTGCAATCCCTGATTGATGACCTCGAGCAAGTTCTTGACGAAATTGTCCGCTGTCGCCGGATCCAGGTGATGCTTTTCTACCAGGCGTTCCGATAATAAGGTCAAACTGCTTTTAGGCATTGCGCGGTCCTCCATTCTTCAACTGTTCTTTGATGGTAGCTGAAGGTCTGAAATTCAAAATCAGTTTCGGTGGCACCAGCATCCGCTGTTTCGTGGTAGGATTGACGATGATGCGTTCAAGCCGTTTCTTGACCTCGAAAGTGCCGAAACCCGGAATGATGACAGTCCTGCCTTCACTCACTTCTTCAGTCAGGGTATCCACAACAGTTCGCAAGAGCGTTCTCGTATTCTCTTGCGTAAATCCGCTTTTCTCTGCCAGGACGGCTATCATTTCCTTAGTGTTCATGGGCTTTTATTTTTCCATAGAGGTCATAATCTTCACTCCCTGTAATCTGCACTTGATAGAATCTGCCGGTTCTGATATGAGGATTCTCCGAAACAGGTATAAGAACTTCCGGATCGACATCAGGGGAACTGAATTCTGTCCTCCCAATAAAATAGGATCCCTCTTTGCGGTCGATGATCACTTTCAGAGTCTTTCCCACCTGTTGGGCTTCCAACTCACCGGAAATCTCTTCCTGGACGGCCATCAGTTCGTCGAGACGCTCTTGTTTGACCTTTGACGGCACATCATCCCGGTAATGAAGTGCACTATAGGTGCCTTCCTCCTCCGAATAAGCAAATGCCCCCATACGCTCAAAACGAGCCCAACGCACAAAGTCCAGAAGATCTTGGAAGTCTTCGTCAGTCTCTCCGGGAAATCCGACCATCAGCGTCGTACGGATATGTATTCTGGGGACACGGTCCCTCATCTCCTGAATAAGGTCCATCTGCTCTTTCTTCGTGATATGCCTATGCATACGGGAAAGCATATGATCACTACTGTGCTGGAATGCGATGTCAAGATACTTGCAGACATTGGGCCGCTCCCTGATGACATCCAGTAATTCCAAGGGAAACTGGGTCGGATAGGCATAGTGCAACCGGATCCATTCTACACCCGGAATATCAGCTATCTTACTGATCAAGTCAGCGATCTGCCTGTGACCGTCTAAATCTACGCCATAATAAGTCAGTTCCTGTGCAATGATCTGAAATTCCTTGACGCCATCGGCAACGAGTCCTTTGACTTCATTGAGAATATCTTCTTCGGGACGACTGGTGTGCTTTCCGGTGATAAGGGGAATGGCACAATAGGCACAGTGTCTGTCACATCCCTCGGCAATTTTTATATAAGCGTAATGGTGAGGCGTTGTCAGATGGCGCATACCGTCACATGTCGGCACGTCAGCCTTGCCCAAGTCCTTCAGGAGTTGCTTGTAATTGAATTTTCCGTAATATTTGTCAACTTCAGGAATGTCCTTTTCCAGTTCTTTCTGATAACGCTGGGACAGACACCCCATGACAAATAGTTTCTTCAGTCGGCCTTCCTGCTTAGCCTTTACGAATTGCAGTATTGTATTGATGCTTTCCTCTTTTGCACTTTCGATGAAACCGCAGGTATTGATCACTGCGATCTCCCCTTGCGGGTTCTTACTGTCGTGAGTACAATGAAAGCCATTGGCTTCAAACTGTTTCATCAGGAGTTCGGAATCTACAAGATTCTTGGAACAGCCCATGGAAATGACATCAATTTGATTCTTCTTCATCTTCCTGATGCCTTACTTTTTACTGTTGTTGAACAGACTGTCGACAAATTCCTTTTTATTGAAGAGTTGAAGGTCCTCCATACCTTCTCCCAGACCGATATATCTTACCGGTACTTTCAACTGGTCACTGATACCTATCACGACGCCACCCTTGGCAGTACCATCCAGTTTGGTAATCGCCAATGAAGTGATCTGGGTAACGGCGGAGAACTGTTTGGCCTGTTCAAAGGCATTCTGTCCCGTACTGCCATCCAAGACGAGCAATACTTCGTCAGGGGCTGTCGGGATAACTTTCTTCATGACATTCTTGATTTTCTTCAATTCATTCATCAGACCGACCTTATTGTGCAGACGTCCTGCCGTATCTATCAGTACGACATCCGCATGATTGGCCTGAGCGCTCTGGAGGGTGTCGAAAGCGACGGAAGCCGGGTCAGATCCCATCTGCTGCTTGACAACAGGTACGCCCACTCGCTCTCCCCAGATCTCTATCTGTTCAACTGCCGCAGCCCGGAAAGTATCTGCAGCACCGAGGTAAACCTGTTTGCCGGCCTTCTTAAACTGGTAAGCCAACTTGCCTATTGTCGTGGTCTTCCCGACGCCATTCACACCGACTACGAGAATGACATAAGGCCGGTGATCCGTTGGCAAATCCCAAGACTCATTGTCAACGGAATTGTTCTCAGTGAGTAAAGAGGCGATTTCATCGCGGAGAATGCCATTCAATTCAGAGGTAGAAACATACTTGTCGCGTGCAACCCGCTTCTCGATACGGTCAATTATCTTAATGGTTGTATCAACCCCCACGTCCGAAGAGATCAGAATCTCTTCCAGATCATCGAGGACATCATCATCAACTTTTGATTTCCCGGCAACAGCCCGGGCGAGTTTGCCGAAAACGCTCTCCTTTGTTTTCTCCAAACCTTTGTCGAGCGTTTCTTTCTTATTTTTATTGAATAAACCAAACAATGCCATATTCTATATGTATTTTCTGCAAATTTAAGAAATTAAATCGAGAATTCTGACAGCTAGGGAGATTAATTTGAACTTGAGAGGCCTACAAACAGAAAAAGTCGCAATCTCCTTAGAGATCACGACTTATCAAATGTTTTACCGATTTATCGGCTTATTTGAAAAAATCCTTAACAGCTTCGTTAGGAACCATTTCCTCGTCGAAAACGTAAGCACCTGTTTTCGGACTTTTTACCATCTTAATTACTTTGGAATATGCGCGCCCATCCTTAGAACCTTCATGGAGGGTAGCAACTACTTTCTTTGCCATAATTATATCTCCTCTTACTTGATTTCCTTATGAAGAGTCATCTTCTTCAAAATAGGATTGTATTTCATCAACTCCAGACGCTCCGGAGTATTTTTACGATTCTTGGTAGTGATGTAACGGCTTGTACCTGGCAGACCGCTCTTCTTCATTTCAGTGCACTCCAAAATCACTTGTACTCTATTGCCCTTTGATTTCTTTGCCATGGTTTTATTCTCCTATTACTTTAATTTCCTTCCAATCGCAGAAGCCTTTGGAAACGGCACGCTTCAAAGCAGCATCAAGACCAATCTTGTTAATAAGACGCAGACCGGCTGCACTGATCTTAAGGCTAATCCAGCATGCTTGTTCTACATAATAGAATTTCTTGCTGAAAAGGTTGACATCAAAGTTACGCTTTGTGTGGTGCTTTGAGTGAGACACATTACAACCTCTCTGTGCCTTCTTTCCTGTAATCTGACAGATCTTTGACATTTCTATCTCAAATTTTTAAGTTCGTTAATTGAAACCTATTCCAAACAGCGTGCAAAATTACATACTTTTATTGGATTTACAAAATAATCTTTCGGAAAAACTTATCTTTTAAGATTTTTTATTTCTTTTCCGCATCCAATTCCTTCTCGTGCTCCTTCAGAAAGTTCAATAAGAGTTGTAAGGCTTTATTGGTTGCAATCCCAAGATTGATATCCCGACCGAAATCTTCTGTCAGTTCGAAAGTCCTGATATCCCCTGCATTGCCATAGCCCAGCCAAATCGTTCCAACAGGGATTTCTTTCGTCCCCCCTGTCGGGCCGGCTATGCCGGTAGCGCTGATTGCAAAATCCACATCCAAAGCCTTGATCGCTCCACTGACCATTTCCTTGGCAACTTCTTCGCACACTGCTGTCTGCTCTTCGAGTACCTGATGACTCACATTCAGCAGTTTTTCCTTGATCTCATTTGTGTAAGAGATGATTCCGCCCTTATAATAATTTGAAGCTCCCGGTACAGCAATGATCGCTTCCGCAATCCGGCCGCCTGTACAACTTTCAGCGGTTCCCAGTGTCTTTTCGTTGTTATAAAGCAGTTCTTGGATCTGCTTACTCAAAATTTTAGTTTCTAATTCCATTTTCATTGGTTTAAAATTAGGAATATCCCTTGCAGGATAATCAGGTGATCCTTATTGGAAAGTGACTTTGGAGAAAGCCGGTAATTCGATGGATGCGAAATCCTTGTCGAGATACTTGTAAGTACCCACACAAGCGATCATTGCCGCATTGTCTGTGGTATAACTGAATTTCGGGATGTAGATCGTCCAACCGTATTTAGCGGCATGCTCCTTGAAGGCATTGCGCAAACCGGTATTGGCAGAAACACCTCCGGCCACAGCAACATGGGTAATCTTCGTGCCCTCGACAGCCAGACGGAGTTTCTTCATGAGAATATCCACGATCGTATGCTCCAGACTGGCAGCAAGATCATTCTTATGATGCTCGATGAAGTCAGGGTCTTCAGCCACCCATTTACGCATGGAATAGAGGAACGATGTCTTCAGACCGGAGAAAGAATAATCCAGTCCGGCAACATGAGGCTCTGCGAATTTGAATGCCTCAGGGTCCCCCTGACGGGCGAGTTTGTCAATGATAGGTCCTCCGGGATAACCGAGTCCCATCACTTTAGAGCATTTGTCGATAGCTTCACCGGCTGCATCGTCAATGGTCTGTCCCAAGACCTGCATATCATTGTAGGCATTGACTTTTACAATTTGGGAATTGCCGCCGCTGACCAGCAGACAGATAAACGGGAAAGGAGGCATATGAGTATCCTCGTCATTTTCCTTGATGAAATGGGCCATGACATGACCTTGAAGGTGATTGACATCGATCAGTGGAATGTTCAAAGAACGTGCAAAACCTTTGGCGAAACTCACGCCTACCAACAGGGATCCCATCAATCCAGGACCGCGTGTAAAGGCAACGGCAGACAACTGCTCCTTGGTGATGCCGGCTCTCTTCAAAGCCTGGTCAACTACTGGTACTATATTCTGTTGATGAGCCCTGGAAGCCAGTTCAGGCACTACTCCGCCATAGGCACGATGCACCTCTTGGGAAGCAGTAACATTGCTCATAATCACTCTGTTACGAAGAACGGCCGCGGAAGTATCGTCGCAGCTGCTCTCAATACCTAAGATATAAATATCCTTCATCTGTATTACTTAATCCTAACTTATTCAGATAAAACTTCTACGCCATGTTCTGTCATGAGGAAGGTGTGTTCCCATTGGGCAGAAGGTTTCTCGTCTCCCGTGATGATCTCCCAACCATAAGGGTCGTCTGCATCCAGGAACACTTTCCATGTCCCCATGTTGATCATCGGTTCAATGGTGAAGCACATTCCCGGAACCAAGAGCATACCTGTTCCCTTATGACCGTAATGCAGTACATCTGGCGGTTCGTGCATGGCCAAGCCGACTCCATGACCGCAGAGGTCCCGGACGACACCATAGCCGTATTTCTCAGCATGCTTCTGAATGGCATGGCCGATGTCGCCTACAAAGCAATAAGGTTTGGCAGCTTCCGCGCCAATATCCAGACACTCCTTAGTCACGCGGACCAACTGTTCCTTTTCCGGCGTAGTCTTGCCACCTACGATAAACATACGGCTGGCATCAGAGTAATAGTTGTTCACGATAGTCGTCATATCGACATTGACGATATCCCCCTCTTTGAGGACATCTTCCTCTTTAGGAATACCGTGGCAAACCACTTCATTGATACTCGTGCATACACTTTTCGGAAAACCTTCATAGTTTAGTGTAGCCGACTGGGCATTATGCTCTTTCAAATAGTCGTTTACGATATCATCTATCTCCTGGGTATTCATTCCCGGGTGAATAGCTGCCTGCACCGTATCGAGGAGACCGTTGTTCACGACAGCGCTTTTGCGGATACCTTCGATTTGCTCAGGTGTTTTTATCAAGTCCCGAGTAGGCACTTCCTTGCCCTTACTCTCCCAATACATCACTTTCTTATCCAGTTCTGTCAGAGGAGCTCCCGGCAGGCAATGCCATCTCTTTTTCTGTTTAAACATCATTTCAGTAAATTCTAAAAGTCATTTGGACACTCCCTCACTCGACTCTTTGCCGGCGGAAGTATAATAATAAGTCCAATTGTATATATCGTTATCATTGAAGATCAATACGAAGTGACGCATGACCTCAGGGGTCGCCGTCCCATCGTAAGCAACTTTTATGGTATATTCTTGTCCCTTTTCGTTGACCGCATCATATTCCTTGTATTCCATGACGGAATCTTTATAATCCCTTTCGACACTCTTTACAGTGTACTTGTCAGGTCCGATATAGACTGCCTCATTTCCAACCCGCACGATCTTCATATTCACAGGATCAATCTTACCGTATTGCATCTTGCGAGCATCGAAAGGAACTTTTGCTATGACATCATAACTGGTACGCTGTGCAAATACCGACATGGTGAAAATGACAGCAAAAGCCACTAAAATTATTTTTTTCATCGAATCTTCCTTTTATTTATGTACTTCTTCTCGACGAAAAGGTATTGAAATAAGTATTCTTTTGCAAAGTTAAAGGAAAAGTTTAAATATTCAATATTCCATCAAATGAAAATACAGATTTTTAATTATTTTAATTATTTTAAATAATCGCTTATCTTGTTTATCCAGTCTTCTCCGTTTGAAGGACAATAGGTGTGCAATCCCAATTCTCTTGCAGCAGCCACATTTCGAGGACCGTCATCTACGAACAGACTTTCCTGCGGATTGATTTTCTCATGATCAAGAAGGTACTCGAAACATCTCTTGTCAGGCTTCATCAGTTTCATGACATAACTCTTGTAGGTTGCGTCAAAATAGAAAGACAAGGGATGGCCATGACCGTCAAATTCATTACTCTCTGCCCAACTCATCATAAACGGATTCGTATTCGTCAGCAGAATAACGCGGAAACCGGACTTGCGCAGAGAAATCAACTCCTCCAGATTAGCCTGAGGGAGTTGTTTGACATATCCTGTCCAGGCATAGCGACAATCCGCCATAGAGACCTCGCGGCCGATCGTGTCACTCAGTTTGCTGCGGAATTCCTCTGCACTGATCTTTCCGGACTCCAAATCCCCGAAGTAACCACTTTGCCTATAAGGATCCAGTTGTTGTTCCGCTGTCTTCAGTCCTATCTCCTTGAATCTGTTGACAGCCTGCTTCTCATCGATGGTGAAGATGACACCCCCTAAATCGAAAATGATATTCTTTATCATACTCTTTTATTTTTTATCCTGACGTAATTGATATTCTAGTTGAACAGGTTCAATTTGTTGTTCCTGGCATCATCCAGAGACAATAACCGTTCCTGCTCCTTCTTGTAGTTCTCCCGAAGGGAGGCATATTTTCTATCAAGTTCTTGCTCAAGTTTCGGCTCCTCTTTTTTGTTAAGCAGGCGCGAAGCTATGATAGGATTCTGACTGGCGTCCCTCATCCAGACAACAGGTCCGCCATAGACCGGAGCAATGCGCAAGGCTACATGCAACTGGCTCGTCGTGGCGCCTCCTATCATGATGGGAATGTTCAATCCAGCCTGGCGGAGTTGCTTGGCAACGTTGACCATCTCATCAAGTGAAGGTGTAATCAATCCGCTTAACCCAATGATATTCACCCTTTCGTCCAATGCTTTCTTTACGATCTGCTCAGCCGGTACCATCACCCCCATATCGATCACATCATAGTTGTTGCAGGCCATGATGACCGCCACAATATTCTTGCCGATGTCGTGAACGTCACCTTTGACGGTAGCCAACAGTACCTTTCCGGCTTTGGCAGAATGGTCTGTCCTTTCCGACTCGATATAAGGCTGAAGGATGGCAACCGCCTGTTTCATTGTCCTAGCAGTCTTGACAACCTGAGGGAGGAACATCTTCCCGGCACCGAACAACTTTCCCACTTCGTTCATGCCGTTCATCAGTGGTCCTTCAATGATATTCACTGCATGAGGATATTCAGCCAATGCTTCTTTCAAGTCGTCTTGCAGATAGTCAGAAATACCCTTCCTGAGCGCATAGATCAGGCGTTTATCCAGCGGCAGAGTCCGCCATTCATCTTGAGTTTGAGACGTTTGAGTTGCAGAAAGCCCCTGTGATTTTTTCGAATCATCATCCGCCTTGAGTTTGTCCGCCAGTTCTATAAGTTGTTCCGAAGCGCCCTTCTTCCGGTTGAGAATGACATCCTCAATGATTGGAAGTTGTGCTTCAGGTATATCATTATAAGTGATTTTTGCTGAGGGGTTTACGATCCCGAAATCCAAGCCGCATTTCAAACCGTAATACAAGAAGACGGCATGCATGGACTCGCGAATCGTATTATTGCCACGAAAAGAAAAGGAGAGATTGCTGATACCGCCACTCACGTGAGCACCGGGCAGATTTTTACGGATCCACTCTGTGGCACGGAGAAAATCCACGGCATAGGCATCATGCTCTTCCATTCCCGTAGCGATGGAAAGGACATTCGGATCAAAGATGATGTCCAGAGGATTCATTCCCACTTCCTCTACGAGAAGGTGATAAGCTCTTCGGGCGATTTCTATTTTCCGTTCGTAAGTGGTCGCCTGCCCCTTTTCATCGAAGCACATGACGACACACGCAGCCCCATAGCGTTTGACTTCTCTGGCATGAGCAAGGAATTCATCCTCACCGTTCTTCAGGGAAATAGAATTCACAATACCTTTTCCCTGAAGGCACTTCAGACCCGCAATGATCACCTCCCATTTACTGGAATCAATCATCACAGGTACTTTGGCAATATCAGGTTCAGCAGCAATCCTGTTGAGGAAATTCACCATTTCCGCTTTCGCATCCAGAAGGCCGTCATCCATATTGACATCTATCACCAAAGCCCCATCATCGACCTCTTTTCGGGCAATGGAGACGGCTTCATCGTATTTCTTCTCCCTGATCAGACGCAGGAATTTCCGACTGCCCGCCACATTACAACGCTCCCCGATATTGACGAATTTGACCTCAGGCGTCACATCCAACAGTTCCAGCCCTGACAAATGAAGTGTTTTGGGACGGGGGACAGGTTGATGAGGATGTTTCCCCTCAACCATAGGAATATATTTGGCAATAAATTCTGGAGTTGTGCCACAGCAACCGCCGACAATATTGACTAGCCCCTCATCGATAAAGGATTGTATTTTAGGAGCCATTGTCTCAGGCGTCTCATCATAAAGTCCCATGGCATTGGGAAGGCCAGCATTGGGATAAACACTGACATAATACGGGGATTTGGCAGCCAGATCTCTCAAGAAAGGTTTCATCTGTGCTGGTCCGAAAGAACAGTTCAGTCCGACGGAAAATATCGGATAAGGGGAAACGCTGGCCAAGAAAGCTTCCAGCGTCTGACCACTGAGCGTACGACCGGCAAGATCACTTATCGTCACACTGAGCATGATCGGTAGTTTGACTTTCAACTTCGCCATTTCAGTTATCGCCGCGTCAATAGCTACCTTGCAATTCAGGGTATCGAAGATCGTCTCAATGAGGATTGCATCCACACCCCCTGAAAGGAGGCCGGCAATCTGCTCGCTGTAAGCTGAAAAAAGAGTGTCATAATCCAAATTGCGGGCAGCAGGATTACTGACATCAGGACTCATCGAACAAGTTTCATTGGTAGGCCCGACAGAACCCAGGACAAGACGCGGGTGTGTGGGCGTACTCCATTCATCAGCACATTTCCGGGCGATTCGCGCTCCTTCAAAGGCCATTTTATAACTAAAATCTTCCAGATGATAATCACGTTGGGAGATGCGTTGAGAAGAAAATGTGTTTGTCGTAATCAGATCCGCGCCTACCTGCAGGTATTTCCGATGAATGTCTTCTATGATCTCCGGATGAGTCAGATTCAAGACGTCATTATTGCCTTTCATTTGAACAGAGCCGACAAGCACGCGTTCTTCCAAACTGGAAGAGATCTCCTCGTTCAAGAAATCGTTCTCCTCCAAATGGCACTTCTGGATCATCGTCCCCATCGCCCCATCGAGAACAAGGATTTTCTTTCGGATTAAATCACCTAAGTCAACTCTTTTCAATTGATTATCCATATACACATACAGAAATTAATAATGCTTGATGGCACGATCCATTTCTCGTCGGTCTTCTTTTTCTTTCAAGGTCTGACGCTTGTCATATTCCTTCTTACCTTTAGCCAAAGCGATATTCACTTTAGCACGCCCATTGTTGTCAATAAAAATAAGTGTAGGGACAATCGTATAACCGGGTTCTTTAGTTGCTTCCTGGAGATGTCTGATTTCCCTCTTGTTCAGAAGGAGTTTGCGGTCCCTCTTGGAAGGTTGGTTACTGTAAGACCCATAGAAATAAGGAGAGATACTCATTCCCTTCACCCAAACTTCACCTTTATATATATCGCAATAGGAATCCACCAAAGAAGCCTTTCCATTGCGGATCGATTTGATTTCAGTTCCGGTCAAGACAATACCGGCAGTCAGTTTATCAATGAAAAAGTATTCAAAGGAAGCCTTTTTATTTCTGATCTGAACCGAATTTTTCTTATTTGAATCGTGTTGGTCTTTCTTACTCATCAGTTGTCTCCTTTCTCAATCAATCATTCACAATCAAGGCGAAGGTACTTTTTCCGACGATATCACCTTCACCCGGTACGATATGCTCATCGATGTAATGGGCAATATCAGAAGTCCACTGCTCCTCATTCTCCACGAAAGCATCGTCAAAGTCATCAAATTGCGGGAATTTCTCGTATAAGGCCATAAATTCATCGTCAGAGCAATCCTTCTCGATCACCTGATGATTGCTGACATATAGCCCATGAGAGCGATTGATCCAGCGATAAAGATCGATCATGCCCCAATTGCGAAACGCTTTGTCTGTCGGATTCATATAAATGAAACCGCCGTATCCATTATGAATGAGTTGGATCAGGCCACCGTCCATCACTTCCGTATGCAGAACATCCCACCCCAGAAGAGTGATCTGGTCCGGGTTCAATTCACCCATATTCTCAGCGGTTAAATCTCCACCGATCGCCTTTCTGATGTTTTCCACAAAAACGCCTACGAACGCATCATCGCCTTTTTCCGCAGCCTGCTGCAGATCCTGATTATTTATTTTTACCTCTATCATAAGTGTCGAATAAGGAGTTTCTTTTTGCAAAGATAACGCAATTTTTTATTTATCCCTAACTATATAAACAAAAATGATCTTCATCAGGTAAAAAAATCCTACAGCATCCCCTAGGGAACAAAACGCCTGTATCCAAGTACCGATGCTGTGTCTATCCGACAGGACACAACCAACGCTCATCCTTCTAAACTCCAGACTTGCATTTAAGAGTGGACAAAAAAGAATATGACAGAAAACTCCAGTATCCGACTACACAGATGCGGGAGGTCAAAACACTTAGACTATGTACGTTTCAAAAAAGCATAAAAATAATGCCCGATTGATACAATCAGGCATTAACATCTTTGAATGTCCCTATGAGACCCATAGGGACAAGCAATTATTTAACGAAAAATCTCTTGTAAAGACCGATAAAACCGGCTGCATGGCGAGCTTCATCCTTAGCCATCTCATGAATGGTATCATGGAGTGTATCATTGCCTTCAGCCTTGGCTTTCTTGGCAGCTTCGAACTTTTCAGCGCAAGCACCCTTTTCAGCCTTGATACGAGCTTCCAGGTTAGTCTTGGTATCGTGTACCAAATCACCTAAGAGTTCAGCATAGCGGCTGGCGTGATTAGCTTCATCAGCAGCATAGCGTTCAAAAGTACGTGCAATCTCAGGATAACCTTCACGGTCAGCTTCACGAGCCATGGCCATATACATGCCCACTTCACTGCATTCACCTTTGAATGTAGCCTTGCAATGCTGGATCAGGTCATCAGAAACACCCTCTTTGTAAGCTGCGCCGAGATAGTGAACGGTAGCGAATTTAGCGTCTAAATCAGAATCACTGCCTAATTCCTTGAATTTGCTGCGCGGAGCTTTACAAATCGGACACTGCTCAGGGGGCTCAGTTCCCTCATAAATGTACCCGCAAACGGTACAAATAAACTTCTTTTTCATAATGTTTTTGTTTTGTATTTATTATCGCAAACCTGAATACAATAAGGACTCCGAAACCCGCCGGTCCCGGAGTCAAATCCTCAATTGTTTCAATTTTGATCTTCAGTCGTTTCTTTCTTCTCCTTGGCAGCACATTCAGCACAGAGTCCTCTGTAATAGAGTTGTTCTTCCTCGACGATATTGCCGTCGATGACAGTCTGCTTGCGAATGCGAGGAGCCTTTTCATCGAACAAGTCAATGATCTTACCGCACTTCTTGCAAATAAAATGGACGTGGGGATTAATGTTCCCGTCATAGCATACATGATGGTCATCAATGGTAATCATCTGGGCCGCATTATGCTCTGAGAGCAGGCGCAGTGTATTGTAGACCGTTGTACGACTCAAAGTCGGGATCTGATCACACAAACCTTGATAAACGTCATCTACAGTGGGATGATTGAAATGAGTCAACAAGTAATTCATTATTTCATAACGCTGTACTGACGGGCGAACGCCATTTTTGACAAGCCTCTGATATGCTTCATTCTTTTGTTCCATCTCGAAATTTTATTTTATTTTTATTCTGTTGCAAAGATATATCATTATCTTTAAAATCCCAAACAGATTGGGGGAAATATCATTCTAATGTTGAAAATTATACAAAACATAAATTCCTCAACACATTTTAAGCAAATTCTTTTACCTTATGACTGCTCCAAAAGCCTTTATATAGTGGATATTTTTCCCTTCAACGACTTTTGGCCGCTGCCATTTTCCTCCCAGCACCAAAATCTTTACAGGTTGTCCTTTAGGCGCATCGTCCACGGCTTGTTGCAGATCCATATAGTTTCCCCTCCCCTCATGGGAGACGACGAAATCATAGTGCCGGACATGCTTTTTCAAATCGGGGACTTTCCGTGCAATCTCATCCGCCAGAGCATTCGCCACGAGATGCGCACCATAGATATTATAATGCGTATTGTCCTGGCGCCCCTTGGGAATGGAAGGCACTTCACCGGGTCTGAACCACATGTGGAGTTTCCGACTGCCGACAATGCCCATCCTTGTTTCGAGGTCATGCGTCACCTTATTTGCATCCACAAAAGGGACATTCATCTCCTCTGCCACATTTCTGGGCGAGATGAGATAAGTACCGTGCGTATCGATCAAAGTATCACTGTTGACAGGTTCATCACCCGCATAAACAGTTTGTCTGAGGGATTCGTCATCCTGCCCCGGTTTGGTACGGTCATAAAAACAGCGTCTCACCACAGAGTTGAAAAGGACAGGACGGCCCTTCTTTTCCAAGGTCTCCCTGACATACATACGAAGATGATCATCAAAAGACGTTCCGGGATCAGTATGGCGGTCCTGGGCAGGTTTCTCATCATTATGTCCAAACTGGATGAAGACATAATCCCCAGACCGTATACTGTCATAGACCGGTTTCCAAAGTCCTTTCTGAAGAAAACTCTTGGAGGAATAACCGTTGACAGCATGGTTTCTGACGATAACCTTGTCATCGAAGCACCCCTGCAAAACCATTCCCCAACCCCTTTCAGGATTAGTCGACGGGTCCTTTTTATCTGCAGCAGTAGAATCACCGATAATGAAAATGGAAACAGGGTGCGTACAGGCACCGAGCACAACGGTAAAAAGCACCGGCAAAATCAACCGGCGACACTTTACACGTACAGGTTGTGATACACCCCATCTTCTCATCTCATTTTTTTATAATCGCTACCAGTTCATCAGCGGAGACCAATTTCTGCTCCCCGGTGCCCATGTTCTTCAGCGTGATTTTCTCAGCTTGGATCTCGTTGTCCCCGGCCAAAGCGACATAAGGGATATGCTTTGCATTGGCATAACTCATCTGTTTCTTCATCTTTGCCTTATCAGGATACATCTCAGTGAAGATACCGTTTTGGCGAGCTTTGGCAACGACAGGCAGACAATAAGCCGTTTCCTTTTCTCCGAAATTAATGAAGAGCAATTGAGTAGAAGTTGCCGTTTCCTTCGGATACAGGTTCAGTGTATTCAGAACATCATAGATACGGTCAGCTCCAAAACTGATTCCGACGCCACTCAATCCCGGCATACCGAAAATACCAGTCAGATTGTCATAGCGGCCACCGCCTGTAATACTCCCCATTGGGGTATCCAAAGCTTTCACTTCAAAGATAGCGCCGGTATAGTAATTGAGGCCGCGGGCGAGAGTCAAATCGAATTGGATTTCATTCTTCAGATTCAGTTTCTTCAATGTATCCAAGATGAACCGGGTTTCTTCTACTCCCTTAGTACCCGTTTCACTGTCTTTCAAGATATCACTGATAGCGGATAACTTTTCATCATTCGTTCCCTGCAGAGCCAGGATAGGTTGCAGTTTGGAGATGGAATCCTCACTGAGTCCGTCATTGTGGAGTTCTTCATTGACATTCTCAAGTCCGATCTTGTCGAGTTTGTCAATAGCCACGGTGATGTCGACCATTTTATCAGCCGCACCCATGACTTCTGCCATACCGGAGAGGATCTTCCTATTGTTGATTTTGATCTGGACCCTCACGCCGAAACGGGTGAATACCGTATCCACGATCTGCATCAGTTCGACCTCGTTGAGCAAGGAGTCAGAGCCCACCACGTCGGCGTCGCACTGATAGAATTCACGATAACGCCCCTTTTGCGGTCGGTCGGCACGCCATACCGGTTGAATCTGATAACGCTTGAAAGGCAACTGGATTTCATCCCTATGCATGACGACGTATCGTGCAAACGGCACAGTCAGATCATACCTCAGGCCCTTTTCACAGAGTTTCGGGGCCAAATGCAGGGCATTCTTTTCCCGGAGTTCATCGTCCGTGATTTTAGCCAGGTAGTTACCTGAGTTCAGAACCTTGAATAAAAGTTGGTCGCCCTCTTCGCCATATTTCCCCATCAAAGTATGAAGGGTCTCCATGGCAGGCGTTTCTATTTGCTGAAAGCCATATAGAGCATAGACGCTCTTGATAACATTGAAAATATAGTTTCTTTTTGCCATCTCCTCAGGGCCAAAGTCTCTGGTGCCTTTGGGGATGGATGGTTTTTGTGACATTCTTAAATTAATTTATGATAGTTACAGTTTATTTCTCCAATCATCAACCTCTGACGATTGTCGCCTTACGGTCAGGACCTACTGACAATATTGCAATAGGAGTCTCCAGATAGTCTTCAATAAATTGGATATAGTCTTTGAAAGCCTGTGGCAGTTGGTCTTCTGACCTGCATGTTGTCAGATCCGCATTCCACCCCGGCAACTCCTTATAGACAGGTTCTACACCTTCGATATCATAAGGAAGATCTTTCGTGGTCGTCCCGTCTTTCAACCGATAACTGACGCATGCCTTGATAGACTTGAAGTCATCGAGGACATCACTCTTCATCAGAATGAGTTTTGTGACGCCATCGATCATGACAGAATAGCGGAGTTGAACCAGGTCTATCCAGCCGCAACGGCGCTCGCGCCCGGTCACAGCCCCGAATTCATGACCCTTCTCACGGATGCTTTTCCCGGTAGCGTCGAAGAGTTCTGTCGGGAAAGGACCGGCGCCTACTCTCGTACAATAAGCCTTTGTGATTCCAAAGACATTTCCGATTTTGTTAGGTCCCAGACCAAGTCCGATGCAGGCACCGGCACAGATGGTATTACTGGAAGTCACAAAGGGATAAGAGCCGAAATCGACATCCAGCATCGTTCCCTGAGCACCTTCGCAGAGAATATTTTTCCCGGAGCGCAACAAGTCATTCACCTCGAATTCGCTGTCCACGAATTTGAACTGTTTCATTCGAAAATGTTTTTATTGCGAACAGCCAGTAAATCGGCTATTCAGGTTTAACTTATTTGTTTTGACACAATAAAAGAATAAGCAGGCTGCGGTATGCTGTCTGCGGCTATTGGCTTAGGCA
>NZ_JAMXLY010000044.1 GCF_024054555.1 Segatella cerevisiae | reverse complement strand
CCTAAGCCAATAGCCGCAGACAGCATACCGCAGCCTGCTTATTCTTTTATTGTGTCAAAACAAATAAGTTAAACCTGAATAGCCGATTTACTGGCTGTTCGCAATAAAAACATTTTCGAATGAAAATAAATTATATGGAAAAACTATTATTGGGGTTGGGAATTCTGATGACCATAGGAAGTTGTGCCAAGATGGATACCGTTAACCCCACAGCTACCAGTCCGGGAATTTCCAGTCTCACGGCATACTTGACCTCAGGTGTCGACGCAGGAAAAGAAATCGCGAAATATGCTGTGACAGACACTAATATGACCGATTATGTCATACCCATACCTTGGTACTATCCGGAAGAGAGCGACAGTACGACAGCAACATATATGACAGCCATGAAAGTTGTGGCAGAAATAGAGAACAACTGTAAAATAGATCCCCCTATCACCGTCTTGGACCTGACAAAGAAGAATGAATTTACATTTACCAATCCGCAAGGTGAGCAAAAGAAAATCACGATTTCAGGAAAGAGGACGAAATCCAATGCATGCGCTATAACAGCTTTTACAGTTGCTCAGGGGAAATTATCCGGTATCATCGATGAGGACAACAAGACGATTACTCTGGTCACCGGTCAAGATCTGTCCGCAATGGCCGCAGATGTTACCCTTTCGCCTCATGCGACAATATCTCCGGACCCTTCGAAAGTGCATGATTTCAATAACGGTTTCCAATTTATAGTTACAGCCGATAACGGCACAGACAAAAGTGTCTATACCGTCAAGAGACAAGTACCTCAAGAATAGGGGCAGGATTCTGGGCGGCAGGATGAAGAATTGTGCCCGGTAACCTATACATCCTAGAGCCATACAGGCAAGTGGCAGTGCTCTATCCCCAAAATATCGGGTTACGACAGACCAACGATATTGACGGACAATGACCAAGTTTTAAGAGTTGCATGGACTCTTCAAATTAAACAGCATACCTATTACGGTGAAATGAAACGATATAAGACAGGATAAAATTAACTTTAGATACCCGCGTTTGTAGAACGGTATCAACCAAGGATCACCATGTGGGGAGATCAGATAACGATTGCGAATCAGAACTATCAAAAAGCGTGATGATAAAGTATGAATTCCAATCCCCAGATAGCGTTTAAGGGAGAACTCGATTAATATCTCAACTCTATTAAAGATTAAAATAATGAATAAAAAAAAGTATTTGGAATTCTGGGCTGAATCCTACAAGAGAGACCTGACTGAAAACATCATGCCTTTTTGGATGGAACACGGATGGGACAGGGTACACGGTGGTGTCTATACCTGTGTTGACCGTGACGGCTCTTTAATGGATCACACGAAATCTGTATGGTTTCAGGGACGTTTTGCTTTTATCTGCTCTTATGCCTACAACAACATAGAGCACCGGCAGGAATGGCTAGATGCAGCAAAAAGTACACTGGACTTTATGGAAAGCCATTGTTTCGACAAGAACGGGCACATGTATTTTTCAGTTACGGAAGACGGGCGCCCTTTGCGGCAGCGCAGGTATGTGTTTTCCGAGACTTTCGCCTCTATAGCGATGTCTGAATATGCCTTGGCTACCGGGGACATGTCGTATGCCGAGAAAGCGATGAAGATCTTTGAAGACACGCAACTCTTCTTGTCTACTCCGGGGTTTCTGGAACCGAAATTCGAGCCTGACGTCAAACTCCAAAGTCATTCCATTGTCATGATTCTGATTAACGTAGGCTCCCGCATCCGCAGCGTCATTGACGATCCGAAACTCACGACACAAATAGACCATTCTATAACTGAATTGAAGAAATATTTCATCCACCCGGAATTCAAGGCCCTGCTGGAGACCGTCGGACCAAACGGTGAATTCATAGATACGAACATGACCCGTACGATTAACCCGGGTCATTGCCTTGAGACATCTTGGTTCATCATGGAAGAAGCCCGCTTGAGAGGATGGGACAAAGACTTGATGGATACGGCCCTGAAGATCTACAACTGGTCCTGGGACTGGGGCTGGGACAAGAAATTCGGGGGTATCATTAATTTCAGGGACTGCCGTCATCTGCCCCCACAGGATTATTCACAGGACATGAAATTCTGGTGGCCCCAATGCGAAGCGATCATTTCTTCCCTATATGCCTATCTGGGAACCGGAGACGAAGAATACCTGTACAGGCACCGTGAAATCAGCGAATGGACTTACGCTCACTTCCCGGACAATGAATATGGCGAATGGTACGGCTACCTTCATCGTGACGGGACTGTCGCACAACCGGCCAAGGGAAATTTGTTCAAAGGACCTTTTCACATTCCCAGAATGATGATCAAAGGTTACACGCTTTGTCAAGATATATTAAAGACACTTTAGCAATTCTTTCAAAAAATTGCTTGAACTATAAAAAATTCTGATTACCTTTGCCAATGTTACCGGACTATTGACGCCATGTTCATTTTCCTGTCGCATTGGCATAGAGAAAATGAACAGACAATAATGCCGGACTTGATAATCAGCATTTTAAACCTTTGGCTTCAAGTGCTTACTAATTTCAAACATTATGATCAATAGAAGAGATTTCATAAAAAAAGCTTTGCTGGCAGGCGCCTCGGCTATTGTTGCACCCTCTTTGCTGAATGCGAAACAGATATTGCCGAAACACCAGAAGCCTCGCCTTCATACGAAACCGATCACAGGTCTGCAGTCCCATCTGATCGTTCCAAAGAACAACGGCATACGCATTACAGGTACCTTTCTGGATGAAATTTCCCATGATATTCCTCATCAGAACTGGGGAGAGAAAGAATGGGATCAGGACTTTGCCTACATGAAAGCCATCGGTATAGACACGGTCATTGTCATTCGATCCGGTTATCGGAAATTCATCACTTACCCTTCTCCCTATTTATTGGGCAAAGGCTGCTATATGCCTTCTGTAGACCTTATAGACATGTATTTGCGTCTCGCAGCAAAATATGGCATGAAGTTCTATTTCGGGCTTTATGACTCCGGACATTATTGGGATACAGGCGATATGAGTCAGGAAGTGGAAGACAACAAATATGTCATTGAGGAAGCCTGGAACATGTACGGCAAGAAATATAAGAGTTTTCAGGGCTGGTACATCAGCACGGAGATCAGCCGCCGCACGAAAGGCGCTATCAAGTCCTTCTATGCGATGGGAAAACAGTGCAAGGACGTCTCAGGCGGACTCCCTGTATTCATCTCTCCTTGGATAGACGGGAAGAAAGCTGTCATGGGTACCGGCAAGATGACCAATGATCAGGCTATTTCCGTAAAAGAACACGAAAAGGAATGGAACGAGATCTTCGACGGCATCCACGACGTTGTAGACGCCTGTGCTTTTCAGGATGGGCATATCGATTATGATGAGTTGGATGCTTTCTTCTCTGTCAACAAGAAACTGGCGGACAAATACCACATGCAATGCTGGACGAATGCAGAATCTTTTGACCGTGACATGCCCATCCATTTCCTGCCTATCAAATTCGACAAACTACGTTTGAAACTTGAAGCAGCCAAACGCTGTCACTACGACAAAGCCATAACTTTTGAATTTTCTCATTTCATGAGCCCGCAATCAGCATATATCCAGGCACATCATTTATTTGACCGCTATAAAGAATACTTTAACATCCAGTAGATAAAGTCCCCATTCTTATCTGCTCTACTTTTGAAAAGAATATGAAAACAGATTACAGATTAGGTTATATCGTATTCCTGTCTCTGGTAGCCGCTATCGGAGGTATCTTGTTCGGATATGATACAGCCGTCATTTCAGGCACCATCGACCAGGTAGCAGATGAATTCCATTTGACCGTCTTGGAACAGGGTTGGTTCGTGGGGTGCGCCTTGATCGGATCCATCGTAGGCGTTGCCTTTACGGGTATACTGAGTGACCGGTTAGGGAGGCGTTTCACAATGTTTATCGCAGCCTTCCTGTTTACCGCTTCAGGAATATGGTGTTCTTTCAGCTGCAATTTCTGCGTGCTTGTCCTGGCACGATTTATCGGAGGACTCGGAATAGGGAACATTTCCATTGTTGCGCCGATGTATATTTCTGAAATCGCCGTAACGAAATACAGAGGGCGACTGGTCTCTCTGTATCAACTGGCCATCACCTTAGGGTTTCTGGCAGCATATCTTACGAACTATATGCTCCTCAATATTTCCAAGACGGCTTCCTTCTCATCTGACTTTTTCCAACAGATATTCGTCGATGATGTATGGCGCAGTATGTTCGGGATGGAAGCTATTCCGGCTTTTATCTTTTTTATCATTCTTTTCTTCATACCGGAAAGTCCCCGATGGCTGATCATGCATCATCGGGAAAACAAGGCATCGGAAATATACAGTCATATCTATACGTCGCACGCTGAAGCCAGACGTCAGATAGAAGATACGGAATCCACCCTCTCTTCAAAATCGGAATCAGAATGGCGGACTTTGTTTGAACCCGGAATCTTCAAATCAGTCATCGTGGGTCTATGTATAGCCATGTTGGGGCAGTTCATGGGGGTCAACGCGGTGCTGTATTACGGTCCCTCCATCTTCAAGGATGCCGGTATATCCAACCCTTTGTTCTGCCAGGTCCTCGTGGGTATTGTCAACACCGTTGGCACCATCATTGCCATGTTCATCATCGACAAATTCGGACGCAAAAAATTGATTTATTATGGCGTGACGGGCATGATCATCGACTTGCTCTGCATCGCTTTCTATTTTATAGAAAAGACACCACTTAACTTGTCCACTTACTTTATGCCGGTATTCTTTTTGCTTTATGTATTTTGCTGTGCCGTTTCCATCAGTGCAGTCGTATGGGTATTGCTTTCCGAGATGTACCCTAACCGCATACGTGGTCTGGCCATGTCCATTGCAGGATTTGCATTATGGATAGGCACCTATCTGATCGGACAATTGACACCTTGGTTGTTGCAGAACCTTACTCCTGCAGGAACGTTCATTCTCTTTGCGGTCATGTGCATCCCTTACCTGCTCATCATGTGGAAGATGATCCCTGAAACTGCAGGTATGTCTCTGGAAGAGATCGAAAGGTATTGGACAAAGGGCAAATAGACAGACAGAAAGATAGACTGATGAAAAAAAGAAGCACGATTCTCACACTTTTCATGCTCTTGTGTATGACAGGAGTTCCTTTATGCATGGACGCTGGAAGCACATTGCCTTCCAAGAGAGCCTTCATGTGGGTCGACGCGGAAGCTAATTTCCGTTGTTTCAGTTGTCCCGACAGCATCGACTTCTATTTGGATAAGATCAAACAGTTGGGATTCACGGATGTGGTGGTCGATGTCCGCCCGATCTCGGGTGAGGTGTTGTTCTCAACGAAATATGCTCCTCGCTTGAAAGAATGGAATCATACCGTCAGACCGAATTTCGATTACCTTGGGAGATTCATTACGAGTGCACATCGTTTAGGTCTGAAAGTACATGCCTCTCTGAATGTCTTTTCTGCAGGACACAACTATTTTGACCGGGGATTAATTTATTCGGGACATCCGAAATGGGCTTCTGTCGTGTATACGCCTAAAGGATTAATGCCCATCACGAAGCAGAAAGAGAAATATGCAGCAATGGTCAACCCCGTAAACCGGAGTTATCGCAAATATATCATCAAAGTCCTAGACGATCTTGTTCGTCAATATCCAGGATTGGACGGCATCATTCTTGACAGGGTGAGGTATGACGGTATCGAGGCGGATTTCTCGTCGGCATCGGAAAAAGGATTCGAAAAATATTCCGGCATAAAACTAAAACATTTTCCCGAAGATATCTTCACTTGGAAGAAAGACACCACCGGACAGTATGTCGTCCAGCGAGGCCGGTATTTCAATCAATGGATAGAATATCGGGCTTCTGTCATATACCAAGTCATGAGGGAACTCCGGGATGCGGTCAAGTCTGTCAATCCGGCGATCTCTTTCGGAACTTATACGGGAGCGTGGTATCCTTCTTATTATGAGGTAGGGGTGAATTTCGCAAGTCAGCATTATGATCCGAGTAAAAAGGATTGGGCGACGCCTCATTATGCCCAAACGGGCTATGCTGAATTGATAGATACTTATATCACTGGCAATTATTATACGGATATTTCCATTTCAGAAGCAGAACAAAATAAAAAGGGTGTACGTAACGAAACGGATTCGGAAACGCAATTCGGTACATGGTATTCTGTGGAAGGCTCATGCCGCCATCTACGTCATATCCTCTGCGGGAAACCTTTTTATGGCGGTATACTGGCGGAACAGTTTTATAATTGTCCGAAAAAACTGGCACAGTCTATCGAGACAAATTTGAAATATTCTGACGGGGTAATGGTCTTTGATATTTGCCACCTTATTCAACACAGGAATTTATGGGATGAGGTTAAAAAGGGCATGCAAAAAGCAGGTCTGTTGAATTTGTAATTTTTTAATTGTATGAAACCACCACGAGCTCTTTCTTTAGATGCCTTAAGAGGATATGCTATTATGACAATGATACTGTCGGCATCCGAAGCCTTTTCCATTTTGCCGGCATGGATGTACCATTGCCAAGTCCCCCCTCCTGCCCACATCTTCAACCCTCATATCTACGGCATCACTTGGGTGGATCTGATATTCCCGTTTTTTCTCTTTTCTATGGGTGCTGCAATTCCTCTCTCTTTCCGACACCATATCTGTGAAGGGGAAAGTCCTAAGCATCTGGCATTCAAGAGTGTGCTGAGATGGCTCAAACTCGCATTTTTCGCGATCTTCATCAACCACATGTTTCCGTATATGCTGGCAGGAGGGAACCTCAAATACTTAGTTCCCGTAGGGGGCTTCTGCCTGATGTTTTTCATGTTTATGAGGAATCCCCTGAAGGTTTCAGAAACGTCTGCAAAAGTGATCCATGTAGCAGCCTATGTCCTGGCTCTGGTGTGGATATTGTTTCAACCGGAAGCCGGAGGAAAGACATTCTCCGTTTATGACAGTGATATCATCATCCTGATATTATCAAATATGGCCTTATTCGGTTCTCTCATCTATCTGCTGACGCGCAGGAACACCATCGCTCGTCTGCTGGTCATGATCGTCGTCATTGCCTTGTTCACATCTGCAAAAGCCACAGGTTCATGGGCGGAAACTGTATGCCAGTATTCTCCATTCCCTTGGTTGTACCGCTTCTCCTATCTGGAATACCTGTTGGTCATTATCCCCGGTACATTTGCGGGGGATATTCTCTTTGACTGGCAGAATCACAATGGAGAAAAGGAGATACAACTGATGAAATTAAAGAAAAACCGATCCCCATTCATCCTTTTCCTTTCCCTAACACTCATCGCCAGTAATGTATGCCTGTTGTATAACCGTATGCTGACTGCAAATGTCATTCTAACGGCAATCCAGTTGACAGGCCTGTATTTTCTGTTGAAAGCCGAGGACGGGGAAATGAAGATGTGGACACGGCTCTATCACTGGGGCGCATGGTTCTTGATGATCGGATTATGTTTTGAAGCCTTTGAAGGCGGTATCCGCAAAGATGACGTGACCATAAGTTATCTGTTTACTACCTCGGGGCTGGCTTTCTTTGGACTGCTGTTCTTTTCATTGGTCAGTGATTACTACCATTGCAAATGGATCTCACGTCCTCTTGAACTCGTCGGAAAAAATCCCATGATGGCTTATGTGATGGGGTCTATGGTCGTAATCCCTCTAATGGAATTCTCAGGTCTCTATGATCTGCTGGGAATCATGGATTCCAACCCATGGACAGGTTTCCTGAAAGGCGTCATCATTACGGCAATCTGCATGTCGCTGACAGCTCTATTTACTATCAAGAAGATATTCTGGAAGACTTGAAATTCAGGGGAATCTATCTATAGGCAAAGACAGGAGGATAGTTTCTCGAACAAGGCGGTCATGTTTCGAGAAACATAGCGCCGACTTTCTCGAAACTAAGAAGTGCACTTTCCCCGAATGCTAGAAAACTGTTCCTTATAATTACAAACGGCTATCAATCAGAAAGTTATAGGAATGAATTCCCTACGGCAGTTTGCCTCAACAAATTGATGGCACTTTTTATTTCAGAGAAAACGCATGAGGTCGTTTTTTAACCCACGACGATAGTCTCCTGCCTGTCTTGATCTGGAAAATGATGGACGGACACGATCTTGAAATGAATTCGCAATATTTTAAACCATACTAAAAATCGCATACTTATGTCTAAAAAAACTTATTTGATTTGTCTTTTATCTTGCTGGGTATTTTCAACTTTTGCACAAGGCCTCAGATTCCACCAAGGACAATTTAAGATCGTGCAGTTTACTGACCTTCATTTCCAACAAGACAATCCGGCTTCAAAACAGGCTACAGAATGTATCAAAGAGATCATCAGTTCTGAAAAACCTGACCTGATCGTTGTTACAGGGGATATCGTCTATTCTACACCGGGCAAGACAGCAATGCAAACAGTACTCAACATCTTCAAGGAGGAGAAAAAACCGTTCTGTATGCTTTTCGGCAACCATGATCCTGAACAAGGAACGCCTTTGGATACCTTATACGACATGATGCAGAAGGCTCCTTACAGTGTCATGCCGGAACGGCAAGGCAAATTATTCGATTACAGTCTTCCCGTAAAATCTGAAGACGGCACTAAAACGGAAATGGTCATCTACGGTATGGACACGCACGATTACAGTAAGACAAAGGGTGTGGGTATATACCAGGAATTCTACCCTGAGCAGGTCACTTGGTATAGGAATACCAGTGCCGGGTATACGGAAAAGAACAATGGTAAACCTCTGCCGGCAATCTCTTTCATGCACTATCCTTTGCCTGAATACAATTATGCCATGACCGATCCGGATGTCATCATGTCCGGAACTCGCATGGAACGCGGGTGTTCATCAGCGCTCAATGCGGGTATGTTTGATGCCATGAAACAATGCGGTGACATGATGGCCGTATTCTGTGGTCACGACCATGATAATGACTGCTCCATGATGTATTACGGTGTCCTCCTCTCATACGGTCGCTTTTCAGGTGGCAATACAGAGTACAACCATCTCCGCAATGGGGCTAGAATCATCGTATTGAAAGAGGGAGAACACCGTTTTGACACCTGGATTCATGAGAGAGGCGGACAGATCATGAACAAGACATCCTACCCGGAAAGTTATGTAAAAGACAACTGGAAAGTGAGGAAAGGAACCAGATAATTCTATCGGATTTAGGAAAGTCAAGAAGAATTCCAAAAGAAATATAAATAAATGATATTAAATCTTATCAAATTAACTTATTTTTTTCTTTGATTCATGGAAACTAACTTAAAAATTATTAGATTTGTATGCAATAAATAAAAATTTGACGACATGTCTAAGAATCTAATAAAAGGAATTATCGAAGGAAACAAATTGTCTTTTTTCGAGAAGAGGATCATTACCTACTTCATCCATAATGGGAATTCAACTATTACGGATTTAGCACAGGAACTCAATCTAAGTATCCCCACCACCACCAAATTTGTCAATGAGATGTGTGAAACAAAAATCCTCAATGAATTTGGCAAACTAGAGACGAGTGAAGGACGACGCCCTAATCTTTATGGGCTTAATCCTACGTCGGGTTATTTCATCGGAGTGGACCTCAACAAATTCTCAACCAACATCGGTCTGATGAATTTCAAAGGTGACATGGAAGCTCTGAAAATGAAAATTCCCTACTCTTTTGAGAACACAATGAGTTCTCTGGATGAACTCTGCGGGTTGATCAGCAAATTTATTCAGGAGTCCGGTATTGACCCTGAAAAGATTATCAATATCAATATCAACATCTCTGGAAGAGTCAATCCTGAAACTGGTTACTCTTACAGCCTCTTCAATTTTTCAGAGATTCCGCTTACCAAAATCATTTCTGATAAAATCCATAAGGAGGTGTCCATCGACAATGATTCGCGTTCCATGGCTTATGGGGAGTATCTCAAAGGTTGTGTAAACGGTGAAAAGGATGTCCTCTTCGTCAATCTGGACTGGGGATTGGGTATGGGCATCATCATAGACGGCAAACTCTATAAGGGGAAATCCGGTTTCTCGGGGGAGTTAGGACACGTCCATGCTTTTGACAATGAAATTCTCTGCCAATGTGGCAAAAAGGGATGTCTTGAAACGGAGGTATCCGGACAAGCGCTCATCCGCATCGTCAACGAGCATATTAAAGCCGGGGAGTCTTCGATCCTTTCAAAAGACCACCCTAGTGACAAACCTTATTCCATTGAAGAGATCATTGATGCGACCAACAGGGAAGATATCCTTTGCATCGATGTCATCGAGAAAATGGGGGAACAACTCGGGAAGTTCATCGCCGGACTGATCAATATCTTCAATCCTGAACTTGTCATTGTCGGCGGAATGCTTTCTCTGACCGGAGATTATCTCTTGCAACCCATCAAGACTGCTGTACGTAAATATACGCTGAACCTGGTCAATAAGGAGACCTCTATCTCTCTTTCCAAATTGAAAGATAAGGCAGGTGTATTCGGTGCATGCCTGTTGGCAAGAACGCATATATTCGATGAATAAAATCATATTCCGATAGATGGCAACATCTATTCGGAATATTTTTACTGAACTATAAAAACAGAACCTCTAACCTTAAAAATATAATTATGAATTTAGGAATGCCTGAGATTTTGCTCATTGCCTTGATCGTATTATTACTGTTTGGAGGCAAGAAGATACCTGAACTGATGAAAGGTTTAGGTAAGGGGATCAAGAGTTTTAAAGACGGTCTGAATGAAAAAATCGACCTTGAGGATAAGGCGACTGAAGACAAGAAGAAGGAAACAGAAATAAAGACAAAGGATGAATCATGAGGGACAGAATGCTCATGCCGAAATGGATTTCTGGGATCACTTGGAGGTTCTCCGCAGGAGTCTCTTCAGAATAATCGGAGCAACGGTATCCTTCAGCATATTAGGATTTGTCTTCAAAAAACAATTGTTCGATATCATACTCTGGCCAAGTCGGCCTGACTTCATCACATATCAATTGATGGGGGTGAAAACCTTTCCCGTCGAACTGATCAACACTCAACTCACGGAACAGTTTCTCATTCATATGAAGATGGCTTGTGCTCTGGGCCTTCTATGTGCCTCACCATATGTTCTGTACTTACTCTATAAATTTATCTCACCTGCGCTTTACGACCATGAAAGGCGGTTTTCAAGAATTCTAGTCATCAGTGCTTATACCATGTTTATAATTGGTCTGTTGATGAACTACTTCTTGGTTTTTCCGATCACCCTTCACTTTCTCTATACTTATAATGTAAGCAATACGGTCCACAGTTTCCTTACCCTGGAAAGTTATTCCAACACATTAATGATGATGAGTGTCATCTTTGGTATTGTCTTTGAGATACCTGTCATAAGTGCCATATTGGGGAAATTAGGACTCCTCAGATCGCGGACGATGCGTCTCGTCAGACGACAAGCCATCGTGATCATCTTCATTATCAGTGCCATTATAACACCTACAAGTGATGCCTTTACCCTCTTGATCGTGGCTGTACCCATGTGCCTTTTATATGAAACCAGCATCTTCATCGTAAAAATTGAGGAGAAAAGACGGTTAAAAGAAGAGGAAATCCTTAATGTACATGACAAACTGCAATGACTTTGTATTTTTAGAAGGATAAAAGTTAATTAAAACTCCGAATAAGTATCATTATTCATAAAAACTTCGTATATTTGTAACTATAAAATTAATCTTAATCACTGATGAAAAGAATATTAGTCATAATGGCAAGTCTACTGTTGACAGCTGCCTTGTCTGCCCAGGACAAGGCTGATTATAGGACCGTCCCACTGCCTGAATCTATCAAAATGACAGGCAAGGCTCCTTTCGTTTTAAATTCGGGTACTACGGTAGCAGTACCCGCAGGTGACGAGAAACTGCTTCGCGACGGCCGTTTCCTGGCTGAATATGCCGAAGAAACTACCGGACTCCAACTCCAGGTCTCGACGGGGAAAAAGAAGAATGCCATCAATCTGGTCATCGACAAGAAGATCCCCAACAGCGAAGGCTATGCCATCGATGTGAATGCCAAAGGCATAACGGTCAGCGGGAAGACTGCCGCAGGCGTATTCTACGGTATCCAGACCCTCCGGAAATCACTCCCCGTGGGCAAGTCCGTGACATCTGTCGAGTTTCCGTCAGTGAAGATTACCGACCAGCCCCGCTTTGCCTATCGTGGCATGATGCTCGACTGCGGACGACATTTCTTCCCGATCTCATTCATCAAGAAATATATCGATCTCCTTGCCCTGCACGGTATGAACGTGTTTCACTGGCACCTGACTGAAGACCAAGGCTGGCGCATCGAAATCAAGAAATACCCGGCCCTGACTGAAAAGGGCTCACAGCGGGATCAAACTGTGCTCGGGCGTAACAGCAGTGTCTACGACGGTACGCCTTATGGTGGTTTCTACACTCAGGACCAGGCACGGGAGATCGTCAAGTATGCCGCTGACCGCTTTATCACGGTAATCCCCGAGATAGACATGCCGGGACACATGCTGGCTGCACTCGCCTCCTACCCTAATCTGGGTTGTACGGGCGGGCCTTATAAGGTCGGCCAGTCCTGGGGGGTATTCCCGGATGTCCTCTGTCTGGGGAATCCTGAAGTCTACGACTTTGCCAAGGATGTTCTGGACGAGATTTTCGCCATCTTCCCTTCCAAGTACATCCATATCGGTGGTGATGAGACCCCTACGGAAAGATGGGCCAAATGCCCGAAATGCCAGAAGGTGATGAAGGACAATAATCTCACGCTCAACACGCTGCAGGGCTATTTCACCAATCGCATCGAGAAGTATATCGAGTCCAAAGGACGCGTGATGATCGGATGGGATGAAATACTCGGCGGACAACCTGACAAGTCTGCAGTGGTCATGTCATGGCGTGGTGCAGCACCGGGAGAGAAGGCTGCCAAACTTGGCCATAATGTCATCATGTCGCCTACGGACAATAACTATTTCGACTACTATCAGACGAAAGATATACAGAATGAACCTCTGCTCATCGGCGGATACCTCCCCATTGAGAAGACCTATGCGTTCGAGCCTTTTGCCGATCCCAGCGCGAAGGAAGCCAACAGCCACATCATTGGCGTGCAGGCTAATCTGTGGTCTGAATACATCACTTGTCCGGAGTTGGCTGAATACCAGGTCCTCCCCCGCATGGCAGCGCTGTGCGAGGTACAATGGATGCAGCCGCAAGCAAAGAACTTCCAGGATTTTAAGGGCCGTTCCATGAAGATGAAGGAACTCTACGATGCCTATGGCCTGACTTATGCCAAATTCCTTTGGGCAGAACCGAAGAAAGAGTAAGCGGGAATGGTACACAGGCACGATTATAAAACCGAATTTATTTTTCCGACTCCGGACGCTAACCCTAAAGGGGTCGGACAGAAATTGCCAATGGACTTTTAAACAACGATAGAACTATGAGATTAATTATTGAAAAAGATTACAAGGCCCTGTCAGAATGGGCAGCCGCATACGTTATACGCCGCATCAATGCCGCTCAGCCGACCGCAGCGCATCCCTTTGTCCTGGGCCTGCCTACAGGCTCCTCTCCTGAGGGGATGTACGCTTGCCTGGTCAAAGCCTGCAAGGAAGGCAAGGTAACTTTCCGCCACGTCGTCACTTTCAACATGGACGAGTATGTCGGCCTGCCGGAGTCCCATCCGCAGAGTTACCATTCTTTCATGGCCACTAACCTTTTCAATCATATCGACTGCCCCAAGGAGAATATCCATATCCTCAACGGCAACGCAAAGAATCTGGAGGAGGAATGTGCCTCTTATGAGAAGAAAATCCGTGAAGCAGGCGGAATAGACCTGTTTATCGGAGGCATAGGCCCTGACGGGCACATCGCCTTCAATGAACCATTCTCCTCTCTCCGTTCCCAAACACGCGTGAAGACACTGACCACTGACACTATCATTGCCAACAGCCGGTTCTTTGACAATGACGTCACCAAGGTTCCCAAACATGCCTTGACAGTAGGCGTGGGGACGGTAATGGCAGCCAGGGAGGTTCTGATCCTTGCCAACGGCCATAACAAGGCACGTGCTGTCCGTGCGGCAGTGGAAGGGCCTGTGACACAGGCATGGACCATTTCGGCCTTGCAGACGCATCCCCACAGCATTATCGTCGTGGATGAAACGGCCACGGATGAGTTGAAGCACGGCACATACAAATATTTCAAGGATATTGAAAAGGATAATCTATAATAAACCGATGGGAAGAGACTGAAAAATTCTACTTGTTT
This sequence comes from Segatella cerevisiae, assembly GCF_024054555.1. Taxonomy (GTDB): domain Bacteria; phylum Bacteroidota; class Bacteroidia; order Bacteroidales; family Bacteroidaceae; genus Prevotella; species Prevotella cerevisiae. The sequence continues at coordinate 16,307 of NZ_JAMXLY010000044.1, read as the reverse complement.
TCAATGACCTATCATAAAACAAAAATCAACTATGAGTTTAAACTTAAATTTAAGTTCAAGAATCGTACTTAACAAAGTATCCGAAGAATTTTACAATCCCAAGACAGCTGTTGAGCGCTCAGAACTTACTCAGAGAGAAAAAATACCGACTAGTATTTTTCCGAGTGAAGAAGAAGGTGTCAAACGTATTGCCGACGCGATAGAAGCAAAGATCAAATCCCAGGCACGACTCGGAAAGAATTGCGTGCTCGGACTCGGTACCGGCCAGTCTCTGACCCATATCTATGAAGAACTGGTACGGCGGCATAATGAAGAGAAACTGAGTTTCAAGAATGTCGTCGCTTTCAATGCCTACGAATATTTCCCCCTGAACGGCAACAAACACAGCAGTATCAAACAACTGCGGGAACAGTTTTTCAGTAAGGTGGACATTCCTGAGGAGAACATCCATTCCATGGATGGTACCATCCCCCAGGAAAAAGTGCAGGATCAATGCCGTCAGTATGAGCGCCAGATCCAGGAAGCAGGAGGTATAGACATCATGCTCCTGGGTATCGGCCGCAGCGGGAATATCGCAGCCAACGAACCGGGTAGTATGATGACTTCCGCAACACGGCTCATCCTGGTAGACGCTACGTCCCGCCAGGAAATGACGATGAGCTTTGACGGTCAGGACCAGGTTCCTCCATGCTCCATCACTTTGGGTATTGGAAACATCCTTGCTGCCAGAAAGGTATTTATAGTAGCCTGGGGTGACGAAAAGGCCGATATCATCAAGAAGACCGTTGAAGGGCCTTTCCAGGATACGACCCCTGCCTCTTACCTGCAGACTCACAATGACGCACATATCATCGTGGACCTGGCTGCTGCTGCCAAACTCACCCGGATAGAGCATCCCTGGCTGGTCACTTCCTGCGAATGGACGGATCAGATGATACGGGCAGCCCTGGTCTGGCTGTGCGGCATCACTCACAAACCTGTCCTGAAACTCACCAACAAGGACTACAACCAGAACGGACTGTCTGATCTCCTGGCGCTGTACGGATCGGCCTATAACACCAACATCAAGATATTCAATGACCTGCAGCACACGATTACGGGATGGCCGGGCGGTAAGCCTAATGCTGATGACACCTACCGTCCTGAGCGTGCAAAACCTTTCCCTAAACGCGTTGTCGTCTTCTCTCCTCATCCTGATGACGATGTCATCTCAATGGGCGGGACGATACGCCGGCTGGTTCAGCAGGGACACGATATCCATATCGCTTACGAAACATCCGGCAACATCGCTGTAAATGACGAAGAGGTCACCCGCTTCATGCACTTCATCAACGGTTTCAACCAGATATTCAGCGATGACAAGGATCAGGTCATCAAGACCAAGTATCAGGAAATCAAGAAATTCCTGGCCAACAAGAAAGAGGGGGACATCGATACGCGGGATGTCCTGAACATCAAGGGTCTCATCCGTCGTGGTGAAGCCCGTACGGCATGTACCTACAACGGCATACCGCTCGACCATGTCCACTTCCTCGACCTGCCGTTCTATGAGAGCGGACGCGTAGAGAAACTGCCTATGACCATCAAGGATGTCAACATTGTCCGCAAGTTCCTGCAGCAGATCAAGCCTCATCAGATCTATATTGCCGGAGACCTGGCAGACCCTCACGGCACTCACCGCAAATGCACGAATGCCGTTCTGGCTGCTATCGACCTCGAAGAGCAGGAGCATGCAGGATGGCTGAAGGATTGCCGTATCTGGATGTACCGCGGTGCCTGGGCAGAATACCCTGTGGAATATATCGAGATGTGCGTGCCGATGAGCCCGGAAGAACTCCGTGCCAAACGCAACGCCATCCTCAAGCACTCTTCACAGGCTGACTCCGCCCCGTATCTGGGCAACGACGAGCGACTTTTCTGGCAGCGTGCCGAAGACCGCAACAGAGCGACGGCCAAGTTGTATGACGACCTGGGACTGGCAAGCTACGAGGCTATGGAGGCGTTCGTGGAATACCATCCTCAGACATACGCCAAATAATTGAGAAAACATTTTGTACTTATTCTTTAAGTCTTGGCAGCAAATGCTGCCAAGACCCTTTTTTGTCACTTTCTTTCCGATTTAACGGATTCCATAAGCGACAAGGGGATTTCAATGTATCTGTTTTTCGGTTTACCAAACATTAAGAACTATGACGACTCAACCTGAGAAAAAATATACGATCGGCCTCGATCTGGGGGGCACCAATTCTGTCTTCGGAATAGTAGATCATCACGGAAAGATCATTGCCACTACTTCCATCAAGACCCAAGTTTATCAGAAAGTAGAGGATTACGTCCATGCTGCCGTCGCTGCACTGCAACCTGTCATTGCTGCTGTAGGGGGTATCGGAAATATCCAATCCTTGGGCATAGGAGCCCCGAAGGGGAACATCTATGAAGGTACGGTGGAATATGCAGCCAATTTGGTATGGGCGCATGACTGCGCCGTCCCTTTGGCAAAATTATTTTCAGAACAACTGGATCATCTTCCAGTAGCCGTGACCAATGATGCGAATGCGGCAGCATTGGGGGAGATGACCTATGGCGTGGCACAGGGAATGAAGAATTTCATTGATATCACATTAGGCACAGGTGTAGGGTCCGGTATTGTTGCGAATGGACAGATCCTGTATGGCTGCGATGGATTTGCAGGCGAACTGGGACATATGATCATGGATTTCAGCAAGGATGCCCGACAATGCGGATGCGGACGCAAAGGCTGCCTGGAGACTTATTGTTCGGCAACGGGAGTCGCCCGTACTGCACGGGAATTCTTGAAAGAAAGTCAGGAGGAGAGTTTGCTGCGCCGGATTGAACCTGATCAACTCACATCTCTCGAAGTAAGTATTGCAGCGGGAAAGGGTGACCGACTCGCAAAACGGATCTATGATTTTACCGGAGCGATGCTCGGCAAAGCCTGTGCTAATTTCACGACTTTCTGCAGTCCGGAAGCCTATATCTTTTTCGGAGGACTCACCAAGGCCGGAGATTTACTGATGAAACCGGTCCTCGAAGCTTACGATAAATATGTTTTGAATATGTACAAAGGGAAAGCTAAGTTTCTGATCAGCTCTCTTCCCGGCAGCAATGCGGCTATACTTGGAGCTTCCGCCGTGGGACAAACTGTATTAAAAGGGTAGATTTCCGTCCTGGCACAAATCTAGAGTTGACTGTCGTAGCTCTTGATAAGGACTCACTAAAGAAATCTTTCTTAACTTATATCCAAATCTTTCACTGTTGAGCATACTGACTTGATGCAGGCGAGAATATAAATCTTTCTTACCTTATATCCACAGAGAGTTCGAGGATAGTAATGAAAGAATAATCCAGTGGGACTTTACCCCAAAATCATTTTAATAGTTGATAAAGAAAATGGAGAAAACCCTCATTACTTAGAAGCGCTGATCCTAAGCGCAATATGGTGGACCGTTTATCTCTTTCTCGTATCCTCATCTGAACAACAATAATTATGAAAAGGCTATTAGTTCCCAAACTTTCACAGATCTGCCAAACAGCGGCAGAGATACCCGTTATATTCGACCATGAGAATATCAAATGGCAACCCATAGATACCGTCAATTGGCCCGACCATCCTTATCATCCGACCGTTTTCTTCAGAATTGCCCATTCAGGTGATACCATTTATATCATGTATCATGTCACAGAAGAAAACACAAGGGCTGTCAATGCAGAGGACAATGGACGTGTATGGGAAGATTCCTGTTGCGAATTTTTCTCTCAATTCGAGAAGGGCGGTATCTATTATAACATGGAATGCAACTGTATCGGCACCTTGTTGATCGGGTGTGGGGAAAGTCGGAGTAATCGTGAACAGGCTTCCCTCGATACGCTGAAAAGTATCGATCGTTGGTCTTCTAACGGCCGCCTGCCTTTTGCTGAATTGCCTGGGATAACAACGTGGGAACTGGCATTAAGGATTCCCGTAAGCGCCTATTTCAAGAGCGCCATACAATCTGTTTCAGGAAAAGTTGTCTATGCTAATTTCTATAAGTGTGGAGATAAACAGAAACAAAGCCATTATCTCTCATGGAACCCGATAGATACGCCTCACCCTGATTTCCATCAACCCAATTCTTTTGGAGAATTGGTGTTTGAATGATTCTTCTCATCTAAAAATCATTCTAGCCAAAAGAGTTAAGTTGTCACACGTCTTCCTATAGATAGTTATGAAGCATCTGCAATAAAAGAAGAATAAAACTATCGTATCAATTTATCCGAGATCAACTGTAGTCTTACCACCTATAAAGAAACGTCAGGCATTGATTTTGGGTTCTCGACGGCAAGACAATCGTAGTTTGACAATCAATGCAGTCTCCCACACTTTGACCATACGGTCTTCTCTACATAATCGAATACCCGTTGAGTAGCACCTGCAAGACTTCTGACGAAGGCCCCTGCAGCATCACCGGCTCTCTTTACCACAGCCGGGGCTTTCAGGAATGTATTCATGAGTTGCTCAAAATCCTCATAAGATTGGATTTCAAAGCCACCACCGGATTTGAGTAAGCCTTGAGCCTCACGGAATCTCTTGTTGTTCGGACCGAAAATGACAGGGACATTCCAAACGCCAGCTTCGAGGGTATTATGAATCCCTACACCAAAGCCACCACCGATATAAGCTACATCAGCATAGCGGTAAATGCCGGAAAGGAGTCCAAAGCAATTAATGACCAAACACTGTGCATGGGCAGCCTCTTCAGGTGTTGTATCCGTGTAATAGACCGTCGGCATTTTAAGTTTTGACTGAATCTGCTTCAGATGCTCAGGTGTAATCACATGGGGTGCAATAACCAAGCGCCAATCAGGATGATCGTTAAAGAACTTAATAAAGATATCTTCGTCAGGAGGCCAACTGCTGCCGGCAATGAAGACCTTATATCCCTCTTTAAATGCCTCTACGACCGGGAATGGTTTCGCAGCTTCTTTGATCTGCAGGACACGGTCAAAACGCGTATCCCCCACTATATCGACATCCCTCACACCAATCATCTCCAACAAGTCCTTACTCTTCTGGTTCTGTACAAACAGACGGGTAAAGCATTTCAAGACATGGGCATAGACACAACCGTACCATCTGAAGAAGATCTGCTTCTCCCGAAAGATACTGCTGACACTATAAGTGGGGATATTCCGCTTTTTCAGTATATTGAGATAATTCCGCCAAAATTCATATTTGATGAAGAAAGCCATGACAGGATGAACCAACCCCAAGAAACGTTTGGCATTGAGAGGCGTATCCAATGGAAGATAACAGATAATATCTGCACCTTGATAATCCTTACGCACCTCATAGCCCGAAGGAGAAAAGAATGTCAGTAAGATCTTATATTCCGGATGAGCCTGGTGAATACATTCCATCAGCGGGCGTCCCTGTTCAAATTCACCGAGAGATGCCGCATGAAACCAAATATACTTTGCTTCAGGATCTACCTTTTCCCTGAGAATATTAAAAGCCTGGTGTTCACCGCGCCACATCTTCTTGACTTTCGCATTGAACAAACTATCAATAGCTACGCCCAGGGAATAAAGATAGAGAAAAAAATCATACATATGCCGGATTCTGTTTACCTAAAGCGTTTATTTCAAAATTTCTATAGCACGATGCAAACGTCTGAGACATTCCCCTTTGCCTAAGAAGGCAGAAATATCAAACATACCAGGACCTTTGCCAATACCTACAAGAGCCAACCGGAATGCATTCATGACATCACCTAGTTTATATTGTTTCTCATTAATCCATTTCATTACGGTATCTTCCTGCCCTTTCACAGAGAAGTCTTCGATACCGTTAAGGACATCGATCAATTCAGTCATCTGTTGTGCCGAATAATCTTTCCACCGCTTCTTTACCGTTTTAGCATCGTATTCAGAAGGAGCAACAAAGAAGAAGGCACACAGTGGCCAGAGTTCTTTGACGAAATCGACACGGTCCTTCATCATCCTGACAACATCCTCAATGCGGTCCGGAGTAGTCTTTATTCCATGCTCAGCGACGATAGGAGCGAAAAGCTTTGAAACCTCCTCATCGCTTTTACGAAGCATATACTCATGATTGAACCACACAGCTTTCTTATAATCAAAACGTGCGCCTGACTTTGAGCACTTGCCGATATCAAAGAGTTTGACAAGTTCGTCCAGTGAGAAGAGTTCCTGTTCTGTCCCCGGATTCCAGCCCAATAGGGCGAGGAAATTGATTACAGCTTCAGGGAAATAGCCACTTTCACGGTATCCCGAACTCACTTCACCGGTTTTGGGATCATGCCATTCCAATGGGAACACAGGAAATCCGAGTCTGTCACCGTCACGCTTGGACAACTTGCCCTTGCCTTCAGGTTTCAACAACAAAGGTAGATGGGCAAAACGAGGCATTTCATCCTCCCATCCGAAAGCACGATAAAGCAGGACATGCAAAGGTGCGCTCGGCAGCCATTCTTCTCCACGAATCACATGGGTGATCTCCATCAGATGGTCATCTACGATATTTGCCAAATGATAGGTCGGCAGTTCATCAGAACTTTTATAGAGTACTTTGTCATCGATGATATCGCTCTTCACGCACACTTCGCCTCGAATCATGTCTTCGACATGCACGTCTTGACCAGGTTCCACCTTGAATCTGACCGTATATTCAGTCCCTGCAGCTAAAAGCCGCTGAACTTCATCTTCAGGCAAAGACAAGGAATTACGCATCTGCATACGTGTATGGGAGTCATACTGGAAGTTCTTGATCTCTTTCCGCTTCTCCTCCAACTCTTCCGGCGTATCAAAAGCATAATAAGCCTTCCCCTTATCCAGGAGGATCTGGACATATTTCTTATAGATCTCACGGCGTTCACTCTGACGGTAAGGACCGAACTGTCCTCCAAAGCCGACACCTTCATCGAAATGAATGCCCAGCCATTTGAAAGACTCAAGGATATACTCCTCTGCCCCCGGAACAAAACGATGCGTATCCGTATCCTCTATTCTGAATACCAGTGCGCCATGATGCTGGCGAGCAAAAAGATAATTAAACAACGCAGTACGCACGCCACCTATATGCAAAGGTCCTGTTGGACTAGGTGCAAAACGCACGCGGACTTTTCTTCCAGCCATGATAAAAATCTACCTAAACAATTATTTTCGTGCAAAATTAATATTTTTTTTCGAACATTGCAATTTTTTTCGTACTTTCGCAAAGTATAATACAATATTCAAGACATTCATGAATCTATTTAAAAAACAAGAAGATCACTATTGGCGCGATTTCTTTACCCGTTCCGGGTTAGTCATCGCTACTGTAGCCATCATCGTATGGTTCCTGCCTCGTAATGAAGGCAGGCAATTCCAATACGATATGGGGAAGCCTTGGATGTATGGCGCATTTATCGCTAAATTTGATTTTCCTATCTATAAGACTGACGAGACCATTCAAAAAGAGAAAGACTCCTTACTGAAACGGTTCCAACCTTACTATAATTATAATGCGCAAATAGAAAAAGACAATATCGGGAAATTCCTCACTGATTTTAAAGGCGGCATCCCCGGCCTGCCTAACGGATATGTGTCGTTGATTGCTGAACAGTTGCACCAACTCTATCAAGCCGGAATAATGAATACTCCGGAATACAACACAATCTACAAAGACTCTACCGACATGATCCGTGTGGTCATCGGCAAACAGGCTCAAAGCAGAGTGGTCAACCGACTCTATTCGACCTTGTCTGCCTATGAGCAATTGTTCATGAATGAGAGACTGAACAAGGAGCGGTTGATCCTGCAACGCTGCAATCTCAATGACTATATCGAACCGAACCTGATCTATGACAAGAGCAGGAATGAAACGGAAAAGAACGATCTGCTGAGTGCTATTCCTTTAGCCAGTGGCATGGTCCTCAGCGGTCAGAAGATCATCGACCGAGGGGAAATCATCAACGACTACGATTATCGGGTACTCAATTCCTATGAAAAAGAAATCAAACGGAGAAGTGCGACCAAGGATGAATTGAACTCGACTATTGCCGGGCAATTGATCTTCGTGTACATTCTGGTCATGCTCTTCACACTGTACCTGATTCTGTTCAGAAAGGACTATTTCGAAAAGACCAGGAATATCCTGATGCTTTACTCCATGATCGTCATCTTCCCGATCCTGACATCATTTATGATCAAACACAATTTTCTCAGTGTCTATATCATACCCTTTGCGTTAGTACCTATCTTCATCAGGATATTCCAAGACTCACGGACAGCTTTCGTCACACATATTACAATGGTTCTCATCTGTGCCGTTGCCGTGAAATACCAATATGAATTCATTATCGTCCAATTGGCGGCAGGCATGGTTGCCATCTACTCCCTGCGAGAACTCTCCAACAGGTTGCAGGTCATCAAGACGGCACTACTGGTCACCTTGGTCAGTATGGCTGTATACTTTTCCCTCGATCTGATGCAAAGCAACGAGATTGTAAAGATAGACAGGAGCATGTACACCTATTTTATCGTAAACGGGGTCTTGCTGCTGCTGGCTAATCCTTTAATGTATCTCATCGAGAAGACATTCGGATTTGTTTCAGATGTCACGCTCATAGAACTTTCGAATACCAACAAGGGTATTCTCAGAAAACTCAGTGAAATAGCACCGGGAACATTCCAACACTCCATCACGGTAGGCAATCTGGCTGCAGAAATTGCCAATAAAATAGGGGCTAAGAGTTTGTTGGTCCGCACAGGCGCACTCTATCATGATATCGGAAAGATAACCAATCCGGTTTTCTTCACAGAAAATCAGTCAGGTGTCAACCCTCATGAGAAGATGGGTTATAAAGAAAGTGCCCAGATCATTATCAGTCACGTCACTGAGGGCATGAAAATAGCTGAGCAGATCAATCTGCCCAGTATTGTCAAGGACTTCATCATCACGCACCACGGTACCGGAATTACACGATACTTCTATGTCAAATACAAGAATGAGCATCCTGACGAAGATGTTGATCCTGCTGACTTCCAATATCCGGGTCCGAATCCATTCACACGGGAACAGGCGATCCTGATGATGGCCGACACAGTAGAAGCTGCCTCCCGCTCTTTGACGGAATATACAGAAAAAAGCATCACTGACTTGGTCAACAAACTCATTGACGGTCAAGTAGAACAAGGATTTTTCAAAGAGTGCCCTATCACATTCAGAGATATCGCACAGGCTAAACAGGTATTAATAGAAAGGTTGAAGGCCATCTACCATACGCGTATTTCTTATCCTGAATTGAAATCTCAAAAATAAGGAAGAACACAGTTTACTGTTTGTCGGTCTTCCTTTCTAAAACTCTTACGACTATTTTTTATTGGCATCAAATTAACGAACTGCCAAACCTTGGTGGCGTTAGTTTGATCTATTATGTCCAATACCTGCAAAATTAACCGGCAGATTCATATCCATGAAAGACAAAGGTACAACTCAAAATTAACCGGATATTACCCATTAATGACAAAATTCTTAAAGGATATTCCAACTGGAATTTCCTTATTCGATATAGGTTAACAGACGGGAAATAAGTTAACCTATATTAAATATTTGGTCTGATATTAGGAAAATAAGAACAATTCATGTAACTTCGCGACCAATTTGTTTTCCAAATATTAAGATGAATAAAATAAAATTAGCCTTGTTGGCCCTCTGCTATTTCATGACCACAACAATTCCAATCACAGCAGGAGGTCTGTTGACCAATACAAATCAGAATATTGCCTTCAACCGCAATATGGCTCGTGACGGGGCTATAGGCATCGACGGTGTATACAGTAACCCTGCCGGTGTAGCCTTCCTCCCTAACGGTCTACATTTGTCTTTTAATATTCAGAATGTCTATCAGACACGCACGATCAGGAGCGGCATGACTGTTCCTTCCCTGGAAGGGACACCCTACTATCAGCCGTTTAAATTGGATGGTGGGGATCAAAACGGTATCAAGACCTTTAAAGGAAAAGCATCAGTGCCTATTCTTCCGACTTTCCAGATAGCCCTGAACTATGATCGTATCGGTTTTCAACTAGGGTTTTCCATTAATGGAGGTGGAGGACAGTGTACATTCAACCGTGGGTTAGGTTCTTTCGAACGCCAGGTTGCCTTGATCCCAGCCTTGCTGTACAGTCAGGGATTCCAGTCGACCCAACCGGGATATTCTGTAGACAGTTATGTCAAAGGTCAGCAATACGTGTTCGGTCTCCAATTCGGAACGACTTATAAAATCAATCCTCATCTTTCTGTCTATGGTGGCTTCAGATTTAATTATGCCTTCAACCGTTATCGGGGAAATATCACAAATATTACTGCCGATATCAATGGGACACGAGAAAACCTATATACTTTCTTTGGGAGTCAGGCCGATACCTATAATCAGATGGCATTCTATTATAAGATGCGGTCTACAGAGATCACAGACCCCACTCAAAAGGCCAACTATGAGGTCTTAGCTCAAAAATACACCCAAGTGGCACAGCAAATGGACAACACTCAGAACCAGTTTGCTGACAAATATCTGAGTTGCGACCAATATGGTTGGGGCATCACCCCGATCATCGGTATCGATTACAAGACCGGCAAATGGAACTTTGCAACAAGACTTGAATTTACCACTCACTTCAATATAGAGAACGACACCAAGCGAGATGATACTGGACTGTTTACAGATGGAGTAAATACCCCCAATGACTTACCCGGGATTTGGACTGCCGGTGTACAGTATTCGATTCTGCCGCAAGTCAGAGTCATGGGCAGTTATCACTATTACTTCGATAAAGATGCTAAAATGGCGGATGACAAACAGAAACTCTTGGGCGGTAACTCTATGGAATACCTTTGCGGTGCAGAATGGGATATCACGAAGAACATCCTTGTCAGTGCCGGTTATCAACGCACGCAATACGATTTCGGAGACGGCTCCTATCTGAATGACATGAGTTTTGTAACGAGCAGCAATTCCTATGGCTTCGGCACAAAATTCAAGGTGATGAAAAATGCCAGCATCAACATTGCCTATTTCATCACCGCCTATGGGCACAAGAAGAAAGAATATGACCAGACCATTGCAGAAGGGGGACAAGAGATAAGTGTCCGGAATACTGACGACTTCACTCGAACCAATAAAGTGCTGGGAGTAGGACTGGATATTGATCTATAGTAACATGAGGAGGGGACTGAACCGTCAGTCCTCTCTCATTTTTTCTCAGAATAGCATATCATCAACTAGTAATTGCCTCAATAGACTCCTGAATATAATGTTCTGCAAGAACATTGCCCTGAAGAAAGAGTTTCGGAAACCTTTATCCGACTTCCGTCATTAGGAATTTTACACCTCTTATTATAATGGGTCTACATCATAGAAGACCTGCAAAGCACCGTACGCGGATTTTTTCAACATTTGATCCCGAAGATGCAAAAGACACTCTCGAACACGCTTTTGGTCAATGCCAATCTCTAGTTTAATCACCAATTTTCTTATTTCCATTGCTTTGATACGTGCTACAGGGGGCTTATCAGGACCTAAAACTCGCTTTCCGAATAAATTGACCAACTGCCTTCCCATCTCGGATGCAGCCTGTTGGACGATATTCTCATCCTTATGCTTCAAGAAGACATTAATGAGTCGATAGAACGGTGGATAGTGAAAAGTGCGACGCTCAAAAAGCAAACTTTGATAGAAACCGGCATAATCGTGATGGACCACTTGCCGGATAACTGGTAATTCCGGATTTTTAGTTTGCAGCAACACCAACCCCTGTTTCCCTTTGCGTCCTGCTCTCCCACTCACCTGAGCCATCATCATAAAAGCATGTTCATAAGCACGGAAATCAGGATAGTTAAGTATCGCATCAGCATCAAGGATCCCCACGACACTCACATGGTCAAAATCCAGTCCTTTAGTTACCATCTGTGTCCCAATGAGAAGATTCGTCCTGCCTGAAGCAAAATCATTGATAATCCGCTCATAGGCATGGCGTGTCCTTGTCGTATCAAGGTCCATTCGCGCGACACGGGCTTCAGGGAAGAGATGACGCACCTGGTCTTCGATTTTCTCTGTGCCATAGCCGACATCTTTCAAGTCAGCACTGCCACACTGGGGACACACCGTGGGTATCTTATAGGTCATACCGCAATAGTGGCAAACCAACTGATTAATATTCCGGTGAAGGGTCAGAGACACATCACAATTGACACATTTAGGAGTCCACCCGCAATTCTGACATTCGATCATCGGAGAGAATCCTCTCCGATTCTGAAAGAGAATCACCTGTTGACCACCATCCAAAGCTTGACGCATTGCAGCCAACAAGTCAGGCGAAAAAGGTCCAGTCATCATCTTCCGATGCCTTAGATCTTTGACATCCACGAGACGAATCTCAGGCAACTGGATATTCTGATACCGGGTAGTCAGATTCACCAACCCATATTTTCCTGTACTGGCATTATAATAGCTTTCCATAGAAGGAGTCGCTGTACCCAATAAAGTCTTGGCACCATACAACTTTGCCAATACGACGGATACGTCCCTCGCCTGATAGCGTGGCGCAGGATCTTGCTGCTTGAAGGAGGTCTCCTGCTCTTCATCGACGATCACCATTCCCAAATGTTGGAACGGTACAAAGACCGCACTACGGGCACCTAGGATGACATCATAAGGATGGTCTGAGAGTTGTTTCTTCCAGATTTCCACCCTCTCTGCATCGCTGTATTTCGAATGATAGATACCTAACTTACTCCCGAAGACACGCTGCAGCCGTTCCATCATCTGAACTGTCAGCGCAATTTCCGGCAAGAGATAGAGCACCTGTTGATGCTTTTTTATCGCCTCTGCAATCAGATGGATATAGATTTCAGTTTTTCCACTGGATGTTACCCCATGGAGCAATACGACATTTTCTTTCTGCCATTTATCCTTTATCTCCCCCAACGCCTTCTGCTGCGCTTGATTCAGAGGTTGGATACGCTCGGGGTGAACCATTCCTGCATGATTCAACCTGCCCACTTCCTTCTCGTAAAAATAAAAGATTCCTTTCTCCACTAATGCCTTGACCTGGGCTAGCGTACAATGGCAGGAATTCATCAGTTCTTCACGGGTAATCTCTGCGACGGCATCACGTACCTTCCCATTCTCCAATGTATCCCAATGAGAAAGGGAAAGATAAGCTATAAAAACTTTCTTTTGATTTGCTGCCCTGGAAAGCATATCCAAAACGATATGCAAGGAGGCTTCATTCCTATAAGATTCGGATAGACCTACATAAACTTCTAATTTGGGTTTATATTTGCCTAAGACTTTCAGGCCTGAAGGCATCGCCGCATTAAACACATCTCCTATCGGGGAAATATAATAATCAGATATCCACTGCCAAAGTTGGAGTTGAACGGGCAGGAGCATGGGTGCATCATCCAGAATATCCAAAATCGGTTTACACTTGAACTCCGGTTGCTGATCATGCACTTTAGCTGCTATGGCGATATACCGCTTACTGCGCCCGAGAGGGACAAGCACACGCAAGCCTGTCTGAATCCTGCCAGCAAACTTATCCGGTACGGAATAAGTAAAAAGGGCATTCAGCGGCAATGGCAATATGACATCTACAAATTTCATCACTTGCAAAGATAACAAGAAAAAAGCAGACACTCACAAGATGAGCATCTGCTTTTAATCGTTTGCAGTCGATATTCAATCAAAAATAATAAGCTAAAGCTATCTGCCAACTGTTATTTCGACTTTTATCTTTCTTCATCACATCTTTGACTCCGGTCAGCCAAGTGACATCAGCAGTTTTTCCACATGCCACATTGTAATCAGCGGAAAGTTGAAGATGCTTGAGAAGTGTTGTTCCTAAACCAAAATTCAGACTGAAGTTTGACTTCTTAAGGGAATAACTTGAACCGTCTGTCCAGCGGAAGTTCTTGTCACCTACATTGATGCCCCATTGAGGTCCTGCAAAGAGATAGACACTTGCCAAACTTCCAAGTCCCCAACCGTAACGGAGATTGACAGGAATAGCCAACTGCTGCTGTTTAACGGTTACTTTCTCTGAAGAGGCGTTATCATCCTTACCATCCACTTTAGCTGAACGATAATCATACAGTGCAGATGCATCTACTCCTAATCCGGGGATAGGTAAAGAGATCTTAACTGTCGGACCTACAAACCAGCCAGCACGATTAGAAGCATCTAAAACGTCTTTGCTGAATGACATGTCCGTCACATTCAAACCGCCTTTGAGTCCAAACTTGATCTGCGCATTTGCGGGAGTTGCACATAACAGTGCAATCAGGCAAATGGCAATTGAAAAAATCTTTTTCATATTAAAAGCCTAAATTTTAAATTAATACTCTATTATACGTAAACACACTTGACACACAACCCTACTCTCTCAATCAGGAAAACCGCACATTAATGGTGTCTAAAAATTGCATTTTCAAGACCCTCTAAACTCGACCGTATCCGATCCCTTCACATAAGACGGATCAAACAGCAAGCATCTCATCCAATCATACGCTTGCAAATGATACTTTGAGGATAGACTCCTTAAAGCCAAGGTACACCACCAAAAGGAAACCCATTTATATGGTCTTCCTCTTATTAAACGATGAGAAACCTAAAAAATTGTTATACAGAAGAATATTAACAACATAAAAAAGGTGCGCCAAAATACAGTTTCGACACACCTTTTACTGTTTTATTAAAAATTAATATTCATCTTCATTCCAAAGAAAATCTTCCTTCGTTGGGTAATCCGGCCACAAGTCTTCGATACTTTCATAGACTTCGCCATCATCCTCAATTTCTTTCAGATTTTCCAGCACTTCATCAGGAGCTCCGGAACGTATAGCATAGTCGATTAACTCATCTTTTGTTGCTGGCCAAGGTGCGTCTTCCAATTTAGAAGCCAATTCAAGTGTCCAATACATAGCATCATCTCCTTTACTTAATTTGCGTGCAAAAATAATAAATTTCCAATAAACTGCAAGTATTTATGATATTATTTTTCTGATTATTTATCAATAAAGCTTAAAATTTAAAGGTTCTTTCAAAATGATGACCACATTGCCTTCTTATTCGTTTAAAATTGATCCAGTACAATAGGTAAACATCACCGTCTCGTACTTTTTCAAGAAGATACACTACTAAATATTATTCATAAACAAAACTTGTCAATCAGAAATTCACGATGAAATTCTGTTTGGATTTAGTACGGTCAAAGAAGATGATACCACAATAATAGAGATCGAATGTAAGGCAAGTTAAAGGACTTGCAATCACCTGTCTCCAAAAATGACGATTTTGCTTATTACTGTGAATCTGTTCTAAGATTAAAATAGAATGTTGGTCAGCCAGATGCAGGAGTTTTTCGCCAACTGGTATACCCTCTTGAATCAAGTTGACATAAGCAAGATCAAAATGATTCAATTGGTCCGGCAGATTCTGATCCGATTTGGTATCGATATGAACAATAACGGTCTGTTGACAACCCGAATGAATGTAAGAACTGTATATATCCGAAGAAGGCAGATAGGAAAACCAAGTCTTTGGTTGATAAGCATTTGCTATTCGGAAATAGAGTTCACCCAACTTTCTGGAAAGGTAAGCAGCATGAGGAAACTGAGCCTTAAGATCCGAGTAATCATAATAAGGATATTTCTCATTGACGATATTTCGGATAAAGCTGTAGGCAGAAGGAGACTGAACACCGAATCCATACATGTGCCTCAATCTCCAAATCCTCAAAAAGATATTTTCCAATCGCTCCAACATACCAGTTACAATTTTAGGATAGAAAAACGATGATCCCTAATTTCATGGCTAAGACATTGATTAATGCGATACACCTCAAAAGGCCGGATTGATCAAAAAAATAAGGTAATCCGACAACAGTGATTTTTTTTGTATACCTACTATGTCTTTTAGCTTTATATCCTGCAAAGATACGCATTTACAGGAAGAATATCATATGAAATTCCAAGATTATGGACTGGCCTCCTAATCCAGGGAATGAAACAACCACTCCGCAACTATGCCCTGATGTAAGCCAAAGGCACACAAAAAAGAGGGCCCCGGAAGCATTCCTGCCTCCGGGGTCCTCATCTTCAGTCCTTCTCTTTTCTTTTTTAAAAGGAGGCGGCTGCCTACTCTCCCGCATTGCATTGCAGTACCATCGGCGCAAGTGGGCTTAACTTCTCTGTTCGGAATGGGAAGAGGTGGGACACCACCGCTCAAGCCACCTGGTTTGGC
>NZ_JAMXLY010000043.1 GCF_024054555.1 Segatella cerevisiae | reverse complement strand
TTCAACCGAAGATCATTTGGCGACAGACTTTTTGACAGGCTAGTTGTTGCAGCTGTGTCCTATAGACCGGCGTTTCAGCACAGAACCTATGATTGAAGAAAATCACTCAGTTGAGGATAATCATAAAGGTTTATTACATTCCTGTCTGGTCCATTTGATGCCGTGAATCCATTTGCTCGTCAGTTGGTCAGCCCTGGTGACCAGATTCTCCACACCGAATATATCAGAGTAGACCCAATAGCCGTCATTTCTGAAAAAGGGAATGGCGGAGCATAACATCACCACGTTGTTCGAAGCAATCAGGTAAGTCAATATCTTCCGGACAAAATATTCGTTGGTCAGGCAGAAAATGACAATCATACACATATTCGCCAGCAACTGAAAATAGATTCCGGCAATATTCACCACCAGCCGCCTGTTGCGCGACAACAGCCAGACACGAGTGACATCTGTAAAGAAGACAGGGAAGATAAAATAGAAACCGAAGCCGATATCTCTGGCAGGAAGTCCGAACTTGAGACTTGCAGAAGCATGGCCGATCTCATGAAAGACAACGAAAATATTGCTCAGAACGAATAAGGCACACAATTGGAACAGGGTAAACCCTTTAGACAAATCACCGAGAATGGCATTTGTATGAGTGACAAAAAAAACGATGTTAATCAGTAAGGATAAAGTAAAGAATATAAAGAAGGCATTTCTACAAAAGAATTCCTGAAAATAATGGGATATCTTTTCGGTCGTATTTTTCCTGAATATAATTATTTTCCCTTTGATATAGCTTTTATTGTTTGCCAAGTTGTGATTCACAGAAGTCATGAAACCATAAAAAGATTTCTTCACTTCCTCACTGTCAATATCCGACTCTAGGGATATCTTCTTTATAGCCTCAGCTTCAGATAGACCACCCTTAATATCCGAAAGGATAGAATAAAAAATATAGTTGATGTTATACGCCTTCTTACCGGCAAACGCTATATAATTTTTATTGCGTATTCCTATATCTATATCTTTAGCATCCATAGGCAAAAAACATAATTTATGCAGTCGTCCCAAGGCGGGACTAACTGCATAAAATGATCTTACAGAATTCTATTAGAATTGAGGAGGATTTACCTCACCGCCACCACCTCTGCCGATAAAGCAACGGCTGTTTTCTGCACATGCTAACTGAGCCATTTCGAGACGATCTTCAAGCTCGCCATACTCCAAACTTTTCTTTTCTTCATTTGTTACCATAATAGTAAAAATTAATTGTTAATATAATGTTAATAAACACAAACTAACATATGAAAAATGAAAGTTCATCCAGGCTCCCTTTTTTAAAAGAATAACTTCTAAATATCATCTCCAAACGATCAGTCAATGCTATTTATCATTTATTCATTAATGATTTATCTTTTTATCAAGTATGAACTTGTTTCAATATAAATATTTCAAACGGTTGCAAAGATATAGTTTTAATTAAATACCACAAAATTATTTAAAGTTTTTTTTAACAACAAATGCTAATAGATCTATAATAGCATAAAATAACGTTCAAGTATGGATAGTTTTTCATGTTTTATCAAGAAATATCGCAATTCTTGTGTAAAATAAATACAAGAACTGCGAATAGGAGAAAGAATACAATTCAATAAAACATTCGAATCAGCGCAATGCCGTGATGTCCGCTTTCAAAGGATGCTGCAAGTTCTGCAACTTCTCCTTGATGACGACTTGCCATTGCGGGAAGGTCTTGATGTCATAATCACTCCATGCCGAACCAAACAGATAGGAATACCGTCCGCCGGTATAATGCTTGATCAGACCCAAGGCATGAGTCCCATCATCAGTAACGTATGTGCGGTCTACCCCTTGGGGGAACAAAACGGCCACATAGATGGAAGACCCGCAAGCCCGAGGCTGCTGTGTCGGATCAGCATAACTCACCTGTTCCTTGTCCAAAGCGAAATCGACACCCTTCTGCAATTTGCCTTTAGGCGTGTGGAGAACGACGCCGGAAACGAAGGGCGCAGGAGTGTTCAAATGGTCGTACCAAACTGTTATCCGGTTGAAGTGAGAACCTTTGTCCAAGCTGATGATCCGATGCTCCACGACACCGTCTGCATTCGGAGGGAAGTTGAGTTGAAACGTAAATCTCAGAGGTCCTTTATCCAGGATCTGATAAGTCTGATAACAATAAGGGTAAATGATCTTCCCGGAGTCGGACATCAGGGCCGGCGTACCACAGCCTAAGGTAGGACCGACTTCATAGACGTCCATGCCATTGCCATGATCGATATGGAAAGAAGAGACCCGGTCTACAGAATCAGCCTTCTGCTTCAATCCCTCTTTCCGCAGGGCATTCTCTTCGACATTACCGGCAGCATCCTTATAGTATCTCTCGTCCAGGATCATATCTGGGGTATTCTTCACCCAGATATCAATACCATACGACTTCTCTCCAGTCTTGGCAAGGGCCGGTCCATAGGCCCTGTAAGCTCCCTTGTCATTCTCCCAGGCGAAATCGTCCTCACGAATGGGATACATCTTACCGCTAACGGCAGAAGGCATCGGAGAAGGAGTACCGGGACGGGCTGTAAAACCGGAGGTCGTATGAGGCCTCACACTGACATAGAGCAGGAGTTTTCCGTCATAGGTTGATTGCCAGGCCACTTCCTGACCGAAGGGATTCCTGATGACAAAAGGGTCGGAAGGTCCCAGTTGCATCATTTTCCTCAAGGAATCCAAATTCATTTCTACGACCTCACTCCTCTGGATGTTACCAGTATTGGTAAAAGCAATCCGGACATCCCTGGCCTGGAGTTTCAAACAAGCAGAACAGGCGGAGAGGAACAATAAGGTCAACAAGCATTTTTTTCCAGACATAGTAGTATCAGTTTATTTGACAAAGATAATGAATTTTGGAGAAAAAGCCTATCTTTAATTACCTTTTTCACTTAATTGCGGACGTTTTAACCGGACTCTGCCCTGAATGACTTCCCCCGTGAATGTAATCCAAGAATTTTGCGTACCTTTGTACAACTAACAGGAAATGCATCATGGAAGAAAACCAAGACCTGAAAACAGCATGGGAATTTATCGAGCATACGGGAAAGAGCGTCTTTCTCACCGGTAAGGCAGGCACCGGTAAAACCACCTTTCTGAAGACCCTACGCAAGGAATCGACCAAGCGCATGATCGTCGTCGCTCCTACCGGTGTGGCTGCCATCAATGCAGCGGGAGTGACCATCCATTCTTTCTTCCAACTCCCCCCTTCGCCTTTTATTCCTCAGGCAACATTCAAGAACCATTTCGAATACAGCAAGGAAAAGCGCAATATCATGCGTACCCTGGACCTGCTGGTCATAGACGAGATCAGTATGGTGCGCTGTGATCTCCTGGATGCCATCGATCAGGTCATGAGGCGGTTCAGGGAACATGACAAACCTTTCGGCGGCGTGCAACTGCTGATGATCGGGGACCTGCAGCAACTCACCCCCGTCGTCACACCGGAGGAAATAGAGATCCTCAAACCTTATTATCAAACACCTTATTTCTTCGGGTCACAGGCACTGCAGAGTGTCGGGTTCGTCACCATCGAACTCCATCATGTCTACCGTCAGCAAGACGAAAAGTTCATCCGTATCCTGAATCATATCCGAGACGGGAATCCGACGAAAGAAGACCTCGACCTCCTGAATAAACGGTATGACCCGGGATTCCATCCTAAAACGGAAGAAGGGTACATCCGACTGACCACCCATAACCGGTCTGCCGAACTCTATAACGAGAAGGAGTTGACCCAACTCCCCTCTCCGCCTTTCACCTATCAGGCAAAAATCAAGGGCACATTCCCGGAATACTGCTATCCGACAGACATCCAACTGACCCTGAAAATAGGCGCACAGGTGATGTTCATCAAAAACGATACCTCTGAGGACCACCGCTTCTACAACGGCCGGATAGGAAGGGTTATTGCTCTGGATGAAAACATGATCCAAGTGCAGTGCCAAGGGGATGAGGACGCGATTGAGGTCAAACCGGAAACGTGGGAGAATAACAAATATGTCATCAACCCGGAGACGAAGGTCATTGAACCTGAAATCCAGGGGACCTTCGAGCAATTTCCCCTCCGCCTGGCCTGGGCCATCACCATTCACAAGAGTCAGGGACTCACCTTCGACCATGCCATCATCGACGCACGGTTCTCGTTTGCCTCAGGTCAGGTGTATGTCGGCCTCAGCCGCTGCAAAACTCTAGAAGGACTGGTATTGGCCTCTCCTCTCTCTGGAAACAGTGTGATCAGAGACCAGCGCGTGGACTCGTTCATCAGAAAACAGACAGACGAAGCTGAGTTCAGCATACAGCAGTTGCCGGCATTGAAGGAAGAATACTTCAGAGACCAACTGATGGAACTCTTCAATCTCAATGAACTCACGCAAGAGACCAACAACATGCTGCGACTGATGGCAGAATCATTCAGAAGATATTCACGTATCCTCAACGCCTATCAACTCATCCACCTGGAATTGTCCCAAAAGATCGTACCTACTGCACGGAAGTGGATAACGGTCATCGCCTCGACTTCCATTCCCGACCTACACGACAGTGCTTTTCTGCAACGGGTACAGCGTAGCGCAGGGTATTTTCTGGAAGAACTCCGGAAGACTTTCGGAACCATCATCATGATCTCCGGGGAGATCCATACGGACAACAAGATCGCCAAGAAACGATTGGCCAATAATCTCTCTGCCCTGAGCCAGACACTCCGGATCAAAACTTGGCTGCTGGCACACATCAAGACCAATGGATTCTCGACAGCCAACTACCAGAAATACAAACAGGAGGCGATCCTTTCCACCATTGAAGAAAATACGACAGACAGAAAGCGGAAAACTGCAAAGCCGAAACCGAAAAGGGAAGATACGAGGATGGTGACCCTCCAAATGCTGCAGGCTGGGAAAAAGCCTCAGGAAATCGCAGTGATCCGCCATCTGACTCTCGGGACGATCCAGACGCATATCGCCACTCTGATAGAGAAAGACTTGCTGAAAGCCGAAGGCTGGATCAGCGACCGGACATTGGCGGATGTCCGACAGGCACAGGTCAAAGCCAACGGCGGCGGACTCTCTGCCATCAGGGAGAACTGCACAGCCGGCATCTCATATAATGAACTGGAACTGGCGATAGTGATCCTGAAACATACCAAACGTATGCCTTGATCACTACCGCCAGTCCGAAAGATAATATCCATTCCACTCCGAGCGCACATGCACTCCGGCGGAAACTTAAAGACGATAGACGGCAAATGACTGTGCCGGCACAGTTACGGTCAACGTATTACTGCCGGATGCGCCTATGGCAGAAGTCACCGGAACGACAACGTCAGGATGACTGAACGAATTTTCTGCCTTCAGATCATCACAGTGCAGCAAGGTCTGCTGCCCTGCCTTCAAATGCTTCAATCCTTTGAAAAGAATGGAAACAGACTGCTCTGTCTTCCCGGCATTGACGACCTTGACGATATAACTCTTGGTGGTCTTGTCATACGCTGCAGTGGCATAAAGTCCGTCAGCGCCCTGTACAGGTTTTCCGCCTTCAGTCAGACGCAAGACATCAGTCCCTTTATTCGTCCCGTACATCATCTGGACATACCAGTTGACTGTGCGCAGGCTCCTCAGGTTATCGAACCAGATCAGGTCCGGTTTCCACTGCCAGCCCTGTGCATGCGCAAACAACGGCGCATAAGTGCTCTGGTAAACGACGTCGGCATTCCGCTCGAGACCGGTCATGAAGGCTGCCTCAGAAAGCGCGGCTTCCCAGTTGTTGCGTTCCCCTTTACCGTGAGCGGCATATTCTCCGGCAAAGACTTTCGGACCTTTACGCGGGTACTTGTCATAGCGGTTGGCATTGGCTAGAAACCATTGCGGATTCATATAGTAGTGTTCATCCACAAGATCGACACTTTGCCGCCGCATCTGTTCCCAACCATAATCAAAAGCTTCTCCTGAGGCATAAGGGCCTGCAGATCCGCAGATCTTGATATCCGGATAGCGGGCACGTATCTGTTTCACGAATGCCGCCAGTCTTTCGGGATAGAGGGATCCCCACTGCTCATTGCCGATGGCAATCTCCTTGAGATGGAAAGGCTGGGGATGCCCCATATCAGCCCGTAATTTCCCCCACTTGGTCTTCACGTCACCGTTGGCAAACTCGATCAGATCGAGGGCGTCATTAATATAAGGTTGCAGATCTTGAAGACTAACATGCGCATTCCGGTCAGAATCCTCATTCTGAAACTGGCACGCCATCCCGCAATTCAATACGGGTAATGGAGACGCACCGATATATTCGCTCAGGAGGAAATATTCATAGAAGCCCAGTCCATAACTCTGGTAATAATTCGGGTACAGGCGATAAGCGAAGGTATAGTTCCAGCGGTTCTCGTTCAGAGGCCGGTTCTCGACAGGCCCGACAGTGTTCTTCCACTGATAGCGTGTCGCCAAGTCGGTGCCTTCGACGATGCAACCTCCGGGGAAACGGAACACGCCCGGATGAAGATCCTTCAAGTCCTGGACGAGATCTGCACGCAGTCCGTGCCAGTTGTCTGCCGGCATCAGGGAGATCTGATCCATATCTATGCCCTCTTCACTCTCCAGGAAAATGCGCAGGAAAGCATGGGCGTCAGTCCGGTCTGAAGTCAGATGTGCCGTGCATTTCTCCCACTGATTACCGGTCACTGTCACCTCCTGTCCGGAGATCACTTGGTCATCGTTCGCTACAAGTTCTACACGGAACTTTGCACTCTTTCCCTGCAACTCATTGAGACGGGCATAGACGCTGAAATCATAGGTCATGCCTTTCTTCAGACCCATACCGAAATAACCGTGATTCTCTATGCCGGTAAACTTCTGGTTATGGCCTGCGCTGAGCAAGGTGACATAATGCGGATTACGCTCAAAGGCAGGCATGCGGTCACTCAGCGTGACTTTCCCGAAAGTATTCCATCCCATGAGATGTTGGGGAAATTCGAATGAACGGTTTTCCACCAAATCAGCATACAGTCCCCCGTCAGCTCCAAAATTGATATCTTCAAAGAAGACACCGTACATCGTTGGCTGGATCTTGGCTACAGGTCCGGAAGTCTGGACAGTAAAGACATGGCTGGCAGACAGGCTGGAAGCTGTCAGACAGGCAAGGCAAAGGCATAACGTTCTTAAAAAATGATGATTGTTCATTGGATATTCTGTTTTAATTGATGATGCGCATTGATAATGTGTGTGTCTCAGACATCACACAGGACATGAATCTCATGCTTTTCGATAGACAAAGATAAAAAAATCCACCCGTTTACAGGTGGATTTTCATTCATAAATAGTGGACAAAAATCTTTTTCATCCGCCTTACAACTTCTCCGGTGACAGGACAAAGGTGAAATCACGATTCTGATAGGGTACCAGATAGGGCTTCAAAGGCCAAGCTCCCCAAGTGTTCGTGCCACCTACACCTTGCTGGATGCCGTCAATGCAGAGTTCCGTATAACGGGACAGAGGAACCTGATAACTGTGACGTTGTTTCTTCTCCAACCCCTCATCCAGATCATCAATGTTATAGTGCAGTGCACTGGCACTGAAGAGACGGCCATCGAATCCGAATATCTTCAGACCCATCCCGGCAACATTCATCTGTTTCCAATAGCGGATATCCGATTTCGTCCCAGTTTCCTGAGGACGGAGATAGGGATAGAACTGTTCGTCGGCAGTCTGCTTGTAGATACCCACTCTCATGCAGTCCTTCCTGTCACTATAGTTCTCTATCGGTCCGCGACCATAAAACTCCGACTGATCCATGTCATAAGGCATGTCCATGACCATTCCGAAACGGAACAGATTAGGTTCCTTGGCAGTAGAATCAGTAGTCATCTTCTCGTTCACGACAATCGTGCCGGCAGGAGAGATCTTGTAAGTCAGGTCCAAACGGGCCTTGACGGCAGGCATCTCATACTTGGCAACAACTTCCATGCCGTTCCCGAAACTTGCATCCTTGAGTTTGTCGGCAGTCAGGGAAACCAGGTTCATCTGAGGATGATGCCAAGGCGCATACAACTTTTGGAAATTCGCGCCCATGTCATTGTCTGTCACAGCCCGCCAGAAATTCGGCTTCAGCGTACCTTGAGTACCCAGATAGTCGACGCCTTTGACATTATATTTGGTCAGGAAACCGGTAGACTTGTCGAAGCTGACCGTTACATTCTGACCAGAGACCGTCAGGGCCGAGGTATCTTTCTTGTCAACTTTGATCTTGCCTTTCTTGTCCGGGACGACTGACAGAACTGTCGTAGCCGCCTTCACAGGGAGTTGGGCATACGCTACAGTCTGATTGGCAGACAACAGGGATTCCGCAGCCTTCAGTTGAAAGTCAAGATTGAGGAATACCTCATTGCCATTCACCGGACCATAAGGCAACGTGAGTTGTCCGGTCTGCTGAGGAGCGACATCAAGGTGATCCACCTCACCACTCTTAACCGTCTTTCCGTCATCTACCAGACTCCAGACCAGTTTGACATTACTCAGATCCTTGAAGAAGTTTTCATTCTTGACGGAGATCTTACCCTGAGAGAGGTCGACCGGTGCAGCCCAGATATTCTGGTACTGATAAGCGACCTCATAGGCATGAGGGTTCAACTGGCGGTCAGAGCCAATGATACCGTTGCTGTTGAAATTATTGTCTGAAGGATCATAACTGTTATAGTCACCTCCATAAGTATATTCCGTCTTCACGGAGAAATCCTTTGACAGTTGCTCATAGTCGGCCAACGTACGGTTCGCATCGAAATGAGGATGGCGGTGCAAAGCCTCATCGACGAAATCCCAGATGAAACCGCCCTGATAGATCGGGTATTTCCGGACCAGATTCCAATATTCGGCCAAATTGCCTCCTGAATTGCCCATCGAATGGTTATACTCACATTGGATAAGCGGTTTGGGAGAATTCGGGTCAGAAGCATACTTCTCACACATATCCACAGGATAATACATCGGACAGAAGATGTCACTATAACCTTTCAGCCCTGCCTGTTCATACTGGATGGGGCGATAAGGATCCTGCTGCCGGATCCATTTATAGGCATCGATGAAATTCTGGCTGTAGCGCGTCTCATTTCCCAAACTCCAGATGATCACACTCGGGTGATTGAAGTTCATGCTGACATTATGCTGGTTACGCTGCAGGATCTGTTTGGCGAACATCGGTTTCCCCGACATCGCATCAGGCCCATAGAAAAATCCATGACTCTCCTGATTGGCTTCGGCTACCAGATAAATACCGTACTGATCACAGAGATCGTACCAATAGGGATTATTGGGATAGTGGCTCGTACGGACTGCATTGATATTCAGACGCTTCATGATCTTGATATCCTGAAGCATACGTGCCCGGGTAATATAATACCCGCCATCAGGATCCATCTCATGACGATCAGTACCTTTGATCAGGACAGGTTTTCCATTGACCAGGAGTTGACGGTTTTTGATCTCGACAGACCGGAAACCGACTTTGAAAGACAATGTCTCATAAGCGCGTCCACCTTTTGCCGAAGGCAGTGCACTGGCAACAAGTGTATATAAATAAGGTGTCTCTGCAGACCAGAGATGAGGTTTGGCAAGATTCAGAGTTGTTTTTGCCAACCCATCCTTCACGCCGGTCACAACCTGATCGGCAACCTGATTCCCAGTAGCGTCAAACAATTTGAAGTCAGCCGTATTGCAGCCCTTCAGCAGAGCCTGAATATTCAGGACCCCGTCAGTATAATTATTGGTCAGATTCTGAATGACGCGGATATCTGTCATCTGATGTGCCTTATTGCGGGTAAACAGATAGCAGTCGCGGGCCACACCACTCAGGCGCCAGAAATCCTGGTCTTCATCATAACTCCCGTCACACCAACGAGAGACCTGAAAGGCAAAGAGGTTATCACCCTTCTTTAAATAAGGTGTAACATCAAATTCAGCCTCCACTTTCGAATCTTCTGTATAACCTACAAAATGCCCGTTGATCCACAGGTGCATGTTCGAAGTCACAGAACCGAAATGCGCTATGATCTGCTTACCGTCCCAATCAGCGGGAATGGAGATGATCCTGCGATAACTTCCCACATGATTGTCCTTGATAGGAATCTCGGGAGGATTATTCTTGAAATGGCCTCTCCATGCAAAACCGTTATTGATGTATTCCGGATCCCCATAGCCATTCAGTTCCCAGATACCGGGTACTGTAAAATCTTTCCAGGAAGAATCATTATAGCCGACCTTATAGAAGTCGACCGGGCGTTCATCAGCATTCGGTACCCAATTGAATTTCCACTTTCCATTCAGGCTCAGCGTATCCCCGTTTTCTATCCTGAATGCAGTATGCATGGGATAGCGGTTGATGTCATTGACCTGAAGGTCGTGCCATTCTGGAAATATCACCGGATCACTTTTCACTTTAGGTTGGACCTTTTTTAGATTAACGGCCAAAGCCGGCGCCGACGCCAACAAAGACACCGCCACCAGTAAACACAGATTTCTTTTTGTCATAGTATTTGTTATTAGCAAGATATCTCACATATTCACAAGAGGCAAGAAGGAATGCCCCTACACCAAAGTCTGCCTGAGAATGTTGGTCGAGGAATTGACCGGCAATGGCACGATCGCCTATAGGCTGCATATAGCCCACGCTCCCGTCCTTCTGCAATGCCATCTTGGAAAGGTATTTCCAAGAGCGCTTGATCACCGTTTTGAAATCCTTATCGGGTAATATCCCTTTGTTGACTCCCCAAAGGATCCCATAAGTAAAGAAAGCTGTACCGCTGGTCTCAGGTCCGGGAGCCTGTGCAGGATCCAGCAAAGACCGGGTCCAATAACCCTCTTTCTGTTGCAACTTTGCCACAGCGTATGCCATCCGGACATATTTCTTCAAGAAGAAAGAATAGTGAGGATATGTCTTTGGCATATCCTGCAACACCTTTGCCAAACCTGCCAATACCCAGCCATCGCCACGGGACCAGAAATCTTTCTTGCCCGACGCTGTCTGGTGAGCCGGATAGACATACCTGGCATCCCGATAATAGAGACCGGTATCGTGATCCAGCATGATGCTGTCACTATACAAGATGTTATCATAGAGTTTGTCGAGGTATTTCACCTCACCGGTCAACTTGTACATCTTGGTCAACACCGGCATCACCATATACAAAGCATCAGACCACCACCAATAGTCATTAGCTTTGGAATCGGCCTCATAACTCATCACTTCCTTGGCTCTGGCGATCCTGATCGGATCAGGAGACAGGTGATACAGATCGATATAAGTCTGAAAACAAACTTGCCAGTCACCGAAGAGCACGTGCTGTGGATCTTCACCATAGGTCTTGTAGAGCCATTTGGAAGAATCCTTTTCCGTAGCTCCCTGCCAATGATTGTGCTCTGCCCAAAGTTCAGAATACCGCAGCCATTGAGGGTTGCCCATCAATTGATAGGCAGCCATATTGCCGGTATGATAGACCGCAATATTCCAGACAGCACGATCCTGAGGCTGATGATGAGTTTGCCAATAATCATTTACTTTCGTGATCATCGCCTTCACCTGCTCCACGGATTCAGCTTTCATGGTGATCAACGGGACAAGCAGGAGCAAAAAGGCAATGTATCGTATTTTCTTCATCATTTGTCTTTCATCTATTTAAGGCATCCGATCATTATTTGTTCAAAGTTACTCATTTTTTAATAAAGACCGGTCCCCAATTTATATTTTTTCACATTTATTCTTGGTCCGACTCGAGTCTACCATTTATCCTGAGTCTGAATCTGATCCGTCCACAAGTGGTCTTTCGGGAAAGCCTCTCCGTTCCAGGCTTTCACCTGAGTCCAAGGTTGAGGAGCATCTGTCCAGAAAGGATCATCAGCGGAAAGTCCCAAGGGCATGAAGATAAGAGATGCCATATACTCGCTGCCGTTATTGGTATACCAGTCTGCCACACCAGGTTGATGTCCGCAGAATCCGATATTCAGAAAACCTTTCTCATTATAGTTCGTTCCCTGGTCCCACATCCGGTGCAGGACTTTCGTAAGAGCAGCACGCACCTGACCGTTCGTCAAGTCCTTCGGGAGCGTTTTGTACCACGCCAGTAATGCCAAGGGTTGCATTGCCGCATCACGGTAAGGAATACTCCGGCCGAAAGCAGGGAAGGTACCCTCAGGGGAAATGAAACGTTCCAGGATAATGGAATACTTCTGAGCGCGTTTCAAGGCACGGTCATAATATTTCTGATAATCGAGACGGGTACTTGCCTTCGCGTCAATCATCGCCTGCAAAGTTTCAAGGTACATCGGATGAAAGACATAACTGCTATAATAATTAAAGGTAAAGAACGGACCGTCAGCATACCAGCCATCACCGGTATACCATTCCTCCATCTTGCGACAAGCCATGTTCACACGATACTGGTCATAAGGCGCTCCTGCCTTTGCCATAAAACTCTCGATGACAGCAGAGAACAGAATCCAGTTCGTATAGGGCGGGTCGATCTTCCGGAGTTTGCGGAATTCCTCAAAATAACGCTGTTTCGTAACAGAATCCAAAGGCATCCACAGCGTCCGGTAGGCGCGGAGGAAACTCTCGGCAATATAAGCGGCATCTACCAGGTTCTGTCCTCCGATACCCCAACAGAGGTAATCAGGATTCTTAGGATCGACAGCATTCTTATAACTCTGCAGTGCCCACTCCCTCAACTGGTGGCGTTGCTTCCCTTCCGCAGAAGGGTCATCAGGGAGGGTCAGCCAAGGGGCAATACCCGCCATCAAGCGCCCGAAGCACTCCATATAAGCCACTTTCTTGTTACGGTTATCAAAACTAGGACTGAACTCCATCTGCATATTTTTCTGCAGTGTGCCATGTGCCATATTCTCCAATACCGGCCTTGCCATCTTGTAGGCCTGTGAACACCAATAGGCACGATCGGTCTGTTTCAAATTCTTTTTCGCTTCTGCTCCGTTAGACACAAGGAGGAACAGCAAGCATAACATGAAATAAAATTTCTCTCGCATAAAACTTAAATCAATTTATAAAAATAAAATAATAGGATTTTCACTTTTCATCATATCGCAACTATTGCACCATTCAAGAATCCATCCAAGTCATAACAGGAGGACCTATTGTAATATTGAAGATAACTTTCGGACCATCCAAGATACAACCCTTTCCGATATCACTGTCTTTCTGATCTGACATAGGCAAAGCCTCATCACGATAACCACAATGCATCAAGTCTTTGGAACGATGGCAAGTTATAACTGCCAATGCCGAATTTATAGCATCCAACTTATATTCTCCGAAAGCATTCTCGGATTGTAGAAAGCCTCCACCCTGTACATTGACCGACTTACCGCTATTATCAAGCCAGACTTTACCGAAATGAATCTCTCCACCCAGTTTGGCCTGGGCAGAGAGAAATAAAGATAAAAATATAATAACTAAAAATAGTTTGTTGTGCATCATTTTTCAGCAGGCTCATCAGGAGCGGTCGGCCAATAAGGATTCTGATACAGCGGTGACTTGTCTATCGAAGCATTGTCACTTGACGTCAACAGGAATTCCTTGATTGGAAGAGGCTGGAGATACTGGGCCATGGCCCAGGTAAATCCGTCATAGAAAGAATTGTTCGTCGAAATGATCTCATATGGCCTGTAATATTCGCTCCTGGATTCTTCCGAAGCATTGGAACTGGAAGAGCCGTTAGCCACGAGATTGTTGTACCATTTCTCCATGGGCGTATTCCAAAGATGGAACCCCTCAATGTGATAAGGCGTGCTGATCAGCTGGTCCAAGGATCTCCAACGATCGAGGTCCATCCAGCGGAGGCCTTCCGCCATCAGTTCGCAGCGACGCTCCCGACGAATGTTATAGAGCACCTTATCCGTCAGCAATATCCCTGCAGTATAAGCGCCCCAGTCCAACTTCTCCTTGCTCATGTCTGTAGCCTGGATGGTGACCTCAGGATTAACGGCATCGCCCGTAAAGCCGGCCTTCTGACGGACGATCTTCCAATACTCCAGGATATGGCCGGCATTAATGTCCTTCGTCAACATATATTCAGCCTCCATATAGTTCAGCAGGGCCTCCGTAGCACGGAAAGTTATGGATGCCGTATAGCCCCCGCCATTCGCACAGAGCGCCTTGTCGAAAGTGCCGCCCTTTCTTATCGTATACCCTGTGCTGTAGCCTTTCTCACTGGTCCGTTCAGTAATATTGGGAACGGGCTCGACAGGAACGGCATGGTCTCCGTAAGTCGCATCCATGTTCTTAAAGACATTCACCTGACCGGGCACTTTCATAAATATCGTCAGCCGCGGGTCCCTGTTCTTGGCCACTGAGGCCAATGTCGTATCTACATATTGATAATCGGAAGAATAGATGGGCCGGCCATCCTTCATCAGGAACGATTCAACCATCCCACGGGTCAATCCCGCAGCGATGTCACCGTGCTGGATGGCGACTTCGACATTGTTCTCTTCGCTCAAGGACTTGCTGTATTCCCTCCACAAGAGGACTTCAGGGTATTTTGACATATCCGTATTGCCGAAAAGGCTGAAATAGGGATTGTCAGGATCACTGGTCGATTGAGGTATACGGCCTGTATTCGTCACCAGGC
Organism: Segatella cerevisiae; assembly: GCF_024054555.1. Lineage (GTDB taxonomy): Bacteria > Bacteroidota > Bacteroidia > Bacteroidales > Bacteroidaceae > Prevotella > Prevotella cerevisiae. The sequence continues at coordinate 17,413 of NZ_JAMXLY010000043.1, read as the reverse complement.
TTCCCTTGTACTTCTCGGCTACTTCTTCGGCAGACTGGGCTGCGATCTGGAAGAAGTATTTGGCCTCAGCCTCAACGCTTCCCGTAGGATAGTTATAGTCCGAGTTATAGTCCTTGTTCTTGCCGGGCCATCCCGGACCATTGGGAACGAAAGGCGTTCCTGCAAAATTGGTCAGCCAGGAACCTTCATACAGCGCAACCCTGGACTTGAGCAAATTGGCGACCTCAGGGGAAACCCTCGTATGGCGGGGTTCGAAATCCTCCTGCATATAGGTCATCGCCGTATCCAGATCACTGATGATGAACCTTGCGACCTCATTGCACGGACGCCGCTTGTTGGCAGCCACCAGGATAGAGTCATCGTCCGGGAAAGACTGTGTCACGATGGGCAGATCGCCCCATTTCTGGAGCATATCGAAATAGGCATAGGCCCTGAAGAAATATATCTCACCGATATACTGCCGGATTTTTGTATCGGAACCCTGGATTGTCTTGGCTTTATAACTGCTCATTATGGCATTCAACTGGTAGTTGATATTTCGGATATTGCTCCATGCCCAGTTGCCGTTGGTATTGCCGACAAGCCACAGTCCCTTGGCAAACTTATTGTCAGCGGACATATCGGCCTGGTTATCCGTATTGTCGTCACTGCCGAAAGTGCCGTATCCCCATCCGCTATGTGAAGGAAGGATGGTATAGAACTGGTTGGCACAGGCCTGGACTTCATCTTCACTTTTATAATAATCTTCAGGCGTGATATAGGAAGGAGGCTCCTTGTCCAGGAAATCACTACATGAAGCAAAAGACAACCCGCCCAAAAATATGATAGCCAATAATTTAAGATCTAATCTCATAACTTTAGTTGTTAAAACGTTACGCTAAGTCCGAATGAATAAGTTTTTGATAATGGATAGCCATTCCCATTATTGGAGAAGACAGTCTCAGGGTCAAACTGCTTGGCCAGTTTTGTACCCGTAAGAAGGTTTTCACCGGAGAAGAAGACCCTCAGATTGGTGATCCCAAAACGGGATACGACAGACAAAGGAACGGTATAGCCGATCTGCAAATTCTTAAGGCGGATATATGCCGCATTCTGCAAATAGCGGGTTTGGGTTTGCAGGTTTTTATCACTATATAGAGGACGGGGCAGATAGGCATCCGTATTTTCTGCTTCATAGCCGTTCTTAACGGACCATGTATCAGCGTCGCGGAAATAATCCTGCACTTTGGATATGCCCGTAGACCACCATTGGCCTTGGCCAGTAGTGCCGAAGAGATAAGTACCGCCTACCCAGCAGTCCCTCTTCATCACGCCCTGCAAGAAAACACGGAGGTCGAACCCTTTCCAACTGGCATTCATGTCCAGACCGAACAGGTATCTGGGCGTGCTGTTGCCGATCAGTTCCAAATCACCGTGATCCTTCAACGTGTTGGAACCCGATGAGATTTTCCCGTCACCGTTCAGGTCAGCATACATCACATCGCCTGCGCCCCAGTTATTGCCCAGGGCGTCCTGGCCGCCGTTCTTCATTGTGGCCAAATGATTGTCCATTTCCTCCTGCGTCTTGGCTATCCCGACCGTCTTGTATCCCCAGATCTCATTGATATAGCGTCCTTCGATATAAGTAGAAAGTGACTGGGTGGGGTTGTTCGGATAACGGGTGATCTTGGAGCGGGCATCCGAGATATTGAAATTGACGCTGTAGTTCAACCCGTTCGCCAAGTTGTCTCTCCAGCCGATCGCCAATTCCCAGCCCAAGGTCCTCAAGTCCGTGTTATTGGTTACCGGAACGGCCGTCCCCAAGATGGACGGGAGTTCAGGCGCATTGCCGACCATGTTCTTCGTATTGCGGACATAGTAATCAAAAGACCCCGTCAGCCGGTTATTGAAGAGTCCCCAGTCCAGACCCAGATTATAGCTCTGGATCGTCTCCCAGGTCAGGGATTCGGACACAAGTCCCGGGGCGCTGGCAACATTGGGCTTGACACTATTCTGCAGCCAATCGCCGGCTGCAGAACTGACGGACATGGTCTGATAGGTCTGGTACCAGTTGTTGGTATTCTGATTCCCCAGAGATCCGTAAGAAGCACGGACTTTCAACAGGTTGACGACATTGTTCAGGGGCTGGAAGAATTTCTCCTGTGCCATATTCCAGCCCACGGATACGGAAGGGAACAGTTTCCACTGATGCCCGGGGCGGAAGCGTGAGGTTCCGTCATCACGCAGATTGACCTCCAGAAGATATCTGCTGTCGTAATCATAGTTGAAACGGCCGAAGAAACCTGCCGTAGTCCACTCATTGCGTGAACCGTTCGTGGCAGGCATAACTATAGTTCCATCGTATCCTAGACCACTTGTAATGTCTATTTCAGGTTTGCCGGGAATCAGGATGCCATATGTTTGAAGTCCAAACTGGGTCTGCCTTAGATCCTCTGCCTGGAAACCGCCCATGATATGGAAATGGTGCTTCTCCAGTAATGACTTGGTATATTCAGAATACGCCTGGAAATTATAGTAATTCTCTTTATAATAGCCCTCATGCACATTGGAACTCGTACCGTATATCACAGGCTGGCCGTTGACGTCGTGGTTGAAGGTCTGCTGGCTGTCCCAATGCCTGTTCTGGGAGTTGATATGATAGTTGAAGATGATATGTGTAACCCAATTCTTAATCGGTTCGATGGTGAATCCTATTTGATGGTAGATATTGTCCGTCTGGGTTTTGTCCACACCGCCGGTGGCAAGTCCAAGTGCAGGGGAAGGCGAAGAATAATAGAAACCGTTGCGGTCATACAACGGCAGTATAGGCCAGCCATCACGGGTCATGTCACTATAAAGGGTGGTTGTCAAAGCTGAAGGACGCTTATAGTCTTCACGGTCAAAGCGCATGGAGTAGTTCATCGTCAGCCATTTAGTCAGCACGGCGTTGATCTTGGCAGTGGCATTATAGCGCTTCAGTCCTTCCTGGCCCAGATTCATCAGGCCGCCCTGGTCAAGGTAATTGAATGAAGTATAGAAGTTCAGCTGATTGCTTCCGCCATTGGCACTGAAATTATGGGACTGCGAAAATGTCGTGTTCTTATAGACCACATCGTACCAGTCCACATCGTCTATACCGTTGGCAAAACCGTCCGCCCACGTTGAACCGTTGTCAGAAGATATGCCATAGAGCGTCCGCCCGTCAGGGGTTTGGCGGGTTCCGGGACCGATGGGCTTGGCATTGGCATAATCAACTATATTCTTCATCCTGTCGTCTGAAAAATACAAACCGTCTCCGCCATTGGTAAAGGTATCGTTCATCCAACTGGCGAAATCGACGGAATTCATCATGTGTTTCATATTGATAGGCTTTCCCCACCGGAAGCTGTTGTTATAGTTGATTTGTACTTTACCGTTCTTGCTGCCGCTCTTTGTCGTGACCAAGATGACTCCGAAAGGTGCACGGGATCCGTAAATGGATGATGCAGCTGCATCCTTCAGCACGGAGATTGATTCAATATCCTGTGGATTGATCGTATTCAGATTACCCTCCATCCCGTCAATCAAGACAAGAGGCGAGCCGCTCGTACCCTGTCCGATGGTAGTTGTACCTCTGACATTAACACTGGGGTTGTCTTCCAAACTACCATTGCTTTGTGTAATCTGCAGTCCGGGAACCATCCCCTGCAGAGCCTGAGTGGCATTAGTCACAGGGGCGTTGGCAAGGTCCTTACCCGTAACCACGCTCACGGCACCTGTCAGATCACTTTTCTTCTGGGTGCCGAAACCGACTACAACGACTTCATTCAGGGTTTTGTTATCCTCAGCCAAATGTATCTTTACCGAGTTGCTCTCAGCCTTATAGACCTGTGTCTTATATCCGATATAGGAAATCGACAGACTGGTTCCGGTTGGGGCATTGATTGAGAACTTTCCGTCAAGGTCTGTCACAGCCTGTTCTGTAGAACCCAAGGCCCTCACCGTAGCGCCGATGACAGGATCACCTTTCTCATCCACTACGACTCCATTGATCATTCTTGTCTGCTGCTCAATTCGAGTCGATTCAGACGCCCGAATTCCACAATACCCGGCAGAACTTGTCAGTAAGGCAAATACTCCCAAGAAGAAGATTTTTAAGTTAGCATTTTTCATGAACTTATTTTTGTTTAAATCATTGAATAAATATTAGTTCTTAGTATATTGGTAGACGCGTACATAATCAATATAATATTTAATAGGGAAAGCACTGTCATCGATTTTGCCTCCATTATCTCCTCCCAAAGCGAGATTCAGCCAAATCAAGTCACCGAAACTGCTGATCTCATTACTGAACGGATTCTGATGGCCTCCCGCAGCCCCGCCGCCATTCCCATTAACCGTTTTAGTCGTGCTGATCTCATTGAGAAGTTCTCCGTCTAATGAAATTTTCAAACTGTCCTCGTTCCAATCAAGTGTCCATATATGATACTTATCTATCCAGTCCTTGTCCTTATCTGTAAAATACGAAAGAGGTTTAGCTACTGATTTCCAATTGCTTGACCATTTCTCGTTTGAACTCCAACAAAAATTCGCATGTATGGCGGGCTTTCCTTCGAAAGGATAATATTCCATCATATCTATCTCTCCTCCCAACGGCCATTCCCAAGTATTGCCCACTTGCCATATAGCAGGCCATGAACCACTTGCAACCGGCACTTTTGCTCTTACGACGACCTTACCATATTTATATATGTATTTACTCTGCATGGAGGCGCTCGTATATTCAGCATATTGGCGAGTTGCTCTCCAGTCTGTGCTTCCAGACTGGTATGCAGGGTTCAAGACCCGCTCCTTACGTCCTTCAATGACGAGAGCACCTTTACCGTCAAGATAGGCATTATTCTCTTGATACCACTGATCTTCATGATTGCGACAGAAGCCAGTCTCAAATTGCCATTTGGTGGTATCCGGTCGACCAGTTCCATTGAACTCGTCACTCCATACAAGAGTCATGCCATCAAGATGCCTCTCTGGGGCCCTCTTGTCAGGTTGGGAAAGAACCTTAACTTGTCCTATTCTATCCTTTGCTATCTCTGCGGCATGATTATTGACCGGAAAAGAATTTGCGCATAAGAAAATCAGAAGTAATGAGCTATATCTCATGATAAGTTAATTAATATATTTAGGAGAAATAAATGTAGGTTTAACCGTATTTTGCAAATATCAATAATATTAACAGTAAGTAAATAAACAAATCATTATATTGATAGAACAAATTATGAAAAAATTTATTTATATGAGTTTTATGATAGATTAGGGTAGAAAACTTGCATATTCTCTCTCTCCGCCAAGAGAAGGTTTGAAACATTTTTTGACGATTCAAGACTATACCAGCTTCACAATTATCTACATCGAAAACTATATTTACAACATAAATTCTTCCTCTTGTATGTCAGGATAATAATCTGATAGCTTATGTCTATGGCCAATATTAGACTACTTTGATCAGGTCTGAGAGGTTTCATGACTTCAGATACTTCAATACATTGTCTCTGGAATCAGTCATTCAAGGATACTTTAAGAATCTCTTATCAGACGCAGATACTCCAATTTTTTAATGCTTAGGTTCTTTCCTGACTCTATTTTTCTGTCTTTTCTTCTATCGTTCCAGCTCAGAATGTATTCTTCCATTAAAACTCTTGTAAAGACAATGTTTAGCATAAGGCTAAAGGCACTTTCTTTGTTATAATACCCTTAATACGCCTAGTACATACTTCTGCTTTAAAAGCATTACACACGGAACTGTCCTGCTATCGGTGCTGTGGCAATTTTATCGTAAATTAACTTGAAAGAATAGCTGACTGCTGAGCCTTTCCAAAAAGACAACACATTAACACATTAAAGTTTGAAGAACAATTGACGCTCAAATTACCCTTTTTAGATTTCGTAGAATTCACTCCAGATACATTGATAATAGGCCCATTAGGCGAAAAATACTTTCACTAAATGAATTTCAACAGGGAAACCATATTAATCGAATTTATATATAATGTGTGGTTCTAGAAAGCAAGTGTTATAAAGTAAAAATATTTATAATATAATTTAAATATAATATATTATTTATTGATTTAGGCTAATATTATACACCTTTGCAAAATGAAATCGGCTAATTTCTTTTTATACGTTATAAAATCATGATGGATTATAGATATATCATATTTAGGTTTCCTTTATACGATACTTCTTTTATCAAAAAAATAGTTCAAAAATCAAAGGAGTTGAATAAAACAGTTATGTTTTTTAACAACATAAAAAGAAAGTTATTAGAAGGAGTTGCATTTATATGAAAGAACCTGAAGATTTCGTTCTATGGAATCAAGGAAATAAAGAATTGGCAACTTTCTTCTAGCGTGGCCTATCGATATCCTCAAGAAAAATATAGTTATTATAACAGTCAAGATACTCTTGTGTTTATACATGTACTACCAATGATATTTACTAAAAACTGATATTTATTCAATGATTTAAATTAAAAGTATGTTCACGAAAGATGCTAACTTAAAAATCCTGTTCTTAGGATTATTTGCCTTACTGACAAGTTCTTCCGGGTATTGCGGAATTCGGGCGTCAGTGACGCCACAACTTGAACAGCAAGCAAAACCCATAACGGGTTATGTACTCGATGAGAAGGGAGAACCCATCATCGGAGCTACCGTGAAGGCTATAGGTTCTACTAAGGGCGCAGTAACAGACATTGATGGAAAATATTCAATCGATGTCCCTGCCGGAACAAGCCTTTCCATTACTTATATTGGTTATAAGCCGCAGACTGTCAAGGCCGAAGAGAATCCTATAAAACTCCATTTGACGCCCGACAACAAAACCCTGAATGAAGTTGTTGTCGTGGGATACGGTACTGTCAAGCGCAAGAACTTTACCGGTTCTGTTTCGACGGTCGATGTCGCCAACTCTCCTATCTCACTGACGCCGAAAACGAATGCCATGGATAACCTCCGGGGTACTGCCAGTGGTATTACAGTATCTCAGCAACAAGGTGCCGGCCAGGCACCTTCCATGCAGGTCAGGGGGCAGAAGTCCATCAATGGCAGCTCAGATCCTCTTGTCGTATTGGACGGTGTGATATTTATGGGAAATCTTCGTGATATTGACCCCAATATCATCGAGAGCATGAGCGTCCTGAAAGATGCCACTTCTCTTGCTGCCTACGGCTCTCAGGCTGCAAACGGTGTAGTGATGGTCACCACAAAGAAAGGCGCAGAGGGCAAGCCGAGAATCAGTTTCAATACTTCTTGGGACTTGTCCGGACCAACTTGCAAACCTGACGTTCTGAGTCCTGCCGACTATGTCAAGAAAGGTAATCTATTAAGCGGTCTTGCCGAGGATGCTGACCCGACATGGATGAAATCCTTTGAATACAACAATTACAAAGCCGGGAAGACCATTGACTGGTTTGATTATGTGACGAGAACGGGTATGACGAAAAACTATAACGCTTCCGTCTCGGGGGCCTCGAAGAATGTCAATTATTTCTTTTCGGGTTCCTATGTCGATCAGTCCGGAGTCGTTATCGGTGATGACTATTCCCGTACATCCCTGAACATGCACTTGCAGAGTGACATTACAAACTGGCTGCAGATAGGCACGGAAGCTGCCTATACCTATAATGACTATTCAGGTCCGACAAATTATAATCTTTATGAGGCCGTCAGACTGAGTCCTTATGGTCAGGCAGAACGCCCCAATGGAGCAGGTATAGAAAAGTATCCTGTGAATGAGGGTATATACAGGACGAATCCCCTATGGGATGTTAAAAGCGGTACTATAGATGATGATGCCGATACATACAATACGATGGACCTTCGGGGACATCTGCTGTTGAAATGTCCTTGGTTAGACGGCCTGTCTTTCAGGATGAACGGTACTTATTCCTTAGGCCATGTCAACCGTGACTTCTTTACCCATGAAGGGTATTATGTCCAAGAAGGTGACAGTGAAGACCGCTATTCTCCGTCAACTATTGCCAATTATCTCTCCAAGGCCAACGGCTATACTGCCCGGACCAAGAACGTCTACTGGGTATGGGACAACATCTTGGACTACACGCATGAATTTGGCCAGCATTTCGTTGATTTGACACTGGTGTATACTAGAGATTCAAAGACCTATGACTACCGCTATTTCTCCGGTTCTGACTTTACAGCTCTGGGGAATACCACTCTGAGCTATTGGGGCTTGAATTATGCTGCTACCCAGAAGATTGAACATCTTGATTATACCAAGCATAACGATGTCGGTTATCTGGCACGTCTGAACTATTCCTACAAGGATACCTATCATCTGGACTTGTCAGTACGCCGTGACGGCTCGTCTGTCTTTGGATCTGATAACAAATGGGGTGTCTTCCCCGCAGTAGGCTTGGCATGGACCGCCTCGAATGAACCTTTCCTGAAGAAAGTTACACCGATATCCTATCTGAAACTGAAACTATCCTGGGGTAAGAACGGTAACCAGACCCTCAGCCCTTATGAGACTCTGTCCCAGATTACTCTCGGACCGGCAGGAGGATACAGTTATCCTTTCGGCAATACTTCCAAGGCAAGTTGGGCTCAGAGAATTACAGCTCTCGGCAATGATGAACTGGCATGGGAGAAGACCCAATCAGTCAACTACGGCTTCGAACTGGGCTTGCTGAAAGATCGTATCAATCTTAGTTTCGATGGTTATTTCTCAAAGACGACTGACCAGATCTTCAAACGTTCCATTCCTGTCATCATCAATGGACAGACGAGCATGAACGCTACAATGGGACAGATCAACAACTTTGGAGTTGAGTTTACTCTCAATACAAAGAATATCGAGACCAAGAATTTCCAGTGGGAATCCCAGTTGATCTATTCTTTGAACAGGAATAAGCTGAAGTCTCTCTATGGTGACGGCAAAGATGATATTACCAATAATCTGTTCCTGAACAAATCACTGGGTGTCATCTATGGTTATAAGAACATCGGCATCGTTCAGTGTGCCTACGATGCCAACGGCAAGCCTGCCTATGATGCCAACGGCAATCTGGAGGTAGCTGCCGCAGACAAGGCTTATGCAGACGCTAACGGTGCCAAGCCCGGTGATGTCAAATTCGAGGACATAGACGGTGACGGGAAGATCACTTCCAAGGACCGTAAGATACTGGGCTATACTGTTCCGAATTTCAAAATGAGCCTTGGCAACACCTTGACATACAAGAACCTGCAACTCTATTTCCTCTTCACAGGTATTTTCGGAGGAAATGGATATGGCAGGAGCACTAATATCTATGCTTACCGTACGGCATCAGATGTCGCAGGTGACAACAACCTGAATCACGGTTGGTGGACACCTGAGAATCCGAGCAACAAATATCCTAGCGTTAATTATACCAATGGTAACTATACACCTGTTCAAGGATATGGTTTCGTGCGCCTCTCCGACTTGACGCTGTCTTATTCTTTCACACAGCCATGGGTGAAGAATCTGAGAATCTCTTCTCTCCGGGTCTATATGGCCTGCAAGAATCTGTTCACCATAACGAATTGGAAGGGCGGTGATCCTGAAATTCAACAGACTTTGGCAAGTGGCTATAATTATGGATATCCCCTGTCGAGAACAGTATCATTCGGTATAAATCTTGCGTTTTAATTTAATTTTGTGTTGATATGAAAATCAAAAATATATTAATGGTTTCAACCGTTGCCCTGTTGTCCATGACAGCATGTAACGACGACGCCTTCCTCAAGGAGAACCCGAAATCCATCTATACGACTGACAATGCCTTCAATACCGCTGACCAGGTCAATGCATGCGTGACGAACCTCTACGTTCATATCCGCTACTGGTACCAGATCGACAATTTCTGGTGTGGCCTTGGTGCAGATGTGATGGACACGCCTTATTTCCGTTGCACGGGCAATGGCTACAGTAACTTCTCCAATTGGTCGCCGACTTCGAGTTCTTCCAGTAAGGTATTCGATGCCATGTATCAGTTGGTCAATTTTGCTAATCAAACCCTGGAAGGTTACCGTTCTCCCAATATTACTTGGGACGACGCGCAGAAGAAGGCAGAGATATACGGTCAAGCGATGTTCTTCAGGGGCTACGGCTACCTGTCGCTGGGCGAGATGTTCGGAGGAGTGCCCCTTGTAGACAAGTTCTACGATACGCTAAAACTCGACTTCAGCCGCTCCTCAAGAGCAGAAACATATAGGTTTGCGATCAACGACCTGAAGCGTGCGGCAGCCAACTTGCCCAAGTATCCTTCAGAGGCAGGACGTGTTGCTCGCGGTGCAGCCTACCATTTCCTCTCTGAGGCCTACCTTGCCCTGGCTACGATCAATGACAACAATGCTGCACAGTTGGATACGGCCATCGCCTATGCCGATACGGTCATGACAATGCATCCCCTGATGACTTCCCGTTTCGGCACGAGGACGGTCTCCGGAAACGCGAAGAACGGTGTGGACTCCTATTACAAGGATGGCAACGTATTCTTCGACCTCTTCCAGGAGGGCAACTACGATTATTCTGAGGGCAATACAGAAGCAGTCTGGACGATAGAGAACGACTATACGGTCTATCATCAATACGGCGGTGACAACTATGTACCGTCTCCACGTGAGGGTTCCCCTGTACTGCGTGATGCAACATGGGGGTCCGCTTATAAGAATGTGGGGGGCGGTGCAGGTCCTTGGGCATCTAACATCAACACTACCGACTATCCCGGCGGAAACGTCAGCGCCTATTTCGGCGGTCGTGGCACTGCTACTTATTCACCTACCGATTATGTGATCGAGCAGATCTGGAAAAACGATGATGGTGATATCCGCAATGCGCCCTGCAACATCAGGAGGACCTTCGTCTGCACTGACACAAAGAGCAAAATGTACGGCAAGGCCTGCGGCATAGACATGCTTGATGCCACTTCTCAGAAGATTACAGAGTTCTTCCCAATATGGACAAAACTTGCTCCTGTCGACGACTGGGGATATGATGATCTCGCTGACGGTGGTGACCGTTCCAATATGTATTGTGACCGTTATGCAGTACGCTCAGCAGAAACCTTGTTGCTCCGTGCCGAGGAGAAGCTCCGCAAGGGCGACAAGGCAGGCGCTGCAGCTGACGTCAACATTCTGAGGAGACGTGCGCAGTGCAAGGTCATGGCTACTGCATCGGAGATGAATCTACAATACATTCTTGACGAACGTGCACGTGAATTGTACGGCGAGGAACGCCGCTGGGCGACCCTTCTCAGAATGGGCAGTGACGGTATCAAGAGTATCAATGACCATGCCATGTACATTGTCGACCAGCCTTATTGGAAGGGGTACTTCAAGGCCTCTCAGCAACCGATTACAAAGTGGACGCTGTGGCCGATACCTCAGGCTGACATAGACGGCAACTCAGATGCCAAGATTACACAGAATCCGGGTTGGTAATCTGAAAAGACAACTGATGAATAGTTAATTTCATTGTTATCCGATAAACACTTTTCACTGGATAAAATTAGGCTGAACTCCTTACAAGGAATTCAGCCTTTTTTATTACTCTTGCACCAAGACCAAGTTTAATAATAAGGGCAAAAGTACACCTATCACAGAATTATTATGTATTTTCAACTTATCAAATAGTTTGACAAGCTAAAAATAGGAATTCCGGTCAATGAGTTTCTTAAATGTTAACCTCAGATCCAGTTCCGCTCATCATCACAGTCCCTTATTTCCACATATACAACACCAAGTGATCCAAAGAAAAGACAAGAACAAAAAATCTCTCCATCCAGATAAAACCGAATGGAGAGAAACGGAGATAAAATATTAGAACTAAAAGATAGTTTGTTTTACATCATTTTTCAGCAGGCTCATCAGGAGTGGTCGGCCAATAAGGATTCTGATACAGCGGTGACTTGTCTATCGAAGCATTGTCACTTGACGTCAACAGGAATTCCTTGATTGGAAGAGGCTGGAGATATTGGGCCATGGCCCAGGTAAATCCGTCATAGAAAGAATTGTTCGTCGAAATGATCTCATAGGGTCTGTAATATTCGCTCCTGGATTCTTCCGAAGCATTGGAACTGGAAGAACCGTTAGCCACGAGATTGTTATACCATTTCTCCATAGGCGTATTCCAAAGATGAAACCCCTCAATGTGATAAGGCGTACTGATCAGCTGGTCCAAGGATCTCCAACGCTCGAGGTCCATCCAGCGGAGACCTTCCGCCATCAGTTCACAGCGACGCTCCCGACGGATGTTATAGAGCACCTTATCCGTCAGCAATGTCCCTGCAGTGTAAGCGCCCCAGTCCAACTTCTCCTTGCTCATGTCTGTAGCCTGGATGGTGACCTCCGGATTAACGGCATCGCCCGTAAAGCCGGCTTTCTGACGGACGATCTTCCAATATTCCAGGATATGGCCGGCATTAATGTCCTTCGTCAACATATATTCAGCCTCCATATAGTTCAGCAAGGCCTCCGTCGCACGGAAAGTTATGGATGCCGTATATCCCTGGCCATTCGCACAGAGCGCCTTATCGAAAGTACCGCCCTTTCTTATCGTATAACCTGTACTATAGCCATTTTCACTGGTTCGATTAGTTATATTAGGAACAGGTTCGACAGGAACGGCATGGTCCCCGTAAGTTGCATCCATGTTCTTAAAGACATTCACCTGACCGGGCACTTTCATGAATATCGTCAACCGAGGATCCCTGTTCTTGGCCACTGACGCTAAGGTTGTATCTTCATATTGATAATTGGAAGCATAAATGGGCCGGCCATCCTTCATCAGGAACGATTCAACCATACCTCTGGTCAATCCTGCAGCGATGTCACCGTGCTGGATAGCGACTTCGACATTGTTCTCTTCGCCCAAAGACTTACTGTATTCCCTCCACAGGAGAACTTCAGGGTATTTTGACATGTCCGTATTGCCGAAAAGGCTGAAATAGGGATTGTCAGGATCTGCAGTCGATTGAGGTATACTGCCCGTATTCGTCACCAGACTCCCTTTGTATTTCTCGGCCACTTCCTCGGCGGACTGGGCTGCGACCTGAAAAAAGTATTTGGCTTCAGCCTCAACGCTCCCCGTAGGATAGTTGTAGTCCGCGTTATAGTCCTTGTTCTTGCCGGGCCATCCCGGACCATTGGGAACAAAAGGCGTTCCTGCAAAATTGGTCAGCCAGGAACCTTCATACAGCGCAACCCTGGACTTGAACAAATTGGCGACCTTAGGAGAAACCCTCGTATGACGGGGTTCGAAATCCTCCTGCATATAGGTCATCGCCGTATCCAGATCACTGATGATGAACCTTGCGACCTCATTGCACGGACGGCGCTTGTTGGCAGCCACAAGAATAGAGTCATCGTCCGGGAAAGACTGTGTCACGATGGGCAGATCGCCCCATTTCTGGAGCATGTCAAAATAGGCATAGGCCCTGAAGAAATAAATTTCACCAATATATTGCCGGATTTTTGTATCAGAACCCTGGATTTTCTTGGCTTTATAACTGCCCATTATGGCATTCAACTGGTAGTTAATATTGCGGATATTGCTCCAGGCCCAGTTGCCGTTGGTATTGCCGACACGCCACAATCCCTTGGCAAACTTATTGTCAGCGGACATATCAGCCTGGTTATCCGTATTGTCGTCACTGCCGAAAGTACCGTATCCCCATCCGCTATGTGAAGGAAGAATGGAATAGAATTGGTTGGCACAAGCCTGGACTTCATCTTCACTTTTATAATAATCTTCAGGCGTGATGTAGGAAGGAGGTTCCTTGTCCAGAAAATCATCACAAGAAGTAAAAGACAATCCACTCAAAAATATGATAGCCAATAATTTAAGATCTAATCTCATAACTTTAGTTATTAAAACGTTACACTAAGTCCAAAAGAATAAGTTTTTGATAAAGGATAACCATTCCCGCTATTGGAGAAAACTGTCTCTGGGTCAAACTGTTTAGCCAGTTTTGTACCCGTAAGAAGATTTTCTCCGGAGAAGAAGACTCTCAGATTGGTGATCCCGAAACGAGACACGACAGACAAAGGAACGGTATAACCGATTTGCAAATTCTTCAAACGAATATATGCCGCATTCTGCAAATAGCGGGTTTGGGTCTGCAAGTTTTTATCACTGTACAGTGGACGGGGCAGATAGGCATCCGTGTTTTCTGCTTCATAGCCGTTCTTGACGGACCAGGTATCCGCGTCACGGAAATAATCCTGCACTTTGGATATGCCTGTAGACCACCATTGACCTCCGGAAGTGGCACCGAAGAGGTAAGTACCGCCTACCCAGCAGTCCCTTTTCATCACACCCTGCAAAAAGACACGGAGATCAAATCCTTTCCAACTGGCATTCATATCCAGTCCGAATAAATATCTTGGCGTACTGTTGCCGATCAGTTCCAAGTCACCGTGATCCTTCAACGTGTTGGAACCCGATGAGATTTTCCCGTCACCATTCAGGTCAGCATACATCACATCACCTGCACCCCAGTTATTGCCCAAGGCATCCTGACCGCCGTTTTTCAACGTGGCCAAATGATTGTCCATTTCCTCCTGTGTCTTGGCTATTCCAATCGTCTTATATCCCCAGATCTCATTGATATAGCGTCCTTCGATATAAGTAGAAAGTGACTGGGTAGGATTATTCGGATAACGGGTAATTTTAGAACGTGAATCAGAGATATTGAAATTGATGCTATAGTTCAAGCCGTTCGACAGATTATCTCTCCAGCCAATTGCCAATTCCCAGCCCAAGGTCCTCAAGTCAGTATTATTGGTTACGGGAACAGCCGTTCCTAAAATGGATGGAAGTTCAGGCGCATTGCCGACCATATTCTTCGTATTGCGGACATAGTAATCAAAAGAGCCCGTCAGCCGGTTATTGAAAAGTCCCCAATCCAAACCTAAATTATAACTCTGAATCGTCTCCCAGGTCAAGGATTCAGACACAAGTCCCGGAGCGCTAGCAACATTGGGCTTGACGCTATTCTGCAACCAATCGCCGGCCGAAGAACTGACAGACATGGTCTGATAAGTCTGATACCAGTTGTTAGTATTCTGATTCCCCAGAGATCCGTAAGAAGCACGAACTTTCAACAGATTGACGACATTGTTCAGGGGCTGGAAGAATTTCTCCTGAGCGATATTCCAGCCCACGGATACGGAAGGGAACAGTTTCCACTGATGTCCGGGGCGGAAACGCGAGGTTCCGTCATCACGAACATTGACCTCCAGAAGGTACTTACTGTCGTAATCATAATTGAAACGGCCAAAGAAACCTGCCGTTGTCCACTCATTGCGTGAACCGTTCGTATCAGGCATAATTACAGTTCCATCATATCCCAAACCACTTGTCAAGTCAATCTCAGGTTTGCCCGGTATCAGGATGCCATTAGTCTGAAGTCCAAACTGGGTCTGCCTCAAATCCTCTGCCTGGAAACCGCCCATGATATGGAAATGATGCTTCTCAAGCAAAGACTTGGTATATTCAGAATAAGCCTGGAAATTGTAATAGTTCTCTTTATAATAGCCCTCATGAACATTGGAACTCGTACCATAGATCACAGGTTGTCCGTTCACGTCATGGTTAAAGGTCTGCTGGCTGTCCCAATGCCTGTTCTGGGAGTTAATATGATAATTGAAGATGATATGTGTAACCCAGTCTTTAATCGGCTCAATGGTAAATCCTATTTGATGGTAGATATTGTCTGTCTGGGTTTTATCAACACCACCCGTAGCAAGTCCAAGGGCTGGAGAAGGTGAAGAATAATAGAAACCATTGCGATCATACAACGGCAGTATCGGCCAGCCCTGACGAGCCATGTCACTATAAAGGGTGGTTGTCAAAGCTGAAGGACGCTTGTAGTCCTCACGGTCAAAGCGCATGGAGTAGTTCATCGTCAGCCATTTAGTCAGCACAGCGTTGATCTTGGCAGTGGCATTATAGCGCTTCAGTCCTTCCTGACCCAGATTCATCAGACCGCCCTGATCAAGGTAATTGAATGAAGTATAGAAGTTCAGCTGATTGCTTCCACCATTGGCGCTGAAATTATGGGACTGCGAAAAAGTCGTATTCTTATAGACCACGTCATACCAATCCACATCATCTATACCAGTATCATAACCACCTGCCCAGGTTGAACCGTTGTCAGAAGATATGGCATAGAGCGTCCGTCCGTCAGAGGTCTGACGAGTTCCGGGCCCAATGGGCTTAGCATTGGCATAATCTACGATATTCTTCATCATATCATTTGAAAAATATACGCCATCTCCACCATTGGTAAAGGTATCATTCATCCAACTGGCAAAATTGACGGAATTCATCATGTGTTTCATATTGATAGGCTTTCCCCATCGGAAACTGTTATTGTAGTTGATCTGTACTTTCCCGTTCTTGCTGCCGCTCTTTGTCGTAATCAAGATGACACCGAAAGGTGCACGAGAACCGTAGATGGATGATGCGGCGGCATCTTTCAGAACAGAGATTGATTCAATGTCCTGTGGATTGATCGTATTCAGGCTACCTTCCATCCCGTCAATCAAAACAAGAGGAGAACCGCTCGTACCCTGCCCGATAGTAGCTGTACCTCTGACATTAATACTGGGGTTGTCTTCCAAACTACCATTACTTTGTGTGATCTGCAGTCCGGGAACCATCCCCTGCAGTGCCTGGGTGGCATTAGTCACGGGGGCGTTGGCAAGGTCCTTGCCCGTAACCACACTTACTGCACCCGTCAGATCACTTTTCTTCTGGGTCCCGAAACCGACTACAACGACTTCATTCAGGGTTTTGTTATCCTCCGCCAAATGTATCTTTACCGAGTTGCTCTCAGCCTTATAGACCTGTGTCTTATACCCGATATAGGAAATCGACAGACTGGTTCCGGTTGGGACATTGATTGAGAACTTTCCATCAAGGTCTGTTACAGCCTTTTCTGTAGAACCCAAGGCTCTCACCGTAGCACCGATGACAGGTTCACCTTTCTCATCCACTACGACTCCATTGATCATCCTTGCCTGCTGCTCTATTCGCATAGCATCAGAAGCACGTGCCTCACAATACCCGGAAGAACTCATCAAGAAGATAAATAATCCTAAGGATAGGAACTTTAATATAGCATTTTCCATGAACATATAATTTAAATCATTGAATAAACATTAATTTTAATATAACTTTAATTACAAATTAACCATTACTTAATAAAGTATTTTCATTTATACCCTTTCATTTATGCAAAATATAGTTTTAGTTTTAGATTTGTTCGATAGAACATCCTGTCTTAGCCTGGAAAAAGTTGACTTAAAGAAGTTAAATTTAAATCAGGAAAGAGATGAAAAAATATTACGAATTTACGGAAGCAGAGCAACGGTCAGTACTGAAGGATTACTACGAAGGCTGTATG
>NZ_JAMXLY010000042.1 GCF_024054555.1 Segatella cerevisiae | reverse complement strand
TTATTGAAATGATGGAAATCATCAGAATAATCCCGGAAAATACCGGGATCTTTAGAAATCAAAGCCTGGTGGCTGAGAAAACTCCCGTTCTCGCCATCGGCTGATGAAAATAAATCAGCGGACCCTAGTTATATCCACAATAAAGGGGAGAGGTTTATGGGACCTATTGTAGGGCGCTATGCCAACAGAATAGCCAAAGGAACTTTCTCCCTGGACGGTAAAGCATATCATTTACCGATCAATAACAACGGACAGACGTTGCATGGTGGACTGAAGGGACTTGACTTGGTCGTCTGGAACGTCGATTCTGTAACTGACCATTCCATCGTCATGTCTTATACTTCAAAGGATGGTGAAGAGGGTTTTCCCGGCAATCTGAAATTGAAGGTGAAATATGAAGTCGGAGATAATGACGAAATGACGATCAACTACTGGGCTACAACTGATAAACCGACGGTCGTCAACTTAAGCAGTCATGTCCTGTACAATTTGAAAGGCGAGGGGAATGGGACGATCTTGGATCATCTGGTGACAATTTATGGGGATTCCATCACACCTATTGACAAAAATATGATTCCGACAGGAAAGATTCAAAAGGTCGACGGGTCTGCATTCGATTTCAGGAGAACCAAAGCGATAGGGCAGGATATTAACCGCGCTTATAAACAATTGAAACTCGCTCATGGATATGACCATAACTGGGTCTTATACAAGAAAGACAAAGGAGCGATTAAGTTGGCTGTCCGCGTCACTGAACCTTCAACAGACAGAGTGATGGAAATATATACTGACCAACCGGGTCTGCAGTTCTACAGCGGCAACTTCATGGACGGGAAAGTGAAATGCAGTAATGGTAAGTTCATGAAATATAGGGAGAGCTTTGCCTTTGAACCACAGAAATATCCGGATAGTCCGAATCATAAGAATTTCCCGAGTACAGTCCTGAAACCCGGAGAAGTGTATCGCCAAACTTCTATTTATAAATTTTATGTTGATAAATAGAACTTTCTGACGATATGAATTCAGTGTGTTGATCTTCTTCCCGGATATCTTTACAGAATTGAAGGATTTCTTGGGGAGGAGGTCATTACATTAAAACTCTTATATCTTCATCCCTTATGAAGGAGAGATGATTCATTCATGCTTTTCAGACAGACTGAGATATATTGTTGGGAGACCGCAGATGGTTCAACCGAGTGCCTTTGACCCTCTGCTGAAGTGTTCTGCAAAAGGTTCGCCTGACTCATATTCATATTACCTTAATAATATCAATGCTGATGTTGAAAAACCATGATTCCGGTAATTTCCTGAATGTGTATACTTTATTCTTATCTTTAGTGTCCACAGAATAACTGCTTTCAGCAATTGTTTAGTTGGATGTGAGCGCTATGTAAGTGATCGATAATTTATATTTTTCTTAATGTATGAAGAAAATTATTTCGTTAGGTTTAGTTTTATCCTTATTCTTACCAGTGAGTTCTCAGGTCAGTTTGGTGAAAAGCGGGGATAAGGGATTTCCTGTATATACAAGTTCACAAGAGGCTCCTGTGTTGTATAATGGCTCAGACGCTCTGGTTATCGGAAAAGTAGCTTCCTTGTTCTCCGATGATGTTAAAAGAGTTACGGGTCATAGGCTACGTATTATTAATTCAGATAAAGAAAAAACGAGTTTATCCCATGCGATTATCGTCGGAACTTTAAGGGAAAGTTCATTGATTAAGGATATCGTAAATAGGGGGAAAATTGATACGATAGGTCTGACTCGCGGTTGGGAAAGATATCGGATACAACTTGTCCGTCATCCTCTTCCTGGGATAAAATCAGCAATAGTTATTGCCGGCAGTGACCGGCGTGGCGCTGCCTATGGTCTGCTTTCTCTATCCAAGGCTATAGGGGTCAATCCCTGGTATTGGTGGATGGATGCACCGGTACAGCACCATCGGCAATTGACGGTTCAGGTTAAAAGTTGTCTATCCCCTCAACCTTCCGTCAAATATCGAGGCATATTTATCAACGACGAAGACTGGGGCCTCCAACCTTGGGCAGCAAAGAATTTTGAAAAGCGACAGGGAAATATCGGTCCCCGAACCTATGCAAAAGTATGCGAGTTGCTGCTCAGGCTACAGGCCAATTACCTTTGCCCGGCCATGCACAATTGTTCCACAGCCTTTTATCAAATTGCGGAGAACAAACTTGTTGCGGATACCTTTGCAATCGCCATTGGCACTTCCCATTGCGAGCCGTTGGGGCTCAATACCGCCAGCGAATGGTCCATGAAAAAGTATGGTGATTGGGATTACGCCAACAACAGTTACCGGATGGACAGTGTGTTGCGATCGAGAGTGGAGGAGAGTGCCCCTTACGAAAGCGTCTATACTATAGCCTTGCGTGGCCTGCACGATGTGCCGATGAAAGCGGGAAAGGATATGGCCGAACGTAGGGACCTGATGCAGCGTGCCCTGGAATCGCAAAGAAAGATCTTGTCTGATGTCCTTGGAAAGAAAGTTGAAGATATTCCACAGGTCTTTACGCCTTACAAGGAAGTACTTGACGTATATGATGCGGGCTTGAAAGTTCCGGATGACGTGACGATTATTTGGCCGGATGATGATTATGGGTATATGAAGCGCTTGAGTGGTCCTAAGGAGCAGTTGCGCAGCGGACGGGCCGGGGTGTACTATCATGCGTCTTATTTGGGCCGGCCCCATAATAACCTCTGGATGAATTCGACGTCACCGGTATTCATGTATGAAGAACTTAACAAGGCCTATTGTACAACGGCCGATCGTGTCTGGCTTTTGAATGCCGGCGATATAAAATCTTGTGAATTTGCAGTGGATTTCTTCTTGAATTTGGCTTATGACATCCACTCTTTCAATTATCAGCGTGTAGCAGACTACCGGTCAGAGTGGACGGCAACGCTATTGGGTGACCGGTACAGGAAGGATTATAGAGAGATTTTCCGTTCTTTTTATAATCTGGCTTTTCAGCGTAGGCCGGAGTTTATGGGTTGGGGCGTCCAGTGGACTTCAGACAGGCACGGGCGTGAGAAGAATACCGATACCGAGTTTTCTCTGATTAATTATCGTGAGGCTGAGCGACGGATGGCTGAATATAGGCGGATCGGCAATAAAGTGTCAGAACTGCTCCGACAGATGCCTTCTGACTCAAAACCTTGTTTCTTTGAGTCCGTCTATTATCCGGTTAAGGGTTGTGAGTTGATGAACTGCAAGTTCCTCTTGGCTCAGAAGAACCGTTGGTATGCTTTTCAGCATAGGGCAGCGACGAATCGGGTTGCAAACGAATCGGAAGTTTGTTATGATAGTTTGAATATCATCACTCATATTTATAACACGATCTTAAACGGGAAATGGAACCATGTCATAGCGATGCGTCAAAATGATGCTGCATCAGACTATGAAAGACCGGAACTTCGAACGATTTCTCTCGCTCCTGAAGCAAAGATGGGACTGTTCGTAGAGGGCGAAGAACTGATTCCCGGTTTTATGGGATACCATACATTGCCGGCCTTTAATAAATATTTGCCTCAATCTCATTTTATCGATATTTTTGATAAAGGTTCCGTTCCTCTTTCCTGGAGAACTTCTACGTCTGAACGTTGGATCAAGTTAAGTGTCCGGGAAGGGAATACGTCGACAGAACAGCGTGTGGAAGTGTCAATTGACTGGAAACTCGTTCCTAAGGATGACCATCTATTAGGAAAAGTTGTTTTTATTTCGTCCTCAGGAGAACGTGACTCTGTCATAGTCCCTGTATTCAATCCGGCAACACCCTCCGGATTGCCGTCTGACTCACTTTTTGTTGAGGATGACGGTTATGTTTCCATTGACGCCGCTCATTTTTCAAGGAAATCGGAAAATCAAGATATTAAAATTCATGTTATCCCTAATCTGGGATGTGAAGGATCGTGTGTCCAACTGGGCGATCCTATAGCTCCTTCCCAAAATACAAGGGAACGGAACGTACCGTATGTGGAATATGATTTCTATACTTTCGAGCAAGGACCGGTAGATGTTTATACTTATGTGCTTCCTACTTTTACTTTGTCCGGGGATGAAGGCTTTGCCGGACATGAATCTACTAACTTAGAAACTCAATATGGCGTTGCCATTGACGGTAATCCTATTGCATTGGCCTCTACATCTTCTTTCGAATATGCCCAGGAATGGTATAGTAGCGTCTTGAGAAATACGAGGATCAACAAGAATACCCTCTATGTTGGTCACCCCGGGAAGCATACCTTGCGTATCGTGTGTGGAAATGCTGGTACTTTATTGCAAAAGATTGTGCTGGATTTCGGCGGTTTGAAGCATTCTTATATGGGACCTCAACCGACTCGTAAAATGTAGTCAATTACCATGGGTATAACTATAATGGAGTTTCGTATAAGTGAGACAAAGAGACGGGGGAGCGGGTTGCTCGCATCGTGGCTCTTTCTACAGACATGGTGATTTTCTGAATATATAGATCTTAATCTTATCATTATGAAACAGTTGATTCTTTTATTGTTGATGATCGGTTCTTGCGTCTACGCATTAGGACGCGGACAATGGTCAGAGCGCCGGACTTTGAAGTGGGAAAGGAAGGTAGGAGTGATAAAAGGCTTCAACCAACCTGTGAGGCCTTATCCCGATATGTCGTTGGATGTCATGTTTGAAAAAGCTCATGATACCGGTCTGAATAATGTGAGAATGTTTTTCGGAGGAACAGCCGAAGAGGTCATTCGCCAAATCAGACAGTATACAGATGTCGCCTACAAGCATGGGATAACGATGTCACCAGTCCTTTCTGCTCCGGTTCCGGAGGCTTATTATAAGAGTGAGGGTGAAGACACGGTCTGCCTGAAGGTGACAAAGGAATATACGCAAAAGGTCATAGGCGCTTTTGCCAAAGACAAACGGGTCATCCTTTGGGATCTGTTCAATGAACCCGGCAATCTGAACCTCCCTGCGGATAAGAAACAGAAAAAATTCATACTTCAATTGAAACTTATTGAGAAACTGTTGGCCTGGGCCAGGGAAACGAATCCGATCCAGGCCATGAGTTCTTCCATATTCTGGCGAGATGATCTCCTGGATGAGGATAAAGATCCTTCGAACCGGTTGGCTTGGAAGGTGGAGGGAATGATGGATGTTCATAATTTCCATGATTATGCCTGTGGGGATAGGGATGGGACTTACACCCGGCGCCTGATTGATGTGTTGAAAAAGATCAGCAATCGTCCTTTGGTCTGCACGGAATGTCTGACTCGTGTGAATAATTCCGGCCTTGACCGTACCTTCTCTTGTTTTGCGAAGAATAATGTCCATTGGTATCTATGGGGACTCTATATGTGCGATGCCAACTGGGATGTCAAATGGTCTCGTTCAACTTATGATCCCTATGAACCTGGATTCCATAATCTCTTTCGACCTGACGGTGAACCGATCGATTATCGGGATATAGAACTCATCCGCAATTATCAGTTTACTGCCGGTCAACCTACGGATATCGGCGCTGAATATACTTGCCGATGGCCGATGGACAGGGCATGGCGGTGGATGTCTTGCGGACCGGTAAAGGGAGTGAAAGGACTGAATATCCTGTCTGTGGATTCCGCATCTTCCATTATATCTAAAGGTATAAATAGCATCAATGTAAAATTGGATTATAGGGATTATTCGGCCAACCGGGATTTGTTCTTCAAGAATACAGATCAAATTTTAAATAAGGCCAAATCTCTTCACCTGACCGTTCTCTTTACTCTCCTGACAGATCAAGACGTGACGTCCTCTCAGAAAGGCGTTTTGCAGTATGTTTCAGAAACCATTCGCAGATATTATCATGATCCCCGCATAGAAGGCTGGGATCTCTGGTTTCATCCCGGAGAGCATATAGAGGATACGGCGCTTGTCAGCAATTTTGTGAAGAAAGTCTTCAGGGAGGCACGTTATGAATATCCGAATCAACCTGTCATGATGACGCCTTATGTCAAAGTAAAAGATTTTCCGGACCACTTCGATTACCGGGATGCCTTTGTTCATGGGCATTATAATGGATGGATAGGATTAGTATATGGAGGCGGCAGCAATGACCGCATAACCTATCTGATTTGGAACTTAAGTGACGTCATTGCGTTTTCCAGTACTCAAGATGCCAAGCAAACCGGCTATCTGAAGGCAGTCGCTTACCGCTATGGACGCCCGATATTCTGTACGTCATGGTCGACCGGAAACAAAGTTGGAGATACTGAAGTCCTTGATAAATTCTCTCGCAGCCATGTCTTTTGGTACTATGCTCATCCGGCCGTTGACAGTTCTCTGACGAAGAACTTTCATTTCCAGCCCATTTGTACGGAGCATTGAAAGAGGGGAGTTTGCGGTGACGTCTTTATAATATGATGTAGTAGAATTTAAAATAAAATATTAAGGTCAATCATGAAGAGAATTTTCTTATGCTGCTTGAGTTTTATCTTTGGATTAGTGGTTGTGTATGGAAGCAATCCGAATGGTCTTTCTTTGAAAAAGAACCGCCTGGGACTTGAAATCAGCCTGTCCCCCTATCAAGTTTGTTTGGGCAAGACAGAACCGTCGAGAGCAAACGATTCTGTGATGGCCCGGATATCATGGAACGCTCATCCGGGGTATGTCTATTCCCTGACCCTTTCCAATGCAAAAAACAATCTGTCAGAAAAGGTGTTGGGAAAAGCGAGGGTCTCAAAGATTGGAAAGAGGACCATAGGTCTCACGAGCCGTCAGATAGGGCGGGCCATTTCCCGAATGGGTCTGTCAAAGGATACGATGGCGGTCTTGAGAGTTACGGTTTCTGCCTTGAAGGCTAAGAGAAGGATGCTGAAGACACGGGATTTGCGAGTTTGTTATAAGAATACTTTTTCCTTGCCGCCCTTATCCGGTGACAGTCTCCGCATCGCAAGTTACAATCTTTTGTTTGAAAAGACGGTCCCCCCGGTAAATTCGCAGAAATGGGTTGCCCGCCGGGTGCAGGTGGAGCGTCTGTTCCGGGCTTGTCATTTAGATGTTGTCGGGACGCAGGAGGCTCTGACCAGACAAGTGAATGACCTTCTTGCAGACTTGCCGGACTATGCACGTCTGGGTACTGATCTTTGGGGAGCTTTCAGTGCAGGGAATGAAAACGAGGCATTGTTCTATAACAAGAAGCGCTTGAAGGTGCTGGAGAGCGGGGAGTTCTGGTATTCGACGGCACCGGACAAGGCCGGCTCCTACAGTTGGGGGGCAACCTATCCTCGGATGTGCATTTGGGGGAAATTCCAGGAGAAATCTACCGGCAAAATATTCTTTGTCTTCAATTCCCATTTCCATGTAGATTTTCCACAGTCCCGCCTGGAGTCAGCTAAATTACTGTTGTCAAAAGTCGTCAGCCGTTTGTCGGAAGGTTATCCGGTCATCTGCACGGGAGATTTCAATTCCGATGATCGTTCGGCAGCCTTGCAGATACTCCTGAAAAGCGGTTATCTGTTTGATACGAAGGCTCTTGCTGCCTCTTATTCCGGATGTACCGGGACGTATCACGGTTTTGATCTGTCTAAGATGCCGTCGGTCGTACTTGACCATATATTTGTCACCAAAGGTGTAACCGTAGGAGCCTATCGGGTCGTAGACGAGGAATTGCAAACCGGCAAATTCGGGTCGGACCACCTCCCAGTCATTACAGACGTCAAACTCCCATAAAAGACCTTTTGGGTTTTATATTTGACCAATGCTGACAAGTGTTGGAGGAGAATTATTGGTGGGAATACAAAAGTACGTATAGATGTCTGAGATCCAATTGCTTGTTTCCTCTAAATCTCATGGAACGGTCTGAATGATAGGATAATAAAAGGTTGGAGACCGTTTCTTAATCTTTTTTTATCCGTATTTCCCTTTATTTGTTTTGGCATTTAAAAGGAATATGCGTATCTTTGAAGCCTGGAATAGAAATCATGAAATACAGAATCAGGTCATAGTTCCCGCTTTCCTTTTATTGATCTTTTCTAAACGAGTCATAGACGGAAAGAAATATTCCTTTTGATATGTGCTGATTTTTCTCTGTTTATAAGACGAGACACTTTTGTGAATTATAACCATGAGCTTTAAAGAATATAATGAAAAATGAAAGGATTTAGATTTTACAGTTTAATGGCATTGCTGGCATTGTGTCCTATTGGTCTGATGTCACAAAATCATGAGAATTATAGGCTGCGTGCAGCGAAAGTGGTCAAGCAGATGACCCTGGACGAGAAGATCTCTCAGATGCACGGGACCAGTAACAAGCAGCAATTCAGAATTGTCTTAGGCGTAGAGAGACTCCATATCCCTGACCTTCCTTTGTGTAACGGACCTGCAGGACTAGGCCCCGCAGGCAAAGGTCATGAGGGCCGTGCCACTGCTCTGCCGGCTCCCATCTCGCTGGCCGCCACGTGGGATCGTTCAGCTGCTTTCCTCTATGGTCAGATCGCCGGGGGAGAATCGGCTGATTATGGCAATGTCTTATTGGAGGCACCGGATGTCAATATTGCCAGAACTCCTCATAACGGACGTACCTTTGAAGGTTTTGGCGAGGATCCTTTCCTGAGTGGCGTATTGTCTGTAGCTAATATCAAAGGGATTCAAAAAGAGGGCGTGATGGCAAATGTCAAGCATTATGCCGCTAATAATCAGGAGCGTGACCGGTTTGAGGTAGACGAGACCATAGACGAACGTACACTTCGTGAAATTTATTTGCCTGCCTTTGAAATGTCTGTGAAAGAAGGTAAAGTCGCTTCTGTCATGGCCGCCTACAATAAATTGAATGGGCAGCATTGTACTGAAAACCATTTCCTGTTGACCGATGTGCTGAAGAACGAATGGCATTTCGATGGTTTTATTACTTCCGATTTCGGAGCTGTCCACAGTACGGTCCCTTGTATCAAAGCTGGTTTGGATTTGGAACTGCCGGATGACAAGTATTTTGGACCGGCACTGAGAAAAGCCATTGATAATGGGGAAGTGGCTGAATCTGAATTGGACGGGAAATTGATCCGTCGGTTCAGTACCATGATGAAGTTCGGTGTCTGGGACAAGATGCCTGAGCGCAAAGCTATTCCTGCTGAAAATGCTGATTATGCTAAAAAACTCAGTGAAGACGGAATGGTCTTGTTGAAAAACGAGAAGGATCTATTGCCGCTTTCTAAGGGACAGATCCATAGCATTGCCTTGATCGGACCTTATTCTGCCAAGGCTTCTACGGGAGGTGGAGGCAGCTCTCGTGTAGACCCGATCATCCGGATTAGTCCGGAAGAAGGAATGCAGCAGTTCCTCGGTAGCGGTATAAAAGTTTACCGGTACAGCGGCCTTGATGCCGACAGTGCATTGACTGTAGCGAAGAAGGCTGATGCCGTAGTCCTCGAATTGGGTGACAGTCAGTCTGAAGGTAGTGACCATTCGATCAGTTTGGGAGATGCCCAGAATAATTTGGCTTCAGCCGTGTTGC
Source organism: Segatella cerevisiae (assembly GCF_024054555.1). Classification (GTDB taxonomy): domain Bacteria; phylum Bacteroidota; class Bacteroidia; order Bacteroidales; family Bacteroidaceae; genus Prevotella; species Prevotella cerevisiae. Next base: position 22,873 of record NZ_JAMXLY010000042.1, on the reverse strand, counting down.
AGGCTATACCTCAGACCGTCGTGGTCTTAAAGACAGGTGGCCCTATCCTGATGCCTTGGATCAAACAGTGCAGTACTTTGCTGCAAGCTTGGTATCCGGGAGAGGAAGATGGCCTGGCTGTGGCTGAAGTACTGTTCGGAAAAGCTTATCCCGGCGGAAAATTGCCGATTACGTTCCCTGTGAGTGATAAGCAGACTCCTATGCAATCTGCCGAACAATATCCCGGAATCAACAAGGAAGTGAAATATACGGAAGGGCTCTTCGTCGGCTATCGCTGGTATGACCAGAACAAGGTGGAACCTTTGTTCCCGTTTGGTTATGGTCTGTCCTACACGAACTTTAAACTTTCTGGTATGAAACTCACCAAGAAAGGGAAGACTGCCAACGTGGTGGTTAAGGTGGAGAACACCGGGAAGAGAGAAGGCTCGGAAGTTGTACAGGTTTACGTCGGACTGCCTGCAGAGGTAAAGGATGCTCCTGAACAACTGAAAGGTTTCTCCAAGGTGAAACTGCAACCGGGCGAATCGAAAGTTGTCTCGATTCCGTTGAACGAGCGTGCTTTCTCCTACTGGGAGAGTTCTATTCACGGATGGAAAGTACCGGCAGACCGTATTAAGGTATCTGTAGGCACCTCATCCCGTAATCTGGTGTGGAGTCAGTATGTCAGTTTGTAAATGATACGTTTATTCCGGCAGATGGCAACGGCAATGATGAGCGAATCTTGTTGTCTGCCGGAAATAAAAGATATCCGGAAGAAAATATTTGATACGTAAACTGTTTTCATGAATTATAAGAGAATTGTTTTATTTCTTGTGCCTTTTTTGCTTTTCCCACTTTCCGATCTGGCAAAGAGAGTGACAACAAGTAGGCCCCATGGTCTGATGACTGATCTAATCGCACATACAGAATTGATATGGCAAAACGGGCAAGTGACTAAGATCCCGATCTGGAAAGCGAATCTCCTGAAATCTCCGTTTCAATATGCTGCAATCCGTTCTTCCCATCCCAGATTTACTTGGATAGTTGATGATGGAATGGAAGACAGCACTTACCAACAGGCTTACCGCATCATCGTATCTGACAAACTTGCTGATATGCGGTCCAACAGAGGTACGCTCTGGAACAGTGGATGGGTCAACAGTAACCAGTCTGTTGCCGTCGCCTATCAGGGCAAGAGGTTAAGACCTAATACAACCTATTTCTGGAAAGTGAAGGAAGTGACCAATACTGGTGGTGAAAGCAATTGGTCAGCAGTGAAAGCTTTCCGTACGGGACCGGTGCTTTCCGATGAGTCCGTCTCTTTTTATCCTTTGGAGAAGGTGAAGGAGTATCCTGACTCCTTGACTGCTCCTGCTCCGGACGTCTTGCTTGCCGATTTTGGCAAGGATGCCTTCAGCCAGATCTCTTTGAAAATTTATTCCTCGGGGAAAAGTGATACGGTCAGAGTCCGCTTAGGGGAATGCCTGGCAAACGGCAGGATCAATCGCAATCCCGGGGGAACGATTCGTTACAGTGAATATGATTTGCCATTGAAGAAGGGGAGTCATGTCTATTCCATCCAAATTATCAAAAATCATCGTAATACCTCAGGGAATGCCATACTCATGCCGAAATACATCGGGGAAGTGGTGCCGTTCAGGTATTGTGAAATAGAAGGCAAGGGCATCCGCTTGAAGAAAGAGGATATCGTACGTCAATTCGTCCATTATCCTTTCAATGATGAGGCTTCTTCTTTCAATTGTAATAATGCCATTCTGAACAAGGTGTATGATCTGTGCAAGTATTCCGTCAAGGCCACTTCTTTCGCAGGTGTCTATGTGGATGGCGACAGGGAACGGATCCCTTACGCAGCTGATGCTTACATCAACCAACTGAGCCACTATGGTGTCGACCGGGAGTATTCGATGGCGAGGCGGACTTACTATTATATTCTGAATCATCCCACTTGGCCTACTGAATGGATCTTGCAGACAGCATTGCTGGCATGGAATGATTATTTGTTTACGGGTGATAACCGTATGCTTCTGTCGACCTGGCAGCAACTGGAACCTTACATCCTGACTGACCTGCAGGAAAAGAATGGTCTGATCAGCACCAGAACGGGATTGCAGACACCGGCGTTCCTGGCCTCTATCAAATCTAAAGGCAAAATCAGTGATATTGTGGATTGGCCGAGTTATGGACAAGGCTTGAATGAAAATATGGGCGGGGAAACGGACGGATTCATCTTTACTGATTACAATACCGTCGTGAACGCTTATTACTATGAAGCGCTGAAAGTCATGTCCCTTATTGCCCGTGCTGTGGGCAGGCAAAATGAATATACTGCTTATTCTCATCATGCCGAGGATATGAAGACACTGTTTAATGATTATTTCTGGAATAAAACAGTGGGGGGCTATCAGGATGGACTGACTACTGCCCACGCTTCGTTGCATTCCAATTTCTTTGCCTTGGCTTTCGATCTTGTCCCTCACGGACGGTATCAGTCGGTCTTCCAATTCATTAAATCCAGGGGAATGGCTTGCAGCGTCTATGGCGCACAGTTTCTGTTAGAGGCATTATATAAAGCGGGGGATGACAGTTATGCCCTGAATCTCTTGACGAAGACAGACGATCGGAGTTGGTACAATATGATGCGGGCCGGTTCTACGATAACGATGGAGGCGTGGGACAATAAATACAAACCCAATCAGGATTGGAACCATGCATGGGGCAGTGCGCCTGCAAACATCATCCCGATGAAATTACTCGGGATAGAACCTCTGGAACCGGGTTATGAGGTCCTGGGTGTCAGACCTCGGATCGGTAATCTGAAGTGGGTTGACGCTACCGTGCCGACGATAAGGGGGGCTGTACACATGCATATAGACAATGATGGCAAGAGTTATCAAGTCCAACTTACGATTCCGGCCAACATGAAGGCAAAACTGGATCTGCCCTTCTCTCCACAAAACTATAATATCACGGACAATGGGAAGGTCATCCGTTTCATACAGTCTGGAGACAGTCCTTCTAGCGTGACTATGCTGGATCCGGGTTTCCATCGACTGATTGTTTCTTATACCGGTAAATCGAATTGAACGGTCCTGCCTGTTGGCTGATAAAAATGAAGAAATGCTGAAAACAGAATTGAGAAAGATGCAGATCAGGGGATGCTTATGCCTGTTGGGACTACTATTTTTAGTCGCCCCCAGTCAATCAGTTGCAGATGTACCGGTAGTTCCGGGGACAGTCATTGACCATATTCCCAAATCTACAGGGAAGTTTATCGGCTCTCCGAGTATCTGTATTCTTCCTGACGGTGTCTATATCGCGTCTCATGACGAGTTTGGCCCTCGGTCTGCTGAATGGCAGGATGCCGTCACTGATGTGTTCCGGTCATCAGACAGAGGAAAGACCTGGGAGAAGGTCTCTCGCATAGAGGATCAGTTCTGGTCAAATCTTTTTTATCATGACGGTGCGTTGTATATAATGGGGACCAACAAGCATCATGGCAATCTGGTCATACGCCGCTCCACAGATGAAGGCAAGTCCTGGACGGTGCCTTATGACAGTAGTCACGGTCTTCTCCTCGAAGGGGAATATCATACGGCACCTGTCCCCATGGTCATCTCCAAAGGCAGGATATGGCGCGCATTGGAATATGCCACCGGAAAAAGCAATGCCTGGGGCGTCCGATACAGTGCGATGATGGTTTCTGCTCCTGTCCATGCAGATCTGCTGAAAGCAGCAAACTGGCAGGCAACGAATCATCTGCCTTTCAACAAACAATATCTGGACGGTCATTTCGGGGGATGGCTTGAAGGAAATGCCGTCCCTGACAGGACTGGGGAAATTGTCGATGTCCTGAGGGTTCATACGCCTCAACTTACGGATGAATACTGTGCAATCGTGACGATTTCTTCCAATGGCAAACAGGCGGAGTTTGACCCTGAAAATTTCTATAAGATGCCTGGCGCTGCCACAAAGTTTACGATCCGGTATGATGAACAGTCCCATAAATATTGGGCGATCGTGAATGCTATTCCGGACAAGATACCTGATCATCTTTCCACTGACCAGGTTCGGAACACCTTAGCGTTGGTGTCTTCCACGGACCTGAAGCAATGGACGGTAGACCGTATTCTGCTTCATCACCCCGATGCTCAGAAACATGCTTTCCAGTATGCCGACTGGCAATTTGACAACAAGAATATCATTTTTGTCTCCCGAACTTCCTTTGATGATGAAGAGGGCGGGGCATCAAGCTATCATGATTCGAATTTCTTTACCTTTCATCGAATAACGGATTTCAGGAATACATCTCGGAATTCCAGATAGAGGATGGTCAGACCCGATCCGTCTCTTTGATAAAAGAATAATAAAAAGTTTGCAGTCTCATCTGAATTTCTTATTTTTGTAACCGATCCGAAGAAAGAATGGTTACAGATAAAGAAAAATATAGAATACTCATCGTAGAAGATGATTTGACTTATGCAACGATGCTTAAGACATGGTTGGGCAAGAAAGGATTTCTCGTCACTACTGCCGGCCAGGTCTCGAAGGCTTGTATGCTGATAGAAAAATCTCCTTTTGACCTTATTCTTTCAGATCTTCGGTTGCCTGACCGTGACGGAACAGCTTTGATCCCTTGGCTACAGAACAAGGGATACAATGTACCGATCATGATCATGACACGGTATGCTGATATCCGTGGAGCTGTACAGGCCATGAAGGAAGGTGCAGTGGACTATGTTGCCAAACCGATCGTGCCTGATGAACTCTTAATTAAAATCAATGATGCTTTGCATCACACTGAACCTGAGGATCACAAGGAACAGGCAAAACAATCACCAGTCGAGAACAACGAAGAGAAAAATGATTTCCTGGAAGGGGAGAGTGAACCGGCACGTAAACTCTATGATTACGTGGCTCTTGTCGCCCCTACGCCGATGTCTGTACTGATCAACGGTGCAAGTGGTACCGGTAAAGAGTATGTGGCACATCGTATTCATCAGTTGAGCAAGCGTGCGGACAAACCGTTTGTGCCAATAGACTGCGGTGCTATCCCTGACGAATTGGCTGCAAGTGAGTTTTTCGGGCATATCAAAGGCTCTTTTACGGGAGCTGTGGCAGATAAGACCGGTGCTTTTGAGGCGGCTAATGGCGGAACATTGTTTTTGGATGAAGTCGGTAATCTGAGTTATAGCGTCCAGGTACAATTGTTGCGTGCCATTCAGGAGCGCTGTATACGAAAGATCGGAACGAATGAAGAAATACAAGTTGATGTCAGACTAGTATGTGCCACCAATGAGAATCTTCAGGAGGCTATTGCCGAAGGCCGGTTCCGGGAAGACCTCTATCATCGAATCAATGAATTTACCCTGCGGATGCCCTCTCTCCATGAGCGGGGTGAGGATGTCCTACTGTTTGCCAATTTCTTTTTGGATAAGGCCAACAAGGAATTGGACCGGTCTATCAAAGGTTTCTCACCGGAAGCCAACAAGGCTCTGCTGGCTTATCCGTGGCCGGGGAATCTGCGTCAACTGAAGAATGTGGTCAAGCGGGCTGTCTTGCTGACTCAGGGCAAATTCATACAACCTGATGTGCTGGATATGGGTGAAACGCCTGATGCCAAAGACTTGAGCCTGCACAATGTGGATACTGAAAAGTCTCGCATCGAGGAGGCTCTGCGCATGACGGGTAATCATAAGGGGAAGGCTGCTGCCTTGCTGGGTATAGACCGCAAGACTCTTTATAATAAAATGAAAGCATTGGGCTTGTAGCCTTTGAATATATAAGGGTTATAATCTCTGAAGATGGAAGGCGGTCCCTTCTTCTCTTCATGAATATTTCCAACTTACTAAAGATGACGACGGAGGAATTACTGAAATACTTTTTCTGCTTCAGTGATGGAACCCCATTTCGTAGTTTCTCGAAAGGCGGCGTCTTGTTTCGAGAAAGAGCAGCCCGCCTTTCGAGAAACTATGACCTTCTCTTTCGAGAAACTACCGCTGCCCATTTTCTCATGGGTGTTTGCCTCCTGCCTATTACTGATTGTGGAGGTTTCTTTCTATGATGTCGCTTGATCGAACGTGCTTTTTCCGCTCCTTTTCTTAAAAGTCTTTTTTGTTGAAAGCAAAGTTCTTGTGAGTAGAGTTCTGTCGTTCCTCTATGACAAATATTGAGGGGAATCTGCTGAATTCACATTAAAGTCTGTTGCTTTGTTGATGGAAAACGGTCTTTTCGCTTGACGTCGCCGAAATTGACAGACGTTTTTGTTTGACCTTACAGAAAAAAGTAGGCTGCCGAGATGGCATCAAACTCATGTAACGGTTAAATTACAAATGGTCTCAACTGCTATTTCTTCCATTTCTGGGCTTCATCAATGATCTTCTGTGAGACCGAGAGAACTGTTTCTGCATTCTTTCGGACTTCATCCGTCATGGATTTCAAGTCACGTTGCTTTTCCAATCCTATCAAAGCGGCTATCGAACTCTTTTCTCCGACTTGTATGAATACGGGAAGCATCTTATGTGCTGTCGCTGTTATGATTTGCACCTCATCGTTTTTCAGTGCCTCCCTGATCAGATTACAGTTCTTCTTGGTTTCGGAGATAAAGGTGAGGATGATTTCCCGTGCTGCATCTTCATCGTCGACGGCGAAGGCGGTAAGTGTTTCGAAATGGAATGGCGAGTTAGATGGTTGCTTTGTCACAGGAGATACTTTTGCCTTGGGTAAAGTTGGGGCTTTTGGTGCAACTTTCGTGACGGTTGCTATCAGTTCTTCTGCTGTAAACGGTTTGTGCAGGCATCCTTCAAAACCGTATTGGCGTAGATCTTCTGTTTGCATCTCACTGCGGGCTGTCAACGCATAAACGGGGGTGGTGATACCTGCCTGCTGAATCATTTTGACAAAATCGAATCCGTTCATTTCGGGCATTTGCACGTCCGTGATGATCGCATCGTAGTCCCCGTTCTTCAGTTGTTTTGCCATATTGAGTGGGTGGAGGTTGGTTGTCAGGATAATGTTCTCATGGGAGAGCATCGCCTCTGTCAGTTGGAGTTGCAAGGGGTCATCGTCGATCATCAGAAGGCGGATCCGGCGGCTTGGCATTTCCGGTTTTTTGATAGTTTCAGATTGTTCTCCGGGTTCTAATGGTATGACGACGCTGAATGTAGAGCCTTTGCCGACTACACTGCTTACGGTGATGTTCCCATTCATCAGTTGACTCAGTTTTTTAGTAATGGATAGTCCTAGTCCGAACCCTTCCTGTCCTTGAGCGTTGGGAAGTCTCGTAAATTCATTGAATATCTTCTGTTGTCCGTCCAATGTTATGCCGGGACCGGTATCTGCGACAGAAAAACAGAGATTGCTGTTGTTCATCCTGACAGACAGGGTGATCGTACCTTTAGCGGTGAATTTCAGTGCATTAGACATCAGGTTCTCTGCGATCTGGCGGATACGGAAGGCGTCTCCACGATAGGTCTTGTTGAGTACCGGGTCACAGGTATATTCCATCTGAATGCTTTTCTGCGTTGCCAAAGGCAGAAAACTCTGATAGACGGCATCAAACAGTTGGGCTGGTTGGAAATTGAGTCTTTCGATCTTTATCTTGTGCTTGTCCAGTTGGTGATAGTCTAGGAGGGAGGTAACCATCCGCAACAGATGCTGCGCAGAGGCCTTCATGCTATTGAGGTAGGTCTGTTGACGCTCATCGTGGGAGATCCTTTTCAGAAGGTCAGTATACCCGAGGATGGAACCTGCAGGCGCCTTGATATCGTGGGAGACGGTCAGCATCAACTGTTCCCGCTCGGCCAGTAGCCGTGAAGCTTTCTCGTTGGCCTCTTCCAGTTGGTTTCTGTATCGGTTGCCTTTTTCTATATCTCTGATGATGATGAATAGGAATACTGCTGCCAGAAGGAGGGCTGTCATGGCAATCCAACCTAATATCTGGACAGAATGCCAGCGTGCAGATTTCATGCTTTCTACCTGTTGTTGCTTCAATAGAATGTTCTCTTCTTCCATGAGTTGTACGAGGTGTCCCATTCTATTGACAACTTCTGATTCGTTGGCTTTCAGTTTCTTTACCTGTCGGTTGATCTGGCGTATCTTCTGCTTGTGCTGATTAGAGGCTCTCAACTTGGTCTTCTCCAACAGTTTCTTGACGGAGTCATTGGGGTTATAGGCCTGCGCCATACTGTCCGATTCCTCTGTGGTACTGACATTCTTCACTTGTACGGAGTCCCCTTTACCGGGAGAAAAGACATCGTGGATACGTTTGAAGATATTTTTCTTCTGCTTGACGACATACTGTTGTGTGACGGTCGTCGTGGTATGTTTCACCTGTGGCTTGTTGATCAGAGTATCCTGGGTCTCGATGAGGCGGTCGATGTAGGGCTCATACTCAGACTGGTTATACATCGTCTTCATTGCTTGCAGGGCATTTTCCATTTGCTGCTCTTTCTGCTTCAACTGTGCCTTTACAGAGTCGACGTGCGCCAATTCCTGTTCGTTGTTGTCCATGGAAGTTGACATCTCATGGTATACGAGACCTCCAGAAAGTCCGATGAGTAAGAGGAGGGCAAAGAATCCGACAGTAACTTTGATTTGAGTTGGGAGATGGAACATATCTTTTAACGTTTTACCATTGCAGATTGCGAATATACACTTTTCGCCTTATAAAAAAGAACAAAGATGCGTTATTTTATGTTTTTTTGACTGCAAACAACAAAAGGGAGAGCGGCAACTGAATGCCTGCTCCCCCCTCTACTCGATTTAATATCAACTCTCAAATTTTCATTGTACTACTTCACCGTTTTCTTTGTACTTTTCAGTAAAGACAGCGTTGTCTTTGGTCTGGATCTTTACTGAGTAAATGGTTGCTCCATTTTCGTCAGCTTTAGTGAAATCAGAGACTGTTGCGCCTGGATAATTTTTGGTAATGTAATCTGTTATGGCTTGCGGCAGGGTCTTTGAATCAGATGATGCTGCGGGTGCCGTAGCTGGCTGCTCTGTCTGTGCTGATGTACTAACTGTGTCTGTCTTTGCGGAATCGGTTCCTTCTACCTGTGCAAATGCTGCAAAACTCATGCTTAACATTGCTACTAATACAAATAACTTTTTCATATCTTTATTCTTTAAATGATTAATAAAATATTTACTACTTGTTCTACTTAATATAGTGCCAAAGGCGTGCCAAAAAACACGTGAATGATATAAATTACTGATTATCAATACGTTTACTAAAAACGTACCATGCCATGCCAACTCCTAAATATGGGGAATTTGGGGAATTAATGTGGAAAAATTCCCCAAACCAATGCCCCGATGCCGTTTTCGGGATGGGGAATATTCCCCATTGACCGAATTATTGGAGAGTAGTGCCAATAGTTGACCGCCTTTTGGACCTTGATCTTGATTAAGATAGGGGAGTCATACTTTTTTACGCGAATTCGGCGTGAATGTTTGGTAGATATAAAAAAATGTGCTTTCTTTGTATAGAGAGAAATGATATGTGTAACTTAATAATAACAATATGAGAAAATATGTATTAGTGGCTTTGGCTGTTATGGTGTCCATGCTGGGAAATGCTAAAACCATCACTTGGAAAAATGATCCTGATCATTCTCGTTTGGGATTTGTAGTCAAGCATCTGACCATCTCACAGATAGAAGGTAGGTTTGATGATTTCAATGTTGTTGTGACAACAACTAAACCGGATTATACGGATGCCAAGATTGTCGTGACGGCCAAGGTGGCGAGTATAAATACGAATGTACAGATGCGTGATAACCACCTGCGGTCGGCAGATTTCTTTGATGCTGCCAAATATCCGCTGCTGACTTTCAAGAGTACATCTATTAAAAAGACAAGTGCCAAGAGAGGGGTCATATACGGTAATCTGACTTTCCATGGCATTACCAAGCGGGTGGCGCTGAATGCGGTCTTCTATGGGATGGTGACTAATCCTATGAATAATAAGAGGACAGCTGGGTTTCAGGTGACTGGTGTTGTCAAACGCGCGGATTTTGACTTGGGACCAAAGTTTCCTGAAGCGCTCATCAGCCAGAACATCAGGATTGTCGTGAATGTAGAATTTAGTCCTGCAGCTTGATTCTTTGGAGTGAAATGAAATACAGACAGGCTTGTGCGAGAGTGCAAGCCTGTCTGAGTATAGGTAAAGACAGGGCGTGAAAATTTGATGTGTTAACGCACATTAACACGCGGTGTAACAAGAATTTCACCAATATGCTTGTTTCATACACAAAACAATTTTATCTTTGTAGATAGAAGTGAATGTCAAGTTATTCAGATATTGGTGTCTGAAGTGATTGTATTTTGAAAAGTTTGTGAAGGCAAGAGGGTATGATTTGATGAAAATAGTCTGGTAATGCCTTTTAGTCCTATGTGAAATTAAAAATAATGACTATGGAAGATTTTGTGAAAAGGAACATCGGTTTGGTGGCACACGATGCCAACAAGAAGGATTTGATAGAATGGTGTTTGTGGAATTCTAAAAAGTTAATCGGACATAAATTTTATTCTACGGGTACTACAGGACATATGATCTTGGCAGCTTTGTCTAAAAAACACCCGGATGTGAAGTGGGATTTTACTATTCTTAATTCCGGTCCTTTGGGCGGTGATCAGCAGATGGGCTCCCTGATTGTAGGTGGAAGCATTGACTATCTGTTTTTCTTCACGGATCCAATGACGATGCAGCCGCATGATTCTGACGTGAGGGCGTTGACTCGCTTATGCAATGTCGAGAATATTGTCGTATGCTGCAATCGTTCCACAGCTGACCATATTATTTCAAGCCCGCTGTTCCAGGACGCTACTTATAAACGGATCAAACCTGATTTCTCTTCTTATGCCCATCGTTTTGCCAATAAACCTCTGGTTGAGGAGGCTGTCAAATCAGTCATAGAAGAACAGGATACTAAACAGACTCTGGAAAAAGAGGATACGCCTGCACCTGAAAAATAAGGTGGTTGTGAAATTCGCTCCTTCGTAAAGGACGGATTTGTCTTTCCGGGAAAGCATATTAAGATAAAAGCAATGCACTTGATTGGGCATTGCTTTTTTGTTTTCTGAAAGAGCGTGAACGACTTTCTTCTCTTTTCGTAAAGGATATTGAGGTTATCCTCCGTGAGGAAATCGATAACGGTCCCTTATTCTTTGTCAGTCTTATCGGTTTCAGTTTTTTCGGGTGTGTCCTTTTCTTTCTCGTCCCTTGCAGCGATTGCTTGGTTCTTGATATCCTCAATAGCAGAATAAGCCTGTTTCTTGGTGAGTTTCAATTGGTAACGATAAACCAGGAACGTCGTGAAACCATAGACGACAACTTGAATCCAAAGGGGTATGATAAACTTCTGAATTTCATCTAAGGTCGCTCCCATATTGTTGATGGAGATAAAGGCACGGATGCCCCATGTAGAGGGTATCAAACTGGCTACACCTTCCCAGAAACCGGGGATATTGCTGATCGGCCAGGATACGCCTGACATGAACAGGAAAGGAACGGAGGTGAACATGACGAGCAATAAGACATTCTCCCGATAACGTACAAAACACGACATGGTCATCCCGAAAAACGTCACAGCAAGGATAAAGGGGACCAAAAATCCCCAGAGTGCCAATGGCGTGGATAATTCCGTGAAATGGAAGAAATGGGGTACACAAAGTGTGACATAGGCTGCTTGTAGACTATAGATCATGAAGCAGGCCATCGCTTTGCCTAAGATGATTCGGAATGTCCCCATATAGTGCCTGCTGATAGGTACAAGCTCCTTGTATCTGTTGTTCTCCCTTGCCGTACCTGCTGAAAGACCGATGCCTAACAGTAAGGTTTGCTGGAGTATCAGCATAAGGACACCGGGGATAATGGCATCACCGTATCCTCCCGGCTCATTGAAGATGGGTATGTTTTCTGTCTTTATGGGGATTGTGCTGACCAGATCTTCTTGATTAGTGAAATTAACTGACCGGCCGATTTGAATTTTTGAATTGACCTTATTGGCTATACTGATGGATGTACTGTATATCGCACGATAGTAGAGCATCAAACTCATGTCGGTATAAGCACTGATATAACTTTTTTCTCCTCGATAAACTTTTTTTTCGAAATCGGCAGGGAAATAGAGGATGCCGTGTATGGCACTCCTGCCGACTAACTGTTTGGCTTCTTCAAGATTGTCGCAGTAATAGGCAACTTTTGTGTCTGGACTGGCATCAAAATCGCGGATAAACTGTCTGCTCAGATGACTGTGTGACAGATCTACCACGGCTACAGGGACATTCCGGAGAACTTGATTGTTGTAAATCCAAGAATAGACCAGCGGATAGAGGAGTGGCACAAGAATACAGAAGATGAGTACACCTTCATCAGTAAAGGCATTGCGTATCTCCTTTACCCAGATATAGCACATATCTTGGATGCCGTGTCCGACAGCTTTGAAAAAACTTTCTTGTTCCATTTATTTACGGAATATATATATCATGCAACATCGCCCGTTTCAAGTTCCAGTTTGTCAACAACGGCAGTATTGCAAAGCAACACAATGCAAGGATATTACCGAAAACATAGGAAAGGGAGAAATCGTTGAATATGCATGTATGGTAGATGACATAATAATGCCTCAAAGGGAACATCTGAGCGAATGCCTGAATTTCCGGGTCCATGCTCTCCAATGGGAACGTGGCTCCACCGACTGAGAAACTGAGAACTGACCATAGTGAACAGATACTCATTGACAGACGGAGGGCTGGCATCAATCCAAAGGAGAATATACCGAAACTCTGACAGGAGATGACGGACAGGAATCCGATTAAAAGCATTCTGCCTACTCCTCCCGGATGGGGGAATCCCAAGACATAATAGATGTAAAATTCGAAACAATAGAAGATGGAGAGAAAGATGAGGGTTTGCGGCAGCATCTTCCCTGCCAAGGCCACATAGATGTTGTCATGTGCCATCACTATCCATTCCCTTGACCGCTTGAATTTCAGTTCGGTACCAATGGAATAGGGGGTAATCAGGAACACGAAGAGGAGGAGAACTCCCGGGACGATGAAAGAACTCAGATAGACATTATAATTGGTCCAGGGATTGCCGACCATGTGAAGGTCGATGGCAACAGGCTGGAGGTTGGCGGCGATTTCTTCATTTGACTTTCCCAACGCTGCGAGCTTGGTGATTCCTACACTGGCCGTTCCCAGTTGGGTAACGACTTTCAAGTCGCGGAAGGTCAAGTTGCCGGCTAGAAGGAATTGGGCATTGTAATAGTAAGATATCTTGCCTTGCTCTCCTCTTTCGATGTCTTTAGTCATACCTTTGGGAATGTAGAGGAATGCGAAGATGTTATCCTTCTGGATGTCTCTTCTGGCTTCATTCACATTCTCGTAGCTTTGTACGACCTGTGATGACTGCAGACCGTCTAATTGGCGTACAAGAGCTCGTGAAGTAGTTGTATTGTCCAAATCGACGACTCCTACAGGCATATTCGCAGGTACTCCTTCCCCCATTAGTGAAGTGAAAAAGATGACCACGATAATGGGGAAGAAGATCATGCAGAATGCATAGATGGGATTCCTTCTTATATTGCCGCATTCTCTTAGGGCAATCAGGTAAATGTCTTTGAGGGCTTTCAATGGTTTACCTTTTATTTCTTTTTGATAATCAGGCTCATACCAGGCCTTAAGCCTTCCAATTGGGTGATGGGCCTTGCTTTGACTTCAAATGTCTTCAGATCGTACTGCCCGGTGGTCTTTGTCGCTTTCCAGGTAGCATAGGATCCTTCGTCTTTGATATAGTAGACCCGCATCTTGATGTATTTGTCAAATGCCGGGACGTATGCCGTGAAGGTCTGACCGAGGTTCAGGTGTTTCAGATGGTCTTCCCTGACGTTGAAATCGCCCCAAAGGTCATCCATGATGTTGATGCTCATGATCGGTGACCCCATGGTGACGAGTTCTCCTACTTCAGGATAAACATCGGAAACTTCTCCTTCGACAGTCGAAATCTGGACAGTTTCTTTCAAAAGGGAGTTGACGACCTTTACTGCATATTGGGCTGCTTGCGTGTTGTGGGCCGCAATTTGCTTTTCCTGGCTGCGGGCTCCGCTCTTGGCGAGGTCATACTGGGCTTGGGCTCCTTTGACTTGGGCCTTTGTGGCTTGATAGGCCGCCAGGGCTTCATCGCGTTTCTGCCCTGCAATGACACCTTCATTGTAGAGGTTCTGCATACGGGAGTAGGTCTTCTGGGCAATGGTCCGTGCTGAAACGGCTGCCTGCAAACCTTGGTAGGCTGCTTCGATCTGCTGCTTGCGGGCTCCTGCATCTGTGAGGTCTTGCATGGCTTGTGTCGCCTGTCCTGTAGCTTCGGCTACTTGCTTCTGTGCGGACACTTCCGGAACTTGAAGGACGGCAAGGGTGTCTCCTACATGGACATAGTCCCCTTCTTTTACCCTGAGCTCTATGATACGCCCTGGTAATTTGCTGGATACTCGGTATTCAGAAACTTCCACTTCTCCTTGGATGATGTCGTCTTGCTTTCCAAAAGTGAAAAAACCGATAATGCCCACAACGACAACGACCAAGGTAAATCCTAGGGCTGCGAGCATAATGTTGTTATGTTGTGATTTCGCTGACATAATATAGCGTGATTTTTATTTCTGTTATTATTTTAAAGTACCAAGAGCTTTCTGCAATTCTGTCTGCGCAAGTTCCAAGTCGATCTCTGCATCGATCTTCTGACTTTGGGCTTGCTGCCATGCCGTCTGGGCTCTCATGACATCCGTGACATTCATAATGCCTTCCTTGAATCCCAAGGTGGCAGAGCGGAGGTTCTCGTCAGCGCTCCTCAGATTCTGAGTGCTCATGTCGAACCTCTTATGCGCTTCTTTTATCTTGAATTTGCTTTGAGAGATCTGTAATTGTATCTTTTCCCGCGTATCGGCTATTTGCATTTCTGCAATGTTTGATGCAGCTTTGGCTGCCCTGACCTTATACGCTCCTTCATTCCAACTCCATAAGGGGACTTGGACGGTTATTCCGATATTCCAAAGGCCTGATAGCTTTTTCTCAAATCCGTTGAGTACGTTCGGACTTGATACAATATATCCTCCCGTCGCCATCACATGGGGCAGGTATTCTGACCTGACGAGTTTGGTGTTCTGCTTGCTGATATCCAAGGTGTTTTGCAAGATTCTGATTTCCGGTCGTGACATCAGGTCTGAATCGGTGGGCTGGATGATCGGCACCTCGCGGGCTGTCAGGTCTTTCTTGTTCTCATCAGCCAGGCGAATATCCTTATCAAGGGGAAGCCCGCAAAGTTGGCAAAGGTACATCTTGCTGAGTGACAATCCGTCTTCAATCTGCGTCACCTGCATGTCTGCTTCATTCACCTTTACGTCTACCTGAAGTCCGTCGGACTTGGTCGCAACCCCCTGGGCAATCATTTTGTGAACATCATTGCTGAGTTTCTTGACGAGTGTGCGGTAGCTGTAGACTAGGTCTTGCTTCTGCTTGAGTGATACGACCATCCAGTAGGCTTGATCAGTATTATATAAGGTGTTCTGTGTGGTGAAGTCGACGCCGTTGGCAGCCAACTGCTGGTTGATGTCTGCAATCTTGTTTGCGGAATTGATGGCACCGCCCATATAGATCGGCTCTCTGATCATGACGGAGCCTGACCAGATATTGTGGGTATCTGTTCGCAATGCGTTTTTAATTTGGTTTCCGATTTGGTTTCCAAATTGACTCATTGAAGGACCAAGTTGTTGTAAAAGACCGGCAAGTTGCTGGGCCATCTGAGGCGTAATAAGCCCTTGCTGGACTAAAGAGTTGATGAAGTCTGAAGCTCCTGAACTGAAACCGCCTACGGCATTGGTGCCCAAGTTGCTTAAAGCATCCTTTTGCTTGCTGTCAAGTAAGGATATTTCCCGGTTGAAATACTGGTAACCGCCAATAGCGTCAACTTTGGGCAAGTACTTGGTGCGCATTGCTTTCTGCGTGTTATAGGCTACTTTCTCATTCAATTTGGAAATGTTAAGCTGCTTGTTGTTGCGTAGGGCCATCTCTCTACAATCCTGCAGGCTGAATGTCTGTTGCGCTGTTGCAGGTAGCAGAACTCCTAATAAGGCGACAATTGTTGATAATTTCTTCATGAACATGAATTCAATCCTTGAATGATATGGATTTAACTTTTGTAAGCATCGTGTCTCTCTATCAGACACTACTTCTTGCTTATAATTCTTTGTAGGACAGTAACTCTGTTTTTGCTCAAATTCACCGATAGTAATCGAATAAGCAAACTTGCTCCTACTCTTATAATAGCTATTGTTTCTCTATATACATGATGCAAATGTAATGTATTTATGTTAATTAACCAAGAAAAAAGTAAGGGTTTACAGTTAAATGAATTAAATGTAATATTTTTAGCGAAAAAAGGACCAACGTTCAAATTATTTTTCTAACTTTGCATCGTTACCGTGAACTGTAATATGTATGAAACGAAATAAATTACTATCTTCTGTTTTCCACCTATATTATGATGGTTTTCGTGATATGACAGTAGGAAAGACACTTTGGACCGTTATCTTGATCAAACTCTTTATTATCTTCGCGATATTAAAGGTCTTTTTCTTTCCTGACTTTATCAATCATCATGCAAAGAAGGGACAAGAGAGTCAATTCGTATCTGAACAAGTCCTCGGCAGAAAAGCACCTGCTGATGTGCTTCATGTGCAGGGGAAATAAGTTGGGTGACCTTCTCTTGATGGTGCCTTCAATGCGATGACATAGAATAATCAATATTAATTTATAAATCATAATGGTATGATAAACCTATTGGATATTACAACCTCAACAATCGACTGGTCCCGGGCGCAGTTCGCTCTGACGGCTATATATCACTGGCTGTTCGTTCCGCTGACTCTGGGGTTGGCCGTTATTATGGGCATTGTAGAGACGTGTTACTACCGTACTCGGAAAGCTTTCTGGAAAGATGCAGCCCGCTTTTGGCAACGTCTTTTCGGGATTAACTTTGCAATGGGGGTGGCTACAGGTATTATTCTGGAGTTTGAGTTTGGAACGAATTGGAGTAATTATTCCTGGTTCGTGGGGGATGTCTTCGGTGCCCCTTTGGCCATTGAAGGTATATTCGCATTCTTTATGGAGTCTACTTTCGTGGCTGTCATGTTTTTCGGTTGGCAGAAAGTCTCTCCCGGATTCCATCTGGCCTCTACTTGGCTGACTGGTTTAGGCGCCACGCTTTCGGCTTGGTGGATTCTGGTGGCAAATGCATGGATGCAGGACCCTGTCGGTTCTGTATTCAATCCTGATACGATGCGCTTTGAGATGAGTTCTTTCGCTGACATCGCTCTTTCTCCTTTTGCGGTGGATAAGTTCTTCCATACCGTTACTTCTTCCTGGGTCATAGGAGCTGTCTTCTGCGTCGCTGTGAGCAGTTGGTATTTGCTGAAACACAGGGAAGTGAAATTGGCTAAGGAGAGCATCAAGATTGCGACAATCGTCGGACTTGTCTCTTCTGTGCTGACAGTAGCGTTGGGGGATAATTCAGCTTATATGGTCTCTAAAACGCAACCGATGAAATTGGCTTCTATGGAAGCGCTTTATAATGGTGGAAATGGCAAGAGTTTGACGGTCGTAGCTGCCGTGAACCCATTTAAGCAACCTGATTATGTGAATGAAAAGGAGGCTTCTTTGAAATTGGGGGTTCCTCATGGTCTTTCTCTGTTGTCCACCAGAAGCCTGAATGGTTATGTACCTGGAATCAATGACATACTCAATGGTTATAAGTTGCCTGATGGTTCTCGGGAGCCTTCTGTAAAACAGAAAATGGCAATGGGCAAAAAGGCGATTGTTGCCCTGACGCAATACCGTAGCGGCAAGAAAGATGCTGTCACGAAAAAGACGGTAATGGATAATATCAAGTATTTCGGATATGGATATGTCAAAAATCCGCATCAGATCGTACCTTTTATCCCCGTGAATTTCTGGGCATTTCGTGCAATGGTCGGAATTGGCTTTCTCTTGATCCTCTTCTTTATCGTGGATCTGTGGATGGTCAAAAAGAAAGATATCAGTCGCTATCGTTGGCTGTCTGTGATATCGATCATTTTCCTGCCTCTGACTTATCTGGCGAGTGAATCGGGTTGGCTGGTAGCTGAATTTGGACGACAACCTTGGACGATCCAGGATATGCTGCCGACTTGGGTGGCTGTCTCTGATTTGCATTCTGGTTCCGTGGCCCTGACTTTCTTCATCTTCCTTATCTTGTTCACGGCTATGCTGGCCGTGGAGATCTGTATTCTTTGCAAACAGATTAAGAAAGGTCCGGACTATACGGAGAGTGATACACTAAAGGTTAATGCTTAAATAATCAGATTATGACATATTCATTTCTTCAACAATACTGGTGGTTGGTAATTAGTTTACTGGGGGCATTCCTCGTATTCCTGCTCTTCGTCCAGGGGGCTAACAGCCTGATCTTTGATTTGGGTAAAACGCCTGAGGAGCGACGTCTCGTCATTAATTCTACGGGACGGAAGTGGGAGATTACCTTCACGACTTTAGTGACTTTCGGGGCTTCTTTCTTTGCTTCATTCCCTCTGTTTTATAGTACGAGCTTTGGCGGAGCTTATTGGTTGTGGATGATTATCCTCTTCACTTTTGTCGCTCAGGCTGTGAGTTATGAGTTCCAAAATAAATTGGGTAATTTCCTGGGACCGAAAACTTTTCAGATTTGCCTGATTGTCAATGGCGTTCTGGGACCATTGCTCTTGGGGGGCGCTGTGGCTACATTCTTTGATGGGTCTAATTTCATCGTCAACAAGATGAATATGATCAACAGTCTTCAACCTGTCATCAGCCGCTGGGCTAATGCCAGTAATGGACTCGATGCTCTGTTGGATCCGTGGAATGTGATTTTTGGAATAGCTGTCTTTTTACTGGCACGTGTTCTCGGATTGCTTTACCTTATTAATAATGTGGCGGATGAAACAATTCGGACAAGGGCTCACAGGCATTTGATCTATAACACAATCGCCTTTTTGGTGTTCTTCCTGACATTCTTGGTTCGGACTCTTCTGAAAAACGGCTTCGCCTATCAACCTGCAACTGGACTGATCTTTATGGAACCGATGAAGTATTTGAAAAACCTGCTCACAATGTGGCCGTTGCTTTTGGTCTTTCTAGTGGGCGTCGTTTTGCTGTTGTTCGGTGTTATCCGTACTATTTTCAGCAAGACTTATATCAAGGGAATATGGCCGGCTGGCTTTGGAGTAGTTCTGGCTGTGTTTGTCCTTTTCCTGATTGCTGGTTGGAACAATACGGCATTTTATCCTTCAAATATTGATTTGCAAAGTTCTTTGACTATTGCGAATAGTTGTAGCAGCAAGACGACTCTTCAGGCGATGTTTTATGTTTCTTTGTTCTTGCCTGTCGTTTTCGTCTATATCTATTTCGCATGGCGTGCTATTGATAAGAAGAAAATCAATGACTCTGATATTAAAAAGGATACGGCTTATTAATAAATACATATCTCTCTAATATGTGTGAATTTCAGGGTGGTGGTCTTAATGGACTGCTGCCCTGAATTGGTTTTATATGTCTTGTTTGATTCTGTCTTAAAGGGTTTGTCCTGGCTTTGAAAGGATGGCTTATTTAAAAACTACTGATTCTTTTTGACGCCTGACATTTATTATAGAAAGCAATGCCGCATGGGGCAGCATCGCTTTCTTGATGTTCAAAATATACTATCTGATAGCTCAATAGACTCTAACGATTGAATGGTATGTCATTTTAAACTTTTAAAGGATAAGTCACAAGGAAGTGCAGCTAGTTGATAGTATAGGGTTTGGGCAATTCTCCAATGCCCGGCATCGTTGGGATGCAGACGATCGGTGTCTAAGGTGTGAAAATAAACGGCGCTTTCGTCATAGACGGGGTAAAGTCCTGAATCGGCATTTAAATCGATGACTGGCATCGCCCAGATGTTGCCGGCTTCTTTTACTGATTGTACGTATGCGTCAAAATATTCTCCACAGGCATTTTGAAATTCTTCCGTGGGCTGAATATTTGTATTGCCTGCGTAAAAATAGGCCCGATGGATAGGTGTCATCAAGACAACTTGTTTGGTTGGGAACATTTTCTTGATCGTACTGAGCGCAATATTGATCCGCCCCCGGAATGTACCCCTGTCCATACTTGGTGTACGCTTTCTGCGAAGTACTTTGGCTTGAGGTTTATGAACGGCTGCAATAACAGAGTCTTCTGTCTCTGTGTACCATTGTCCTATGGGTACTGCAGCATTGAAATCGTTGGTTCCGATAAAAATGAGTATCGCGTCAAACTGGTTCCCGTGCTCGGTTTGCAGTTGACGTGCTTGCCGTGGAATATCATTCCATTGCCGCCCGCTGATAGCATATACGTAAGGGGTAATGCTCAATAGATCTTGCAGATAATTCCAGTACTTTTTCTTAGATCCTTTATTATTTGGATCGGTAATGGAATCTCCGAAGTAGGCTACACGCTTTCCGCTCCAGGGATGCACGAAGGTGTTGTTAGAGACAGTTGTCGTTTTTTTTGCCGTTCCTGGCAACACCAGAATGAGGCATAATAATAAGGTTAGTGTTTTCTTCATTTTTGTTTTTTCAATAGATATTTTTATTCTAGTCATTATTATATATTCCAGGGATACACATTATATATATTGTGGGGAGACCCCATTCGTGTCTTCTTTATTTCCAACGTTTCTGTAGAAATTCTCTATTTCGTGTTTCTTTTATTTCCAATGTTACTATCGGGGACCACAAGTTCATGTTTCTCCTATGTCTAACGTTACTATGGAATTTACCATTTTGTGTTTCTTTTATTCCCAACGTTATTATAGGAACTCACGAGTTTGGGTTTCTTTTATGTCTAACATGTATTATTGGAATTTACAAGTTGATGTTTTATCGGTTTTTGATTTTTTCAATAGACTGTTGCAAATTTAAGTAATCTTTGAGAAAAAACTTCATTTATTTCTATTTTGTTAGTTCTTGAAGAATATTATCAGCTTAGTTTTTAATGGATATCATCTGTTTTTAATGTGCTATTTGATAACTTGGTTGTCATGGGTTCTCCTCTTTCGGACTCCAGATTCCAAGATCGTAATAGGAGTTAAAGGTAATGTTTTAGTTGTTTAAGTTTGATCTAGCCAAGATTTTTGTTAGTACTACTCGTTTAATCTGTCGAGAATCCTCGATGTTTGGGCTAAAAATAGATTAACTATTTGAAAATGCTTCTATTTTTATTATATATAAATGGTATATGACTGATATATTGTCATATAGACTGCCTTTTGCAGTTTTTATCGTATGTTTTAGCCGACTTTCCTTTGTCAATAAAGTCGAAATGTTTCAAAAATTGTTTGAATTTTCCACCCAAATATTTGGAGGGTTCAGAAGAAATGCATACCTTTGCAACCGCTTTCGGCAAAAAACCGGGGGCGAAAGAAAGAGTTCTTTGAAAAGATTCACATAAAACAGACAGGCAGTACAAGAATGGGACTTGCCTATGTACTTTCGAGTACACAGGCAGATCCCGAGCGTAGAAGAAGAAAGAACCGTCCGTCCGCTGTGGCGAAAGTCGCGGTCGGAACGGAAGGGTACCCTGAACAGAACAAAGGCGCCGCTTCCCCGTTTCCCTAACGGGAGACACGGAAAGCGGCGCAGGAAAGACAATTTACAATGGAGAGTTTGATCCTGGCTCAGGATGAACGCTAGCTACAGGCTTAACACATGCAAGTCGAGGGGAAACGGGCGCCAAGCTTGCTTGGTGCAGTCGTCGACCGGCGAATGGGTGAGTAACGCGTATCCAACCTGGCCGTAAGCAGAGAATAGGCTTCCGAAAGAAAGATTAATGCTCTATGTAGTCTCCCGAAGGCATCGGAAGGTGACCAAAGATCCGTCGCTTACGGATGGGGATGCGTCTGATTAGGCAGTTGGCGGGGCAAAGGCCCACCAAACCGACGATCAGTAGGGGTTCTGAGAGGAAGGTCCCCCACATTGGAACTGAGACACGGTCCAAACTCCTACGGGAGGCAGCAGTGAGGAATATTGGTCAATGGGCGAGAGCCTGAACCAGCCAAGTAGCGTGCAGGACGACGGCCCTATGGGTTGTAAACTGCTTTTGAAGGGGAATAAAGTGAGCGACGTGTCGTTCATTGCAAGTACCCTTGGAATAAGGACCGGCTAATTCCGTGCCAGCAGCCGCGGTAATACGGAAGGTCCGGGCGTTATCCGGATTTATTGGGTTTAAAGGGAGCGTAGGCCGCTCTTTAAGCGTGTTGTGAAATGCAGGTGCCCAACATCTGCACTGCAGCGCGAACTGGAGAGCTTGAGGGCGCACGACGCAGGCGGAATTTGTGGTGTAGCGGTGAAATGCATAGATATCACGAAGAACCCCGATTGCGAAGGCAGCTTGCGGGAGCGCACCTGACGCTGAAGCTCGAAAGTGCAGGTATCAAACAGGATTAGATACCCTGGTAGTCTGCACGGTAAACGATGGATGCCCGTTCTGCGGCCTTCGGGCCGCGGGACCAAGTGAAAGCATTAAGCATCCCACCTGGGGAGTACGCCGGCAACGGTGAAACTCAAAGGAATTGACGGGGGCCCGCACAAGCGGAGGAACATGTGGTTTAATTCGATGATACGCGAGGAACCTTACCCGGGCTTGAATTGCAGACTGAGGTGCCGGAGACGGCACCGTCCTTCGGGAAGTCTGTGAAGGTGCTGCATGGTTGTCGTCAGCTCGTGCCGTGAGGTGTCGGCTCAAGTGCCATAACGAGCGCAACCCCTGTCTCCCGTTGCCATCAGGT
>NZ_JAMXLY010000041.1 GCF_024054555.1 Segatella cerevisiae | reverse complement strand
GGGAGTATGGTGGGCACAGCTCCCATAGAATGTCTTAACCACTCTCCCGAAGCCTGTCCGTGTCCCTATGGACAGGTGCAAAGAGGTATTTCGAGAATATTCACAGTGAAACCGTAAATATTCTCAAGATACTGCTTTGCAGGGCGGCAAGCATATTTTTTACTATAAACATTTAAATATTAATAACCACCTGTTTGAAAATTAGAATATTTTCTCTATGACAAGTGTTCGGATAATTATCTGTTTATTAAGATAGATAACATCATCGGGGATAATTATGAAGTTTATGGGCTTTCCTCTTCTTACGGATTAGTTGACGTTTGAATCACTAGGATCACCCCCGTTGCCCTCTAGGTCTTAGTGATTATTATTTGTGAAATTTTGAATTTCAACACCTTGAAGTTACAACAATTTTTACAGGCTATCAATTTACAGCCTCTTATTTCCGTCGAACTCACTTTAAGTTGCATAGTACTGATTCAGATCTAAGAAATAACAGAAATCTCAATTTATACCAAGCAGTTCAAACATCTCCCCCATTTCTGAATAGGTATAGTCCCTTTCCCCTTTGTACTTACCTCTAAGAGATGAATTGGAATTCTCTATTGCCTTGCGAAAGCTTCCGCCTTGTTTTTCAAAATACTGATGGAGAGGGTGTGAGCGGAAAAATTTGATGGTCTTTTCGTATTTACATTTCTTATCCATCATAGCCCCAATGTCATCAGATGACGAAAATTCCTGTGTAGTATATTTGAAGTAGTAAAGGAAAAACAGCTCTGTACATCTATCAGTTTCAAAGAACCTGACTTCATAATCAATGCCTCTCTTGGGCTTTAATATATGAATGCCGTGATATTTCTTTTTCAATCGTATGTAGGCACACCTGCTCTTGGCATCCTTCTTTTTGGTATCCATGTCTATCAGGCAATATATTTTATTGTAACCCATTTGGATAGAGTTTTCTATTGTATGTTCCAATTCTCGAAGACTTGTGTTCTTTGGTGAATCTGGTTTGATGTGCTGAAGGATTCGGAAGTCATCTTTTAAGGAGTTGAGATAGTAAAATTCCGTCGGACCCTCGCCAATCACTATCGTTGTTTGTCTCTGATGTGCCATAATCAATCTAAGTTTATAAATGGTGACCCCAGTTCCGGCTTTGCACCCAGTTTGCCTATACGGTAGGAATTGTAAAGCGAGAGGTTCTTATGGAGACCGAAATCGTCAGCACGGGTGTAGACAGAGGATGCCGTATCATGTGATTTCTCTACGAACCACACATTATGGCGGTGCTCGTTGAAGAGGTTCTCTGCCAATAGCGATGTTTCCTGTGAAGTGAAGATAAGTTGTGAATTATCCGAGTTATAGACAAAAACGTTCAGGTAATAGAGAAGCAGGTCATAATGCAAGTCCTCACCCAGTTCATCCAGCATATAGATGTGACTACCTGTGATGGCATCATAGAGATACTTCAAATCTGTGATGTATCTTATGGTACCTGCTGATTGACTGTCGTCCGGCAGTTCAAAGTATTCCTTGTTTGTGGTATTGACAAAGCTGACACTCTCCTTGTCGCCATCCGAAAGAATATGGAAATCAGAAATATTAAAATCAGCCTTCTTTAACATCTGCATATAGAATTTCCTGCGGCGTGGATCCTTGTCAACGGATTGCAGTTGTGCCACAACACTGTTGTCATCCATGTGCATCACCCCGTGGACATGATTTTTTATCCAATGATAGAGTGTTGCTATCGGTCTGGCATCGTCCGAAAGTGATACTTTTCCATAGGTAGACAAAACGGTATGGTTATTGAGCGTGTTCTGGATGATGGTGTCAAGAGACTTCTGTTTGATGCCGATACCTGGACCGAACTTAATGGCAGCCTGTTCATCCTCTCCTCGGAAATGCCGTTCATAGAAAAGAGCCTTGGAACGTCTGGGATAATAGTCCAGTTTCTCGCTGATAATATAACGCTGATTATATTCGATAGTGTAGTCATATCGTATACTATTCGTATAAAAGGATACATACATTCTTGTCGGCTTATCAGCAGTAAGAGCAAAAGGATGGCCCGAGAGCACCTTGTCATTTCTGTTGGTGCGTGCAGTAAAGAGCAAGTCAAAAATATTCTGCAAAGCCTTCAACATGTTTGACTTTCCAGATGCGTTAGCACCATAAATAACCGCCAACTTGCTTAGATAGACACCATGTGCTGCTTCGACACGCATCCACTCTTCTTCAGAAGGACGCACCTCAAAGTCCATTTCCTGACGGTCTTTTATAGAGTAATAATTCTCTACCCAAAAATCCTTTATCATAAGCCTAAAAACTAAATATTTAAACCATTTTCGTAACTTTTCTACAAAAATAGGCAAAATATTCTAATAATACAAGAAAATTCAACGAATAATTATTAACGCTTGAATGGATCAATACCTACAAACCATTGTTTGCAGGTAATCATTCCTATATGATTATGTGCAAATATGATGATCATTTTATTAATTTCATCGAACTCACGTTAATATATTGCAAAACTCTTAACCCTAGTCTCTCCATAATTTCTTGTACTCCTCTGAACGTCTCCTGTGATTATTCACCTACCCTTTCTACAGTCTTTTCCCTATAGATTATAAAATATAGTCTTATCATTTATCAACTGATAGATTCCACAATTATACTATCTTTTGTCTATGAAGTCGAATTTATCCTAAATATAGGATACGGATGCACGGATAGATAGATTTTTACTATCTTTGCATGAGTTTTTCTGCATCGAAAAACGCCAGAATGAAAAATACCTCATAAGCAGGAAATGAAGTGGCCGAGCACTCCGTCTATAGAAACAACTCATCATTCTTAAAATGGAAACTCCACGGTGCTGACCTTCGGGTACAGACCGTGGGCTTTAATAAGAAAAAAGAACAGACAACTATGGTTTACTATTTGATCATCGGCTTTTACCTTCTTTTATATGCCTGGATGATTTTTCACGACCTTTTCCACAAGGAGCCGGTGGAAATTGCCTCCAGGACAGAAGAGGAAGAAATAGATATCTCAGAGGAAGCCAAGGCTTTTAAGCCCATAGAGGTCTCTAAGGAGATGACAGCGGCTCAGCCTCTGGAAGGAGAAAATCCTGTGACTATGGAAAGAAAGGAGAATGAGGAAGCAATGAAAGAAGGACCCACTTGCGAACCTCGGCAAACGGAGCCGGAAGTCTTGGAGCAGGAATACCTTTCACCTGACGGTGAGGTTCCGGAGCAAACGCCATCTCCTGAAGAAGGGCCTGTCCCGGAGATCCTCCCCTTCCAGAGCACTGAATATTCCGGAGGTATCCTCATGAGTATTCTTCATAAACAGATTGAAGACCTTTCACAAAAGGATCCGGAGATGGACGATGTGGCCATCCATCTGATGAAAATTGATCAGAAATAGCAGCATCTGCATCTGCGAATTTGAACTTACTTTTAATTTGGTGGAGCATTTGATATACTTCCATAAAAAACAGAAGTGACAGCCTGTTTCTTGGTTTGTAAGTACCAAGTTTATTTTCTTCCACTTATGGATGAAGATGTCCGCATTTGCCATTTAATTTGAAACGTAAGATTTTACTCCATGAGAAAAATTTATGCTTCGAGTAAACTCCAAAATATTTCTTCGCAAAGTAAAGAACTCTTGCAAGAAAATTCCGGTAAAGCGTGTCACAACAGTGGCCTGTATGGTACTCTTCTGTGCCCTTGATATTTGTGCCCAAAGTCATGGAGCGGGAGGCTTCACCAAGGCCACCTCAGAGATTTCTTCGTATCAGACTCCTGTCAGTAATCTGATGAAGGCCATTGCCGCCGTCATCGTACTTGTCGGAGCGTTCAATGTCTATTTTAAAATGCAAAACGGAGACCAAGATGTCAAGAAGACCATCATGCTGACCATCGGCGGTTGTGTAGCATTCATCGCCATGTCAGAAGCTCTTCCCTTGTTCTTTAAATAAGGACATGGGAATCATACATTCAGGAGGGGGACTCTTACAAAGTATGTGTCCTTTCCTGTCTTTTGAAATCACAATCAATGGAGATGAATTTTAATGGTTACCCTGTTTTCAAGGGACTTCAGAAGCCTTTGGAGTTCATGGGCATTCGCGGACGTTTTCTGACTTATGCCGCTATGGCCATCGGTATCTCATTTATCGGCTATATCCTCTTTTCTATCCTCGTTGGAAAACTTGCCGGATTCCTTGCCATGACAGGCATTGCTGCCATGGGCATCCTCGGTATTTTCATCAGACAGAAGAGCGGACTGCACAATAGAAAACGGAGCCGGGGTATCTTCATCTACCATCACCTTTTCTCACGATAGAACCATGTTTGGAAAAAAGAAAAGCAAAATCGACGGCATCTTTGCCGAACTGGAAGACATCAAGGACGATAAGTGCAAGCTTCTCAATACGGTGCTATTCTCCTGTAGGGGTGATGCTTCGGTACTTATCGAGATGGAGAATCCCGTCCAGCAGTATTCGACGGATCCTGCTCTCTATATAGGTTACATGGATGTGTTGGGAAATATCGTGGAGGCCCTTGGTGAAGGCTTTGCCTTGCAAAAGCAGGACATTTTTTGTCGCCAGCGTTATCACCACCCTGTTACCTCGGATATGGAATACCTGACAAAGAGCTATTTCCGCTATTTCGAGGGCAGGCCCTATACGGAGATTCGTACCTTCCTGATCCTCACGATGGAGGGGCAGAAGAGCACTTTCATTAAATATGACGAAAAGGCCTGGAAAGCGTTTCATGTCAAGGTCAGCAAGGTCATTGACATCCTCAAAGAGCATGAAATCAGGTACCATAAGCTCAATAAGGAAGAGGTTAACGAATACCTTCATCGTTATATGGCCTGTAATTTTCGAAAGGGGTCTTTTGCCATGCAGAACTTCAAGGCCTCTGATGAAAGTCTGCGGATGGGCGCTGATACGGTCAAGTCCTTCAGTCTGGTTGATGTCGATGAGATAGACCTTCCTTCCTTTATCAAGCCCTATCTGACGGTACCGGTCAATGGGTATACTATCGCCACAGACCTCCTGGCATTTCTGGCAGAGATTCCCGATACCCACTGTGTCATCTATAATCAGGTTCTTCAGGTTCCCCAGCAGCGAAGGCTGCTGAGAAAGTTGCAGAGCAAGGCCAAACGTCACGGCAGCATGCCGGATCCCAGCAATAAGATTGCCAAGTCTGATATTGAGCAAGTCCTCAATGTCCTTGCCACGGAAAGCAAGATACTCGTCAATACCAACTTCAATATCCTGGTCTGTTGTCCGCAGGAGAAGCTCACCTCAGTCAGCTCATACATTGAGACCCGTCTTTATGAGTGCGGTATCCTGCCCTCCCGGTCAGCCTATAACCAATTGGAACTTTTCCTGGACTGTTTCCCCGGTAATGCCTATTCCTTCAATCCCGACTATGACCTGTTCCTGACCCTGAACGATGCCGCTCTCTGCCTTTTCTATAAAGAGCATCTGAAACACAGTGAGGACACCCCGCTGAAAACCTGGTACACTGACCGTCAGGGACTGCCGGTGTGCATAGACATTACCGGCAAGGAAGGATCAGTGAAATATACGGACAATAGTAATTTTTTCTGCATCGGGCCAAGTGGCAGCGGAAAGAGCTTCCATATCAATTCCGTTGTCCGCCAGTTGCTGGAACAGGATACCGATGTCGTCATGGTCGATACTGGAGATTCTTACGAGGGTATCTGTGCCTATTTCAAGGGGACTTATATCACTTACAGCAGAGAGCATCCCATCTCCATGAATCCTTTCAAGATCACAAAGGAGGAGTATGACCAGAATTTCGGGGAGAAGAAGAACTTCCTGAAAAGTCTCATTTTCCTTATTTTCAAGGGGAACGAGGCACCGACAAAGATAGAAGACAAGATTATCAACCAGACCATCGTGGAATACTACCGGGAATACTTCCATCCATTCAGGGAATATACCGAAAAGGAAAGAGAACAACTCCGGGAGCGGCTGCTGCTGGAAGATAAAAAGAACGGGGCATACGAACACTATGAAGAAAAAATTGAAGAGAAGTACGCAGATCCCTATCGTATTCCGGAACTTGAAAAAGGGACTGCAGGAGAAGATGCTCCCCAAGGTAGGGATCATGCGGTGGAAGAAGAATACACCTCTCAGGAGAAGAAGCACCATGCCAAGGTCATCCGTCAGGTAAACAAACTGCACGGTCTGGCTAATGACGATGCTGCTACCGAAGGAGAGAAGGCTGCTGCCGGCAGGCAGCTCCTCCGCCTGATGCCGGAGCTTATTGAAGGCAGGTATATGATGCGGATAGAAAAGAAGATAGACCGCATGGAGGAACAGCGGCAGAAGATGCATGTCGGGCGGCTGAACTTCAACAGCTATTATGAATTTGCCCTGGAGCGTATCCCGCAGATCATGAAGGACAGCAGTATCAGTTTCGACATCAATGACTTTTCCGCTATACTGGAACAGTTTTATAAAGGCGGCGAACTGGAATCTACGCTGAACAACGATGCTGATGCCAGTCTTTTCAGTGAACGGTTCATCGTTTTTGAGATTGATAAGATCAAGGATGATCCCGTCCTGTTCCCCATCGTCGTGCTCATCATCATGGATGTCTTCCTTCAGAAAATGCGTCTGAAAAAAGGACGTAAGGCGCTCATCATCGAAGAAGCCTGGAAAGCCATCTCCTCACCTACTATGGCCGAATATATCAAGTACCTCTACAAAACCGTGAGAAAATTTCATGGCATCGCCGGTGTTGTCACTCAGGAGTTGAATGACGTGATTGACTCCCCTATCGTGAAGGAAGCGATCATCAATAATTCAGACATCAAGATCCTTCTCGACCAGAGCAAGTTCAGGGACAGATATGATGAGATCTCTGCCATCCTCGGTCTTACGCCCGTACAGCGGCAGCAGATCTTTACCATCAATAACCTCCGAAACCATGAGGGGAGAAACTATTTCAAGGAAGTTTGGATTGCCCGGGGGCAGTATTCCGATGTCTATGGCGTGGAGGAACCGCCTGAATGCTACTGGGCCTATACCACGGAACGGGCGGAGAAGGAAGCCCTCAAAATTTACGAAGCCCGGTATGGCGGTATTCAGACGGCCATCACCAGGATAGAAGAAGACCGCAGAAAGTCAAAGGCAGACACCTATCTCGACTTTGCGCGGCAAGTGAATGAACACGGAAAGGTCATGAGCTTATGGAAGCAAAACGATTAGTATTACTCCTGTTTGTCCTGCTGCTTACTCTGGGCACAAGGGCCGGATTCAGGGTTGTTACAGACCCCTGGACGGCAGCTGCCGTTACGGCCAATGCCGCATCCCAGAAAGCCATCGAGAGCAAGCATAACCAGCGGTTGGACTCCATTGCTGCAAAACAGAAGAAACTGATGGCTTATACCGCAGCAATGGCCAGCATCCGGGAGATATATCAGTTTACGCTGCAGAATGTGGAAGGCTTCGGACCGGAAAGCCAGTATTATAAGGAAATTTTCTCCTGTGCTGCAGACATCCTCACCGATGTGCCCACTGTGTTGAAAGCTATAGCCAATAAGACTGTCAAGAACTATATCCTGTGCCTGAATGAGCTGGCCGATGTCACTGAGGAGACCGAAGGGCTCGTCCATGACTTCAAGGATATCGTCAACAATGGCAGGATACGGCTTCCCGACATCCCCGTCATCAAAAAGACCATTTCGGAGAATGGGAAGGAAAAGAATGACGGCTACAACCTGCTGGACCGCTATGAGCGTCTGACCCTGGCCAACAAGATTTATTCCCATCTGCTGGAAATGAAGTACAAGATGGACGTTATAGTGATGATGTGCCACTACTGTGGATGGAGTACGGTCTTTTTTGACCTTGATCCGGAGACCTGGGCGAGCTGTTTCACCGGTGCAAATATGGTGAGTGGACTGATCAATGACTGGAATGGACTTTAACGTATGAAGGCAAGACTATTCTTTCTTTTAGTGGCGGTGACGGCCATCCTGCCCCTCCAGGCTTTTGATACGCCGCATGATCTTCCGACTATTGAGGCGCTCATCAGCCTTCACAAACTCATCAAGGGTAATGAAGACCAGGCCCTGGCAAGGGTGACTGCCAGTTTCGGAGAGCAGAGCATTGTCACCAAAGGAGCCACGGAGTTCAATGCTGCCCGGTCAACCCTGGACAGTAAACTCTCCAGCGGTTACAGTGCTATACTTCTTTCCAGTGCGCTGGCCGGTACGGGCACCGATCTCTACAAGCTCATTGACGAATATGCACGGTTCACCTCTTCCACTGCCCGAACCCTGTTCCACAAGCCTATGTGTGCCTGGTACTATACAGAAGCCGGTTATGCCTGTGCCCGGGAGATGAAAAATATCCGGAAGATGGCCGTCACCCTTTCCGCCGGCAGCATCAACCTCATGAAAGCCTCCATGGATGAAAAGCTCGACCTGGTCAATCAACTCAGGGAGTATATTGACAACATGAAGGCGATCATCGAAGAAGCATACGCCTGGTGCAGTGTCGTGATGGTCGGCGGTTTTCATTATGACTATATCTGGGACATCCTGAACTCCGATGTAACGGACGGCATCGCAAAAGGAGTAATCAGTAAATGGTATAACCTATAAAACAAGAAGAATATGAAACGATTTCTGATTTTAGCTCTGTTTTTCCTTTCCCTGAAGGTAACCGGCAGGGCACAGTCAGTGCAGCATGACTCCCAGAAGGAGAAGCAATGGCGGTCGATGGAGACCGGTCCGTGGGATTTTGATCCGGGATGGTATTACTATTTTCTCCACAAGGATTACAGTGGAGCTTATACCAAATGGAAATGGCATGGCTTCCACTCCGGACTGCGTGTGCATTTCAAGGAGAGCAAGTCTCATACCAAGACCATCATGCCCGACCGCACCGCCGCCGAGGAAGAGCAGAGAGCCGGTGAGAAGAAGGCGGAGGAAGAACGGCAGGAAATCAAACCCCTGTATCAGGAAGAGCTTGCCCGTGCAGCTGACCGTTCCGTGGATCTGGTCTATATTGATTTCAAGGATGACTACAACCGGATGCAGGATGATATTGATGACGGTCTTGTCTATTGCATGAAGAAAAGCAGGGGCCGTCTCAGTTATCAGGTCACCCAGCTCCAGAATCAGAATGAACTGATCTGCAACAGTATCGGCTATATCCATAAGACCGGTCTCGCCTACGGACTGGAGAATGCCAGGAGGGAGAAAGCCTATATCGAATACCGGAAGCAGATGCAGGAGCTGGTCAGCCGTGTTGCCCATCTTGTCGGTATGGCACAGAGCTATTATTAAAGGATACATCATGATGGATTTGCTACTGGATATCTATGCCCGTCATCTGCTGACCATGGGCCTTCCGGCTATTGACCAGAGTCTGGACAAACTGCTTGTGGCCATGGAGACCTTCCCAAGGTCTGCCGTTCTGGGCAGTGCCGTTGGTTATGCCCGGATCCTGGGGCTCTGCCTTGCCCTCTGTGTGGGTAGTTATGAGTGTTGGATGATGATGCTCGGCCGCAGGGCCATGGATGTGATGAAACTCCTCCGTATCATCGGGCTCAGTATGTGCATCTCCTCAAGTACCTGGATCTGCAATGAGCTTGCCGTTCCGGGGAAAGCTCTGGAAAATACCACCAAGCAGATGGCTGTCAGCAAGAACAGGGAAGTGGCGGCCCTGGAGCTGAAAGTGGCGGAAAAACAAGACGGCTATCTCAGACGGCTGAGGGCCATACAGGACAGTCTTTCTACGGCCAAGCAGGTCCAGGCCATCGGCGAGGATGCCCACTGGTGGGACAAGCTCATCTACAACATGCAGAACCTGGGAAGTACCATCAATGACTATGCCCAGCGGGCAGCAGTCCTCACGGAGACCAAGGCCTCGGAATGGATCAATGACATCATCCGTTTCATCGGGGAGCTGATCTTCCAGATGTCCTATTACGGTATGCTGGTGGCCCAGCGCATCTTCCTGACTATCCTGGCGACCTTTGCCCCCATCATGTTTGCCCTGAGTATCGTGCCGCCTTTCAGCAATGCCTGGTCTCAATGGATGTCCAAGTATCTCAGCCTGACACTATGGGGCTTCGTGGTCTATATCTGTCTTTACTATGTGGACTTCATCCTGATGTATAATCTTACGGAGGACATCACCGCCTACGACACCCTTCTCAAAGGACAGGTGACGAATTGGGGGTCCATCGGTGCGCTCGGCTTGCAGGGTATCGGTTCCAACTGTATGTATGCCATGGGCATGCTGGTCGGGGCATACGTCATCCGATTCGTGCCGGAGGTCGCCTCGTGGCTGATTCCGGGCGGTGTAAGCTCCAGTGCAGGGACGACGGCCGGAGCGGTATCTGCCGGTATCGTCAGCGGTGCCGTTTCAGGAGGCACAAGTGCCGCTGTAGGAATTGGAGCTGCAGTAACCACAGGTACAGCAACTGCCGTGGGAGCTGCCCAGCAGGCTCACAGTGACGGTGGCGGCCTGATCCGGGAAGCCGGAAGGACTGTCGCCTCTCAGACCTTTGTCGGACAGGCCTACAGTCATGGGGCGGACAGTGCCCGCTCCATGCATAATGTCGGTACCAGTGACTCGAATTATAAGCGGGGTGGAACTCCGGATGGCAAGAGCTGACTCAAAGGAAGCCTCTTCAAAAAAGTAGATTTGAATTTTATATTGCATGATGTTGATACAAAGTTTGGAACAAAAGACAAGGCTTGCGCTGCTGACAGTCGTTCTTACCGTCTGCGGCTGTACGGTGATCTGTGCTTTTACTGTCTATTATGCCGCGAAGTTGATCACCGATGACCGCCGGCAGATCTACTGCATCGACGGGCAGATTCCCTTTCTGGCAGAACGCAGCAAGCAGGAAGCCAACTTCGTGATGGAAGCCAAGGCGGACATCCAGCTCTTTCACCAGTATTTCTTCAACCTGCCCCCGGATGACGATTATATCAAATGGACACTGGGCAAGGCGATGTATATGGCGGACGGCACGGCCATGAAACAGAAACAGGCCATGGAAGAGAACGGTTTCTATAGTGATATTGTCTCCTCCTCGGCTGTCTGTACCATCATGTGCGACTCCATCCATCTCGATGAGCGTACGAGGAAGTTTACCTATTATGGCACGCAGTTGATCAAACGCCGCAGCCGTGATCTGAGACGCTCTATCATCACCACCGGTGAGCTGGTCAACGTACCCCGCACCCAGAACAATCCCCACGGACTGCTGATTACCCACTGGAGGACTCTGGAAGACAAGGATCTTGACCATTAATACTCTAATCCATTCAAGTATGAAGAAAAGATTCAGACAGGCAAAGACAGCCCGGGATGAAAAGATAGCCCGTCATGCCACTACACTCGTGGACAGACTCGCGAAAAAGGTAAGACTTCGGGAGCGGATAGCCGTTGCCAACCGTTTGGCAAGGATGCATAAGAAGAGGACGCTCTGTTGGACGACAGGTCTGCTTTCGGTATCCCTCCTCATGGGTATCTTCCTGAGTATAGGAGATCTGACGAAGAGCGGTGATCAGAACAGCAGTCCGGATGACCTTCAACTCAGTTCCATTGCCAATGTCCGTCCGATGTTCGACGGCCTGCATCAGATACAGAATGCCAGGACCCTGCAGGGCGGACAGGTTGGGGGGATGATTTCCAGGGGTATCTGCCTCAAGGAGCAGCTGGATTCCCTTGTCCGGCTCCCCCGTAAGACCCACCGGGATTCTGCTGCCATTATCGTAAAGTACCATCAACTGGAATATCTGATCCAATCCATAAAAACAAAGGAGAAACGATGAATAAGATCAATTTCAAACAACCTAAATATATCCTCCCCCTGGTTACGCTCCTGCCGGTGCTCTTCCTCGCCCACACCATCCTGAACTTTTCGGGAAAAGGAAGCGATACTCCTAAAAAAAGTGTCGCGACCGATTCCATCAATATGTCCCTGCCGGCGGCGGAGAATGTGGGGATTGGCGACAAGATGTCTGATATGAACCAGCGGATGAGTGAGGACGGAGCCTATACCGCTGTGGACGGCATAGGTGATGAGGATGAAAGTAAAGATTCCACCACAAGCGGCTATAGTGAGCGGGAACTTGACAATATTGATGCGGCCAATGCTGACCGGAAACGCCAGCAGAAGCAGATGGAAGATATGGAACGCAGTCTTGCCGAGAGCCGGAAGCATATCAATTCCTATGCCGGAAGCGGTTCTTCGTCAGGCAGCAGCCAGCAAGAGGAGTATGGTGACTATGCCAGGGAGATAGCGGCTATCCAGCGCAGGAGTGTGGCCCGGCAGCGGGCTTATGAAAAATCCCTGGATAGGAATACAGGTGGGACTGTGGGTGGCAGCGACACTCCCGCTTCCCTTCCCGAAGGTAGGAGAAAGGGCAGGTCCAGGACTGTAAAGCCGGAGATTGCCATCCTGCATAAGGTGCAGAGCGCAAATGAAGACCAGTTCCATACGCTGGCCTCGCCATCCGCTGCCGATGAACCGCTGATCAGGGCGATGATCGACAAGACCACCAGGGCCCATGAAGGGACCCGTCTGCGTTTCAAGCTTCTCGATGACGTCACCCTCAAGGGGACGGTCCTCCGCAAGGGCACCTACCTCTATGGCATCGTGACAGGCTTCGGACAGCAGCGTGTCAAGGCCAGTATCACCAGTATCCTCGTGAAGGACAAGTTCATCCGTGTCAGCCTTTCCGTCTATGACAACGATGGCATGGAAGGTTTCTATGTCCCCGAGTCAGCTTTCCGGGATATGATGAAGGAAGCAGGAGCTCAGGCCATGCAGAACAATGTCACCTTTGACAATGGCGGCGGATCAGGGCTCAGCGGCGAGTCCATTGCCCTTCAGACCCTGCAGAATATGTACCAGAGTGCATCGAATGCCGTGGCGAACAATATCCGCAAGAACAAGGCCCGTATCAAATATAACACGATTGTCTATCTCATCAATACAGGAAACAACGAATAAAGAACAAAGATATGAAAAAGATTTTTGCATTGCTGGCTGCGGTGACCCTGTTATCACTCCCGGCCGGCGCACAGAAGAAGTATACTTCCATACTCAGGGACACCACCGTAAAGGCACGGTATATCCATACCCCTGTCCCTCAGGAGACTTCTGTCTTCAATGAGGGTATCCGGCGGAGTAACATCTATGTCAATAAGGAGGTCACCACGCATATCATCATGCCGGAGAATATCAAGCTCGTGGATATTTCTACGGCAAATATTGTCGGCAACCAGTGTGAGGACAACATCGTCCGGATCAAACCGGCACACAGGATGTACGACAACGAACTGCTCGGTACCCTCACCCTTATCGGTGAGCGCCATCTGGCCCAGTTCAACGTCATCTATACGCAGGGGCCTAACCGGGCAGATGCCATCTTCAAGGTCAGGCAGGAGGATATGAAACGCTATGACAATCCCGATGTGCTCATGCCTGAGGGAGAGATGGCCCGGTATGCCTGGGCGATCTATGGCAGTGGCCGGAAGTTTTATGGTCTCCACTCCTCCGCTAACGGGATCAAGGCTGTCATCAACAATATCTATAGCATCAATGATTATTTCTTCATCGATT
This sequence comes from Segatella cerevisiae, assembly GCF_024054555.1. Taxonomy (GTDB): domain Bacteria; phylum Bacteroidota; class Bacteroidia; order Bacteroidales; family Bacteroidaceae; genus Prevotella; species Prevotella cerevisiae. Next base: position 18,871 of record NZ_JAMXLY010000041.1, on the reverse strand, counting down.
TCTCCCTCTATAACAAGACGAAAATCAAGTATGACATCAGTGAGATACGCGTCAAACTCACCGATAAAAAAGAGACTAAGGCCACGAATACCCAGACGATCGAGCTGACTCCTGTCTATAGTCTGAACAAGGCGACCAGTTTTCAGAAAGGCTACCGCAATGTCCTTGTCCTGAACAAACTTACTTTCCCGGATGAGAAAGTCCTTATGCTGGAAATTTCAGAGAATCAGATTTCCGGAAGGGTCATCTGTATCCCCATCGAATATGAGGATATCCTGCATGCCGACAGCTTCAGCGAGGAACTGATGAAATCGCTGGAAAAACCCTATAACCGGTAAAATTATGAAAAAGTCAGGTATGATAATCTTCGTCCTGATGCTGACGGCGTCAGTATGGGCGGGAGAAGGCGACCGGTATGTAAACATCAATTCAGGATTTCTTTTTAACTCCACGCTGAATGTCACTGCCGGTTATGAACGGCAACTCGAGTATGGCGATGCCGTGGAGCTCTTCGGTGAGGTTGGCGACCGCTGGCATAGAGACCCTGTCTGTGGCCGGGTATGCAGTAAAGTTTTCTGGAAAGACCACTATTGGGACGGCGGACTGCTCTATAAGAAGAGCGTCAGACGCTTCAAGAACTCCAGGCTGCGACTGCGTGTCGGCCCCGTCTTCGGCTCCCACACCGGGGATTATTTCTTTGGTGTGGAGGGAGGACTGGAATACGACTGTATCTTCCCTTGTGGAATACAGTTTTCGGTCATCCAGAAGAATGATGTGAGTTTCCTTCATGGTGACACGTTCCGCAACGGCGTGCTCATTGGTATTAAGGTTCCTTTTTAAAAACAAGGTGATGAAACAGGTAAAGAAAATCCTCTTTAAGATGAACAGTACGATAATGCTGCCCCTGCTTGCGCTTGCCATTAGTATCCTGACTTCCTGTGAGAACCATGACGAAGCTTTTGACAGCAGCCTGCGTATCGGCAATATTTATCTCTCTGATGACCGGGTAGTCAGTCCGGAAGGTTATGATCCTGAGACTGACGATGCTGTGGGTGTTATCTTTGCTGTTCATGGGGATACAGCCCTTGTTGTGGCCCGGCAGGAAATGGGCAGTTATATCTATTCTGACTCGCTGGGCACCATCGGCAATGTCATCAATGATGCCGTGACGATGTGCGGGCAGGAGAATACCGCGGCCATCCTTGCCTCGGATTTCGCCCGTCACTTCCCTGCCCTTGAAACTTTGGACGGCTATTCCTCCAAGATTACGGGATGGGTGCTTCCTTCTGCTGGAGATCTGAAGGCCTTGTCTACCTGTCTCGACCTGGTCAAACGTTCCATGACGCTCATCGGAGGTGATGGCTTCTCCCGGAGGCAGTATTTCAGCACATCCCAGGACGGGAGCTCCGGTGCCACCGGACAGGAATACTATTATACGGTAAGCCTGAACAGCGGTTATGTCACTTCAACATATAAGAAAAGCAAGAGCCGGGTCCGCCTGATCCTCAACATCCGGTAACGTCAAGGCTGAGAAACATGAACAGAGCAGAATGCCAGAAGCCTTCCCTATCCATAAAAACTGATAAACGATGCCAACAGAAGAGACCCGTGAGCAGCAACAGATATACAACACCTTCCGCAGCTGCATCTATCTTTGCCTGATCATCGAACTGGTAATGAACCTGCCGATCACCACGGACAATAAGCTTACTGCTTTTCTGCTGGAGCTGATTGCGAGGTTCAGGGTCTTCAACAGCGTAGTGAGTTGCAAGGTCATGGAACTGATCTGTATTGCTATTACCTGTATCGGTACAAGGGCAAGGAAAAGCCTGAGGTTCAATATAAAGACCATGGTGATTTATCCTGTCATCGTAGGCTTTGTGTTGATATTCCTCTGTATCTATCTGCATATCGGCAACTGGGGAGGCTATTGGGCCGGAATTCCTGTCAACCGTTGTCTTTATGCCCTCTCGTCCATCCTCGGCACCATGCTCGTCCACCAGGGACTGGATGGCATTGCCCGCTATTATCAGATGAAAGTCGGTGATGACCGTTTCAACTTCGAGAATGAGAGTTTTGAACAAAGTGAGGAAAAGGTAGAGAACGGGTATTCCGTCAATATCCCCATGATCTATTATTTCAGAGGCAGGATGCACAAGGGCTGGATCAACATCATCAATCCTTTCCGGGCCACGATGGTCCTGGGCACTCCGGGATCGGGAAAGTCTTTTGGTATCATCGACCCTTTTATCCGCCAGCACAGTGCCAAGGGCTTTGCCATGATGGTGTATGACTATAAGTTTCCGACACTGGCCAGAAACCTGTTTTATCAGTACTGCAAGAACAAGCGTTATGGTCATCTGCCTGAAAACTGTGATTTCAATATCGTCAATTTCACTGATGTTGAGTATTCCAACCGGGTAAATCCTATTCAGAGAAAATATATCCCGGACCTTGCTGCCGCTTCCGAGACTGCTGCCACGCTGATCGCTTCCTTAAACAAAGGAGGAGGCGACAAAAAAGGAGGTTCGGATGATTTCTTTACTCATTCGGCAGAGAACTTTCTGGCCAGCATCATCTATTTCTTCGTCAATTTCCATCCTACGGGTTTCCGAAAGGGAGAGAAACTGAGACACTATATCTCCTCCTGCAACGGCAAGAAACTGCTGCTGGTCATCCGCAGGTGGTCAGACTATGAAGCTCTGGATGAAAAAGGCCATACGGTACTGGACTTTGTCGATAGTCAAAGCCGGAACCTCTCCACCGATGCAGACGGTATGTTTGTGGAGTTGAAAGGACTCGAATACACCTCGAAGGACGGACAGTCTGTCAGGATAGAGGATTCCTGGTATGAGAACTGCAAGGGAGAACGGGTTGAACCGGATTCCATCACTGGAGAATATTCTGATATGCCCCATGTCCTCAGTTTCCTGGGACATTCCTACGATGATGTTTTTGATATACTGATGCAGGATGAAAAGATCATGTCCCTGATGGCGCCTTTCCAGAGTGCTTATCAGAACAAAGCCATGGACCAGTTGGAAGGAATGGTGGGTACGCTGCGGGTCAGTGCGGCAAGGCTTGTATCTCCTGAAGCCTACTGGGTGTTTACGGGTGATGACTTTGACCTGAAGATTTCAGACAGGGATCATCCTTCTTATCTGGTCATCGCCAATGATCCGGAAAAAGAACAGGTGATCGGTTCCCTGAATGCACTGATCCTGAACCGCCTTGTTACCCGTGTCAACAGCAAGGGCAATCTTCCCGTAAGCATCATCGTCGATGAGCTGCCAACTCTCTACTTCCATAAGATAGACCGTCTTATCGGCACCGCACGAAGCAATAAAGTTTCCGTCACTTTAGGTTTCCAGGAACTTCCCCAACTAGAAGCCGACTACGGCAAGAACGGGATGCAGAAGATTATCACGACCTGCGGTAATATCTTTTTGGGAGCCGCACGTAACAAGGAAACACTGGAATGGGCACAGAATGATGTCTTCGGAAAGGTCAAACAGACCAGTCGTTCCGTTACCGTCAATGATCAGAAAGTATCTACTTCTCTCTCGGAAAAAATGGATTATCTCGTGCCTGCCGCCAAGATAGCGGATATGGCCACCGGATGGCTGGCGGGACAGGCTGCCCGGGACTTCACTCCAACGGATATGAATGTCTTGAACAGCATTGATCTTGAAAACTCACCTGAATTCAAGACCACCAAATACTTCTGTAAAACCAATTTTAATATGGGAAGGATAAAGAAAGAAGAAGGTTACTACAAGGAGTTGCCTAAGAAGTATGCATTCAAGGACAACCGGGAAAAGGAGACCATGCTTACCCGGAATTTTAAACGGGTAAATACAGAAGTGGACCAGATGATTACGGAACTGCTGGGAGATAATTCTAATAATCAAAAGTAAATAATAATCATACGTAATTGGCTAAGTTAAGGTCGAAGTGCAAAAGCATAATTCTTCAAACAAATTGCTAAATTTGCAGTTGGCTTCATTACATCATGTATTTTCTGTTTCTTGAGTAATTTAATCATCCCATTTTTGCACAACTTCTTATTTTTTATATCTTTGCCTTGTAAAGTTTAGAAGAAATCAAAATAGCTAAACAACTGTGGAAGTTATCTTTGAAGAAAATTAAAAACGTTACATGGAAGAAGATTATAAAACTAACAAAAATCTCTTTGATGGAGTAAATAAAGATATTACTGCAGAACAATGTTTAGAAGCATATAAATATCGAATAGTTGTTGACAACGTTAAACGCTTTAAATGATACAAACTTTAAAATGTATGAACATGGAAATATCAAAGTTAGGAAACAATCTGCTTGACCCAAACAACAAATTATTTGAAATCCTAAAGCAGAATCCGCCAATTTGGTGGAGAAAACTCAAAGAAGATAATGATTTATATATAGAAGTTCGTAAAAACAATATAATAGAGGCCTATTACAATGGAGGTAGACTTGCAGAAATCAAGTACAATAGTAGAAATAAAGATCTGTCTGTGAAGACGCATCCAAAATACCTTGGTCATGATAACGTATCAGAGACAAGATTTTACAGGATATCCACACGTAATGGCAAAACCTCACATGATGCGATATACCAAGAGTGCAAAGAAGAAATAGAAAAAGACCCAGGTATTTTGAAGAAAAATATAATTAAATTCTACTCTGGTGTTTCTGATGGTGAAAATACATTAGAGAAATTAATTCAAGGCACACTTATCCTTCATAACCGTAACAAATATATTGATTCCGAATTTGCTCATCGTTTCTATAATGAAGAAAGAAAAACTATACGTATCGATTTAGTAGGTATCGAAAATAACAAACTATATTTTGAAGAACTAAAGCGAGTCATCGATTCCCGACTGAGTGATACTGAGATATTAACCCAAATGAAAGAGTACAGTCAATTTATAGATGCGAATGCTAAACCACTTGAGGATTATTACAAAACTCTCTATATTATAAAGCAATCTTTAAGTCTTCCTGTTCCAAAAATATCGGACATCCAAGATTTGAAAATAGATAAGATTCCAAGGCTAATAATCTGTCAAAACTATAACAAGATAAGCAAAAGTCGCCTAAATAGGATCAAAAATATCGAGGAAATATTGAAAGTAAACCATCTAAAATATCAAATTTTAAAAGATCGTCAGGGCGTCAACTAAACTGTGTTATATTCTTTCATAGCGTAGTGGTGTCATAATCTCCTATTTGGTAATATGGTACCGATTCCATTCCATTCGCCGATACGATCACATATTCCCACTTTCCTGTGAACGAACATGGTACTGTACTGACGAATTACTGGTAACAGTTTTCGTTTCCTTTCATGTTGCATCAAAAACAAAAAGAGAAATGAAACTCAAATCTCATTCCTCTTTCTGCAATCTCCCGGTTGAATAATCAATCGTCAGTGTCTTCACGTAAGTGAATTTCAGGCCCTCTATCAGGACCGAAACCTGTTTTCTGGGTCCTCTGGGATATAGAAGGTAATCGTGTCTGAAATCTGATAGACTAGTTCCCGCCGGTGAGCCACGATCCATACCATTCCCAGTGTCCGAGCCATCATGGACTGATGGGATTTGAACGCCTCCTCAATACGTTACTTCATGTCCTGCTGATAATCGTAAAGATGAAAGAGCTTCATGGAAGACACACTATGGCTTAAAAATTATTGAAGGTAATAATCCCATCTGTTGCTCCTTAAGAAGTAGACTGCATCATTCTTTCCAGAGATCACATCCCAGATTGTCAGCCAGAAACTCTTGATCCTTGTAAACAGAGATCCGATGACCTCCGTATAAACCCACGTATAAACATTCAGGAGCAACAGATCCGAAACGATTACCAAGCCTCTTAGCAGACTGCCGTTCCGGTTGCTCATTTCATTAACTTGAGATGACATCAATTAAATAAATCAAAAAATATGTGTGTTTTTCCTCTGTATCGTACCGTTACAATAAAGTAAAAGTCATGTCCTTTCCCTGCGCAGCCGTCATCCTGTATACCGCCTCGCTGCCATCCTTCTTCATGATAAACAGCGAGCGCGGACGTTCTCCGGCCAGACTGTCGCCAGGCAGGATACGGTACCACGCATTCGCAGTTGGAACGTAAATATACTTGCTCATGTCATACTCCACGTGTTCCAGCGGATGCGCTATTACCTGTTGCAATTTTGATGCCAGCTCCCCCACATTACCACTGTGAAAGTAATAGTCATTCTATTCCGAGGTAATCTTCCAATTTCCAAGCCTGGACATTTTCAATTCCATTGCGGTTTTTTTTCGCAATGTCATCCATTGAGACAATGATTTTAGAATAATTGTCCGTTATAGCTTCAAGAGACCGATATTCTCGTGCAGCCGTTATATCGTCATCTATAGTCCACGAGGACTGGACATACAATATACGATCCTGTTTCTTAGCGATAAAATCCACCTCCCGATTCAGCATCTTCCCTATATAAATGATAAAGCCGGCACGCCGCAATGCCTGATAGACATAATTTTCAAGCAATGAGCCCTGACCATAACCATAGCTATCATAAAGATAATTGTGATAGCAATTATCATTCACGTAATACTTTGCCGCACCTTTTAGAATCTCCCTTCCCTTAAGATCATATCTCACAGCCTTCAGGATGAGAAAAGAATCTTCTAGATACCCTATATAACTGGATACCGTATCATAGTTTTGTTTACGGGCTTTAACATCTTTCCTTTTCTGTTCATTATTCAGATCGTTCACAATATTGCCAATTGAAACAAGAGACGAAGAATTATTGGTCAAATAAGAGAATATCCTGTCCAGTAATGTTGCGTCCTTGATATTATAACGCTCCACGATATCTTTCAATAAAATCGTATTCTTGACTGATTCTACATAATGCCGCCGGGTTTCCTCACCTTTTAAATTAAGAAATTCCGGAAGTCCGCCGGTAGTAAGATATCTGATCATTGACTGACGGGAGACCACGGATTCATTCAAGGCCCGGAGATGCTCTTTATAACTGAACGGCTGGACTTCAAATTCCACGTAACGAGCCGACAGCAAAGTGGCAAGTTCTCCTGACAACAGTTTACTGTTACTACCTGTCAAAAACACCTCGCAGTCCAGACTCGGATCCTGTGACAAAGAATCAACTATCTTCTCCCATCCCTTTAAGTTCTGAATCTCATCTAGAAACAACCAGGTTTTTTTATTCGGATTAATTTCCTTGCAATAGATTTCAAACAGATCCATTAAATCACCTGGAGTTTGAAGAAACTGATAGCAATAGAATTCCTTGTTAATGTATAATATTTGCCTAGGCTCTATGATATGATCACGCATTAAGGCTGAGATCATCTGCCGCATCACATAACTCTTTCCTGACCGTCGCTGCCCCGTAATCACTTTAATAACCCGATTACCGGTAAAGGGCAATATTTTCTTTAAATAGTATGAACGTATTACGCCATTGTCAAATTGAGTACCACTCCAGTAGTTTAACTTCGCGATTTTCTCTAATCTATTGTCCATATTTCTTTTTATTTTTCACAAATATACAACAACAAATTCAAACACATTATAAAAAAGTCACATTTTCTCTTGAAAATTCAAATACATTTCATTTTTCAGATATCAGAAAACCCCTTTCATAGAATAACGTGACTATCCCAGAGAAGCGTTGTCAGATTTGAAGGCGGTTAACTAAACTAATTTATAACGTTTTTCCATTCAACTAAGATACAAGTCCCGATTCCGGGTTCGGCACAAGATCAGACATCCTTTAGCAGACTGGCGAACAATCCACCGGTTATTTTGTAATTTTGCATATGGTACAGCTTTGAATATCTTGAAGTTACGACAACCTTCATTCATAGTGGATGTCATTGTTTACACAAAATGTCCGGATTGACCTATTCCTGTCTTTCGTCTTGTATTGTAGAGGAAGAGGTTCGATGACGGCTTTAGCAGGAACAAGTAAAAGTCATGTCCTTTCCCTGCACAACCGTCATCCTGTATACCGCCTCGCTGCCATCCTTCTTCATGATAAACAGCGAGCGCGGACGTTCTCCGGCCAGACTGTCGCCAGGCAGGATACGGTACCAGGCATTGACATACCCGCAGTTGAACCGTGAGCAGATATATGACCTGATCACTTTCCCCTCCCGCCAGTCATTGATGAGGCGAGGGAGCCACGAATATCGTTTAAATTGGATATATATCTCCTTATCATTTTCCATGATTTCCTTCAATGCATCATAATATTTGCCGTCGGAGTCCTGAATCTCATGCTGCCCATGGGGCGAATAGAACAAAATATCATGAACAGACCTGGCGTCAAAGTAATAATGCGGATGGATATATCCGACATTGAAACCCTTCAATGTCATTTCATACGCAAGCATGCTCCGCTGTTTCTGTGACATACCCTTTATCTTCCGCCAAATTTCTTCGTATGTCATTTTCCTGATTCTGTTATTCGTTCCCTCTTGCCGGATTTCGCTAATCTCCCAGTGTCTTCTGAAAACAATATGTACCCAATTGATGTATATATCGTATCAGCAAGGTACTCCAAGTATTAATGATATAGAGTTACCGAAGAACAATACAAACTTATTAATTCTAAAGTTTGGGTTTCTCCACTATATCCGTATACATCAAATCAAGGAACATCAACCGAGTATGAAGTGTTTCTCCTTTTTCGATATGAGTAGCCTCTCGCTCATCATATTCTGACGTATAAAGGAACTTGAATTTGTTGCGGAGATAGAAATTCAAAACATTTTTCTTATTGTAAGCATCCACTACAAGGAATCGGCAACCGGTTTTATTATCTTCATCAATAAACCAAGTCTTAACGTAATTGATTACTTGTTGTCCTGCAAAGAAATTCTTTCCTTGAAAGAGCTTATTCACGCCCAATCTTCCAAGGAGAACAGCTGGATAAGAGCGAAGATGCTTTGGTCCGGGGACCTTGCGTTGAACTCTATTAGTAGAACTCTTAGGAATAAAGGTAGTCTTCACACTATCGTTGGACACAGTGAAGAATGCTACTACCTGTGTGTGGTCACCATTATTGTCAATGAAGCAATATGTCTTGCCAAGTCGTTCTTTAGCATATAGCAATGCCCCCTTATGGAAAAAGTCCTCAAGATCTTTGTCACCTTCGCTATCTCCACAATAAAACGGCAACGCTGCAAGTTCTTCAGACAATGGGTAGAACTCACAGCGTTCAATAATATCGTAGTCAAATGAACTCATTTGTCTACTATTCTTAGCTTACTTGATAACAAGTTTACGCGAACGGTCCTGCATACGCTTGATAGCCTGTCGCATATCCTCTGTGATAATAGTATGTCTCCTGGCAGAGACATTTTCTGCCAGCCTATTGAACCGTTCAGCAGCTTTACCCGTAAGAACCGGTATTGGTTTAATTACTATAGCCATATACTATCTATTTTTTGCAAAGTTAGCAAAAAGTTTTGATCACACCACCAATCTTGCCACTTTTTCATCAAAGAAAACGCAAAAATGATATCAGTACATACCCAATTAATATACATATCGTATCAGCAAGGCACTCCACGTGCTCCTGACTTTAAGTCACAGATGAATTAAAAAGATTGGAATGGGTTGGCCAATTGATCGGGTATTATTTTCATGCCTTCCGTTTTATATAGGAAGAACAGTTCCACATAATCTTTTGTACTCAACATAATTATTAATTTTAGATGTAAGCATAAAAGTAATATTTATTAAATGTCAAGTAAAATGCCTATTTAGGACGCTTACAAGAGATTTTAATCTTTGGTCAGCTGGTCAGAAATCCTTTTCATAAAGTCAAGGCGGGCTTTATTACATTATACGGCATATCTAAATAGAACACTCGCTGTTTACATTTCCAGTGCCATTATGCTTAGTGGAAATCTTGTCGGTGAATATTTTATTGCGGAGCTGAGCACGTTTAAGAAGATCTGAGTAACGACAAACGACGAAACGGATTCGTGCATCATCTCGTGATCCTCCATAAACACCACGCTCATCTTCTAAGAACATGTATGTTTTAGTATAATCATAGTTAAACTGTGTATGTGCTCTTTTGACATCTTCATAGCTGAATTCTTCGCCTATCAAGAAACAGTAGAAATCATCAATCATAAATTTATCCTTGGCAAATTCTCTTAGCAATCCAGCATAATCGAAGACTTGATTTATATATTTTGATGCGGGCACCGAGATACCTTTCAATTCAATGATTATACACTTACGCTCGGTTGGAAAAAGTAGTATATCTGGGCGGCGCGTCAGTCTCTTTTGGTTGAAACTATTCAGTCTTTTTCGTTCTTCTTCTGTAAGATCTTTTCTAAAAAGGGATTCACCTTTATACTCCATCAAACTGAATTTTGTGTCGGAAATTCCCTGATAATGTATATAATCTTCATTTATCAGCCATAGATTGCTCGAAAGAACATCCGTTGATTTCTTGGGAAACAGAATCTTATGAATCAAGGTCTCCGATTTATCCTCACTGCCTTTCTTTTCTTTCCCTTGTTGCTGAACTATAAGTTTTTTCGGGGCACCAGCATAGTTCCGTGTTAGTTTACCCAAAGATTAAGGAAACTCTATACATGAAGAAGGGAAGATCAGAGACTCCATGTAGTTGCGCTCTGAATCTCTTGAGTTTGGAGTTGAGTGATTCAGCAGCGGCATTGGTTGACCTGTTGATAAAGTAATTGAGTACTTCCTCTTCCTTGAACCTGACGGCATCCCTTGCAGACTTGACTTCCCTCAGGGAGCAGCCGGCAACCTTCTGATACCATTCATGCAGTCTGTTCCTGGCGTTCACTCTGTCCAGAGTCTTCATTCTAAAGACATTTCTGAGGCTGTCGACAAGGTTATACGCTTCTTTTATCTTTGGGTATAAAGAGAAGAGCAATCCGGCCCTGATCTTCTGTGTATCGCTCCAGTTGTTTCTGCTTACCCTCAGTAGTCCCCGGCTTCTTGTAAGCAGCTCGACTCCGGTATCGCCGTTGTCAAGTATCTCCGGCTTAAAGCGCTCATTGAGTCTAATTGGCTTCCTGCCACGCTTTCTGCCTTTATACCTCCTGGGATGTTTTTTGCGATAGTATTTACGCTGCTTCACCCTTTGCTCAAGTTTGTTTCTGAACTCCGCCTGTTTTTTACGCTGATCCTTTATTGCCTCACGCTTGCTGCGGAGACGGATTTCCTCCACCGCGTCACCGCATCGCTTGATGATATGGAAACAGTCGATCACTATTGTCGCATTAGGAAAGACTGCACTCACGATGGAATACATACTGTCGGAGAAATCCATGGTCACTTCCCTGACCTCAATACGCTTCTCCTGTGGTATCTGCATGAGGATACGGATTACCTCCGACGCCTTCGTCCCCCGTACGGCTGCAATCACTGTTCCGCGTCTCCCATGGCCATCCTTGTTGGACAGGATCGTGAACAGGTCTTCCTGCAGGGATGTCTCGTCTATGCTTAGCCTGGGACCCATGTTTTTCTCCAGTAATATCCAGTCGGATGCATGAGGCTTCTGCTCCCATTGCCGGAAGTCGCTCAGATAATCCTTGTATGACCGTTCAAGGCGATCCCCGTTAATCTTGTAGTAAGGTTCCAGCGAACGTGCCGTCACCGGGGATGTATCCAAGACGTTCTTTTAAAAAATCCGCAAACTCCTTCGAGTAGCGGGTGCCTGTCACTGCTAGTGGATAGACATTCAGGACGACGTTATGCCCGTCGGGAGAAGTCCATCTCCGGCGACGGATATGAAGGACTACCTTCTTGTCACGGATTGGAAAGTCGTTGACTAGAGCCGGCTCCGTGAAACCATTGGGACGAAGTTCCTGTAGGGACTCATCACCGGACTTCCGGTTGTCCCGCTCATCAAGATATACATGCAGGATACCAGTGTACACATTCTTTTTAGAGATCTTCAACTTCTCTTCTTCTACCTTTACAAGGTCAAACCAGTCAAGTATACCTTCCGGAAGAAGGAAACTTGCAAAGAACTCATAGGATTTATTGTTATTGTTGTTCATGGATGCAAAGATACGCTCTTTCTTGCATTCTACAACTTATAACTTCAACCTTTATCTTCTTATAGTCAACACGGATTTATACATGTGCCCCGTTTTTTCTTTAGGATGTCATCAAATATTCGCAGTATGACCTTCCGCTTTGAGACATAATTCAACAACTCAAGCCTATTAATCTCTGGTACCAATGCAGCAGTACCCTTAATCTTCTTATCAAGTTGACCTTCATAATCCTTATCTATAGGATTAAGTTCTACCATAGAGTTCATGATATCATCAAGCTTGTTATATTTGTTTGCTTTGTCTTCTGCATCAGAAATATAAATTTCTTTAAACACTTCCAGTGTAGTTGCATTCGGATTTGAAGCTATCTTCCTGACTTTCTTTTCATCAAGGGAATAAAGATCTACAAGACGTTCTATTTTCTCTTCAATATTTTTATGAGCATCATTAATCTTTGTATAATGCTTAGCAATATTGGTAGTAGCTTTTTCTTGTATATCTTCGATAACTAAATCCTCAGGGAAATTATTTTCAAAACTACGCTGTTTCTTTAATTGCTCCTCATTTAACAATATTAGATTACCACGCTTATCCGTATCTTTATTGGAGAAATAATTTCCAGATATGAGGAAAAGTCTAAAACAATCGTCAATTTTGGGACTATGCTCAATAAAGGAAAAACTCAGTCCGTTTGCAGGGACCACCTCTCCTTTACTCATTATCTTCACTTCATTCTTATTCTGAATCTTTATAGGCAGTTTATATGAATTGACGAGGAAAGATTCTTTCCTATTAATTTCCAAGAGCTTTCCTTTTTCATTCAACTTGCGATAATTAACAGTGAATGAAAAATTCTTATCTATTGAAGGCAAATCATCATTTGTAATGTGCTTATCCTCTTTTGCATTGTGTATATCGTTAACATATTCAACTATGTTGACAGTTGGATTATTTGGTGAGTTAAGGCACATCCTTCCAAGATAACGGTCAAAAAGTTCTTTTCGAAGTTTTTCTGTCGTTAACTCATTATAAAATTTTCTATCGTCATCGTTTTTAAAAGTGAATAGTGCTACCGTTGTACCAGTAGGGATGTTGCCATCCACTTTTTCTGGGATTCCTTCCCATAGGACTGACTTATAATTCTTATAGAAGTTAATGGAGTATATGAACCTTCGCATATACTTTTTGCCATTCTCTTTATAAACACTATGTATATCCGTATTCTCAACAAAGTGAAGGTATTGTATTCGACCACTTCCAAAGTTATTGAACCCTTTGGACGTATCGAACAAAGTTTCAATTCTCATCAGATCTGCTTGCTCTACGCCATGTCCTGTATCGGATATTATCACCGAATTTAGGTCACGTCTATTACCCGTTAGCCGTGGGGTAAAGTAAAGTTTGATGGTAATCTCACCACCATTATTATCTATAGCCTCAAAAGCATTAGTTACAGCTTCATAGATAGGCTGCAATTTATTCTCATGTTTTGTGACTTGTCTCCTCATCATCGATGGGAAATCGGCACCAGCAGGATAAAAAAACTCCTTGTCGTGTTCGAATGATTGAAATATGGAATAATCACTACTCATAAACTAAATTCTAAATATTCATGTCCAATTGATGCCCATACCCTATAAACATGGCGTTTTAGGTTGTCCCTTATTTTAAGTCACGAATAAAACTAAAGAGATTTTATCTTTGCCCAATTAGCCGAGTATCATTATATTGAATTCATAGCAGCGGTTCCTATTTTAAGAATTTGGGAGACTGGCTATAGTATGTGCTGATATTGCCTTCATCCGACTTGTAAAGAATGGTGTCAATGAAGTAAAGGTTGCCATCAATACCAACTAACACGTTATTCGGGGAAGCATCAAAAATGTCATGAATACCATTCGTGAAATATTCACCATTCATTCGAGACATAAAGCCTAAACGTGCCAGCTCATCAGAAATTTCTTTCTCAGTAGCCTCTCGTTCGGAAATGATGTAGGGCTGTCGTAGAACAGCACAAACCTTATTATCCTTGTTCTTAGCAAAACCGACCAAGGTATAAGCACAATCAGGAAAATAGTCATTATGAGCTTTGATGCGGTCAAAGAACGGCGTAAGGTTATCATCCGAATAACGAAAGTCGTTCAGTTTATAAACGACATTCCCTCTTAAGGACATGTAAACTTCATTCTCTGAGCCTCTATCCTCATAACTTCCAAGTTCGGCGGTCTCTATCCAGTAACCATGTTTATTTGCCCATTCTGCTATACGAGCGATTTGGACTCCCTTGCAATTCGTTGTTCCCGCAACCGCTTGAACTGATTTGAGCACTCCTTGTGCGAAAGTTTCAACCTCCTCCAGGATTCCACCGATTGAATCTTGATGGCATTTATCTTTTTGTGATAGTCGTTGAGTACCGGTTCCATCCATTATTCCTTTCTTCTTATATCTTGACTTTGCAAAAATAGCTAAACTTTTCTGATTTACCAAACATCAAATGAAAAACTTCAATCATTCGATTTTTGCCTGACTATCAGTTTGTTGCCGATTATTAGCGTAATACTTAATGCTCTATCTCAGGTTATTTTGTTTTTCTTAGCAGCTGATCAGATTAGGTGAAGGGTTGTCGGACAAGAGAGGCTGAAACAAGGACGACAAAAATGTGATTCACAGCAGTCGTGAAGTGCTTCAGTAGATTCACGGTTCAAAGATAAGAAAAAAATCAGAAATAGAAAACGAATTGTTGTGTTTTTTACAGATAATGGAATCAATCAACAGAAATAAGCGTTCTTTTTGATCAATTATAAACCTCAGACCTATTTCTCAATCAAGAATAGATAGAGGATAATGGTTGACAAACCAAACCAGACAGAATCAGACAAAATGAAGTATCTGTCAAAATGAGGATGAATTAAAATGCGGAACAGACAAGATATTCCCAAGTGTTCCTGACTTTGAGTTAAGAGTAAAATTGAAAAGATAGAAATAGGTTGATCAATTGACCAAGTATCCTTTTCATGAAGAGTCAAAGATTCACACAAGATACCTATTTTGGACGCTTACTTTATTTTTACTAGTTATCAGACTCTAATCTATAGATATTCAACAGCTCCCCAAATCTATTATGGATTAATTGTTGAGTCTCCTCTGATAAGTTAGGCACAGAAAGAAATAACCGATTACTTGCCCTACTACATGCGACATAAAAAAGGCGATGATCGTCTGCCTTTTTCTGCAAATCCGTATTGATTAAAAAATCAACAGCTTCATTTTCACTTTCAATGATTACAAAAACATTATCAAATTCCAAACCTTTAGCCTTGTGAATAGTCATATTAGTAGTCTGATCCTCTTTGCAATTGACTTCTCTTGCAAAATCAAGATAAGGATGAGCGAATAACTCTTTAGGCTTACCACTCCTTACAAGACCAATTCTAGAATCCATTGATTCTTTTATGATCGCAAGCAATTGGTTGCCATCACCTTTGCTATAATCATCGTATTTAGAACATAATATCTTCAAATATCGAACAGCCTTCTTCTTATCATCCAAGTTCCTAATATCCAACGAAAAACCTTTGCTAAGGGATTTAACTGCATCATCCATCAACATCTGACGGGCATTCTCAACGGCTTTGACACAGGCAATAAATTTTCTACTTCTTTCATGAGCATCTGAAAGTTCAAGTAATTGTTCAAACAAATTCTTTGATACGAAACTCGGTTGCACATGAATTTTCATTTCATTTGCTGTTTGATTGCTCCAACTGAGTGTATAAATATCCTTTTGTTTTCCTTCACCGTCTTTGCACAGAGATTTACTTTTGTTATAGGCCTGTATAACTGGACCAATTAAAAGTTGAGGACAGCCATAATCTTCTTCTCTGACATTTTTTTGATTCAACTCAGGACGCAACACGTTCAAAAAATTCACAATAGATTTAGTACTTCGACGATTATCCGCAATCGTATAATCTGCTAAATGAGGAAAATCAATCTCATGAATAAATCGAACATCACCACCAGCAAAACCATAAATAGACTGGGCTTCATCGCCGATGACGGTAACATAACTTCTTTCTTTTGCCAATTTCTCTATAAGAAAATGTTGTATTGAAGAAGAATCTTGATATTCATCCACAAGAATATATGGAAATTTATTAGAGATTAAACGCTTGATGCGAGGACACTTTATAAAAAGTTGATAAGAAAAAAACAAGACATCATCGTCATGCATAATTCCCTTTTGACTCCATACTTCTTGTTTATAACAATTAACGAATTTATTTTTTAATAAACCATATAGAGGATATGATTTTCCACTTTGTTCTAGACTTATTCTTTTATCTGTTAAATTCCAACGATAAGATGATATATATTGGCCTATTTTAGAGTAACTTACTTTTACTCTTGAATTTTGGAAAACACTTCCACATCCACTTTTTCCTATAACAGAATTGATAAATTCATAATGCGTATATACCGTATCATCATGTCCGTCTAATTTCTTTATGTCGAAATCAAATTGATCTGCAATGAGATGAAAATAGGGCTTAATGACATTAGCATATAAGAAAGCATGAATCGTTGACACTTCTATCCTATCCATCCCAAATTTGATCTTTTGTTGGATATTTTCACAAGCCTTGTTGGTATAGGTAATACATGCAATCTTCCGGCAGTTCCCAAGTCGGTCAGAATATTTAAGGATCTCCTTCAGTTGGCCTATTAGCCAATGAGTTTTACCAGCTCCCGGACCAGCCATAACCCTAATATTGGAATCAAAATTTTGAGGCTCGTTCGAATGTATTAGTTGAGCACCCATTTTATAGCCTCCTCTATATAATCCGGCACATTAATATTACTGTTTTGTTCAAGATTTTCAGAAAGTTCCAATGCATTGATTCCCTTGCTCACGGATTCCATGTATCGGGAAGCAATGACTCCTTGACGCCGGTCATCCTTTTCCTTCCAAATAGAATCGTCTCTATACAATTCTATGAGATCACTATCATTACAGGCTTCAAGTGTTTCTGACAAGGTCTTACTGTTGATCATAGTTGTCAATTCGACTTTGTTTTCCAAAGAATCAACAATAATATTTGCATTGTGTGAATTTTTGCGTGCAATCTCATATTCGAGAGTTTTACCCTTACTGTCTTGAGAAAAATACCTAATATTCTTATGCTCCTTAAATTCGTCAACTCTATCCTCTGAATGATTTTTGTAGTCATAATGCTCAGAGTCAGCATCATACTCTATGGGCCAGCAAGATTTCCATTTGGCATTTTGAGCGGAATTTTTCAACTTTCTGACTGGATCTCTATCGGTAATGCAAGCAACCTTAATGGGAAGTGTACCTTTTTGTCTCCCATCATAAAGTTTCAAGAAATTTTCAAAGTACCTGCCTCCGATATTAACTACAACAATCTGTTTCTTCATCCACTTTTCATAGAGATTCAACCTCTTGGCAAATGCAGGCAAGAGTATTTGCTCCGCCATACCTTCAACAAAGATGATTCCACCTGCAAATAGCATATCCGCACGAGTAGCATCAAGGTAACGCTGGATATAATTCCTAGACATATTATCATCTGCAAAGACGGCACGAGGATAATAGGCTGTAACTATTCCATTCTTATCTTTATATAAGCAAGTAAACTCATCCAACTTAATCTTAGCAGCCAAACTGGAAGAATGGGTTGTAATGAAAATTTGCCGGACATGACCATCACTCTGATTCTTTCTGATAAATTCGAGAAACTGATATTGGAGTTCAGGGTGTAGATGGGCTTCAGGTTCCTCTATAGCCAAAATCGGGAAACTCCTTACATTATTTTCTCCCATAAAATCCATACTGGTACTTGATTGCATTTTGGAAAGAAGCAGAGAGATATAAATCAGGTTATTATAGCCGAGTCCATTCTGAGATACCGGCAACGAATAACCTAACTCATCCGACTCAACCAGGAGTTGAAGAATTTGCAACAATTGGCTTTCGGAAATTTCTCCATCAAATTTAATTTTACTGCCCTTTAAGATTGCACCAGTATCATTGGCATATTGAGTAATGCTTTCCGTACCATCCTTAATTCGGTCCAGGACCTTCTCTATCACCTTTTTTGATTCCTCTGCAAATTCTTTTTCTCTCTTATCTTTTTCACTTTTATTTTTCTCTTTTTCTTTTGCTTCATCCCCGTTCTGATTATTTTCTCCTTTATCATCCTTTTTCTTATCAGGAGATAGATCGTAATCTAAGAAATAAGTCAGTACATCTTTTAGCAAATCATTGTGTCCACTAAACATGGACTGCTCTACATCCCGTAATGCACCAACAAACTGAAAATCAATCTTTCTCAAATCGGCTGAAGCTGCTTGACGTTGTAATTCTGGAGGGCCACCATATATATTATATCCATACTTACGTATATATTTCTTCTCAATGATATGAAACAGATCTGAACTAGTTTGAGCATCTTTCATGTCATCTGTGTAGGATTTTTTCTCGGAATCAGGAAGATAGAATCGATAGGTAAGGCAAGATTCAAGTTTCGGCTCTACGGCTATAGCATAAGTCGTAAACAAGGCAATATCATCTGAATCTGCATCCTCACCTTCAGACTCCTTGACATAAACACTAATCTCCACATAAGGTGACTCCTCTTTTAATGGTTCATCCGACAAATGCGTAGTTTTTATCATGTAGCGATAAAATTTTGAGTTCAAAAAACTTCTCATCCCGATATCCATACGCCTGTCTTTTCATTGTCTTGATTTTGTTGTTTATCCCTTCA
>NZ_JAMXLY010000040.1 GCF_024054555.1 Segatella cerevisiae | reverse complement strand
CTCCAAATCTGAGAATTTAGGGACTGGACCACGACGGGGTATGTTACCTTGTTCATTTACGAGATTATTCGAAAATTGTTTGCATATCCCAAGGATTTTGACGAACTTTGTATATAGGTTGTGCATATCGATGATTTGAAATTAACAGTTTTGACACTACTAATTTACTAAAAATCAGCGATATGCGCAACTTTTTATACATCATTATTTAATGAATTTAATTCCGCCAACGGGTAATATATGTATCTTTATGGGCGAATGAAAGAACTTGATAACATAGCAGAAACTCCGACCTCACAGATCGTGCAAGCATTGGGTCGTAGGTTTAAGGAATACCGCATCGCATCGCGTATGACGCAGAAGGAGGTTGCGGAAAAATCAGGTGTGAGCCTGCTCACCATACGTCGGTTTGAGCTGGGCTATTCGTATAACATCACCATGGGCAACTTCATTGCTCTATTAAAAGCTATCGACTTTGCCGATGGGATAGAGGGGATCTTGCCAGAGATGCCTATCTCTCCATACGCACTGGCCAAGGAAGAAGCCAAAAAGAGTAAGACATGGACAATAATATCAAGGTAACGATTTGGGGCAAAGAGGTCGGCCGCCTCACATGGGATAGCCGGTGCAAACGTACCGTATTTGAGTATGCGCCCAATTTTCTAAAGGGAAATTTTGACTATCTTTGTACCCAATAACACATTACTTATGGCTTTCACAACCCTACTTGTTGGCATACTACTATTCGCATTTGTATTTTGGTTCAATTCCTCCAAAGGCAAAATTGGAGAAGAGAAGATGGCTGTACTGTTGAAGCTATTGCCGAAAGAGTATGTCGTGCTCAACAATGTCATTATTTCTAATGGCGAAAGCATGGCACAGATAGACCATGTTGTAGTATCTCCATATGGCATATTTGTAATAGAAACCAAAAACTATAAGGGATGGATATTTGGTAAGGACTACTACAAACAGTGGACGCAGAATATCTATGGCAAAAAGTACAAATTCTATAACCCTGTGAAACAAAATGAGACACACGTCAGAGCATTGCGAAAATTGCTTTACCAATTTGGGGGCATATCCTATATTTCGATTATTGCATTTTCAAGCAAGACAAGCCTATTTGTTGAATCGGAGGAGGCATACGTCACACATATATTAAAAGTAAACTCTATAATCAAAGACTATATTATTAAGCAAGTTTCTACTGAGCATGTAGAACAAATCGTTCAACTTATAAACGAAAGAAGGTATATTGGCGATATAGCGGAAGATTTACATCTTGACTATGTTTATAGCGGTAAACACCATTATGAAATTGCCATGGAGCAGGGCAAATGCCCTTGGTGTGGAGGAACATTGATGGTGCGTAATGGGAGACATGGGCGGTTTTATGGTTGCTCAAACTACCCTCGATGTAAATTCACGCATAATGTATAAAGGTCATTTTAACTTTTACAACTTCCCTTTAGCAGCTAATCTCTTGAAGATAAGCTATCTTTGTCCGCACAAGTACGAGTCGACACACAAGGTATGAGCCATGTACTAGCTTGCTACAAATACGTATTTCTTTAACATCGACAATTACAGACAAAAGGCAAGTAATTGGCTTCTTCCAAGACAAATCACATCATCTGAGGTCGCGAGAGCGACAAGCAACTACAGCAATTACCAACGCAAATTGTACCCATGTGCGGACAGAAGTCCTGACGGGTGCATTTGCCAGCAGAGTTGGGGACTTCATCGGTCGCAACTCCCATGAATAACGACTACTACATAGCAATTACTACCATGAAAAATACAGATAAGACATTAAGGCAAAAGCGTATCTGGATCAGATTGAACCCAGAGGAGGAACGAATGTCATGGGAAAAGGTCCTGTACTATCTTAAATCTTATCCCAAACTGAGGCATCCTTTTTAATCTTCCTCAAATCAGATTTACAGAGCAAGCCTCATCAGACTTCTTTCATTATCAAATAGTAAGTCGAATGATACCCAACCTTTTACTTTTGCTCTATATTTCCATAAATTGAAATAATATGGAAAGCTTTATAAATCTTTTTATTATCTTTGCACCGGACTAAGACATAAATATAACACTTCATGATTTACAAATTTGACTTTCTCATTATCGGCAGTGGCGTTGCCGGTATGAGCTATGCACTGAAAGTAGCTAACAGCGGTAAAGGTAAAGTTGCCCTAGTGTGCAAAACCACGCTCGACGAAACTAATACGTCAAAAGCTCAAGGGGGCATTGCGTCTGTAACCAATCTCAAAGTGGACAACTTCGACAAGCACATAGAAGATACGATGATTGCCGGAGATTTCATCTCAGATAGAAAGGCTGTAGAACATGTGGTACGCAATGCGCCGGCGGCCATCAACGACTTGTTGCAGTGGGGAGTAAACTTCGATAAAAAAGAAGACGGCTCCTTTGATTTACATCGAGAGGGAGGACATAGTGAATTCCGTATTTTACACCATGCCGATGATACCGGTTTCGAGATACAACGCGGTCTGATGGCTGCCGTCAAAGCAAACAAAAACATTACCATTTTCGAGAACCATTACGCTGTAGAAATTATTACCCAACACCATCTGGGTATTGAGGTGACGCGCAAAACGCCAAATATAGAATGCTATGGCGCATATATTTTAAATCCGGACACACAGAAAATAGACACTTTCTTAAGTCGCGTCACTCTCATGGCTACTGGTGGTACAGGTGCCGTATATGCCACAACTTCCAATCCCAATATCGCAACGGGTGACGGCATCGCTATGGTTTACCGGGCTAAAGGCACTGTAAAAGACATGGAGTTCGTTCAGTTTCACCCTACGGTCCTCTATAACCCAAAAGAAACTCATCCGGCCTTTCTCATCACGGAAGCTCTGCGCGGCTATGGCGGCATATTGCGGTTGCCCAACGGTGAGGAATTTATGCAGAAGTATGATAAACGCCTGTCCTTAGCCCCTCGTGACATTGTGGCAAGGGCCATCGACCGGGAAATGAAAATCCATGGACTCAACCACGTTTGTCTCGATGTGACTCACAAGGATGCTGAAGAAACCAAAAAACAATTTCCGAATATTTATGCCAAGTGTCTGACTATAGGCATTGATATCACGAAAGACTATATTCCCGTGTGCCCTAGCGCTCACTACATGTGCGGAGGTATCAAGGTCGATCTCAACGGCGAGAGTTCCATCAAAAGACTTTATGCCGTAGG
The DNA here is from genome assembly GCF_024054555.1 of Segatella cerevisiae. Taxonomy (GTDB): domain Bacteria; phylum Bacteroidota; class Bacteroidia; order Bacteroidales; family Bacteroidaceae; genus Prevotella; species Prevotella cerevisiae. Next base: position 30,783 of record NZ_JAMXLY010000040.1, on the reverse strand, counting down.
GGAATGTTCTTGCACAGGACTGCATGGCGGCAACCGTCTGGCCAGCAACTCGCTGATAGAGGCTGTGGTCTATGCAAAGTCTGCCGCAGAGCACGCGATCAAGACGATCGATAATTACACTTTTAACGACAAGGTTCCGGAATGGAACGATGAGGGGACGATGAGTAATGAGGAAAAAGTGCTCATTGCACAAGATGAAAGAGAAGTAGGTCAGATTATGTCCAACTATGTGGGTATCGTGCGCAGCAACTTACGCCTGCATCGGGCATGGAAGCGGCTTGACCTATTGTATGAAGAGACGGAAGAACTCTTCAAGCGTGTGAAACCTACCCGAGACATCTGCGAACTGCGCAATATGATTAACGTAGGCTACCTGATCACACGTCAAGCTATTGAGCGCAAAGAAAGTCGTGGACTACACTACACGATAGACTACCCTAAACACGCCTATGACAAGAAATGATAATGTAAGAGATATCTAAAAAGAGAAACATTAACATGAAAATGACTGAAGAAAAATGGCTGAAGAAGGGTTTCGTTGATGAAGACATTCCCAAGGATATAGACATCAAAAAGGAAATCCGCCGGATGTGCAAAGAAAAAAATGCCATCATCATGGCTCACTATTATACAGACGGTGAGGTACAGGACATCGCCGATTTTGTAGGCGACAGTCTGGCATTGGCACAACAGGCTGCCAAAACAGATGCTGACATCATCGTCATGTGCGGTGTTCATTTCATGGGTGAGACCAATAAGATACTATGCCCGAAGAAGACCATCCTCATTCCCGACCTCAATGCTTCTTGCTCACTGGCCGAAAGTTGTCCGGCAGATGATTTCAAAAAGTTTGTCGATGCCCACCCCGGGCATACGGTCATCAGTTATGTCAATACATCAGCCGCCGTCAAGGCTTTGACCGACGTGGTCGTAACCAGCAGCAATGCCCGCCAGATCGTGGAATCGTTCCCCCAAGATACACCGATCATCTTTGGTCCGGACGAAAATCTCGGCGCCTACATCAATAGTCTTACCGGTCGTAATATGTTACTTTGGCACGGTGCCTGTCATGTGCACGAGAAGTTCTCCGTAGAGAAGATCCTCAAACTCAAAGAGGAGTATCCCAATGCAAAAATACTGGCCCATCCGGAGTGCAAAGGTCCTATTTTAAAACTGGCTGACAAAGTAGGCAGCACGTCCGCCTTGCTTAAATTCAGCATCAAGGACAAGGCTCAGGAGTTTATCATCGCCACCGAGAGTGGCATCCTCCATAAGATGCAGAAGTTAGCTCCCAACAAATTGTTCATCCCTGCCCCACCCGACGACAGTACCTGCTCATGCAACGAATGTAACTTCATGAAACTGATTTCACTGAAAAAGGTATACAACTGCCTGAAATATGAATGGCCGGTCATCGAAGTCAACGACCAAATTGCCCAAAAAGCCGTTCGCCCCATCAATAAAATGCTCGAAATATCCAAGCGGCTCGGACTGTAACGTATGAGGATATATCAATCATAACTTAAATCACTATTCAACAACATAAATATGCTATCAGTAGACGAACTTAATGACAAGTTGATTGACTTGGCTTTTAGCGAGGACATCGGCGACGGTGACCATACCACTCTTTGCTGCATTCCTGCCGATGCCATGGGGGAAAGTAAACTGCTCATTAAACAAGAGGGTATTTTTGCCGGCATCGAGATCGCCAAGAAAGTTTTACACCGCTTTGACCCTGAGTTGGACATAAAGATATACATCCAAGATGGAACGCATGTGAAACCTGGTGATATCGTCATGAGCGTAAAAGGCCGAGAACAGAGTTTGCTTCAGACAGAACGGCTCATGCTCAACATCTTGCAACGCATGAGTGGCATAGCGACCATGACCCACCGTTATCAGCAAGCCCTTATTGACGCCGGAACGAAGACACGGGTACTCGACACGCGCAAGACCACTCCCGGAATGCGTATGCTTGAGAAGGAGGCCGTCAAGATAGGTGGAGGGATGAACCATCGTATAGGTCTTTTCGACATGATTTTGATCAAAGACAACCATATCGACTTTTGTGGGGGTGTGCACAATGCCATATCACGGGCCAAAGCGTATTGTAAGGCCAAACAGAAAAACTTGAAAATAGAGTGTGAAGTACGCAACTTCAAAGAACTTGATGAAGCCCTTGCCGAGGGATGTGACCGTATCATGTTCGACAACTTCACACCGGAGGAAACGCGCAAGGCCGTCGAGCGTGTAGCAGGACGTTGCGAAACGGAATCAAGCGGGGGTATCACCTTTGACAACATGATACCCTACGCTAAAGCTGGCGTAGACTTTATTTCCTTTGGCGCACTTACCCATAGTGTCACAGGATTAGATATGAGTTTTAAGGCAGCAGGCAGTGACAAACTCATCATCAGATAAAAACCTGCATTTTTGAACGTACTTTGGACCGCCGTGGTTTGACCTTGCATCGACCACGGCGGTACTATTTAGAATATTTATTTATGGTAGTTATAATTAATCTAAAACCTATAATTCGCAAACAAGCGAGTCCGCATTGCAGGAAGTCGTATCGCTTGCAAATAAGAAAAACCATCTAAAATTGTCTTCCAGTTATTTTATGATTCCGGTATCAATATTTGCATCAGCAGATTTCACAGCCTTTTGTGCATGTCTCTTTCCTGAACTTATATTCCATGACAATGAGAGATACACCATATTGCCAAAAGCATGATTGTGCATTTCCTTGCGAGAAGAAGCAATGTCTGAAAGATAGTCCACACGGTTTCCTGTACCTGTACTGTTGAAGATATTCTTCACACCACATTTCACCGAAAGCGTCTTACGCTTGTAGCCTACACTGAGGGTTGTGCTTCCGAAATGATGCACCAATGTCTCTCCGCTCAAATCCTCAGAAGAAGAATCATAGTCAAAATCCACGTTGAACTTGCCCAGATATACACTACTACCTGTCTTAACACTCCAACAAGTATTCGTGTGTCTCAACCCTCCGGTCATGATGTCGCGTACCATGTACGGCATGGCGTAGATAAAGAGTTTCTTGCCAAAAAGATACTGTTCTGCATAAAGACTGAGATTGAAATGATGCCTGTTGGCTTCGTTCCAATAAGAATATTTGTAGATGCCATTGTCTAATGTTACAGGAGCATCGCAAATCATATCGTGAGAATAGTCGTAGTCAAAGACCAAAGAGAAGTAGGTCTTACCTAAATCATAGTTGAGTTTTATCTCGTTGAAATCTGTATTGTACGGCTTCAGGTCGGGATTTCCTACTACCAGTTCATAGGCATCGTCGAGTTTGGAGAAACTGGTCAGTTGGGCAAGACTAGGCACCGAGGTCTCACTCTCGTATTTATAGGTCAAGGTCATCTTGTCGTTTATGTTGTAGCTTGCATTCATACTGGGACGGAATGACCAGAATGTATATTTGCCACTGCCTCCGTTGAAATAATCACGGCATACACCAGCGCCAGCCGTCAGTCCAAACTTGCCAAACCCTCCACTGTATTCAGCAAACAGATATTGTGAGTCGTTATGCAGAGAGGCTATCAGTGACTCTGCTGCATGATACTGATTCTTCGTAAACTCGCCAGTTTGCTGATAGCCGGCACTCAGTTCACCTGCTTTCTCAAAACTATGGGTAAAATCCACCTCTCCGAGAATGCTATACTTATCGCCTTTAACATCGTATGGACTTTTCAGCACAGGTGTCTCCACACTTCGTTCATAGTTACTTCTCACATATGCCGTAGTCAAATATGCCGAGTAAGTGTCGTTCTTTCCTATGGCATCCGCATAATACAGTTTGAGCATCGGACGCTTCTCGTTGTTCTTGTTGAATGTTGTCATTTCATACGAGTTGCCATTTTCTGAAACATTCTCCGTGAGAAATCTGTCAGGGAAACGGTTCCAGTTCGTTGACAGTTTCATGTCAAACACACGACTCTTGTCATTCGTGACATTATAAGACAGCGTAACATCATTGCTGACGAAACGGCTGTCGTTATACTTTCCATCTCTTGTGATGTTCTTTACGCTATTGTCAGCACTCACAAATTTCTGCCGCCCATTGGTCTTGACATCCTCATTGCTATTCAGTTTGAAATTGTAGAGCACACCAAATTCCGACTGTTTCTTCGTGAGTTTGAACCATCCGCTGTCATCGTTGTAGTTCGTAGTGACAGCATTCATTGTATTCAGTCCAGAAGCCACACCTGCGTCACCTTTCTTTGTCTTGATATTGATAACAGCTGACACACCCTTGCCATATTTCAGTCCGGGGCTCGTAATATAGTCCACCGTCAGCACTCTGTCAGGAGTCAGAGCTTGCAAGTCTGCCACAGTAGAAGGGACATTATTAATACGAATCTGTACCTCGCCATCACCCATACTGCTGACAGACATGACCACCTGATCTACACGGATGCGAGGCAACCTAATAAGATGGAGTAAGTCAAGGCCATTTGCAGCATGCTCCTTTTGCTGTGTGCTTGGTACATAGGAGTCATAACTGTTATGGTGGATGATGCGCTTGCTTTCAATGACCACCTCAGACAACTCTTGCGTTTTTGCCATCACCGAATCTTGCTGGGCATAAACGTTAGCAGTAAATCCTAATGTAATCCATAATAGTATTGCTTTTTTATCCACGTATCGTATTTTTATGAGAAATACATTGTTAGTATTAAAAAATTCTGACAGATCATTAAACAATCTTCCTTGTACATGCGATACAAATTGGAGAATGTGATTACAATATCCAAGGGGTTGCACCTACGGTTTAACATGCTTATTAAAGACTTCAGAAGGACAATATCCTTTCAGGAACCACCTTGGTATATGATTGATGAAATTAGACAAGATATTCAATATCTGGTTAAGTTCGGTTTCTTTCCTAATCGCTAAACCATACAAGAAAGTCGAGATATGTTCGGAAAGAGGCAAACTCTTCAACTGTGCTCCCATCCACAAGACATTGACCCGTATTTCTGCCTGGTCTGCCGACAGTTTCCCACCCCTCAAGAATTGGTAAACTTTCTCGGCTCCAAACTGACCCTGTACAGGAAAAGGCATCTGTCCCCAAGCTTCCACTTCCTCCTCGGGAAACGATTTATAATCCCGGATTTCCTGATGTTCATCCATATCCTGCATTAACGAGCCTACCTCCTCCTGATCCAGAAAGACCGATAAGAAAGCCGTAGTTTGCGTCCCATCAACTTCATCAAAAAGGACTTGATGAATATGATAGAGGCTTCTGCCAAACAGATAATCCTTAATAGCCTTTTTGTCAGAAGTCACTCCACGACAAGCAGCAATCATTTTTACCAACGGGTCCATATCTACGATCCCATAAAGATTGAGGCATCCCATCGTTATCCTGTCCAACAGTTCCTCCCCTTGATTCAGTTTCTTTTGTAATACGACGTCAATCCACGGTTTGAAAGCCTCTTTCAGATCACTCGCAATGGAATAACATGCAAACCTCAAATGCTCATCATTAGGCATTAGGATTTGGAGCACTTTCATATCGTGCAGTGAAAGCTGAGAAAGTAATAGCTGTGCCTGATAGGGTTCATTATCCGGGGCCTCCACGATCTTTTTGAGAAATCGCAGTTCGTATACTGTCTGGAACTCCAGCACATGAGAAGGATTACCCAAAATCATCTCAGCCAATTGATCCGTAAACTCCTCTTTCGAAAGGCTCTGTTTGATGTGCCATCCAAATATTTTCGCAATATAGACCAGTGATGTTTTAGGATTAGTCATCAATGATTCTTTCAGCATTACAGTTTGGAAGAACTGTGCTCCTTTCCTTCTATATGAATTACCCATAATTTACATTTTATTAATTTGAATAATCTACCTTGCACCCATCTGTCTGCAAGTAAGTGCTCTTATTCTAAGCAAACTTAGAATTGTCTGCAACCTCATTCAGCCTATTCTTAGATCATTTTTGAATTCTATTTTAGATGTCCCCCACCATTACTATAAGCCTTAATCACATTCTGTATTAACTTGTAATTTCTATAATAACCTAACCGATCAAGTTATATTTCCTCCAAATAGAATAAAGAGGTTCAAATATTTGAACTCATATCTAAAACCATCATTTCTATTCCATCTTATTAAATAGGCATTCTCTTAAATAAGACAACACAAAATTAAGCAATAAATTCCTCTTTCTTCCTCTTTTCCTTGCAATTCTTAAAAATATATCTCCAGATATGAGCAGAAAAAGAACTATGGCGGATGTATAAGGACAATACTATTGCCGTATGGCTTTATTTTATATTATTAGGACGAAATAACATAAAAACACGAAGATTGATACACTTTATCCGATAATTATCTTATATTTGTATCCTATTCAAAATGCGATATATGGCACCGGTGATATTACACTAAGAGTGAAGTTTATAACTGTAGTAATATATTCTCTGTGAGATACAACATCCCAATGCGGGAGAATTACCAATTCCAGTCCTTTCATCATCATCTACCCGTATGTGCATTCAGGCAGACACATATAGGCTTGGAAACTATACCAAAAACAGACTTAACTCCATCAAGCGCTTTGACAATGGACTTGCGCATCTCTTCTCAAAGCCCCTTGTCAATTTGCTGTACTGGTTGAACTGATATCTGGTTGCCAAGGTGGGGATGATATTAAGATATTCCTTGTTGGATCGATGGAAAAGATAGTTTCCACTATCGATGCAGAATGCTTCCTCTGTAATGGAAAGTGCGACCACCTCCATATTGGAAAACTAGGAAGTAACAGCATGTGGAGGATATTTCTATGAAAATTTACGTAATTTTCTACAAAACGTTTGTAAATATCAAAAAATTACCGGAACTTTGTAGAGAAGTTCGTATAGTTTATAGTAATTAATGTTTTAATCACCACGAGAATACTAGAAATCCATAATATGCGCAACTTTCTAAACTTTAATGTTTTACAAGATCAATTCAACCAACAGGTTTTACATGATAAAAAAAGAGCCTAAACAGGAAGATATTGACGAAATTTTCAGATTGTATTATCGACCGCTATGTATGTATGCTACTTCATTATTGAAAGGCACGAATAATGTGGAAGATATTGTAATGGAATGTTTTATCCATCTATGGGATAAACTAAAGACCAATGCTCCTATTCTGAACACTAAAAGCTATCTGTTCATTTCCGTGAGGAATGCCTGTTATGATGCCCATAAACGGATCAGCAGCACTCCTTCATTTGTAGACATTGAAAATGCGAAAGATACAGTTGACATAAATGACGAAGAAGAAAATTCAGAGTGGGCTGCGCAACTATGGACGGCTATCGATACTCTCCCCAATCGGTGCCGCGAGATTTTCCTGATGAGTAAACGGGAGCAAAAAACTTATGAAGAAATTGCGAAGGAACTCCATCTATCGGTAAAAACAGTAGAAACCCAGATTTCAAAGGCATATAGGATTCTTCGTGGAGAGATCCGAAAAATTTATCTCTTCTTTTTTTCTCTCTTTTCATAAGGGTATGCAAGGATCGGGCAGTCTTTAGAATAAAAAGATGGGAAGAAACAAGAAATGGAACGAAATACTTGATTTCGTTGTCAGATACTATAAGGAAGGTATATTTGATACTAGAAAAGCTATTTCAGCCTTTCATGAAAACACTGGTTATAGCCCTACACTTCACAGAAGAAAGATAGGGATATACCGTATTGTAGCAGCCGCAGCAGGGATTCTCCTACTGGTGGGTATAGGTATTGGTTTATTACAACAAAACAGAGATGAGATTCTTATTGCTTCAAATGATAGTATCAAGACCCTTACAATTTCAGACGGCAGCAAGATTATCATAGCCCCTCATTCTTCCATTTCCTACCATAAAAACGGTAAGGTTACAAATGTTAGAAGTGTGAGTCTCAAAGGAAAGGCCTACTTTATCATCATGCACAATAGCCGAAATCCATTTACGGTACACAGTGACCTCGGACTTGTGGAAGATTTGGGAACGACATTCCAGATAGATGAAACCTGTGGGAATGCATCTAAAGTATATGTTACCAGTGGTAAAGTCCGTTTCTCTACACGAGATAGGAAACATAGCCTTATCCTTACCACAAATAGGACAGCAGAAATCTCCAAAGAATATCCTCAGCCCCATCTCATTCCATCAAGTCATTCCAACCAGACTGCATGGGCAACCGGTATATTCATCTTTGACAATACTCCTATCAACAAAGCTCTGAAAGAAATAGGTAATTGCTATCAAATCAGCTTGGTAACAAGTGACACAACAAGATCCATCTCGGGTGAGTTTAAGACCAAGAATGTCAATGACTTAATCAACGCATTGGAAGATGCACTTCATATTGCCATCCGTGTTAAGAAATAGGAAACTATGAAATCTATTTTAATCGTACTCCTATGCATATTCTCGAGTTTCGCTTATAGCCAGACCATCGGTCAAGAAATCAAGAAATTGCAGAAAGAAAAGAAAATATTTGTTATCTATGATTCCAGTATCCGATTGGAGATTCCCTATCATGGTCCGTCTCTTAAGGGGCTGCCTATTGACATAGCCCTGAATAAACTCTTCCAAAACACCAATATTATCTGGACAAGAAGTGGAATAAACATCATTCTTGAAAAAAAACTTCGGAAACGAAATGATCATCAGACTAAAACAATAATAAAAGTAAAAAAAAAGAATGCCCCTGAGAAGTACACTATCAGCGGTTATATAAAAAATGAAAACGGTGAGCCGTTAATCAATGCAACAATCTATGACAAGGAAGAAAAACAGGGTACGTTGACGAATGAATATGGATTTTTCAGTTTCACTCTTCCCGAAGGTACACATTCTTTACGGATTTCCTATATCGGTTGTCAAGACATCAACCCCAGAATCAGGTTATCCAGAAATGAAAGAACCGATTTCCAATTACAGGAAAATACAACGCTAAATGATGTGATTGTAAAAGGTGACCTGAATTCTCCCTTGCTGACCACTCAGACTGGAAAAAGGTCCCTGACCTCTGCCGACTTCAACACCGAATTCTCTTTACTTAGCAGTCCAGATGTCATCAAGACCTTGCAGCGTATCTCCGGTATTGCATCAGGAGTGGATCTCGCTTCTGGACTATACGTACACGGAGGAAACAGTGACGAGAACCTGTTCCTGATCGACGGGGTTCCTCTCTATCAGACGAATCATTCCCTAGGACTTTTTTCTTCTTTCAATACAGACATCATCAAGAATGCAGACTTCTATAAGAGTGGGTTCCCCGCACGATATAGCGGCAGACTGTCTTCCGTCACGGATGTCAGGACCAAGGACGGTGACCTCTATCACTATCACGGCCTTTGGTCACTGGGGGTTCTGGATGGCAGGATATATTTGGAAGGACCTATAATAAAGGGAAAAACATCATTTGTATTCAGCCTCCGCAGAAGTTGGATTGACCTTATACTAAAACCCATCTTTGCCATCGCCAACCATTGTAAATCGGATGAGGACGAGTACACCGTCGGTTACCTTTTCCATGACCTGAACTTTAAGGTCACCCATCATCTCAATGACAGAGACAAGATGTATGTCAGCCTCTATTCCGGACTCGATCACTATAATGTCCGTGATAAAAGTGCCTGGGAAGAAGACCATGAAGATACGAAAAACAATTTCAACTGGGGGAATCTGAACATGGCTCTAGGATGGGACCGGCAGTGGGGAAACCGTCTTTTCTCCAATATAGCAGGAATATTCACCTATAATTATTCAGGATTTGATTATTCAGATGATAATTTTGAGGAAGCAGATGATGGCATCCGTCATCGTACCAGTCTTGAACAACAGCATAATCACTCCCAGATATACGATGGAGGACTGAAAGTAGATTTTGATTACCAGCTGGACAACCAGAACAAAATCAATTTTGGAGGAACATTTATCCAACACCTTTTCAGACCACAGACCATTCAGAAATCCTACTATTATAGCGACAAGGACGAAGAAGTGGATACGGTACAAATGAAAAGCCATAACATCAAACATTCCAGTGAATTTACAGCTTATACAGAAGACGAGATGAGGATCACAGACCAATGGAGTACAGACTTCGGACTGAACTTCTCTTCATTCTCAACGAAAGGCAAGATCTATCATTATCTGGATCCCCGTCTGGCTACAAAGATTCAAGTAAAAGACAACCTCTCTGTCAAATTATCCTATACGATGATGACCCAGTATGTCCATCACATTGCCACTTCTTATCTGGATATGCCCACCGACTACTGGGTACCGACAACATCCACTGCCCTTCCCGCCCGTTCCAGTCAGGTCGCGGCAGGTATCTATGCTCAACCCTGTCGTTCATGGTTCCTTTCCATAGAAGGATTCTATAAAAGAACCCGTCATCTGCTGCTCTATCGTCACTGGGCAGGATTCCAGCCAGCAGCATCACGATGGGATAAGGACGTCACAGACGGCGACGGCCGCTCCTATGGAATCGAATTCGACGGTAACTATCACCATGCCAAGATGAGCCTTGAAACTGCCTATACCCTTTCATGGACGTCAAGAAGATATAATGAAATAAAAACCGGATGGTTTCGGGACCAGTTCGACAACCGCCATAAGATCAATATCACATGGAGATACCAGTTTTCTCACCGGATAGGAGTCTATGCGGCATGGGCTTACCATTCCGGCAACCGCATGACACTGCCCGACCAGTATATATTACTTCCATCTTTCCCTAATGATAAAGGAGAGAATGAAATAGGGAAATTCTACAGCAAGTCCAACAACATGGCCTTGCCAGCTTATCACCGGTTGGATGTGGGTGCAAATTTCACCCACCGTACCCGTCACGGAAGAGAAGGCATTTGGAATATCAGCATCTATAATGCCTATTGCCACCTGAACACCATGCGTATGAAAATATATGAGGAGGACGATGGTACTTATACTGTCAGGACCAACGGATATATTCCATTGATTCCTTCAGTAAGTTACACCTTGAAATTTTAATCGTTATGAGATATTTCCTTATCAGTTGCATCCTTGTGTTGTTAGCTTTTACAGCCTGTCAGGATCATGTTGATATTGATCAGCTCTCGAGAGACAGCCAACTGGTCATCTATTGTTTTCCGTCTTCTCAGGACACGACGGAGATATTTGTTTCTTCTTCCATACCGGTAAAAGGAAAGAACACGTTTATGGATACGGCTCAGGTAAGATGTACGGTCAACGGAGCACAGAAGGAAGTCAAGTTTCTGAAAAAAGTAGATGCTTACAAGACCTACCAACTCGTCTATTATTTTACAGGAATACTGCAGGCCAAAGACCAGATAACCGTGCAGGTCAGTGCAAAAGGGATGAAAGCGGCTTCGTCCACCACTACCATCCCCACTGTACCGGAGATAACGAAGACAGAGATGGGGTCCGTATTCAACGATGGGGTCTGGTATGACCAGATCCGACTCTCACTTAAGAATTCTCCTTCGCCGGCGAAATATGCAGTGAGGGTGATTGGACTTGCCGGAGACTATGATGGAGATCTTGATTCTATCATCACTCGGAAAGAGGTTGAAGAAGTTTGCACGTATGATGAACCGGTGCTGAACAAATACTCACTGGGTGAAAAAATATTTGATGAATCCAATGACTTCTACCAGAATTTCTATGTCTTCGATAATAGTTCATTCCTACATGATTCTACCTATACATTGCATCTGGATGTTCATCCTCATGGTTATGTAAATGCTTATTATATAGAGCTTTACCGTCTTACCCCTGAGTTATACAATTTCTTCAAGAGTGTCAATGACAGTAAGAACAACAGTACGGCCAACTATGGAATATCATTTGTTCGACCGAGCTATACCAATATTAATAATGGTATAGGGGTCATGGGAGGCTATGCAATGACGAAAACCGACTGGATAAAAGAAAAATAATTTATTTTAAGTAAGGGTTGTTAAAGAAATAGACGTCTTATTATAAAAACGGTGATGGAAAATCATATTTATGAATGAGACTTTAAAAAAAATAATTATGGGTAAATTAAAATCAATTACATTAGGCTTACTTGCTTCATTATTATTAGTAGCATGTGAGAACGAGAATCCCGGAGTTCAAAACACGAATCAGTCCAGAAAAGAGGACAACATCTCTAAAATAGCATTGAAATTTGCTAATGGTATTAATGCTTCTACAAGTACACAAACCAGATCTATTGATTTGGCATCCGTCAAGACTATCAACAAACTCCCCATGGGCAATTTCTTTAAGAATGAGTCAAATACCAGAGCCGTAAATTATCAAATCTATTTAAATGACACACTTGTATCTACTTCTTTAACTAAGAATGAAGGAACTGTTATTTTAATTAAAAATGGCGAAAAGATATTGCCGATTGCTTATTTTAGGAAAGAAAACAATATGGACGTTAACAAAGTCCTTCGTGACACAACGTCCGACCTCTCTTTTTTATTACAAACAGCAGTTAATAATATCGCCGATGATTCAAGCCCAATGATTGAAAATACGGATCAGATTGTAGAAAAAGTAAATCCTAAATGTAAAGTTTCTTGGGATCAAGATCCCCCTTATAATAAATATTGTTATACTAATGATGGACAACAGGCTCTTGCTGGTTGTGTTGCTATTGCTGGCGCTCAGGCTTTATCAGTTCTACGACCTAAGATGAGTATGATAACCTCTTGGGACGAAGTCACAAAACAATATCCTACTGCAGAAGCAATTGATGAAATAGCAAAATTAATAAGCTATGTTGGGCAACAAACAGGAATGAAATATGGAACGAAAGCTTCAGGTACAAAAACCTCTAATTTGGTCGACTTCTTTAAGAAATATGACATTTATAATTGGGGTACTTATCAACCCATCACCGTTCTACATTTGCCAGATGGAATAGTTGTAGTATCTGGATATCGAGCTAAACATGGTTGGGGACCTTGGAAACATTATGTTGATGGCCATGCCTTCATAGCAGATGGATATGTTAAATATAACAGGCCAAAAGATCCATATTATTTACATCTCAATTATGGTTGGGGAGAACCATTTAAAGATGTATATTTGTTAAGTTCTGAGAAAGAATGGAAAGAGAATGAAGCAATGGCTATCTACAAAAAGATTTTCCCTCATAAAATAGACTTCTTCTGTTTTGCACATGAACATTTTGGTAACTAACAATTAGACAATTATGATATTCCCCAAAATATAAGATTCAATTGGTAGCGGTAATTAATTAAATTTCGTACATTAATAAGAGCATTAATCAATGTCAGATTATGATAATTTCTATATTTATTGCACAAAGTGTATATATAATTTAAAATATAACAGAAAATGAAGCAAATATTTTCACAAAACTTATTAATTCTAGGATTATTTCTCGCAATTGCATCATGTACTAAATACGATGATGACAGTGATCACTTTCCTGATCTCAATAAGACCTCCATCTCATTGAGTACCACGAAAGCGGATACGATATATAGTCTGAACAAAAGAAAATTTTCCATTGATGGAGTACAAATGATAACAAGGAAAGATGATTCTCCTGCCAGTGACTGGATATCTTTCTATCATCAAGATCAGATTACGTTTAATGGGGCACAGATCGGAACCATCATTCACAATGGAGATCAAATTGATATCGTTGATATTCCTAACCTCTGTAAGATCTCGATCTTGAAATCTAAAGAGAAAAAATTGAAATGCGCTTATCTTATTCAACCTTATGAGCATGCAGAAACCTCTCCTTATTATATAAAACTTATTGTCATGGATACTGCCCCGGCAAAAGTTACTATCAAATAAGACTTTATGGGGCTGCTCGCCCAAACGCTTCGGCATTTTCCAGTATAGACTACTCCTTCTTACCGCACGAGGAAATTACAATTCTATATTGAACTTGCTAATGAACTCATAACAAGAAAAAGTGTCTTTGGAATTCAATTCAAGTCAGTATCGTGGATCCAAATTTGCTCTATAGTGAATAGGACCTTGCAAAATGGTGCATTTTGGTCAACCAAAATGCACCATAATGATATACCAAAACGCACCATAATGGTACACCAAAATGCACTATTTTGGTAGTCATTGATTATGATGGTTAGTCCAAGTAACCACGATAGTTAATCATCATAATCAATTATAAAGGTTCCCATAAAAAAACATTGCTATCCGGTGAAGTCAAGATTGGAGTACGGGAGGTATTTGAGGGTTTAATAACACGAAAAACACAGGGAAAACACATAAGGTCAGGTTGTCCGGTGACTTCACCCATCCCCTTTATAAGGTAAGTTTTTACAGACTAAGCACTTTCAACTTGTTTTTATCAACTTTTTTTTGTACCTTTGCGAAAATAGAGCGAAAGATGCCGTTGTTGACCCACCTATGTGTAATCCTTTGTCTTCTCCCACGGGCTTACTCAAGGGATTCATTATTACCAATTGCTTTATCACGAGTTGATCTATTCCTCTATTCATTGAAAGCGTACTGCATGGCAAGAGACTTCTATCAAAAACCGAAATTCCAAACCCGACAGATCTACCTTTATCAAGAGCATTAAAACAACCGGATCATTTATCCGCACAAATAATTAATATGGCAAAAAGTTTTTCATTTAACAAAAGACAGAAAGAGAAATTAAAACAGCAGAAGAAACTGGAGAAGCAGAAACGTAAAGAACTTCGTAAAAGCCAGGGCAAGGATTCCATGGACGACATGATCGCGTATGAAGATGACTTTGGACAACTCCATTCTTCTCCTGACGAAATCGTCAAAGATGAAGTGAAGCTAGAAGACATCGAAGTTTCCATTCCCAAGAAGAGTGAGGAAGAAGAAGACACGTCACTTACAGGAAAGGTATCTTATCTCAATGTCGAGAAGGGCTATGGTTTCATTCAGCAAGAAGACAGCAGGAACAGTTATTATTTCCGTCTGAGCAATGCTCCTGAAGAAATCGAAATAGAAGACAAAGTTTCTTTCAAGACTGAAGACAGCGCAAGGGGCAAGAATGCAATTGATATTGCGATTGTCAGCAGGTAATCTAATCATCTGTCATAAGGAATCCAAATGGTTCTCTGCGTATCCACATCCATAACTGATGGTCGGAAATACGGTGTTTACCTATCTGCACGTTATCGAAAAGATAATGGTGCAGAGAAGGGGTAAACAAATCAAATGATACCAGGGTTTTGCGAAATGCCCCGGGAGTGTATCTGTATTTCTGATTAGAAGAAAAGAGTGGACTAAGGTACACTCTTAAATGCGCCAATGAAGAAGAGCGGGATTTCCCACAGGCCTATCTTAGAAAACAACAACATTGAGAAAAGAATTATTTCCTGTAAAAACAAATCATAAATGAAAGTCCTCAACGAACGAATCCTCAAAGACGGAAAATGCTATCCGGGCGGTATTCTGAAAGTTGATCAGTTCATCAACCATCAAATGGACCCCAACCTGATGAAACAGTGTGCTGTAGAGTTTATCAGGCGATATGCCTCTACAGAGATCAACAAGATCCTCACGATTGAAGCATCAGGAATCGCACCGGCCATCATGATGGGGTTTCTCCTCGACTTGCCGGTCGTTTTCGCCAAAAAGAAGAAACCATCTACGATGGAGAACCAACTCTCCACAACGATCTTTTCCTTTACCAAACAGAGAGAATACCATGTCGTGATCTCTAAGGACTATCTCCGACCTGAGGACAAAGTTCTCTTTATCGACGACTTCCTGGCATACGGAAATGCGGCCAAAGGAATCATCAGTTTGTGCCGTCAGGCAGGTTGCAATCTTGTAGGAATGGGATTCATCATTGAGAAAGCATTCCAGCACGGACGCGACATCATAGAGAAAGAAGGCATCCGCTGTGAATCCCTGGCTATCGTCGAATCACTCGACAACTGTCAGATCAAACTGAAGGAAGATTAGTATTTCTCTTAGAATATAAAAGGGACTAATCCCGAACGGATTAGTCCCCTTAATATGATCATTTCGAATCATAGTGCGTATCCAGATACACGACATGAGTTTGTAGATATTCTTCCAAACCATGCTTGCCGTCAGCGCCTCCTATTCCGGATTTTCTCCAACCGGCATGAAAACCTTGGATAGCCTCAAAATTTTCCCTATTGATATACGTCTCACCGAATTTCAACTCCCGGTTGAGTTTGACAGCCATATCCAAATCCTTCGTATAGATAGAAGAGGTCAGACCGTATTCGCTATCATTGGCCATATCGATGACCTGATTGACCGTATCAAAAGTGATGATAGGCAAGACAGGTCCGAATGTCTCCTGCTGGACGATGTCCATATCCTGCCGAGCCTGATCGAGTAAGGTCGGTTCGATGAAATAACCTTTATTTCCGATACGATGACCCCCGCAAATCAGTTTGCAACCCTGGACCACAGCATGATCGATTTTTTTCAAAACTGTTTCCAAAGCTTTCTCTTCTATCAGCGGACCCATATCCAGATCAGCATTTCGGGACGGATCTCCAACTTTGACAGCCTTGAATCCCGCCAGCAGTTTAGCCGTAAAGGCATCTTTAATGCTCCTGTGCACATAGACACGTTCCGCGTTGTTGCATACCTGACCGGTATTGAGGATACGAGAATCGATAATTGCCTTTACAGCCAGGTCGAGGTCCGCATCCGACAAGACGATGGCAGGCGCTTTTCCGCCTAGTTCCAAAGAAACTTTTGTAATATTCTCTGCTGCGGCACGCATGATCTGCTGACCGGCGCCCACGCTTCCCGTGAGACTCACCATGCCCACCTTCGGATTTGAAGCAAGGGCATGTCCCACTACGGAGCCTTTGCCGAATACGATGTTGATTACGCCGGCAGGGAGTGCTACATCATGGCAAATCTGAGCGAAGACATACATATTCCCGGGAGTCAACTGAGAAGGTTTCATCACGATCGTATTACCGGTAATCAGAGCCGGCGCAGCCTTCCTGGCAATCAGGAAGAACGGGAAATTCCAAGGTAAGATACCCGCAGTGACACCTATAGGACGCTTGAAAAGGAATATGTTCTCATTGGGCCGGTCACTTGGAATCACTTCTCCCTCATAGCGGCGGGCCCATCCTGCCATATAATCAAAATACTCAGCAGTAGAAGCCACTTCGTTGTTAGCCAAAGCCTGAGTTTTACCGCCTTCCTTTACAATAATATCTGCGATCTCAGGAGCTCTCCTCCTGATTTCCTCAGCTATTTTTCTCAAGTACACCGCTCTTTCTGCCGAAGGCGTCCGTTCCCAGTTCTTCTGAGCCCTCTCGGCAGATTGAACAGCCATGGCAACATCCTCTACAGTTCCATCAGGTTGTCTGCAGATGACCTTTTCCGTAGCCGGGTTGAGTACATCGATCCATTTTTCTGATTTGTTTTCGACGAATTGTCCGTCAATGAACATTTTTAGTTCTTTCATAGCAGTATTTGGTTAGTAAATAAAACAGATCTCTTATCGTATCTGGTATAGCAAAGATAACGATAAAAGATTCAGAATGTTCATATCAGGGCGGATTTGTGCAATATTTAACAATTATTCAGGCTTTTGCACATCTAATTGAAAGGTGCAGTCTGAGCTGATCTTCAGAAAGCCTTGCACAGGCTCGCCTGTCATCCCCAAGAGATCACTTCAACTCAGAGTTATCATCAAACATCTGCAGCACCTTGTCGACGATAGGTGCCATATCATAATATTTATATTCGGCCAATCTGCCGCCGAAGATCACATCCTTTTCCTGATCAGCCAGAACTTTATACTTGAGGTATAATTCATTGTTACGCTCATCATTGACCGGATAATACGGCTCCATACCCTCTTTCCATTCCGAAGAGTACTCACGGGAGATAACTGTTTTCGGGTTCTTGTACACGTCCTGTCCAAACAACTCAAAATGTTTATGCTCGATGATACGAGTATAGGGCACATCCGAAGCGGTATAGTTCACGACGGCATTGCCCTGGTAATTAGGCATGTCCAACGTCTCTTGCTCAAACCTGACCGTACGATACTGGAGTTTGCCGAAACAATAGCCAAAGAACTCATCGATCTTCCCTGTGAAAACCATTCGGTCAGCTTTAGCCCGCCAGTTCTCCGGTTGGGAGAAATAATCTTCCCCGACCACTGTGTCAGCACCTTCCAGGAGACCATTGATCAATCGGTTATAACCGCCTTTGGGAATCCCCTGATAGCCGTCATTGAAATAGTTATTGTCAAAGACCAGTCTGACAGGCAATCTCCGGATGATGAACGCAGGCAATTCCGTACATTTCCTGCCCCATTGCTTTTCCGTATATCCCTTGATCAAACGTTCATAGACGGTTTTGCCAATGAGCAGTTGAGCCTGTTCCTCCAGATTCCTCGGTTGTGATGCCCCGTCAGCCTCCAGTTTACGACGCACTTCCTCACGTTCAGAATCCAATTTTGCCTGAGCCTCAGCAGGCGTAATCACCCCCCACATCTGGTAGAAAGTATTCATATTGAAAGGCAGATTATACAGTTTGCCTTTATAGTTTGCCACCGGCGAGTTCGTATACCGGTTGAATTCCACGATCGAATTAACGAAATCCCAAACCCGCTTGCTGTTAGTATGGAAAATATGGGCTCCATACTTATGCACCGGAATACCCTCAACATTCTCACAGTACAAATTGCCACCTACCTGCGGTCTTTTGTCTATGACCAGACAAGTTTTCCCTCGTTTCATTGCCTTATAGGCAAACATGGCTCCAAACAGACCGGAGCCTACTATCAAATAATCGTATTGCGCCATCGCTATTATAGTTGTTTTCTATATTAATTTTACTATGTCAAAGGTCTTTCTTTCCTCCATTTCACGCTTTACTCATCTCCTATTAAGGCAAGGCGGTCTTTGCTGCTATGCCAAAGCATCACTGACATCAGGATTCCCTTTCAATATCCATGGGACATAGGCTAAGTACTGCTCTTCACAGGACCTAAGTGCTGCGGATCCACTCCGGACTTCTGGCCTACAGACTTCTCAGCGTCAGAATCAGGATGAGACGGGTTACGCTTTTTGAGTTCAGGATAAGAGATACGGGTGTGATAAATCGACATCAGACGTTCAGTCAACACCACTTTTGCCTGAGCGATGTCCCTGAACGTAATCGGGCACTCCTTGAAGAACCCCTCCGCTATCTGACCGTCAATCAATTTATTGACCAATTCACTGATACTCTTTTCCGTATGCTCCGGCAAGGACCGGGATGCGGCTTCCACCATATCTGTCATCATCAATATGGCTTGTTCGCGCGTGGACGGGTTTGGTCCGGGATAGCGAAAATCGTCAGGATTGACATCTTCATCAGGATGCTCATTCTTATATTTCACATAAAAATACTTCGTGAGCCCCCTTCCATGATGCGTGACGATAAAGGCTTTCAACTCATTAGGCAGACCGATCTGATCAGCGAGTTTGATGCCGCCGGTAACATGACTGATGATAATCCTGGCGCTCTCTTTGCAAGACATCTTATTATGGGGATTCACGCCCGCCTGATTCTCTGTGAAGAACACGGGGTTGTTCATCTTCCCGATGTCGTGGTATAGGGCACCGGTGCGCACCAGCAAACTATCTGCGCCTATCTTGTTAGCGATCTCTGCTGCCAGGTTCCCGACAGTAATGGTATGCTGAAAAGTTCCGGGGGCAACCTCGCTCAATCGTCTCAGCACCCCTTTGTTAGTATTGGAAAGTTCGACCAGTGTCACGTCAGAAACGAATCCGAAAGTCTTCTCTATCAGATACATCAATGGATTCGCCAACAGGAGGAATACACCGTTGACAAAGAAGTAGGTGTACATGCTCCGGTCTGCTTTTACAATATGATTGCTCTGCAATAAGTCCATCGCGAAATACACTATTGCACTGGCTATGGTGACAGACAATGCCGTTTTGATGAACTGCAGTCGACTGGAGAGTTCCCGAAGGGAATAGATGGCGACAATGCCGGCCGTGAGTTGGACGATGATAAACTCATACTGGTATTTTACAGCAGCCGCGCAAATCAGGACCATCGTCGCATGAGTGACAAAAGCGGTCCTGGAGTCCATAAAGGACCGCACGAAGATGGGGACTAAGGCAAAGGGAATGATGTAGACACTGAACACATTATGCTCTATCATCAACGAGGTCAGTATCGGGAAGATAATGATCAGGGAGTACAGCATCATGATATTCCGCGTTTTCTCAAAATAGTATTTCCGGTAGGAGATCAGATAGGACGTGAAGAGTATCAGAAGGATCGTCACAAATATCAACTGGCCGACGGTCGTAGCGGTCAACTCAGCCCGTGTGGCACTTCTCCTCTTCATCTCTTTCTCATAAGAGTTCAGCACACGGTAGTCATAGTCATCGATGATCTCTCCCCTGTCAATGATCTTCTGTCCACTGAGCACCATGCCACTCGCTAAAGGAATGCCATCCAGGAGTTCCGCCCTTTCAGTCTGGCTTCTCACCTTATCATAGATGAGGTTGGGTTCGATATAGTCATTGATGTTACAGTGCTGTAGCACGGCACGCTCCTTATTCAGTTTTTCATCCATGAACACTTGTTCATATGCCGCTATGGTGGAATAGATGCCATTTACCTGTGTGCTGCGTGCCACTTTACCATTGATGACCCTGATCCTACTGGTCGTATCCTTATCGATGGTATTGTATTCGGGTGTACTGATGATGCCAGACTGATAAAGTTGGTGAAGTCGCCCGGCAATCAAGTTCACATAATCTTTTGGCAGCCCCGGAATGCCGTTCTTGAAATCGTGATAGAATCTGGATATATTCGCTGTTTCCGTTTCCTTGTGGTATCTATAATAAGGTTGGTATTTCCGCATCAGGGAATCCTTTTCTTTCTTGACAATCTCATCGGTTTTGTAAACAGGAAAATCAAATCTGGCTATAAAGGATCCGTACATCCAAGGTTTACCTATATCGTAATTAAACCGTCTGCCCTCGTTTCGAGGCATAAACCAGACAATTATAATTGCGGTCACACTGATAAAGCCGGCCCATTCAAAAAAATCGCGCCAAGGGTGTTCGTCCTGTTTCTTGAATAACTTCATGAATAATCCTTAAAGCATTTATACCTTGCGAAAGTACAAAAAAAATCGCAGAATACTTCAATCTCACGGACAATGTCATCAAAAAAGCATTGTACTTTCTTTGCCAGGTACAATGCTTATTATTAACCCATCAGCCGGAAACATCCATCGATGGTCCTCTTATTATTGTAAAATCACCATGCCGGAATGAAGAAGTGCTTTCACTTGATGATCCGGTAATAGTCCGCCTTGCGGGGCTTGACGGTATGAGGATGACTTGCGGGATAACCTAAAGAAAGTGCTCCTATCCCGACAAGATTCTCATCTGTGAGTCCCCATTTCTTCAGTAAGGACTTACCGTACTCTGTCTTGAAGACGCCATCCTCACGATTGATCCAGCAGGATGCCAGGCCTATGGAATGAGCGGCCAGCATCATGTTCTCCAATACCAGACTCCCGTCCTTGATATAGTTGTAGCAATCTGACGGCGCAAACACGAATACGATCGTAGGAGCATTATAATAGGGATCGCTTTTGACGCCCATTATTTCTGCATTGATCTCGGCCACTCGGCTCTTCTGCTCTTTATCCTGCAAAGCAACGATCCAAGGGTCCTGTTTCCCCATGCCTGTGGGTGCCCAAGTACCTGCTTCCAAGACCGTCTTCAATTCCTCATCCTTGATCTGGTCAGGTTTGAAACGGCGGATGCTTCTTCTTTCCCTGATCGCTTTCAACACTTCGTTGTCTATCATTTTCTTCCTTTCTAAATACCGGCAAAAGACACGCTCTACGGTCTTTCTTCGTTCAAGCTTTTGCTGTTGTCGGACTTTCCTTACTCTCTTCTTTCTTTTCTTCTTTCAGCAAATCATCACCCCAGTGTGTCACGGCCTCGCGAGCCTCACGCTCCTTTTCTACCTTAGCCTTCTTAGGATAGAAGATCATACGTAACGACTGGTTGTAGTTGAAATAGTTCCATACCCAGTTCAACAGGACGACGACCTTGTTCCTGACGCCGAGAATAGAACGGAGGTGAACAAACAACCATAGAAGCCATGCGACAAAACCCTGGATTCTGATTTTCTTGAAATCTGCTACAGCCTTATTACGGCCCACAGTAGCCATAGACCCAAGATTCTTGTAATGGAAAGGTTTCAGTTCCTTGCCTTTCTCCAACCGGCAGATATTCTTAGCCAACAGTTTTCCCTGTTGGATGGCTACCTGTGCCAATTGTGGATGGCCTTTAGGAAAGGCTTCATCGCCACTCATGATACACTGGTCACCGATGGAGAAGACATTTTCCATACCGGGAACCCGGTTAAACTGATCCACTTTGATTCGGCCGCCATGACCAATCATCGAAGGATCCATATTAGTAATGGAAACACCGGCAATACCACTCACCCAAATGAATGTGCGTGTAGCAATCTCACTGCCGTCCTGAAGTATGACCTTATGGTCTTTGTAGTCCATCACTTTCTTGTTCAGAAGGATGTTGACTCCCATACGGCGCAAGAACTCTTCAGCTTTTTGGGAAGCCGCAGGAGACATTGCGGAAAGCAACTTGGAAGATGCCTCGATCAGATAGATATTGATCAGGCTGTCGTCCATCTCCGGATAATCATGAGGAATAATGCTCTTCTTCATCTCCGAAAGGACACCTGCAATCTCTACTCCCGTAGCACCGCCTCCGACAATGACAAAGTTCAGCAGTTCCTGCCGCTCTTTGTCAGTAGCGCATGTAATGGAACGCTCCAGATTAGCCAGAATGGCATTCTGAAGTCCCATTGCCTCAGCCACATTCTTCATAGGCATAGCCTCTTCAGCAATGTGCTTGTTACCATAGTAGTTCGTCGTGGCACCGGCAGCAAAAACAAGATAATCATAATCAACTTTTCCGATGGAAGTCTGGATGATCTTCTTGTCAGGGAAGATGCAACGTACTTCAGCCATCCTGAAATAGACATTATGATTATTCTTGAAAATTCTCCTGAACGGGAATGAAATGGAACTTGGTTCCATTCCAGCCGATGCTACTTGATAGATAAGCGGTTGAAACTGATGGTAATCGTTCTTGTCAATCAAGATGATTTGCATACCTGAATGACGCAGCTTATTTGCCAATTTCAATCCCCCGAAGCCACCGCCTACTATCACTACTCTCTTTTTACCGTTTCTGTCTATATTCAAACTCATTTTTCAAACTACATTATCAAGTATTTCGCAAAAATACTAAAATTACTTTACCGTAACAAGCCTTAATGGACAAAATATGTTAAAATGGAACTGATCCAAATCAAGATTTGATACGCCTCTTTCAAACTTCATCTGATTCGAAACGGCGGGCTGACTTCACAGCAATCATAAGAAAAGGCAATAGGTAAAAGTTTAAGATTCCAAAAGAGAAAATACTGTTCAATCGAGGAATACTCTAATTTCTCTCATCAGACTCGTTTTAAGTCCAAAACAGTTGCAGAAAAACTCATTCATTTGGAATGATGTCCTGAAAAAAGGATCAGAGCAACCCTAAAAATCAAGGCTGCTCTGAAGTTCTCTCATACATTATCATTTTAATGAACACGTTTGCTTGACGTCCCGTCGACAGCCAACTTGTCTTCCAAGACTTTCATCCAATAGCCACCGATGACAGAACGGGCCTTGAAAGCTACCATTTTACCGGTAATCGTCTCATGCCAGTCGCTGATCGGCACACGTGAGGTAGTCTCGTTGATATAGGTGTATATCGGAGAAACGAATTTCAGGAAAGTCTTTTTGTTGGGACTCATGGCTGCTGTCCACATGATCCAGTCGCTCTTCGTATAGGTCTTCCGGCAATCCAGAGGCAGTCCATATTTATTCTGTTTCTTCAGATAATAGGAGATCTCCCGTTCCATCGTGCCCTTAGGGAACACGTGCGTTGCCCAGAGTTTATCCCATACCATATTGTATTTTTGACTCCATGTGTCAGGACGGTCAAAAGCCAAGCGGTAATGATCTCCTTCCCTAGCCTTCTCAGACCACCACAAAGCCATATCTTTGGCAATCTTTCCATACTTTTCAGCAGTGGCCTGATCACCTTTCAGAGCAGCCATTCTGGCATAACCTTCTATGCCCATGATAGCCTTCACAGACAAATTGCAGTTGTGGGCCCAGTGACCGGCAAAATCATCCGTACAAAGTTGGTTCTCGGGATCCTTACCGTTCTCTACCAAATAATTTGCCCATGTCGTCAATATATCCCAATAGGGTTCGACATACTTGATATTACCGTCCAACTCAGACAACATGGAAGAGAGGATCAGCATGTTACCGGACTCCTCTACAGGCATGTCACCGCCATAGACCTGACCATTTGCAATAGGATAGGTGCCCTGGTCATGTGCGGCAAAAGGCTTGGTATAGCGCCCGCTGCGACTGTATTCGAAGATACTGGTCATCATCGCTTTTTCCAAAAGCGGATTATAGCAAAGGAACAGAGGGGCTTCAGGATAAGTCAGGTCTACCGTATTCACACATCCGTTGGAATTGTTCTCTTTCGAGAAGAAGAGCAGATGTCCGTCTTTATCCTCAAACAATTTATGAGCTGCCATCACGTGACGGTAAGAACCGGAAAGGATTTCCGCATACTGCACGTTACCTGACTTCAAACCATCATCATAAATGGTCTTGTCCAACTGCCGGCACTCTGACATAATCGTGGCATAGCGGTTCTCCAAATCCTTAAAGGCGGCGAAGATCGTCTTGCCGTTCCTTGCCCAATAACCTTTATAGCGATGATACATGTATTCTATGTCCTCAACTTCGTCATAGCCCAGCATGGCGAAACTGGAACGAGGTGTGGTGACTTGCCCGAAATCATGGACATAAGCCAGAACTGGTGTGGAAGAAGCCTTATAAGAGTCTATCTGCTTCTCTCCTGCAGGCAAACTCCCGTTTGCTATAAAACCTTTTTTAATTTCTTCTGAAGTGCCTAGACTGACCTTGCCGTTGACGGCAGGAAGATAGACATATCCCCAGTCAATGCATATCCCGTCTCCTTTTTTCGCCAAAATAGGTTGGTCAATGGTCCCGCTCTGCAATACTTCCATACCATCCTTGTCCAATTTTTTTGAACGGGTGGGCTGATCGGTACTGTTTTGGGCAATCTCAGGGCTGGCGGACAAGTAGAGTTGGACTTGATGGCTCTTCTTGTCTGTCGAACTGACCTGATAGGAGATATAATTGACCGGTGTCGAGATCAGATCCAAGTCATGGATGAGCATCGGTGCTGTAAAGACGAGATGCAGTTCTACAGGACCACATTCAAACGAATAATAGGTATTCGTGGCGAGTACACTGACCGATTTCTGTACTGCGGTCTGGACGTCAGGGCTTTTGGCTCCCATAAAGCGGTAAACAGTTCCGTCCACCCTCAACATTCCTTCAAGAGGCTTGGGTGCACTCGTCCAATGAGCAGTAGCCCCATCAGTCAGATGATCATAGGGTGACCAAATAGAAAAGTAAGGGTCATTGACGACTATAGGTACAGATGGAAGGCGCAGGTGCGTAGTACGGTAAGGTGTAAAAAATTCAGGACTCTGCGCCTTGATACCTAAAAAGAAGGTTAAGAGGGCAAACAATAGAATTGCTGATTTCTTGTGATCGTTCATAACATTGGTTTATATTTATTATTCACACATGGTATTTCTCTGAAAGACGGTAATCAAGTGGCATTTCACCTAATCAGGCAAAAGACTCGCGAAACTCCCTCCACTGCGTTCTGCAACTACACATCTATACAAGGAAGGAGTTCACTCTGGCAAAGTTAGTAAAAATAAGTTTAAGGACAAACAAAATTTCAAAATATATTTCTGTTGTGTACGTATTTTCATGGAGCAAACTCCCCACTTCTCAAATTGTACCGGCATATTCTATAGACTAATTCTCTTTCAAAGAATGATCGGGTAACGGCCTCCTTTATATTTTGTCATCTTATTCCTCTCCAATTGCCTTTTATTTATGAAAAACCTGTTTTTTTGAACAAAAGAATCTCTTTACAACTGAAATTAGAGAAAGTTGAAAAGATAACTATATAAAAAATAGCAGTAAAAAGCATGTTCTTTCAGAATTTATGCTTACCTTTGTCATAACTTGGAATGACATTAGGAATAATCTGTAACTTTCAGACAAACGTCTTCCAGAAGCCGCAAATCCAGAGAATGACCTTCCTTCTGGGATTTGCATCAATAGTGGTATTATCACAACAAAATTAAGGATATGAAGAATAAAAAATCAACGGTAAAGCTACCGTCAGAATGTACAACGATTATTGTAGGAGAAAAAATGACAAGTGACGGCTCACGCATTGCTGCCCGTTCTGAGGACTGGGATGCCATGTATGCCAAAAACTTTGAAGTTTTCGAGGACACAAATTGCGGTCCTAAAGAGTTTGTTGCCAAAGACAGTCCTTTCCATTGCGAACTCCCAAAGAAGGCTTTAGGTTATAAAGCTCTGTCTCCTTATCACCTCCACGGAGAATGGGGAAGTGCCGGTTTCAACTCTGTCGGTATCGGTATGAGTTCTACAGAGACCATTTTCAGCAGTGACAAGGCATTGGCTTTTGACCCATACATCGAAAACGGACTCGCAGAAAACTCCATCTTCAATGTCATCCTGCCTTACATACACACAGCCCGTGAAGGTGCAGAACGCTTGGGTGCCATGATCGAGAAATATGGCTCAGCTGAAGGCTTCGGCATCAGTTTCATTGATGACAAGGAAATATGGTATCTCGAGAATGCCTGTGGTCATCGCTGGTTGGCTTGCCGGATACCTGCTGACAAATATTTTGTAACAGGTAACCAGAGCCGTTTCAGAAATTATGACCCGAAGGACAAAGCCAACTATCTGGCTGCACCTGACCTGGTAGATTTCGCTGCCAAGAACAAACTCTATGATCCGTCCAAGGGAGACTTCGATTTCCATGAAGCCTATTCCCGTGATGAAGAGCAAGACACCACTTACAACTATCCTCGTGTATGGGGACTCCAGAAGATGTTCAGTCCTTCGATCAAGAATGACGTGACCAAAAACACTTTCCCCGTATTTGCTAAGGCTGATCATAAAATCGGCATTGCAGACCTGCGTCGCGCTTTCCGCTTCCATTATGACAATACAGACCACGATCCTTATCTGCACAGCAATCCGAAGGAAGTCTATCGTCCGGTATCTATCTTCCGTACGACACAGACTCATCTGCTTCAGGTTCGTCCGGAACTCCCCTCTGCTATTGGCTGCGTCAACTATGTTGCTGAAGGAATGGCTGACCTCGGCGTATTCCTCCCCCTCTATCAGGGTGTACGCTCATTTCCTAAAGCCTATCAAATAGGTGACGGACATTCGAGCAACGATTCTGCATATTGGATCTTCCGCAAAGTGATGACTTTGGGAATGGTCAATTACAATGAATATGCTCCTCTGATCAAAGAGACCTATGCCAAGTTCGAGGCTGAAACTGATCAGCGCCAGAAAGAAATGGAAGCCGAATATCTGAAACTTTACAAGCATGAGCCGATGAAAGCTCTGGACTTGCTCCAGGACTTCTCTGACTGTGTGCTCAATAAAGCGCTCGAAGTAGCAGAAAGCCTGACTGAAGAACTCTTCACTCGGCTGGCTGCAGATACCCAAAAGACTTATCTTTTCCATGGGGCTTGATCAGCTAGCATAGTTTTATTATCCATACGAAATGCCATGCGCCTCCAAAAGCGTATGGCATTTTTATTGGGGATATTTTGGTTGTCACCGGACGCAAAAAAAGCTAAGCAGGAAGATATTCTGGTAATCCAAAACATCTTCACACTTAGCCTTCGCTTTACGGTCACCGATCTTCCTTGCCGTTCTTGTTTCTATCTGATCAAAAAACGACAGGAGTACCGGCAAATTTCATATTACCGATGTCCCATTAAAGGGAGCAATTTACTTGCAGTTGCAAGCTTTACCGGTAGCCTTTTTACAAGTGCAGGCTTTACCGCCCTTGCAACCTTTGACACACTTTGTTGCCTTTGCTTTTTTGTTGCCCTTCTTATGGCCGGCATAATACTCTTTTGGATTTTTCACTTCTTTCTGTGCGGTCTCTACAGGTTGAGCGGAAGCAAACAGACCTAACAGGCAAAATCCTAAAACAAATAATGATCTTTTCATAATTCTATTTATTTAAATTCAACAAACAGGCATTCCTTTTCTGCAGAGCTTTCATGCATTTTTCTAATGCCATCTATTCGGAAATACTCTATAGGGAACATCCTGAAATTCATACCTTAAATACTGACGACAAAGATACTAAAAAAATTGAAATCGCAAACTTTCATGACCTATTTTATAACTTTCTAAACATTTATTTAATTTGTTCCATCATTCTGCCTCAGACACTTTCATTCTGCAGAATCTCGCCAATGGAAAATCAACGGAACAGAATAACACCACAGTACTCTTCTCTTTGCAACGATTGTCACTCCTATGAGTAAAAGAATAGGGAGAAGGGAGGTCTTATCAGACCATTTGCCATGATAAAAAATATCAGATCATTTCCCTTACAAATTCTATATTCTCAAGGTACTATCAATTCTGACACCTTTGTTTCCACTGCCTCCAGAAAAACTGCCAAGTTCGAAACAGGGGTTCGGAAAGTGATTCCGCAGGAAAATAGGGCAGGAAATGGAGATTCCGATATGTTTTCAGGAAGTACTTTCTGAATTTATTCCGATGCGTAAAGTGGTCATACTTCGTGAAGAATTTCCCGAAATTGCCCCCATAAAGGATCTCATTCAAAACTATACGTCCACGTTTACGGTCTTCAGGAATAGGCATCTGACTTCCTGGTAAACCGAATACCTCTTTTAAGACATACATGACAGCACCTGCAAAATGATACAAACCCAAATATCGGAGTTGTTCGGCATATTCAGCTTTATCCAATTTCAGATCCCCGTCAAGCAGCACATAATAATAGTCCATCAGTTGTCTCAATCCTATTCCTTCATTAAAGAAATGATGACAGATATGTGCCAATTGATAGATACTATTGAAATCGGCTGTTGGAACAGCTATTTTTCCTACTCCTCCAGGCAGGTCGACAAGATGCGAAAATTGCTCGGTCCTATTCCGTTCAAACCATTTTTGGAGTCTGCAGTTATACAGGAAGTCATTCATTACTCCTGGGGTAAAATGCGCTTCTATACGAATACCCTTTGGCGAGTCAAATCCGATATGATGATAGCATAACTGAGTATCTTTCGTCCAATGACGAACAGTTTTGAGAATCAGTTCTCTCCGCCTGCTCAAACTCATCCACGATTTCAGTCCGGATTTTCCTTTGCCTGCAGACAGAGGCCACAACCAAACATCAATATCTCCAGGCATCCGTGAATAAACATCAGGGTATAGCAAAGCATTCCCCTGCCCCTTTAAAATACAACCCGACCATCCTTTAAGGAGAAACATCTTGCAGATCCGGACTGCTTCTGCATTTAGAATACCATTTCTTTTCCTGATCTGCTCATAAAGGGCCAACCAATGCAGAAAGATTGCTTCAGGGGGAGCCCAACTTTTGGGGAGACGACTGATCCCTTCAAACAACACCCCTATCAAAGCCTGCTTTTCTGCAAAAGAAAACAATTCCTGCCAATTGATATTCTGGAAATCATCCTCCGGCAATGAAGAAGTATTCATGGAAAATCTCAAGAAACGAAAAAACAGATCATTCATATCAAAATTTGTTATTAGATCAACTCCTAATGATCATACGCTACATCTTTTCACCTTTCTTCTACGACCTAAGTGCCTAAAAGGATCATTTCGAGTATGGTATGATACTTGGTATTAGATTATTAGTTCCATACAAAATTACAAAATATTTTTCACTTCTAAACATGTCGAATTAAAATTTGAGAAATTATCCTACTCTATTTTCCCAATATGGGCAAAAGCGGAGAAGAACGCAACGTACAGCTATAGGGCTAAAATCACATTGACCCGACCTAGGGATTATGTCAAATAAAATAAAAGATCCTTTCCGTTGCACCCCGTAAACACAGGACATCAAATTTTACGACTTTCCTTCGTTTATGTAAGGAACCCTAAGCATCGCCCTCTCCTTTTGACATTTTAATCAACAATGATCTAAAAGTTCCAATCCTTTCTCAACTTTCTCAGAAATAGAGTGTTCCCAATCCTCCTGATATGGTTTGATAACTATTTTTCGGGCCAAACCGAATATTCATGTCGTCCGATTATCTCAATGTACAGTTTTAATTCTTCCTCTACAGCTTCAAGACAACGCATCTACGTTTCGAAACTCGCATATTCGCTCAAGCATCAAAGGAGGCACTCTCCTTTTCCTTATATGCAAAGGCGATACAACATAAGTGTCATACGCTCAAATAACCCCAAATATGCAGTAGAAAACAAAAAAGTAAGAGGAAAAACAAATTCTTTCCTTATTTTTCAGTAATTTTACCAATGAAATACTTAAACGGAATAACACTTTTGGCAATATGAAACATCCATGATTAAAAAGAATCGTCAAAGCGAATGAAAATATATTGTTATAGCTATCTTTGTGGAGAATTAATAACCCCAAGGAGGCAATTATGGCAAGAGTTGAATTCGCCCAGGTCGT